>JAHBNG010000001.1 GCA_019217005.1 Chloroflexi bacterium TSY
TATAGATTTTTGTCTATATATCAAAAGTGTAAACCTAATTTTGAACCACCCCATTTGAACAACAGAATATTTCAAGACAACGCGAATGAAGCCATTCACAGATTTATCAGTTGATCCTCGCTACCCGACCTGATTGTAGAGATTTGAAACCATTGTCGTCATTCTTGCTCCAAGATTTTGTAGCCTACAGTTCGCTTTTCGAGCCATGAGACCCGCTCAATTGGATCGAGATAGTCGACTAACTGCAGCACAATATCCAGCGGCAGCGGCTCTAACTGCGCCTGAATCTGTTCGTCATCCACCTGCACGGCGCCCCCTCGTCGGATAAAGTTGCTGAGCAGGTAGGGCGCGCTGGAGTTGGCAAATTGACGCAGCCAGCGTGCCCACAGGCGCAGCAGAGAAATCGCAACGAGTCGCACGGTCCGCTTGCGGGATGCAAGCGCCCTCCTCGAGAGCCTCAAGGGCCTGGGTGAGGGTGCCCAGATTCTGGGCGTGGGCGCTCAGGTTCTGAGCGTGGGCCACATTGGGATCCTCTGATTCTGTATCGAAATCGCTATCATCTGCTTCACTATCATCTGCGTTGCGATTGTCTGGCACATTGGCGACGATCTGGACAGTCAATTCTGAGGGGAGTGTGCCACAACGTTGTTGGAGGTCCGCGTCCATGAGCCACGTGGGCTTTTCGTCCGTTCGTTCCTGCCACCAGCTCGACCAATCGGTCAGTATATCCTTTAGTTCAGCATCGTCCTGTATGACTTGTCCAAAGAGCACGCGTGTGAGCGATTTTTGGAAATCAATGTGCTTCTCGTCGGTTACTTGTCGCCATTGAGATTGGAGTGCCGACCATTCCTGCGTGTCGGCAAGACCCGCCAGCCACCCCAAGCCCGCATCCAGCGTTGCAGATTCATCGACTGGCACACCTGCCCAACGCAAACCGAGAGCCAGTAGCAACGGAGTGACTGAGTTCTCATCGTTCTCCTCTTCTTCAATTTCTTCTCCCTCAATTTCTTCTCCCTCAATAAAAAAATGGGATAGCCCATATCTGACGTGAGCCAGGGAAGACGAGCATCCAATACGGCTCGTAGAAGCAGAAAGGTTCCCGCATAGTTCGTTGCGCCAGATTGATTTGCCTGCAAGTTTGTTATACTTTGTGCTTGTGGTGCGCCAGATTGTCGTGCGCGTGCCATTGCTTCTCGTATGGCATCTGCCGTTTCTTCTTCATCACTTCGCTCGAGCCTATGTGGCAGTTTGTCCAAGAGTGGCCAAGCTGCTGTCCCCCAGCGTTCCAATTGCCAGAAGGCTGATTGGGCACGCTCTCGATATCCCTTTGGCAGCTGCCCACAAGCATCCAGGGGCTTTTTCGGTTTCGGTACCTGGTGTACCCATTGCCATGCCGCCAAGAGCGAACGAATTAGCGAAAAGGCGAGCGGATCGTCTCGCCATTGGGGGGCATGAGTTGACAAGAGGGCGTAGAGTCGTAGTCCATTAGCCGCCCATTCTCAAGCGCCCGCCGCAAATCGTTCAGGAGCGTTTCTTGACGGAGCGTGGGAGCGTTGAGCTGCTGCCTGAATGGGAGTTCCGGTGGGTCCGAGCGAACAAAGGTGCCGCCTGACGCCTTGATTTTTAGCCCAACCCGGTCGCTGATCCAGACATTTGCTTGAATCCGTGCATACCGCCGTAAAACATAGCCATTCTCATCTTTGGCTAGTTCGTTGTGTGCTTGAGCCGCTTGCACAGCTCCCGCTTCACGCATCTCACGGAGTTGCTCATCATTCAACACTTCTATCTGACCAGTAGTTGGATCTGCCCAAAGAGTTCCAACTGCAGGTGTGCGACTCATATCATCCCGTTGGCAGAGAACTGTAAATCCCCAACGACCATCTTCACTCGATCGTACTTGTCCCGTTCTGTATTCAGGCCCCATTGCTTTCGTCAGGTAGGTATCAATCGTGGCGCGAACCTCAGTTTCAGTCATTTCACTTGTAGATATCATGCTGAATTCACCTCTGGATAGTGCATGAACGTGGAAGGAGAGCGACCTATCTCTATCATATACTGATATCGCCAATCATAGTGCATTCTGGCATAACCACGCAAACCAACTCAGATGACAAAGAGTCCATATGAATAAGGAGCGGGGCAAAGCTGCGTGCCCAGTGGGGCGATATCAATGTGGAACGGGGGCCGGCTGCATTGGGGTGGAGTAAACCGTTCCAACCCAATGGTACAGCCGAGGGGTATCTGATTCCCATGCCCACGGTCGATGAACTGTTGACCGCTACGGTTGGCCGGTGTCTGCCCTATGCGCTGGGCGACTATGCATGCAGCAACGTAGATCCCATCATCCTGGCGCGGGTGATTGAACATGTGTCGGGCATGGTCTATCTGCCGCAGGATGGCGTACCCGGAACCCATGAAGAGTCGACCCTCTATCACTTCTTTTTAGAGGAGCTGGGCCTCACCACAGGCGCGACCGATAACATCTTTAATCCGCGCCTTGGGCTAACGCTGATCGGCAAAGTTCGCGATTGCCCCGCGCGTAAGCAAAAAACTGCTTGTTTTCGTGTATCTTATCGGGTACAATGTGGTCGCACGGCGTGGAACTGTTCGGTCATTCGGGTCGTCTAGTTTCTTGGTCGGGTGGCTGGGGTATCGCCGCCAACATTATTTGCACCCCAGACGGCGGGGGATCAGCACCGAATTGCGTTGTTTCGTTCACACCATTGGTCGCTCCTTCGTATCTGACCGGGTAAAACCCGCCACTGGTGAAAGGTGCGTTATACTACTCTAAAGCTTTTCCAGAAAATAAAGTGTCCACTCCGTCAGGAAAAGCCAAAGCCATTCCAGGCAGACATGTTGGTCTTTATCTTTACTTTCTGGTAAAAGAAAAGAGATGAGGTGAGAAATGTGACAAAAAGCGGTTAGCAGTTCATCCAAAAGGTAGAGAACCCAAAAAGGAGGAAGGAATGCTAACCGCGCCAGAAATAACTATAGCAGTACTGATGAATGTATTGCAAGTAACGCCGATGGGAACAAACGTAAATGTAATGCGTCTGATGTGGGCAATGCTGAATGGGTCGTTTCTGAAAAGTCGAGGAGCAATCCATAGCGCATTGAAAGAAAGCGGGTTTGAAGATGAGGAGCTCCGGCGAAGCTGGTGGAGCTTTCGATATGGATCATGGGATATCACAAGTCTGCTGGGGTCGTGGCAAGAAGAAGTGGAAAGGGGAATGGGAGGCAAAAAAGTTAGAAGGGTACCGAGTGAAAAGCATAGATATCACAGGGTTCTGGCGACCGAAGCGCAAGGGAAAGTGAACCGACTCTATAACTCAACGGCTCGTCGGGCATTGCCCGCTCATCTTTGGAGTGATGATAAGCTCGGGGAGATAGGCGGGAAGCAGTGCCACTGCTCAAGGCAATCATGAGATGCACGGTTGGAACAAAGGAAAGTGAGTTTCGGAAAAAGCTGCTGAAAGAGACGAAGAAATCACTGGAGTCAGACGAAGTGGCGGTGGTCGATGCCGGGTTTACAATCAGAGAAATGCTAGAAAGCGGCATAGACCGATTTGTCCTGGGAAGCGATTAACTGCACAGTGCGCCGCAATGAGTTCCCCAAACGCAAAGAAAAGGCAGACCACCTGAATATGGTGATATTGTGCGACCGCTCTCGCAGCTATAAGGGAAAGCGACTCGAGGCTACAACTCCGGACTCGTCTGGTCGCTTTCTCTATAGTGGTCGCCTGATTTGCTATCAAGCATGGCACAATCTCGTCCCCAGAACAACCAAGGTGGATACAGCCAACCGTACCTACTCGATTTACGTCATTCAGGATCCGGCCTACACACACCTTTGGTTTTGGCGACCGTTATGACTTTGCAGCCTGAAACCATTTATCTTGTCTACCTGGAACGCTGGCCTGTTGAACATCCCCCCTTGGCTTCCAAGCAGATGATTGGCTTACATCGTCAATTTGTTCATGCCGATGAGGCTTGTTTCCGCTTACCTGAACTGGGGCTGCTGGCTGGCAATCTTCTTTCCCATTTAGCCGCTTCTCTTCCTCCCATACCGACTGGCTACTGGGCTCGAGAGCCTCAATCCACTCCCGGCAGGCTGCGCCGTGTTCTCTCGAGTGCTCTTTTTCCAACTCCTGACCAACTCGACCCTGACTTTCGGAAAAGGCCTCGGTTTCACCATTTCCTAAAGGCGTTCTCGCTCATCGCCGCCTCAATGCCGCTGCTTAAACTAGCCGAGCACTATTTTTACATTTTATCCCGTTTTTTCAGGGTGGATTCTTTTTTCCGCCCCTTTCGGTTTGCCCTTTGTCACTCAAGCCTTTACCAGAAAGTAAAGAATAAAGGTTCGTTTTCAAATATCCCCAGTATAGAACTCGTAACCATTCGAGCATGATTTTTTTTCACACCGCGCATGACCATGCACATATGCATACCATCTGCAACGACAGCCACACCCTGAGGATTCAAAACTTCGTCTATCATTTCTGCAATTTGGCGAGTCATCCTCTCTTGAATCTGTAGGCGCCGAGCAAACATTTCGACAATTCGTGGAATTTTGGAGAGACCAATGACCCTGTTCCGTGGCATGTAGGCAATGTGTACACGTCCATAAAACGGAAGCATGTGATGTTCACACATACTAAAATATTCAATCCCCTTGACGACTACCATCTCTTTGCACCCGTCTACTTGAAAGTAAGCGTTATTGACGAGAGAGACCGGATCTATATGATAACCAGAAAGAAGCTCTTGATACATTTTGTGAACTCGATATGGTGTACGCGCCAATCCCTCTCTGTTGGGATCTTCGCCTATATGGGATAAGATATCGTATATAGCTTTCTCAATGGTTGGAGGAGATTCTGTGGCTTTTTGAGAAAACGATTCTAAAGCCTTTTCTCTTTTATTCTCCAATGATGTATTTCCAGGTAATACAACAGAACTTATCTTGCTCATTTCTTTCCTCCAAAAGGAATTTTGAAGCTACGCCTTGTGCTATACCACCGATAAATAGTGAGAGGTTATTGGGCGATTTATACAATTTTTAAGGTGATTTGCGAGCACTTGAACATGAGGCTCGTCCCATATACTAAAATGGTCTCCAGGAATTTCATATAGCATAACTGGTTTATCTGATATCTTATCCCATCCCAATAGTCTAGGATCTGATGTCTGCAAAGTACTCTGAACGTTCGGTATTGTCTGCTCTGCTTTAAAAAAGGTTATCTCACCAGAATAGCTCTGGGGAAAATAGCATTCTAAGGCTTGGCAATGGGCTTTGTTAATCCGAAATATACGTCGCAATCTCGCGAACTCGCGTTCGCCCTCAGTAGGCACGACACCGGCTCGGTATAGCTGTTTCAGCGTATAGCGTAGTTGCTCATCAAAGGGTAAGTCTCTCAACTCGTTGAGGGATATCAATAGATCTTCAGCAAATACCTGGGCCATTTCTTGGGCAATTTTGATTAACAACGGGGCGTTGTTGTCGTCAATAGGTTCGCTCGAGGGACCAATATCGATAACAGCAAGCAAACCAACTTGCTGCGCCGCCTGCTGCAACTGTTGAGCCATTTCAAAGGCAACCATGCCACCAAAAGACCACCCACCCAACAAGTATGGACCTGTTGGTTGAATATGAGAGATGGCCTCAATGTACTGGGCGGCGATCTCCTTAAGATTGCGGCTCAGTTTTGGCTCTCCACCATTCAGGATAAGATTCGGAATTTGGAGTCCATAAAGCGGCTGTTCTGGGCCTAAGTGATGGGCCAAACCATAATATTGTATGACCGTGCCATCAAGCGGATGGATACAGAAAAATGGTCTCTTGGAACCGGATGGCTGGATGGCCACCAGCGTCGAATCGATGATAGCGAGATCTGTACCAACAGAAGTGAGCGGTGGTGTTGCCCCATTTTGAGGATGGGTATCTGACCGTGCTGGATAGATATCTTTTACGCGTTCTTCAACCACATCTGACCGTGCCAGAGAAGGAGTCAGCACAGAACAACAGTGTTCAATGAGGGATCGTAGAGCGGTCATGTATCGTTGAGCCAACTGCTCGATGGTCTTGTCATCATGCAGTTCGGCGCTGTATCCCCAGTCCATCTGCAAGCAGCCATCGATGATCTGACCATTAATTTCGAGTAGATGAGGCCGCCTGCCGTGAGGACTCCGATCGGCTCCACTAGACTCGTTTGCAGATTGAAAAAGAGTGGCTTCAGAGAACGTCTGGTCAAATTGACCAAGATAGTTGAAAGAGACTTCTGGTTGGGCCTGTCGCTCCAATTGGGCAGCGATATCGTCATCCTGGCGAAGATAGCGCAGAATTCCATAGCCGATGCCTCGCTGCGGAATGCAAGCGAGCTGCTCCTTGATTGAAGTTAACTGAACACCAATGTCTGGACTATCATTCAGCTCTAGCAGAACGGGGAAGATGCTGGTGAACCACCCTACTGTGCGCGATAGATCGACATCGTTGAAAAGCGCCTCACGTCCGTGACCCTCAAGCGCGACCAAAAGCGTATGTGAGTGAAGCCAAGAAGAAAAAGATTGTACCAGCGCCGTCAGGAGTAGATCATTGATTTGGGTATTGTAGGCTCTGGGGATCTCTTGGATCAGAACACGGGTCTCTGCCGCGCTGAGCGATAGGCGCACGAACCGACCGGAAGCAACCGAGTTCTCGCCCCTTGGCTTGTCTACAGGCAAGCGGGTAACGTTCTGAGGAATAGCCGTCCGCCAGTAGTCAAGCTCCTGATGGAGTTCTGATGACGTCTGGCTATATTCCGTTAGCTGCTGCGCCCACTGCTTGTAGGATGTGGTCTTTGGGGGAAGCTGAATCGCACTCTCTGCTTGCAGTTGACCATAAGCTGTCTGTAGATCCTCTAGCAGAATCCGCCACGAAACACCATCAACGGCTAAGTGATGAATGATGAGAAGCAGGCGTCCTCGTTGCTGTATCCCCAGGTGAAAAAAGACAGCCTGGATCAGAGGGCCCTCTGTCAAACAGAGACTGGATTGATATTGACTGGCAATGGTGGCAACGGTCTCTCTCTGGGCCAAAGGGGGCTGAGAAGCCAAATCGACCTTGATGAGAGGGACTGCCTCTATCGGTGCAGAGTTGACCTGCTGCCATTCAGCCTCATGGAACGTAAAGCGCAGACGCAATGCATCGTGATGTTCGGTCAGGGATTGTATTGTTTGCTCGAGGTGTGCCACGTTGACATCATCTGGCGTCTCCAGCAGCATTGCCTGGTTCCAGTGAGAGGGATTCGAATACTCTTGCGCAAAAAACCAGCGTTGAATGGGTGTTAGCGCTACCGGGCCAACGATCGGCGTCTGCTCCGCCTGAATGGTTGGCTTCTCATCAGCGATAGCCGCCAATTTCGCAATTGTCGGATGTTGAAATAGCTTTTTGGGCGTCAAATATAGACCAGACTGATTGGCCTTCGAGACAACTTGGATGCTCAGAATTGAATCGCCGCCCAAGTGAAAGAAGTTGTCGTGAATCCCAATTTTCTCTACTTTCAGTACGTCTGCCCAGATGCCTGCCAACTGCTTTTCCAAGTCAGATTGGGGGGACACAAACTCTTCACCCATTGCCAAGAACGCACGGTCAGGTGCTGGCAGGGCGCGTCGATCCAGCTTGCCGTTTGGTGTCTGCGGGAACGCCGTCAACGACACAAAGGCAGAGGGAATCATGTAGTCTGGCAGCTGTTGCTTGAGCCCAACCTGTAACTCGCCCGCGGCAACGGATTGACCTTCTACAGGCACGATATAGGCAACCAGCTGTTTATGCCCTGCCTCATCCTCGCGGGCAAGAACCACGACATCTTGCACTCCGCTTTGCATACGCAGGGCTGCTTCGATTTCGCCCAGCTCGATGCGGAATCCACGAATCTTTACTTGATGGTCAATGCGCCCCAAAAATTCGAGGTTGCCATCTGACCGATAGCGCACAAGATCTCCCGTCTTGTAAAGCCGGGCATCTGATTCTGGATGCAAGGGATCATCAATAAATCGCTCTCTCGTCAACTCGGGGCGATTTAGATAGCCCCGTGCCAGACCTGCCCCGCCTAAATATAGCTCTCCCGGCACGCCAGTAGGCACAGGACGCAGGTACTTGTCCAAAACATATGCTTGTGTATTGCTAATTGGTCGGCCAATTAATGGCTTACCATCATCATCACGGTCTATTAGCATATAGGTAGAGTATGTTGTATCTTCTGAGGGTCCATACAGATTGTAAACACGCTCCACTTGCGCTTGCTCATATACTTGTTGCACCAGTTCACGCGTCAATGGTTCACCAGCCAGGTTAACGGTCCGAACTGTATCAGGAATTGCAGCAGCCTGCAGCAGCTCAGACATGATGGTCGGAACTGTATTGATCAGGGTGACGGGATAGGATGGTGGCGTGGTGAGCAGTTCAAGCGCGTCCTGTACTAAGATGATCGTACCGCCACAGCTCAACGGCAAGAACAGCTCATACACGGAGAGATCAAAGTTGATAGAAGTAGCCGCCAGAACACCTGTCAGATCATCAGGGGGGAAAATATCCATAGACCAGCTAAGGAGCGCAAGGACACTCTGGTGAGCAATGGCAACCCCTTTCGGCTGTCCGGTTGAACCGGATGTATAGATAACATAGGCCAAATTGGTCGACTTAGCGCTTGCAGCTAAATTGCAGGCATCTTCCTGAGCAATGAGCGGCCAATCTCTATCCAGGCACAACGTCTGTGCGTTGTTTTGGGGCAGACGAGAAAGCAAATGTTGTTGCGTGAGCACCACAGGGGCCATTGTATCCGTCAAGATAAAGGCCAGCCGCGTTTTGGGGTATGCTGGATCCAATGGGACATAAGCACCACCTGCTTTGAGGATTCCGAGTATCCCAATGACCATATCCTGTGAACGTTCGACAAATATGCCGATGGGCATTTCGGGCTTTACACCGAGTCGTTGTAGGTGGTGGGCTAATTGATTGGCTTGCTGATTTAATTCCCTGTAGGTCAATTTATGACCATTGGAAACAAGGGCTACGGCATCGGGTGTTTGCGCAACTTGTGCCTCGAATGGGTGGTGTATGCACCGATCTCGAGGGTAGGTGGCTTGCGTATTGTTCCATGTATCCAGTAGTTTGCGTCGCTCTGATGCAGTTAAGGGCGATAGCTCCACGAGTTGGCTTTCAGGAGTAGCCACGATCTTTGCGAGTAGGGTTTGGATATGTCCCAGTAGGCGCTCAATTGCATCATCTGTAAAACGCTCTACATCATAAATTACCTTGATTGACAACTTGCCATCTTGTCCGACACATATGGTCAACGGGTAATTTGTGCGCTCCACAAAATAATCGTTACGCATCCATAACCCGTCTTCGTGGTCTGATTTGGCCCGTCCCGTTGGATAGTTTTCAAAGACGAGGATGGAGTCAAAGAATGGTTGACCTTTATGGATGTCGCTCCACGCATGGATCTGTGTTAGTGGACAATATTCGAATTGACGAATCTCCACCAAGTATTCCTGTAACCGCGTTAACCAGGGAAGAAGGTTCTCCTGGGGGGCAACATCAACACGAACTGGTAATGTGTTGATAAACAGCCCAATCATGGTCTCAGCGCCAGGTATCTCTGCTGGTCTGCCCGAGACAGTTGCGCCAAACAGAACACTTTCTTCGCCGCTGTAGTGGCTCAAGAGCAAGGCCCACACCCCCTGAAACAAGGTGTTGAGCGTTATGTGGTGTTGGCGTGCGAACAACTTCAGTGCAGTTGTTGTCTTTTCGGAGAAGTGGTAGAGCTGCTCATCATACCGTCCCTCAACATGCTCCTCACGCTCTGGGCTACCATCTATTCCCAAGGGGGTTGGTGCGGTCAGGTTGGCCAGCCGTTCCCGCCAGAATGATTCTGCTTGCCTTAAGTTTTGCCGTTGAAGCCAGGCAATGTATTCTCGATATGGACGACGGTATTCTAGAACAGGTTCTTCTCCACGCTTCAGGGCTGCATAGATCAACGGGATCTCCTGGCGCACGAGCGATAGACTCAGTAGATCCAAATTTCAGGTTTAGAGAGAGAATTTGGGCTAATTAGTTGACATAAATACGTATTTGCCAGTCAATACCTAGCATTTACGTAAAATTTAAGCGATTTCTAGATATGAAATTGGCTGTTTTTGGCAACTGAGATCTGAAAAAATGGCCCCAAAATCCCTTCTCTCCCGACTGAAAATAGTCAAAAACGCCAAATTTGGATCTACTGAGACTCCAACCATCCAGCAGGAGATGATGATGGCTCCATAAACATCGATATCTCTTCTCCGAGAGCCTGGCCAGCGTCAAGCGCATAAGCGGAGGCTGAGACGGGGTGGTTCATTTTAGCTGGATAGATAGGTTTACACTTTTAGAAACAGAAAGAACGTTTATATTCTCTGATTTCGCCGGTTCTCAGAGAGAAAACGGTCTCATATAGATTTTTGTCTATATATCAAAAGTGTAAACCTAATTTTGAACCACCCCCGCTGAGACAATTCGAATCCCCGCTGCCGATCGGTTCTCAAAAGCGCATTGAACTGGGTCTGCTGCTCTTTCTCGGACAAATCGCGCCAATCCTGCTCATCCCAAGAGATAGCGACATCTTGGTAGACGATCTGTAGCGGTTTGTCCAACCCATCCCAGACAAACGCACTACGAAGGGCTGGATGTCGGTCAAGCAATTTTTGCCAGGTCTGCCGGAAGAGCGAAATATCTACATTTTCTCCCAGAACATAGCCAGCCTGCGTCAGATACACATCTGACTCTGCGTTATAAAGTGTATGAAAAAGCATTCCTTGCTGCATGGGCGACAAGGGATAAATATCTTCGACATTTTTCATGGTTGTGCCACCCTTTCGCCACTTTCACCAATTAAAGAGGTTAGCTGCTGAAACTCTTGTTCATCCAATGCCGCCAATGGGAAGTCTGACGGCGTGAAGGAGGGGGCTTGGACAGAGCAACAATGGTCAATGAGCTCACGCAAAGCAGTCATATATTGTTCTGCTAACTGTTCAATGGTCTCTCGGTTATGAAGTTCCGTACTATAGGCCCAATCAATCTGGAACCGTCCATCCGATATCTTGCAGTTGATCTCTAGCCAATAGTTACGCTTGCCTTCGGGGCTGTGATGAAGACCGCTAGATTCGCGGGCAGGCTGAAATAAAGCAACATCCGTTAATGCCTGATCGAACTGCCCCAAATAATTGAAAGAGAGTTTTGGTTCGGGCTGTGTCTCAAGTAGGACGATATGGTCATCGTCAGGGTTGAGATAGCGCAGAATTCCATAACCAATGCCACGATTGGGAATGTGACGCAACTGCTCCTTAATGGTCTTAAGTTCGCTTCCAACGGTTGGCTCCGCACCTAAATCTAGGAGCACGGGGAAAATGCTCGTAAACCAACCCACTGTACGCGAAAGGTCGACACCCTCAAATAGATCCTCACGCCCGTGTCCTTCCAAGGCGACCAAAAGCTGGCGCGATTGAAGCCAAGGGGCCAAAGCCTGGGCAAGAGCCGTCAGCAACAGATCATTGATCTGGGTATGATATGCCTTGGGGGTTTCGTGCAGTAAAGCCTGCGTCTCTTCGGCGGTCAGCGAAAAGCGTACCGTCCGAGCAGACATGACAGAGTTGATGCCTGTTGGTTGATCGATGGGCAGCTCCCCAACGTTTGGTGGCACGGCCGCCAGCCAATAATCCAGCTCTTGATGCAGCTCGATAGATGTACGACTATGCTCCACCAGTTGCTCTGCCCATGCCTTGTAGGAGGTCGTTTTGCTGGGCAACTGGGCGACTTCTGCCTGTTGGAGTTGTTGATAGACCGTCTCTAGATCCTCAAGCAAAATTCGCCATGAAACGCCATCAACAACCAAATGATGAATAGCCAAGAGCAGACGGCCCGATTTGCCTGAGCCCATCTGAAAGAGAACAGGCTGAATCAATGGACCGTTTGTGAGATGAAGGCTGGCCTGATACTGAGTAGCCGTGGTCGCAATCGCCTCCTGTTGCTCGGTTCCGGATAACGTCGATAGATCAACCTGAATCAAGGAGGGTAAGTTTGTTATGTCATGATTAACCTGCTGCCATCCAGTTTTCGTGGGAGAAAATCGCAGCCGCAAGGCATCGTGGTGTTCAACTAAGCGATGAATTGCCTGTTCCAGAAGTCTATCATCTACACCGACGGCCACATCCAGAAGCATCGATTGGTTCCAGTAGTGAGGATTGGGCTGCTCTTGTGCAAAGAACCAGCGCTGAATCGGTGTTTGAGGTACTGGTCCGACAACCGGCCCTTGCTCCGCTTGAAGCATCGGGACAACATCGGCCACACAGGCTAATTCTGCGATAGTCTGATATTGGAAAATATCTTTCGCCGCCAGGTGCAAGCCAGCCTGATTGGCTTTAGAGACTATCTGTATGCTCAAAATCGAATCGCCACCCAATTGGAAGAAATTGTCGTGTACCCCCACTTTATCCAGACGTAGTACCTGAGACCAGATATTGGCCAGTTGAGTTTCTGTCTCTGAGCGAGCAAGGACAAATCGTTCTTCTACCTCTAATGTTGCCCGATCTGGTAGGGGGAGTGCGTTCCGGTCGATCTTCCCGCTACTTGTTTGTGGGAATGACGCGACCATGACAAAAGCAGAGGGAATCATATAGCTTGGCAGTCGTTGCTGTAACGCGTTCTGCAACTCGCTACCTGTTACGCTTTGTCCAGCTTCGGGTACGATGTAGGCAACCAGGCGCTTGTGTTCGAGGCTCTCTTCCCTTGCCAAGACCACAGCTTCCTGCACCCCTGGCTGGGAACGTAATACAGTCTCAATCTCACCAAGTTCAATGCGGAATCCACGAATTTTTACTTGATGGTCTACACGACCGAGAAATTCAATCGTGCCATCGGGTAAATACTTTGCCCGATCACCGGTTTTGTAAAGACGTTTACTTGGTTCGTCGCAAAACGGATCGGGTACAAACTTTTCATCGGTTAATTGAGGGCGGTTTAGATACCCCCGCGCCACCTGGATGCCGCCAATACAAAGTTCGCCAGGTACACCGATCGGTACCGGCTCCAAATGGCTATTCAGGATGTAGATTTGAGTGTTTGCAATCGGTCGGCCGATCGGAATGGTCGCCCGTGTCGAGTCAGGTTGGCAAGCCCAGAATGTCACATCAACAGCCGCTTCTGTCGGTCCGTACAAGTTGTATAGCCGAGCGTTACTCTGTTCAAAGAAACGATGTTGCAAATCAACCGATAGCGCCTCGCCGCTGCAGATGACTCGACACAAAGAGTCGCAGCTCTGTAAGTTACCCGCATCGAGAAACCCCTGAAGCATTGAGGGGACGAAATGAAGCGTTGTAATCTGCTCTTTGATGATGATTTCGGTTAAATAGTGTGGATCGCGATGGCCGTTAGGTTGTGCAATGACCAATCTAGCACCCACCATCAAAGGCCAAAAGAATTCCCAAACCGATACATCGAAGCTAAAGGGTGTCTTTTGCAGAACAGCGCCCGCCTCTGTCAAATTAAAGGTTTCTTGCATCCAATAGAGGCGGTTGCAGATCGCCTCATGATCGATCATGACACCTTTGGGGACGCCAGTCGACCCCGAGGTGTATATGATGTATGCAAGATTTTCTTTTGTCGCTTTGTACTCGGGGTTGGTCGAACACTCCTGGCTAATTGCCTGTTGTTCCGCATCCAGACAGATTGTTCGTCCTGTGTGGGCAGGAAGCTTCTCGATGAGATGTTCACTGGTCAATACAAGGGGTGCCTGTGCGTCTTTGATCATAAATTCCAGACGCTCTTGCGGGTAGGATGGATCCAGCGGAACATAAGCGCCACTGGCTTTGAGAATGCCATACAGCGCAATCACCATATCAAGCGAGCGTTCTAGGCAGATGCCAACAGGAACATCTGGGCCTATGCCCTGCTTGATCAAATAATGAGCAAGTTGATTTGCTCGCTCGTTTAACTGTAGATATGAAAGCCGATCTTCATCAAAAGAGATTGCGAGTGAATGGGGAGTCTGCTTGACTTGGGCATCAAAGAGCTCGTGTAAACAGTGCGTACTCGGGTATTGAACTCGTGTGTCATTCCATTCATATAATATTTTCTGCTTTTCTTCTGATGTAAGAAACGAAATTCTCGTGATATCTTGAGCAGGGTCGCGCACAACTGCTTCTAGCAAACATTCCAAGTGATCCAGCATCTGATCGATGGTAGATTCAGTAAACAAGTCTGTGTTGTATTTCAATATTGCTTTCAAGCCATCATCTTTCTCTATCATGTGTAAAGAAAGATCGAACTTGATTTTGTCAATATCTACCCGGAAGGGGCCTATCTCTAAATCTGGCAAATCGAGCTTAATAAATTCATTACGCTGCTGGAGAACAAACATAACCTGGACAAGGGGTGCATAACTTAAATTACGTTCCGGTTTTAGTTCCTCTACCAACTTTTCAAAGGGAAGCTCCTGATGGGCATATGCCCCGAGCGCGATGTTGCGGACCCGGCTAACCAAATCGACAAAACTAGGGCTGCCAGAAAGATCAATATGTAATGCTAATGTATTCACAAAGAAACCGATGAGCTGCTCTAATTCAATCTGATTGCGATTGGCAATTGGGGTTCCAATCACAACACTAGATTGCCCACTGTACTGATGCAGTAGAGTGCTATATGCTGATAACAATGTCATGAACAGCGTTGCATTATGCTGGTTACTCAACTGCCTTAACCCTTGAAGCAAAGATGGCGAAAACACTCTGCTCTTCGAACTACCTCGATAACTTTGGGTCGCCGGACGTGGGTAGTCCATTGGTAGGTTCAACAGCGGAGGGGCGCCATCCAGTTTTTGCTTCCAATAAGAGAGCAACTGTTCCAATGTTTCCCCTTGCAATCGCTGATGTTGCCACATCGTAAAATCTACATACTGGACAGGCAAGCGAGGCAGCTTAAGAGGTAAGTCATGGGCGTAAGCGATATATAGTTTATTCAATTCTTGGCGCAATAAGCCGAAAGACCAGCCGTCAGTAATAATATGGTGCTTCACGAGCAGAAAGATATGAATATCAGGCGCTAGCTTAAGGATCCTAGAACGGAGTAACGGCCCCTCCTCTAAACTGAAAGGTCGTTGAATTTCTTTGAGGACAAAAGAGCTTGCTTTCGCTTCTCTTTGGGCACTGGGCAGCTTCTGCAGATCAATTATTGGTATTTCCAATGATAGAGTGGGCTCAATGACTTGAACGGGGCGATCATCGATTATTGGCATTCTGGTCCGTAAAGCTTCATGACGGGCGACAATGCTATTTACGCTATTTTTTAAGGCTTCTGCATCAAGCACACCCCGCATTAGCAAGATAAGGTGGTCATTATAAATAGACTTATTCGGCTCCATTTTTTCAAGGAACCACAGTCGCTGCTGTGAGAACGAAAGCGGGAAATATTTTTTGTCGCGCGCCACATGTTGAATGGAAGAGGTAAAAGAGCGAGCAGAGATCTGTGTGCTCTGTAAAAACTCAATAAGCTCTTCCTTGCGCTTAACCAGCTCTAGGCGTAAGGATGAAGAAAGCGAATGGGCAGGGGCGCTATATCGCAATTGACCATTATCTAGCCAGATCTTGATTTCGTGATGACGAAGTTGAGACAATAGTTCAGGAACAGTGTTCATATTTATTCTCTACGGTTACAGAGAAGCTTCTTAAGTCTGTATAAAAAAGCTTTCAGCGAATCAGCCGTCAGCTAGGTCGAAGCGACCACTTCGTGTTTGGTTGCAGATGCGTAGCATCCACAGCCAGAATCTGGCCATGTTTCGTGGCTGATTTTTATACTTTCCCATACTCAGTAGATCCAAAATGTGTCATTTATCCGCGGAGGTCGCATTCTCTATTACACGCAGTAGACATAATCCTGCACTTCTCAGTCAAAACAGACTCGAGCGTGCCAAATGGTCCGAGATTCTCTACTGCGTCTTTTTTCGCCATTTGAACGCTCTACCTCTGAGAAATCCTACTGCGTGTAATCTCTAACGCCGGTCACTGTCGAGTAGAGTCGCATTAGAGATTACACGCAGTAGACATAAAAGTTAAAGTGGTTGCTATTGAAAAGTTGATTCAAAGGCATTCTCCAAAGTGGGACCCCAAATAGCGGGGTCAGGTTCAGGGATAGCGTAAACAGAATGTGAAGCCATAGCGGCTAAATAATGCTGCTGAATGGTTTCATCGTAGAGCTGTGCATAAAGCATGGTGGTATCGATATGAGTGTGCCCCATGAGTTTCTGCAAGGTAGTGATGGGCATAAGGCCACTGTTGAGCAAACGGGTGGCAAAGGTATGGCGCAAGCGATGAGGAGTGACGCCCTCTAAGTTAGCTTGGGCGGCAAAGGCATGAAGATGGTTGCGCACATAATTGGCTCGAAGAGGTAAGCCATCGCGTAGTAAAAAGCGGGGAATGAGTAGCCAGGTCATCGGTGCGATGTTGCAGATGGGCATCGATGGCAAGAGCAGTGCGTTGGGTAACAGGCAACCGACGGTCACGATGGGATTTGGCATCTCGAACGAGCAGAGTCTGTGTATCCGAATTCCAGTCAGAAACGAGCAGAGCTTGCACTTCGCCCATACGTAGCCCAGCATCAACCAGAATAAGAAACCAAGCACGGTCAAGGAGGTCGGAAGGAGAAAGGCTCTGAGCCGTTGAGTTTAAGACGAACTGTTCAAGTTGAGCAAATTCATGCTGGCGCAACGGACGAGGTAAGGTAGTGGGTCGTTTGAGACGTTGAATGCGATATAAAGCCGGAGCGATCGACTGGCCACATTCTTCAGCAAAATGCAGAAAACACTTGAGGGTACAAATAAAATGATTGATGGTATGGACGGAATACTCTAAGTCACATAGGTGGGTGATGTAGTCTTGGAGATCGCGCCGTCTTAGTTCGGATAAGCTGGAGAGCATGCGCTGGTCGAGCATCCATTGCCAACCGCGTTGGAGTTCGCCAAGCCACTGAAGGGCTCGTTCCCGCCGATAGAGGGCTTTCCAGCGTAATTGCTGGTGGAGAAGTAATGAGATGATGGGTTGATGAAGCCAGAGCGGCAATGAGGTGAGACGTTGACGGATCTCATCAGCAGACAAACAGATGCCAACAGCTGGCTCCACTGTGCGATGTTCAGAAGGCACAGTATTCTCTGTCTCTATTGCAGATGTCGTTCCTTCAATATCCGAGCATGCGGCTTGGCGAGACAACTGCTCCATAGCAGCTTCATAGTCGGCTCGCATATCAGGATTGGCACCATCGATGTAAATCTGGGTCGTTTTCAATTGACTGTGACCCAACCAATGAGAGAGACTAGGCAGTGGCATACGCGACTCTGCCATTCGTCTGGCGAAGGTATGGCGCAGGCGATGACAGGAGACCTCGTTCTCGGAGAGTCCGGCTTGCTGACGGTAATAATCGAGGCGCTCCTGGATTCCGCGGACACTGATGCCTTTGTGACGACGAGTCAGAAACAGATGGCTATCGACTGCATCAGGACGCTCATCCATATAGCTCACCAACAGCGCTGTGGTTTCTGGCGTCAACCAGACTCGACGCTCTTTGTTCCCTTTGCCGCGTACGCGCAGTGACCACAGTTCGTCCGGATTTATGGCAGCTTCAATATCGCCCATCTCTGGTTTCGACACTTCGCCCACCCGCAGGCCAACGTCGAGCATCAAGGCCAACATCACTTGGTCTCTTATCTGACCTTGACTCACGCTCCCCCCATAACTGGCGGACGATGCGTTCCGCTATATCTCTGGGAAGATGGCAACCTGTATCCAGTCGGTGTAGACGCCACACCACCGGGTTTGACCAGCTTTCGTCTTCTGCCTCATCCGCCAAGTAGTCGAAAAATCGGCTCAACGTTGCCACTCTGCGATTGACCGTCGCACTGCTCATCCCCGCTTCGAGTTGCGCCGTTACAAACGTCGTTATCTCTTGGCGACCTATCTCTCTTGGCCTTTTTTCTATCACCTGGCCAAATTGATTTAGGTCACTTTCGTAATGTTTTACAGTTTCGCTTTGCGGAGAAAGCATTCTCACATGGGCACAGAATCCTGTTACTGCGGCGCTAAATTCTTGGTTCATTTTGGCCTCCTAGGGCTATTTTACCCCTTTTTTGGCCTACTGCGTGTAATAGAGAATGCTACCTCCGCGCATAAAAGACACATTTTGGATCTACTGAGACTAAAAGAGATATAAATTCATGGTCTCTACAGAGCCTAAAGATATTATAAGGAACCGACAAGACTCCATGAAACGCTACTGGACGATTACAGGCGCCATTTTTTTCTTCTTCACAATGCTATTTCTGATTGTGGAGTGGTTCAGCCCGGCATTTCTATCGGACCCACAGAGCTGGATGAACCAGAGCAACATCATGGTTGCCCTGGCAGGGATTGGGCTGCTGGTCGCGGATGTATTACTGCCCGTGCCATCAAGCTTTGTGATGATTGCGAACGGTATGCTCTATGGCATTGGGTTAGGCACGGTATTATCGCTCATCGGTTACACTGGCAGCGGCTTGATTGGGTTCTTGATCGGGCGACGCAGTATCTCTATTCTCACCCATCTTGTAACACCCGCTGAACAACAGCGTGCAAATCAGCTTTTAGAGCAATGGGGTTGGCTGGCCATCATCGTGACCCGTCCGCTGCCGCTGCTTGCCGAGACGACCTCGATCATGGCGGGTGCATCCACCATGGGATGGCAGACGATGGCGCTGGCCACAATGGCTGGCTCGCTACCAATTGCCTTGCTCTATGCCATCACAGGGGCAACTACGACCCAGCTTGACAGCGTGCTACTCGCTTCAGTACTTATTGCGGGAATATTCTTAATTGGAGGACGATTTCTGCGTCCTCCAATACGTAGCAATATCCAGCACGCGACACAGGACAGGGTTTGAAGCCCACTATTAACCTATCCTCGTATATTGTCTGACATTTTTGGTATAGCCTTTCAGAAAAAAATTTTCCTGTCGTTGATGGCATTTCAGCCGGTCAGCTAGTCAGCTCTCTGGCTGACCGGCTGAGATGCTGACAAGCTACTTGTCGAAAGCTAAACCGAATCAGCACTGAAATGGATTGGTCCAAACGGGCAGGATGTTGTCTGCGCAGGCAGACAATTAGCCACGCTCCGAGAAAGATTTCAATCTATCTTTGACACCGGCCCCACAACCTCGATACAATCCCGCCAAACAACGCATTCGACCGCAGACGCCAATAAGCGCACGCCACCAATATCAACCGGACCAAAACCATGCCCCCCATCAAGCATGTTTTCAAACAAATGGACGGCCGCCAACGACTCGTCGCCCTCACCTTCATCCTCGCCCTCGGTGCCGTCCTCTCAACGCTCTACATCAAAGGTTTATGGGACGTCCTGCTCATCGCTCTCACCTTCATCTTCGTCCTATTGGCCATCGCCATTGTCAACGAGTTCCTGACCCGCAAAGACCCCAACCGCACCGCCCCAGACAAGCAACACGCAATCGGGCGCGACAACATCGGCCGTGATCAGACAAACATCAACGAGATCCAAGAATCTGTTCTTGCCACAGGTGGTCATAACACAATCAACGTCAACCTCACACCCAGCGAGCCAGCAACAAAACCCGCCACAGAATCGTGGACACCAGAACAGATCAACCAATACAAAGAACGGCTCAAAAAACAACACGCCACCACCCGCATCTTGGGCAAAACCAGCCCGATCCCCCTCGAAGGCATCTACACAGACATCTTCGTCCTCGACAAACTAACCGCCCAGCAACGATTTGAGCGCGAGGCCCTCCAAGAACAATTCACCACCCGCTTCGAAGACCAGAGCCAACGCGAACGCCACGATGGCCTCGCCTACGTCAGCCGAAGCGGCAACCTTTTCATCCTCGGCAAACCGGGCGCTGGCAAAACAACCTTCCTCCGCTACATCGCCCTCCAAGAAGGCACAGCCCTCCTGCTCTTCGACGGTTTGGACGAAGTCAACCAGGAACACGACCAACGTCGCACCCTCACCCAACAGCTCAAAGACGTCATCGAACAATACCCAGAGACCCAAACCCTCATCACCTGCCGCATCGCCGCCAGCGACTACCAATTCCCCAACTGCCAGGAAGTCGAAGTCGCAGACTTCACGCAAGAGCAGGTCAAAACCTACGTCAACAACTGGTTTGACAACAACCCAGAAAAGAGGGAGGCCTTCTTTGTCGAATTTGAGAAATCCGAAAACAAGAGCATCCGCGGTCTCTCCACAATCCCCCTCCTCCTCTCTCTTCTCTGTCTCGTCTTCGACGAAAGCATGGGCTTCCCTCAACGCCGCTCCGAACTCTACAAACGCGCCCTCAACGTCCTCCTCGAAAAGTGGGACGCATCTCGCGCCATCCGCCGCGACTCAATCTACCAGACCCTCTCCACCGACCTCAAGCAAAACATGCTCGCCGCCATCGCCGCCGAAACCTTCCAAGCGGGCAACTACATCCTCCCCCAAACATTCCTGATCCAGCGCATCGAAGCCTACTTGGCCAACCTCCCGTCTAACGACCAAACAGGCCCCATCAACGGACGCCAGGTCCTCACGGAAATGACGGCCCAACATGGCATCCTCGTCGAAAGAGCCAGCGACCTTTACTCCTTCTCCCACCTCACCCTCCACGAATACCTGGCCGCCCACCACATCGTCGCCAACGAAGCCAGCGGACTCGTCAAAGGTCTCCTCACCCTAGAACACATCGTAGAAGATCGCTGGGAACAGGTCATCCTCCTCACCGCCGGCCTCCTCAACCAAGCCGATCAATTTTTCCATCAATTTCAGAAGAGCCTCGACCGCCTCATCGCCCCGGATGAGACATTGATCAACCTCCTCAAATGGGTCGAAACAAAAGCCACCCAAGCCAACGCATCATATAAACAACCAGCAATCCGAGCATTTTACATATATAACGACCTCGACCGCGACCGCGACCGCGCCCTCGACTCCGCCCGCGTCCTCAACCTCGACTCCTACCGCACCCAGGCCCTCAACTCCGACCGTGCCCTCGACCTCGACCTCAATCTCGCCCTCAACCTCAACCCCGACCGCACCCTCGACCCCGCCCTCGCCTTCGACCGCACAAAAAAATTAAAATTAACTAAATTACACACAGCCCTAACCAGGCAAACCACCCCCACCGCCAATGCCTCTCAAGAGGAGTGGACAGCGTTTGCCGAACAATTGCGCCAGATCATGATCGAACACAGCAACATCGGTCACGACTGGAATTTGACCCTGGAGCAAATCCAAACACTGAACAACTATCTCCGCGCCAACCAACTCCTCCTCCAATGCCTCGAAGTCGCCTATGTCACCAACCGAGAAGCAATCAAAGACCGCCTCCTACTGCCACCAGCCCCACAAACAGAGTAGACGCTGCTTGCGGTTCAAAAGCCCCCAAACCATTCCCAGAGGAACGTCAACCCACCCTCCTCTACCCAACCAGACGCACAGGGGGAGGTGAATCAGACCCCGCTTGCTCGCCAAGCGCCCCATGAAACGTAAGCGTTCAGCTTGTCAGCCATCAGGTTGGTTGATTTTCAGTCAGGGCTGTCGGTCCGAAAATGACTAGCTGACGGCTGAAATGCTGATAAGCTGAATCGCTACCGTGAAACAGTTCAGGACCGTCAAACGACTATTGATTAACAGCAAAACAATCTTCTCAACTCATTCGACACAGATCTACAGTGAAATCTGATAGAGAACGATAGTTTTCGCTGACCCATCTTCCCGGACACGCTTTGTATGTAATGGCAGTTCCAAAAGGGCGCGTTGAAGAAGAACTGATAGAGAGAACCAGCAGCGTGTTATGTCAACATATAGATGAGGACAAAGGCAAGGAACCCAAAGGCGATACATAGTAAAAAATTAGAAGCAATTAAGCGATAGGTTGGCGACGATGGGCTCGTTGCTGCAAATGGAAAGATTCATCATAAGGTTTCTTGTCTTGCCACAATTTCCAAATGATGCAAATCCAGCGATTAGCGAGAGTGCGATCAGCATGACTCTTTTTGAGACCGCGTTGGCGAGCGGCGGTGTAAAAAAGCAGCGGCCCAAGAAGACTCTTTGCGGGAGCAGCGAGCAAATTGCTGAGTAAAATAACGAAAGTCGTGATCGCAAGCTCTGCGGAAATGAACGGTTCTGACTTTGCCACTTTGTTTGGTGACAGGACAGGTTCCCGCCAGAGACTGAAGGCTCATGGGAGAGGGAAAGCGTTTCCTGTCTTCGCCAAACTTGACCAGAAGACTGGGAGCTAAAAGCTGGCCAGCACCAGGTAAAGAAGCAAAGATATGCTGATCCGGATGTTGCAGAAAAAGTGACTGTAACTGGTCAAGGGTCTCTTGTTCATAGCGCAGTGCAAGCAAAAGACATTCAGCCAGCTGAAGAGCTTCTCGTTGATACGCTGGCACAAATGCAGGAGCTGATGTGGGATAAGTGGCGGTTAACTTATCATAACAAGTGACCCATTTACGGGGTTGCGTATGTCGGTGCTGCTTGAGAAACTCTTGGAAGCCTTCATAGGTGGAGTTGCGCACATGCTCTGGCGTTGGATAGGTCAGAACCAGGTGGCAGGCAATCCGAGAAGGCCAGTTGCTGAAGACCTCAAGCAGCGCCGGATGGTAACGCAACAGGCAAGCGCGCAGACGGTTGGATAAGGCCACAGTCTCTTTGGTCCAGTATTGTGTGGCACTGCTGACCACTCGCATCTGCTGGAGTAATTCACTGCCAGGTGACCAAGGATAAAATCGATGGACATCGGTCCGCAACAAATCTGCTATCACATAGGCATCACTCTTATCATTATGCGCACCACTTTGACTATAGCGCTCCCGACTCTTGTTCACCACATTCGGCGGCACCACATAGACATTCTTGTACCCGCTCGACCAGAGATAATCAATCAGCAAATTATGCGCTGTTTCCAGTCCCACTGTCACTTCATCATGGCTCGCTCCTGTCTTCTTTCTCATTTCTTCAATTTGGCGAAATCTCTATCTGCGCATGCTCGTCCTGTCTCATCCAACATCATCACATCATGTTTCTTTTCACTCTTTCCCATTTTCACTTTCATCTTGGACCTCCTCTCCCGTATCGCCTGAGCTCCTCAACTTTGGACGCTGTTTTCCGTTTTCCTGTTATGGCACTCGAGGTGCTGCACGCTTTCGACGTTGCACGGCGTCGACCTGGCGGACTGTCCGGGAAGGGCGGTCGCACCGCTCGAAGAGGTTGGTCCTTTTTGCCAGGTCGAGAGTCCAATAAGTTTCGGCTTTCCTTGCTTTTGCCTTCCCTTATTTTATCTCCCTTTCCTATATTACCTAACAGGAAGGGGTCACATGTGGTTTCGATTGCGGTACGATTCTTGACCCCTTCCGGGAAGATTCAGAATTCGCGTTTTCTAACTGACTTCACTATAAATCCTGAAAATCTGTGTCCAAATACATTCTTGGAATCACTTAATTCCAAAAAACCGTTTTCAAAAATGCCACATCTGACGTAAAATGCGGGCAGATCAACGCACGGCAAGAAGGAATCCAAATCGCAGCGGACCGAACAAGAAAACGCGAGAGTCAGGTAGATATGGGTGATGTTGACCAAACGACTGCTGGAACAACCTATGACCAGCAGAGCCAGAACGTAAACGAGCAGACCAACGTTGCTGGTGACTTGCACCAAACCACCATCCACGCACCCAATGCAGTTGTTGAGTGGCCGGTCTTGGTCAACGTCCCATCCATGCCCAACCACTTTGTGGGGCGAGATGAACTGGTCAAAAAAGTAGCCGGCCAGTTGGTCTCCGGTCAACAGTTGGCCCTGTCTGCGGAAGGCTTGCCCGGTGTGGGCAAGACCACCCTGGCCGTGGCCCTGGCTCACCATCCAGCGGTGTTGACCCACTTCAAAGACGGCGTGCTCTGGGGCGGTCTGGGCAAACAGCCAGACGTGATGAGCATTCTGGCGACCTGGGCCGAGGAGCTGGGACGCGATGTCTCTGCGCACAGAACGGCGGCAGAACGGGCCCAGGTGGTGAAAACAGCCATCGGTCAACGCGCGTTGCTGCTGGTCATCGATGACGCTTGGGAGTTGGAGACCACCCAGCTCTTGCGCTGCGGGGGTGCCAACTGCTGCCATCTTCTCACCACCCGCAACCAGGCAATCGCCCGCGACTTTGCCGGCAAGAGCCAAATCGAGACCGTCCCCGTTCTGGATGAGGAAACGGCTTTTCAACTCCTGACAGAACTGGCAGAAGAAGCCTGTGCCGCTGCGCCAGATGTTGCCCGCCAACTGATCCAATCGGTTGGCGGATTGCCCCTCACCATCGAGCTGCTGGGCGGCTATTTGGCTACACCCGAACACAGCCGCTATCCTGAGCTAGCCACACACACTCTCTCCCAGATGCTCAGCCCCCCAGAGCGCATGCAGCTGGCTGCCCAGCGCTTAGGCGCGCTGGATGGCCCCACCGTCACCCTCCAAGAGACTATCATGCTGAGTCTGGAAGACGAAAGTCTCCCTCCAGAAGCCGTTGCGGCCTTCTATGCCCTGGGTGCCTTTGCCCCCAAACCCCTCTCCTTTGACCGCGCAGCCGCCGCAGCTGTGGCGGAAACAGATCTGGCAACGCTGGCGCTGCTGGCCAGCCGCAACCTGCTGGATGACTCGCAAGGGCTCGACCAGCTAACCTTGCACCAGGAACTGGCCAATCTGGCCGCGACCCACACACCTCCCGCAGCCGTGGCTCGTCATCGCGCCCACTATCTTGGCCTCGTCAATGCAGACCGAGAAGATTGGCGAGAGATCGAACCGCTCTATGGTCAACTCCAGTGGGCCTGGGAGGCTGCACCAGATGACGAACAACTCAGCCATTTTCAATGGGCCATAGACACCTATCAAAGTCGTCGGGGCTTATGGGGCGATTTAGTCGCCTGGCTTCAGCGTCTGCTCCATCTCGCCCAATCACAAGAATGGCAGGCGGAAGAAGGTAGGTATCTCAACAGCCTGGGCATGGTCTACGCCAACCAGGGGAGGTGGGACGACGCCATCCTGATGTACGAGGACAGCCTCCTCATCAAACGGGACCTGGGCGACAGATACGGCGAGGGCATCACCCTCGGTAACCTGGGCAATGTCTACGACAACCAGGGGAGGTGGGACGACGCCATCCTGATGTACGAGGACAGCCTAACCATCAAACGGGACCTGGGCGACAGATACGGCGAGGGCATCACCCTCGGTAACCTGGGCAATGTCTACGACAACCAGGGGAGGTGGGACGACGCCATCCTGATGTACGAGGACAGCCTAACCATCAAACGGGACCTGGGCGACAGATACGGCATTAGTCAATCCACAATGGGCCTGGGCATGGTCTACGCCAACCAGGGGAGGTGGGACGACGCCATCCTGATGTACGAGGACAGCCTAACCATCAAACGGGACCTGGGCGACAGATACGGCGAGGGCCACACCCTCAACAACCTGGGCAGTGTCTACGCCAACCAGGGGAGGTGGGACGACGCCATCCTGATGTACGAGGACAGCCTAACCATCAAACGGGACCTGGGCGACAGACATGGCGAGGGCATCACCCTCAACAACCTGGGCATGGTCTACTACAACCAGGGGAGGTGGGACGACGCCATCCTGATGTACGAGGACAGCCTAACCATCAAACGGGACCTGGGTGACAGACATGGCGAAGGGACGACCCTGATGAATCTGGGCACTGTCTACCACAACCAGGAAGAGTCTCAAAAAGCTGAGGCGCTTTGGCAAGAGGCACTCACAAAACTACACCCAGATTCTCCAACGTATCAACGGCTGTCCCAGCGGCTGCAGGAGGATGATTAAAAAGTCGCATCTGGAAATCGCCTTAAATCTGGTGCAGATGGCGAACATAGCGTATGATATAAAAAAAACTTTCAGCTACTCAGCTTATCAGCATTTCAGCCGTAAGCTACTCATGTTTGGACCAACAGTCCTGACTAAGAATCAACCAAGCTGAGCGCTGATGGCTGACAAGCTGAATGCTTACATCAAAAGTATAGATATGGCTCGTCCTACCATTACGCTGGCTGACCTCGATCCACAGATCATTGCAACCTATCATAGTGATTGATTGGATTGATAGGTGAAAGGCTCAATAGAATGGAAGTCAAATACCGGATCGTGGAGGAAATTACGCCGGAAGGGGAATGGGAAGTGGTCGGAGTGATTGCTCTATGGCTAGGCGATCCACCCCATTTACAGTTGCGTGGGATGCTCCAACATACGGTGAGCCGCGCAATTTGGAACAAGATTCGCCAACGGGTCAAGGAGAATGAGCTGACTCTTGAAACCTATCACGAAGCACTGACTGGCTACGAACACAACTATCGTATTCAGACTGATATCCATACCCTCAACGCACCAACCCCAGCAGACGCGCGGCGTCAGATTCGGGAAAAATATATCTTTGTCCAGTCTGAACCATCTGAATCAGTCGCTGTTTAAGACGATTCCGGTGACAGTTCACCTTGATGCCCTAAACGAGGAGGTGACAGTCACCTTCGGGGATAACGTGAACTGTTACCGATTCCGCAAAATAAGTACCCAACTTAACCACTGGTTTACCCGTTCTCGTGAACGTCAATACCAGAGAGTTAACGTCATACTGGACAGAAGAAACAAGCCATGTTGTCACCGTGATTGGGTTGGATGATGAGATGGTTGTCGTGAATGACCCCGCTTTTGATGACGCACCCAAACACATCCCGCAAGGTGAGTTCTTGCTCGCTTGGGATGAACAATACCAACGATATGGTGTCATCGGATTGGATCAGATGGAGTAAGGGGAGAGCCACCTCCCTTATGCTTCAACCACTCCCCGGACGTCTCGTTCATATGCCTTGAACAATGAAGAGCGAGCAAAACGCCCGGGAACCGATGTGGAGAGCATCGATAACCCACCTCACCTCCCCCTAAAATCCTGGAAAACCCACAAACCCTTGATATTGGCGACCGAAATATGCTAAAATCTCTGCAAGAGTACCCTAAAAATTCATAGACCACCTTGCGACTCTGCAACTCTGCAACCTTGCCCCTTTCCCAAGGAGACAGACACATGCCCATTGATATCGCTACATTGACCACAACCATCGTCACCTCATTCTTAGTCCCATATGCCAAAATGGGTCTCGAAAAAATCGCCGAAAGCGCCACCAAAAAAGCGAGCGAAAAAACAGGCGAATACCTATCGGACCTGACCGACAAACTCTGGAATCGCGTCAAATCCGCCTTCAGCGCACCCGAAGAGCAGCCCATCTTCACCCTCTTCGAGAAAAATCCGGCTGAAATGACCGACATGCTCGTCAAAGCCCTCCAACAAAAGCTAGAACAAGACCCCAACCTGGCCCAACTGGTCGACGCCCCCGGCCCAGACGGCCAAAGTACCGGCGCCCAGATCATGAACGCCACCATCGCCGGCATCGCCGACCTGCGCGATGCCAATCTCTCCAATGCCCAAAACATAGAGATCAGCGGCGTCAGCATCAAAAAAGATGATAGTCAGTAGACCGCAATCGTGTCATTCTAGAACGAAGTGAAGAATCTAACGATTGCGGTCTACTGACAGTGATTCACCCTTAACTGACGAATGAGGATCTCAGACCACAAGCAGATCTCAACCCGTTCACATCAATTACTCTATAGCCACTACAGAAGGATGACGACACAGCCGTTCCCGAAGCACAACCATCAGACATGCATCAGCAGAACCATCATCTCGACTGGTTCACGCAATACGCATCACGCAACACGCCCACTGCACGTCTATCTTGCCGCTAACCCAAAACCATCATGACCAAAAAAGAATTTGACCCCCGAAAATTTATCGACCGCGACTTCGAACGCGAACTCTTCGAAGACCTCCTCACCTGCGACGACCAGGCCCGCATCCTGGCCATCGAAGATGCGGGCGGCATGGGCAAAAGCGAACTGCTCCGCCACTTTCAATACCGCTGTCGCACCGTCAAGCCCCGCACCCCCGTCAGCCTCATCGCCCTGGATCAGCTGCCCGACAACTCACCCTTGACCCTCATCCAAGAAATTGCCAAAGACCTGACCGCCTTCTCCCTCGACTTTCCCACATTCGAGGCAGCAGACCAGGCCCGTCTTGCCTATGACTTCACCGTCATCAGTGGAACCGTCGATCTCTCCCATGCCGATCTGAGTCAGGTCCAGGGAGTGGATGCGGCTGGGGTCATCAACAAAGCCGACACCATCCAGGAGGTCAATATTCACGGTCGAGCCGCCTTTACACCAGAACAACAGGCCAAAGCCCAGGAAACCTGCGTCAAAGCCTTTTTAGACGATCTAAAAAGCTGCGCCGATCAACAAACCGTTGTGCTCATGCTAGACGCCTACGAGAGATGCGACCCGGACTTGCAGACCTGGCTCCGAGAGAACCTGCTCGAGCGTCACTATTTTGATCTCGACCAGCGCCCGGCCCGCCTCTTTCTCGTTCTCGCTGGCCGCACGCTCCCCAACTTTACACTCTACTGGGCCATCGAAGACTGCAAGGCAATCGTCCAATCCATCGAATCCCTCAGCAAATGGACTGCCCAACATGTCGAAGAGTGCCTATGTGTCCACCACTTCAACTATACACCCGACCAGCTGGAGGCCTTTATCAAGATGATCGAAATCGGCCTGCCCCCTTCACAAATCATGCAAGCCATGCAATCATTAACTGGCCGCGGTCAGCGTTTCGACCAATCGTAGAACAAACAGCCTGTTTGTTCACCATCACAAACGAAAAACCATCGCCACCTGCCTAAAACAACAAGAGTCTCGACCGGTAGCGCAAATAATTCATTTTTAAAAGAACCAATCAAGCCTGAGCAACCATGACCGACCAACCAAAAAACCAACAACCCAACAACGACCCCCTGGCCCTCTTAAACAGCTTGATTGAACAAGGCGCGTCTCCCGAAGAATTCACCCGTCAACTCTTCGACCTCAACTATCACCAGGCCCAAAAAGACGATCCCTCTCTGGCCGAGATGATGCAAGCCTGTGCCATCCCCAACGCCTTTGACACCACCATCATCGGCATCCTGCGCGACCAGCCCGATGAGGACGAGACCAATGCCCGCCTCCTCCAGGCCCTCCAAACCTTTGAATTTGTCCTCCCCCGCCAGGACGGCTCCTATACCTATCACGACAACACCCGCGACATGCTCTTGGCGCGCTGGCAACAGCCCGCCAACACCCCCCAATTCGAACAATACAAAACGCGCCTGGTCGCCTTCTACACCGCCCAAGGCCAGCACCACTATGAACAAGATGCCCACCAAACTGCCCTGACCCACTTCAACCGCGCCCTCTCCCTCCAACCCAATGACGGTCTGCTCCACCACTGGCGCGGCGGCACCCACCTCGCCCTGGGCAACTATCCCGCCGCCCAACGCGATCTCGAACAAGCCCTAGCCCGTAGCATCAAGCAGGTTGACACCTATTTCTGGTTGGCCATCGCCAACTACTATCTCCAAGACTATCTGGCTTGTTCAGACAATTTGACAAAAGTACTCGAATTAGACCCAACAAATGCCGCCGCCTACAACAATCGGGGCAACAGATACGCAGTGCTCCAGCAGCACGAACGCGCCATCCGGGACTACGACCAAGCCATCCAGCTCAACCCTGATTATGCCACCGCTACCCTGATCGGGTACTGATGCTTGTGACGACACAATGTGCAAGTTATTGTCGTTATTGTACCCGCAGTCGGCTCGTTGGTGATTCATCGCAAAACTTTAGTCGTACAGAATTTGATGCTCAAATTGAGTATCTTGAAAAAACACCTCAAGTTCGTGACGTTCTCCTTTCTGGTGGCGATCCGCTGGTATTGGCACCAAAATATCTTGAGAAGATTCTGGCTCGTTTACAAGCTATTCCTCATATAGAAATTATTCGAGTGGGTACACGAGCCCCCGTCTTTTTGCCTATGCGGATTGATGAAAAATTTTGCGAAATGCTCGCCAAATACCACCCATTCTGGCTCAATATACATGTAAACCATCCCAATGAAATTACCCCAGAATTGGCAGCGGCATGTGACTGGCTAACCCGAGCGGGTATCCCTTTAGGCAATCAAGCTGTCTTACTGAAGGGCGTGAACGACTCGGTGCATATTCAGCGCAAATTAGTTCGCGAATTAGTCAAAATACGTGTGCGGCCCTATTACCTTTACCAATGCGATCTGGTAAAAGGAGCGGGGCATTTTCGTACGCCTGTCAGCAAGGGGATAGAAATTATAGAAGGTCTACGAGGACATACCTCCGGGTATGCTGTACCTCTTTATGTCGTCGATGCACCTGGCGGTGGCGGCAAGATTCCCATACAACCAAATTACATGATTTCACACGCCCCTGGCAAAGTTGTTCTCCGCAACTTCGAAGGATTTATTTCAACATACAGTGAGCCTTTGGATTACACTTCCTACACCGTTAAGAACGGCGAACCCCAGTTTAGATCGCAATGCGAACAAGGTCAGGAAGGGATTCATGCTCTGCTCCAAGGAGATCGGATGAGTATTGAACCAGCGGGTTTTACCCAAACCCATGCAAGGGGAAAAGCCACACATCGTTTACGTCAAACAGAAAATGAACCCAAATGGGTGCCATTGTATATGAGTCGCAATAAAAATGAAGAGGGTCTATAGAAATGGTGAGCAGCCTCTTCCCAATACAACATGGCGATGGCATTCTCTCCGTCGTTGGGGCGACTCCGATGGTTCGGCTAAATCGGGTCTATGCCGATATGCCTTTTGTACTCTATGCGAAATTAGAAATGTTGAATCCTGGTGGCAGTATTAAGGATCGTGTCGCCTTAAATATGCTGAAGCAGGCGTGGGCACGCGGTGATATTGGCCCAAAAAGCACCGTAATTGAATCGAGCTCCGGTAATCTCGGTATTGGTCTAGCCCAGGCATGCGCCTGGTTGGGGCTACGTTTTATCTGCGCGTTGTGGATCCCAAAACGACACCACAGAATCTCAAACTGTTGAAAGCCTACGGTGCAGAGATTGACATGGTTCTCGAACCAGATCCGGCAACAAATGACTTTCTAACCGCGCGCATTCACCGTGTAAAATCACGATTAGCAGAGGTTCCAAACAGCTTTTGGTGTAACCAATATGCAAATTTGGACAACGCAGGTGCGCATCACCAAACGTTTTGCGAAATTCTGGAGTATTGTAACGGGCAGGTTGATTATCTCTTTTGTGCCACAAGCAGCTGCGGCACACTACGCGGCTGCGCAGACTACGTTCATCAGATGAATCTAGACACCAAAATCATTGCCGTAGATGCAGTAGGCAGTGTAATATTCGGAGGTCAACAAGGCCAACGATTTCTGCCCGGTCATGGCGCAGGCCGTATTCCCGAACTATTTAAGCCAGGTTTACAGCATGATCACGTTTATGTCAGCGATATCGAAAGTATACGTGGTTGTCGACGGCTACTTGAAAGAGAAGCGATTCTTGCTGGTGATTCGAGCGGAGCCATTGTGCACGCCGTTGGTGAAGTGGCCAGCCAAATCCCGGCTGGTGCTACCTGTGTTGCCATTCTATGCGATCGGGGAGAACGTTATCTAGACACAATTTACGACAATACTTGGGTAGAAAAAAACTTGGGCCATCGCATGAGGAGTGAATATTTTACCGATGCGCAAGTTGAAGCGGTCCCTATTCAGATGGAAACCATGGTGTTCGCATAAACCATTCGAGTTTTCTGCACTTTCCAGATCGTGAATACAAGCGCATGATCGCCTGTTCAGATCGGCGCTTATCCGAAAAGTGGGAGTGTGTAAATGCAGCCGACTCTCTGACTGAGCAGCCTCCATTTACACACTTTGTGGTGCACGCTCGAAAAGTTCTGTGAAAATGCATTCACACTCGGGAACCGGTCATATTCAAGCCATCGTGGAAAGTGTGGTAGATTTAGGCTTTTCCAATATTTAAAATCCCTAATTTGATCTGGAAAAGCGCAAGCCATTCCAGAGAAATCGACTTAGTGCTTATCCGAAAAGTTCTGTGAGGATCCATTCTCACCCGAGAGGCTGGTCGGACTCACAACCACTTTTCGGATAGGTTCTTAGTCATCAGTTTATGAAACACACATCAGAAAGAATGGTCTATAACTTGGGGGACTTTGCATGAGTATTTACCATCTTACTGATCAAGAGTCAGAGGTAACTTGGGAGCAGTTTGATATGGATCAAGACGATCCATCACTCAACCCAAACATGGCATCTGCTCTTCAATATCAGTATAGAGTCGATCAGAAAACGCTGAATCAGCTGTTCTTGAAAAAATACAATCTAAATTATATCAGCCACTATTTTCTCAAAAATAAAAACCCAGTTCGCATCGTATCTTTTCCAAAAGCGACCAATACATGCTATGAAAAAGCTGAAGTTTTACAGGATTGGGATCCGCTCAATGTCATTAAAGCATTCTATCTCGAATCATCCGATGATGGGTCACTTTACGCGATCATCGTCTCAGAAACCGGTTGTTTTTTAGATCGTGATTTCGTCAGGCAGCAGTTGAATTTACCTGGAGATGTCAGGCTTGTAAGAGCGACTCAGTTGCCAGCGCAAATGAGCTTTGGTTCATGCTCACCGTTTATCCGGCAGGAGGATCTTGTCGAAAATGGCGGGAAAGTACGGTCCATCGTTTTTGACAAGGAGACGCTTGTTCTAAAACGACACGAGAATTCACTAGATGATTTCTCATTTGGCCTCGAGCATCGTCTCTCCATCCAAATGAATTATTATCACTGTTATAAAATGCTCCAACATTTCTTTGCAAATGTCGTCACTGATCGGGAAATTCTGCGTTTATCATTCAAAGAACGCTTGGTGAGAAAAAAAGGCCGCATTAAAATTGACTATGAATTTAAGGGGTGGTTCAGAATTAGGTTTACACTTTTGATACATAGACAAAAATCTATATGAGGTCATTTTCTGCCTGAGCATGGCTCAAATTAGAAAATATAAACATCTTTTCTCTTTGCAAAAATGTAAACCTAGAATTTAAGTCTCTCAACTATCGTACAGCCCAATTCATCAATACGATTCACGGTTACGGTGACGTCTCCATTATAAATGATCATGTCGATGAATTATTTATTCCTGATGTCCTTACAGCGCAAGACGCGAATTCGCATGAGTATCTAAAGTGAAATCGTATTGAAATCGGTCGTTCTGAATCTCCGAGTGTGTACCACAAAGTGTGTATACTGAGCAAGGCCATAGATGAGAAAAATTAGCCCAGTTTTACCCGAGTAGATCATTCTCATCTATGAGCGCTTGCGGTATAAATGGACGCCGCTCAGTCAGAGAGTCGGCTGCGTTTGCACACTTTGGGACACACTTCCGAATCTCCCGGAAGAAGTCACAGAATCCGCCCAATTTCCTGAATGATACTGCCCCCTTCTGGGAAGATGAGCCAGCGAAAACGACTTGATTTTATTGAACTCTTTCCTTCGCATAGTCACAAATAACTTCAAAATATCTCCACCTCTAAAAAAACTTTCAGCGAATCAGCCGTCAGCTAGGTCGAAGCGACCACTTCGTGTTTGGTTACAGATGCGTAGCATCCACAGCCAGAATCTAGTTCCATCTATTGGCTGATTTTATACTTTCCTATACTCAGTAGATCCAAATTCCTGCGGAGTCGCCATGCATGGCGCAGCGTTCTCTATTACACGCAGTAGACATAATCCTGCATTTCTCAGTCAAAACAGACTCGAGCGTGCCAAATGGTCCGAGATTCTCTACTGCGTCTTTTTTCGCCATTTGAACGCTCTACCTCTGAGAAATCCTACTGCGTGTAATCTCTAACGCCGGTCACAGTCGAGGAGAGCCGCATGAGAGAATGCTCCGCGAATAAAAGACACATTTTGGATCTACTGAGCCTAACTATCTGAAATCTCCCCGCGTTGACACCCCCTCAGCCTTCGCCTCACCCGTCAAGCGCTTCGACACTTTGGCATACCCAACACTTGACAAACAGTATTAAGCACATACAATAATCACATACTTAATACTGTTTTAGGAAATAAATACGCATGAACACACTACCCCAAATCGAACCGATTACAAGACTTCAGCGCGATCATAACAGCATATTGAGCCAGCTAACCAACGGTCCTGTTATCCTAACCCAACGCAGCAAACCCGCAGCGGTGATGATTTCCCCATCTGAATGGGACAAAATCGCCAAAGAATTAAAGCGCCTACGCCATCAAGAATGGTGTGATCGAGTATCCAGAGAAATGGATGAAGATCCATCCACACAAATCGTCATAAACTCCAAAGAAGAATGGCTCGCACTACATGAATAAACAGTGGACGCCGATCATCCATCGTGACTACAACTATTCATTGCGCCATGTCGTATCAGATGAAGATCGCTATCAATTGAGCATTGCCATTTGGGACAGGCTGATCGAAGTAGATGATCCCACCAAAGGAGCCACGCCAGTCCCCAATCGACCAGGTCGTTTTACCGTCGAACTCATGGACTACATCATCGCATTTGAAGTACCAGTAGACGCAAACGGAAAAGTCCTCGAAGACGCAACAGAAATTAGACTGTTGCCAATCGATACAATCAAATAAACCACATTGCAAAAAACTTTACTTTCTGGTAAAGGCTTGAGTGACAAAGGGCAAACCGAAAGGGGCGGAAAAAAGAATCCACCCTGAAAAAACGGGATAAAATGTAAAAATAGTGCTCGGCTAGTTTAAGCAGCGGCATTGAGGCGGCGATGAGCGAGAACGCCTTTAGGTAAATGGTGTGAAACCGAGGCCTTTTTCCGAAAGTCAGGGTCGAGTTGGTCGGGAGTGGCTTGAGGCTCTCGATCCCAGTAGCCAGTCGGTATGGGAGGAAGAGGGGATGTTCAACAGGCCAGCGCTCCAGAGAGAAAAGATAAATGGTTTCAGCTTGTAAAGCCATGACGGTCGCCAGAACCAAAGGTGTGTGATAAGCAGGATCCTGAAAGACGTAAATCGAATAGGTGCGGTTGGCTGTATCCACCTTGGTTGTCCTGGGGACGAGATTGTGCCATGCTTGATAGCGAATCAGGCGACCACTATAGACAAATTGACCAAACGAGTCTGGAGTTGTGGCCTCGAGTCGCTTTCCCTATAGCATCGAGAGAGCGGACGCACAATATCACCATATTCGGGTGGTCTGCCTTTTCCTTACGTTCAGGTAACTCATTGCGGCGCGCTGTGCAGTTAATCGCTTCCCGAAGGACAAATCGGTCGACGTCGCTTTCTAGCATTTCTCTGATTGTAAACCCGGCATCGACCACCGCCACTTCGTCTGACTCCAGTGATTTCTTGGTCTCTTTCAGCAGCTTTTCCGAAACTCACTTTCCTTTGTGCCTACCTCGCATCTCATGATTGCCTTGAGCAGTGGCACTCGTTTCCCGCCTATCTCCCCGAGCTTATCATCACTCCAAGATGAGCGGGCAATGCCCGACGAGCCGTTGAGTTATAGAGTCGGTTCACTTTCCTTGCCGCTTCGGTCGCCAGAACCCTGTGATATCTATGCTTTTCACTCGGTATCCTTCTAACTTTTTTGCCTCCCATTCCCCTTTCCACTCCACTTCTTCTTGCCACGATGAGAGCAGGCTTGCAATATCCCATGATCCATATCGAAAGCTCCACCAGCTTCGCCGGAGCTCCTCATCTTCAAACCCGCTTTCACTCAATCCACTATGGATTGCTCCTCGACTTTTCAGAAACGACCCATTCATCATCGCCCACATCAGACGCATTACATTTACGTTTGTTCCCACCGGCGTTACTTGCAATACATTCATCAGTACTGCTATAGTTATTTCTGGCGCGGTTAGCATTCCTTCCTCCTTTTTGGGTTCTCTACCTTTAGGATGAAACGCTAACCGCTTTTTGTCACATTTCTCACCTCATCTCTTTTCTTTTACCAGAAAGTAAAGAAAAAGGCATTTACGATTTTACTCGTAAATGTCCACCAAAACTTAATACGTAAGCATTCAGCTAGTCAGCCATCAGCTCTGCACGTCCCTGTACTGTTTTATGAGATCGACACCTGACCTGTTCGGTTTGTTCGCGACCCCCATTTGGCCTGTGACTCTCCTGAAGCAACGCATGCAGGTGGTCGCGATGGTGCCGATTTCTAGAGGTGTCGATGTCATAGAACAATACACGTCCCTGTCGAGACAAGCTGATAGCTGACATGCTGATAACTGAAATGCTGACAGCTGAAATGCTGACATGCTGATAACTGAAATGCTGATAAGCTGAACAGCTACCTTAATGCATTCGCACCGCCACCCCATGGACCAAACAAACATAAGCCAGGCAACGATCCCACGACCATTGCCCGGCTTTTTTGTCTTGAGACTCAACCATCATTCCCACCAAATTGTAGAACAAACAGCCTGTTTGTTCCCTCACCACAAACGAATGAACTCTGCCATTGAGCCAAAGTGTCATCAGCACATTGCCGCCCGCCAAACTGGCGCCGCGCTGACACTTGTGCTTGCGCATATTTGATGATAGAATGTTGTACAACACTATACTTTTTTAACGGTTCTGAAAAAGGGACAAAGTCATGACAGTACAAACATTCAAAAGTGAGGTGGTTCGGCAAAATTGGCGAGATAAACTAGATGATGTTTTTCGCGGCGCGGCCATCATTATCGAACGGTACACCAAACCGATTGCTGTTCTCATCAGCTATGACGAGTATCGACGGTTGAAGGGAGCAGAAATTCAGGAGCTAAACCGAATCAGCACTGAAATGGATGATGGGCAATACGTGACGATGGAAGAGGCCCGCGATGGTCTGGGAGATTAGGATCAGCCAAAAGGCAAATCGACGACTTCGTGAAATCCCCAGGGACGCAGCGATTGCCATCACAGACGGGATTGATGCTTTGTCCAAAATGCCTGATCCGAGACAGGGAGCCGATTTCATCGAAGATACTGAGGATGACAAATTGAATCATCCAGCATATGCGAGAGAGTATCACGTCCATTTCGTTAAATTCGAACTGCGCGAGATGGACGGACGAAACGTACTTAAGATTCTAGATATCGAGTGACGTTGACGCCAAAACCCAACTTGCCAACCCCCAAAAGATCATATACCACGCCTCCAACAAAATTCCGGACCTCCACCTTCATGAACTGGTCCAAAGGGACAGGATATTGTCTGCCTGGGTTGCCGGCCATTATCCTATCCACGCTCTCAAGTCTAGTGCCGGAGATACGAAACTGCCTTAGCGTGCGATTTCGTCCAATGATTGTCATACCCCATGACTACTTTCTACATGTATTCTGCACTGACACCAGATCGCAGCTCAAATTGGCAATTTGAGGGGACGCAATTTACCAAAAGCGTAACGGCTTGGGCTACTTGAACACCGCCGCTTCCTGACACGCAAAGCCATCTTCAATACGCTGTACATGGTGTGCTGTCACAGACGGCAAATCGTCGCGTGCGAAAAAACGCACGTCCGTTGATTCGACACCATCCGCACGCAACGCTCCGCCCACCACCCGACAGCGGAAGAGCGTATTGATATACTTGCATTGGTCGCCGTGGGGATAGGTGATGAAGCATTCCGGCCCCGAATAGACGCCGATGAGATGCTCAACTTCCACGTCTAGTCCCGTCTCTTCGCGGACCTCGCTGATGGCCGTCAGATCCAGCCGCTCGCCCAATTCCAACATTCCGCCAGGGAGAGACCATTCGCCCGTGTCGCTTCGCCGCATGAGGAGGAGACGATCATCATCATCCAGCACAAAACCTGCGGCCGTGGGCATAATCCACGGCGCGTGTCCGATGATGGGACGAATCTCTTTGTGGAGGGGAATGTCATTGGTACGGGCCCCCATCACGCCACTGCGGAAACATGCTGCCGGATGGCCCGCAAAGAGGTCAGCGGCAAAATCGGCATACCATACGCTGGTTTCGGGGAGTTCATCCGGTCCCAACCACTGGAGACCCAGCGTCTCATCCCCATCCGCGTGCAGCGCACCGCCTGTCACCCGACATGAATAGACGTAAGTGACAAACTGGGCCTTATCCCCATTGGGGTAAACCGCATCATAGGTGGGCGACGAGTAGACGCCAACAAAGTGCAAGGGTTCGACATGCAGTCCTGTCTCTTCCCACGCTTCACGCACAACACACTCGGTCAGTGACTCATCCACTTCGATGATGCCGCCAGGTAGACCCCACCAGCCAAAGTCACCCCGATGTTGCCAGAGGAGACGGCCCTGCTCATCGCGAATACAGGCGCAGGCCGCGATGAGGGGAACTTTGCGTGAGCCGATTTGGTCACGCAGCCAGTGGATATAGGAGATGGTTTGCTCTTGTGGTTGGTTGCTCATGGGGTAGGATTGTATGATATTCGAACGGGATGGCCCAATAGGCAAAACGACGATCAGCCACCCATGAACTCATGACAACGCCCAACGTGACCCAAACCATCCAACCAGTTGAGCGCCGCCCCAATCCACTCCACGGCATCATCGAAGAGGGCACAGATGCGCTGCGAGACATCCACCACGAACTCACGCTCATGCCCGACCACTACAGCCCCCGCGTCTATCGCCAAATCGATGGCGTTCACGTCCCCCCCATCTGCCAAGGAGGAGAAACACCCTTCATCATCCAGCTTGACGATTTTGTGTACAAAAGCATCTGTCACAATGGTCCCCTGCTCGCGCCAGGAGCCAAACGATAGTGGCGCCGGCAGGTTGCCGCACGCCAACCTGGCGCACGCTTTGACATTTCCCAAGCCATCATCCCCAAAATGTCATCCCCCCTTCAGTCGCGATGTCACCCTTTCGATGGACGACATCGCCCGCTAATGGGCCTATACTAAATCTACCGAATTAATGATGCAGATTGGTGTTTGGCTCGTCAATCGCAAGTCAATGAATGAGAATAACCATGGCACACGCAGGGAAAGTAATATCAAATACAGCGATGGCCGGGACAGTCAAGTTTATCAAGACGGCGGCTGATACGGGGGGCGAGTTATTAGAGATGGAAGCGACCTACATAAACCCAGCGTTATCGCCGCAACTTAAGGAATCAAAAATGATACACTACGAACGAACCCTAGAGATCGACGCCACACCCGACGATGTATGGGCAGTGCTCGGCCGCTTCATGCACATTGACGAGTTCGCACCGCTCATAAAATCCGTAGATGCGCTGACGGACGGCGAAGACGGGATCGGATCGAAACGACGCAACCATTTCGATAACGGCACATCGTTGGTTGAGGAGGTGACCGAAGTCTCGTTGTAGTACTATTTGCGTTCTGCAAAGTATCACCGAAATTATGACTGAGACCGAATATATTCTGGCTCGTCGCTCGACAGTCAGTGATAGAATCTCCTGATCAGCTGTTTCTCCTCCGCAAACCCTGATATCACTCTGATTCATCACTGACCGGTCAGCCACGATCTACCTAACTGTTTGAGCCGACGATTTCTGGAAATCCCAACTCAGTGATCGTGAGTGTATCATTTGTGTTGAGATCATTATCCCACTTGCTCCCACGTACGGTGACAACACGAGTATAGCTGCTCCGTGGATTCGAACGTTGAGCTGTGCGGAGATCGCAATTGAAATTGAGCGCAGCCTCGACTTTTTGGCCACCACGCTGCGCAACTTGCCGGAGCGCCACCGCAGCGTGCGCGTGGTCTTTGTACAGACGTGGGAACGGCTTTCCCCCGTGGAACAAAACGCACTCATGCAATTATCGGTATTTCGCAGTGGCTGCACCCGTCACGCGACGCAGGCCATCGGCGACATCACCATCTCCCTCCTGACTGTGCTGTTGGATAAGGCACTGTTGCGGCGCACTGCCAATGGCCGCTATGAGCTACACGAGTTGATTCGTCAGTTTGCCGCTGTGAAGCTGGATGAAGCTGCACAGACCGCAGCGGTGCGCAATCGACACTTGCGTTACTACATGGATTGGGCAGAGGCGATTGCGCCGCAATTGCGTATTGGGCCGCAGGTTGTGCAACGATACACCCAACTTGAGGCAGAACATGACAATCTACGTGCGGCGCTGGCCTGGGCGCTCAACGGCGGTGAGTTCAGGCACGGGCTATGCCTGGCGGGTGCGCTGTATGATTTTTGGGCTGGTCGAGGGTATCTGCATGAGGGTTACGCACAGGCCCAACGCTTTCTCGCCCACACCGCGGCGGCTGCCCCGTCTGTGGAACGAGCGCGGGCGCTGTTGACGGCCGGTGCCCTGGCTGCCAACCTACACAATTTTCACCTGGCCCACCCGTTGTTAACCGAGTGTGAAGCGCTGGCCCGTGACCTGGACCCCATTCCACATTTGATTCTGGCGAGAGCCTGTGTTGAATTGAGTTGGGTGCTGTGGCCAATGAGCAGGGCGAGTATGCCGCAGCACGTCAATACTTCGAGACGGCAGTTGATTGTTGTCAGCCTCTAGGCGCCTCATTGGTATGTGGCGAAGCGTTGAGTAGTTTGGGCTTTTTGCTCGTTAGCCAGGGGGATTACCAGCCAGCCCATGCCTATCTTACGCAGAGTGCGACTATCTTTGATGCATTGGGCGAACAAGCCGGGAAGGCCTGGAGTTTGTTCGGCTTAGGGGAGATGGCCGCAGCACAGAACTTTGGACTGGAAGCAGAAGAGCACTATTTGCAAGCGCTGTCGATCCAACGCAGACTGAATGACCACGATCATGCCGGGAACACGCTAGAAGCCCTGGGACGACTCGCCCAACAACAAGGGAACGATGCGCACGCCTGGACGCTGTTTCAAGAAAGTTTAGCCTTGCGGGTCAAGATGGGACACCGGCCGGCGCTTGCTTCGGTACTAGAAGCGTTTGGTGTATTGGCCGCTGCGCAAGGGCAAGCAGAATGGGCGGTGCAACTCTTTGGTGCGGTGGATGGGTTGTTGCAAAAAGACAACGTTTTTCTCAATCCCGTTCGCCAACTGGAGCATGATCGTCTGGTTGCCACCCTCTGCGAGCAACTTGGGGAGATCTCATTTTCAAAGGCGTGGACAGCAGGTGTCGAAATGGAATTCGAAAAAATGCTCGAATCGCTTCAAGAAACACCAAGTAAACCACATCGCATTCCCGACAGAGCGTCTTAAATAGTTCAATCATGCGCTTGCCAATTCCCTGACGCCAATGGGCAGCGGCCACCTCAAGCTCAGAACTCTAGGCCATCGAGGCGTCACAGTCGGGTGTTGGCATGAGATATCCCGTCAGGTACGCCTTCGGTGATGGCAGCAATTCTCTTTATGCATGCCTTTATTTGACCAATTGAATGTACCACAATTTGAAACCGTGATTACGATAGAAGTTGATAATGCTGTCCATTTCTGTGCTGACTGAGTCTACGATAAATCTTTCGATTCCATTTTGCTGGGCAATAGCAAGCAGCTTTTCCATGAGTTGATGCCCAATGCCGTATCCTCTGTGGTCAAATTTGACATAGATGTTGTCAATCTCAAAATACCGTTCTTGTTCCGGCAGGACAGCTACTTTTTCATTGAAGTGGACAGACCCATTGATATAGCCAACAATCTCTTTGTCCTTTTCTGCAACAAAAAAGTAGACTCAGTAGATCCAAATTTGGCGTTTTTGGCTATTTTCAGTCGAGATTGCAGGGATTTTGGAGTCATTTATTCAGATTTCGGTTACAGAAAACAACCTATTTCATATCTGAAAATCGCCCAAATCTAACGCAAAAACTAGATATCGACCGGCAAATTTGTATTTATGTCAACTGTTTAGCCAGAATTCTCTCTCAAAACCTGAAATTTGGATCTACTGAGACTGGAGAGCGTTCCAAGTACGCGACAACTTCTTGCCGGCTGTAGTGAATAAAGTGGTGCGTGATCTGTTCCTCATCCCACAACTGATCCATCTGTAAAACATCATCTATATCACCATAGGTGCCTTCTCGGATTCGCATCTTTCTGTTTCTCCCAAAGAATTACGGTAGCTGTTCAGCTTATCAGCATTTCAGTTATACTTTACTTTCTGGTAAAAGAAAAGAGATGAGGTGAGAAATGTGACAAAAAGCGGTTAGCAGTTCATCCTAAAGGTAGAGAACCCAAAAAGGAGGAAGGAATGCTAACCGCGCCAGAAATAACTATAGCAGTACTGATGAATGTATTGCAAGTAACGCCGATGGGAACAAACGTAAATGTAATGCGTCTGATGTGGGCAATGCTGAATGGGTCGTTTCTGAAAAGTCGAGGAGCAATCCATAGCGCATTGAAAGAAAGCGGGTTTGAAGATGAGGAGCTCCGGCGAAGCTGGTGGAGCTTTCGATATGGATCATGGGATATCACAAGTCTGCTGGGGTCGTGGCAAGAAGAAGTGGAAAGGGAATGGGAGGCAAAAAAGTTAGAAGGGTACCGAGTGAAAAGCATAGATATCACAGGGTTCTGGCGACCGAAGCTGCAAGGGAAAGTGAACCGACTCTATAACTCAACGGCTCGTCGGCATTGCCCGCTCATCTTTGGAGTGATGATAAGCTCGGGGAGATAGGCGGGAAGCGAGTGCCACTGCTCAAGGCAATCATGAGATGCACGGTTGGAACAAAGGAAAGTGAGTTTCGGAAAAAGCTGCTGAAGAGACGAAGAAATCACTGGAGTCAGACGAAGTGGCGGTGGTCGATGCCGGGTTTACAATCAGAGAAATGCTAGAAAGCGGCATAGACCGATTTGTCCTGCGGGAAGCATTAACTGCACAGTGCGCCGCAATGAGTTCCCCAAACGCAAAGAAAAGGCAGACCACCTGAATATGGTGATATTGTGCGTCCGCTCTCGCAGCTATAAGGGAAAGCGACTCGAGGCTACAACTCCGGACTCGTCTGGTCGCTTTCTATAGTGGTCGCCTGATTTGCTATCAAGCATGGCACAATCTCGTCCCCAGAACAACCAAGGTGGATACAGCCAACCGTACCTACTCGATTTACGTCATTCAGGATCCGGCCTACAACACACCTTTGGTTTTGGCGACCGTTATGACTTTGCAGCCTGAAACCATTTATCTTGTCTACCTGGAACGCTGGCCTGTTGAACATCCCCCCTTGGCTTCCAAGCAGATGATTGGCTTACATCGTCAATTTGTTCATGCCGATGAGGCTTGTTTCCGCTTACCTGAACTGGGGCTGCTGGCTGGCAATCTTCTTTCCCATTTAGCCGCTTCTCTTCCTCCCATACCGACTGGCTACTGGGATCGAGAGCCTCAATCCACTCCCGGCAGGCTGCGCCGTGTTCTCTCGAGTGCTCTTTTTCCAACTCCTGACCAACTCGACCCTGACTTTCGGAAAAAGGCCTCGGTTTCACACCATTTACCTAAAGGCGTTCTCGCTCATCGCCGCCTCAATGCCGCTGCTTAAACTAGCCGAGCACTATTTTTACATTTTATCCCGTTTTTTCAGGGTGGATTCTTTTTCCGCCCCTTTCGGTTTGCCCTTTGTCACTCAAGCCTTTACCAGAAAGTAAAGTTATCAGCTTGATACGTTTAAGCAGCTTGTCTCGACAGGGAAGTGTCCGAACCATACAGGGAAGTGCCGAGCTGATGGCTGATGGCTGACTAGCTGAATGCTTACGAATTACGTTGGAGTTCATTGATCAAGTGAGCAGTCATTATCCGATCCAATTCAGCCGGATACGGGATATCATGAGCCTCTGCCAGCGAGATAGCTGCCTCGCGGTAAAAGTGGAGCAAGGTTTGTCCTGCTTGCCGGATAGCGTGCTGTTCCAGTGGACAGAAGGTGGAGAGCAACGTCTCTACCTGTGCTACGGGCATAGCTTGCTCGATTTTGAAAAAAGGCTCGTCGCCAATGTCGGGGTCGGCGAAATTGTGTTGGAGACGGGCTAGGTTGACGCAAATGTGGCGCATGATCTCCAGCGATCCGTAGGCAAACCAGAGCTGCTCGCGCACCAAGGCTTTGTTGAGGTGAGCAATTTCGTGCCAGAAATTATTGATCAGTTGGCGCAGTGTATTGCGTTGTTCAACCGAATCCGCGGTGTGCTCAGGAAAATCGACGCCTGCTAAAATGCCCTGCTTATCAACCAGCATTTGGTATGCACCACCGTGAATCTGTTGGAAACGGCTCGCCTGGCCAATGCCCAACTCGCCTTCTGTGCCGTCGGCCAAGATGAAGAAGTAAAACTGGGGTGTGCCCCAATCTTCCAGATAGAGTGGTTCGCCGAGTTGGCGGATAAACGTTTCCTTGTCGCCGATGAACGCTTCATACGCCTCGTCGGTGGTGATCAGGTAGAGATCCAGGTCGGACCAGGCATCTGCGGTTCCGCTGGCGTAGGAGCCTCCGAGAAACGCAGCGATGATCCGCCCATCTGCCCGACAAGCGGCGATGAAACGGTCCATGACGGTCCGATGGTTTGGAGGTAAATGTGACATGTTCGCTCCTGGTATTCAACGAATTTTGTTATCTGCTTCTACTCGTCATGAGCATAACTTGATGATTCCACTATACTTGCCGTGCGCACCAAGAACGATCCAAAAAGCGCCCCAAAGAGCACCCCGCGTGGTTAAGTATATATAAAAAGTGCGGAAAAGGTTCCCCAATCATCCTATTCCACAATACCACTTTCTTACCACTTTCGGCAGATGTTCTTTCCATCACAATTCAATAAACTATCTGCCACACGGGTTGTTCAACCTGGAACAATAAACAAGGGGTGCCCACATGAAACAGACAGATAGTTTGAACCGCGACGCTCCAATCATCTATCAGATCACGATACAGGGCTGCCTGGATGAGGCATGGTCAACGTGGTTCGACGGGCTGACCATTCGCTGCCTAAACGATGGCAAAACCCTCATCTCGGGACCAATCGTCGACCAGCCAGCCCTGCATGGCGTGCTCAAAAAGATACGCGATTTAGGACTACCGCTGCTGAAGGTTACGCAGCTGAATGAATGAACTGGAGACAACCATGCGCACAATCAGCGGAAAAGAACTCAAAGCGAAACTGGATCGAGGTGACGATTTCAAGCTTGTCATGACCCTGAACGAATGGGCTTTTCGGGCCAAGCACATACCAGGCTCTATCTATCTGGCAAGCCAAGAGCAGGTAGAGAGTACGCTACGACCTGATGACGAGATTGTCGTTTATTGTACCAATCCGGCGTGTAGCGCCAGCATCACGGCCTACGAGGCGCTCACTGCACAAGGATTCACCAACGTTGTACGCTATGCCGGCGGAATTCAGGAGTGGGAAGGAGCAGGGTATCCCATCGAAGGAGGAAACCAAGATGAACGAGCAGATGAACAAAAAGATTGACCGACTGGAGATGGCGATACAACCTTGCATAACAAACACAGGAGAAATCAAACGGAGGCAAAAAGATGGCAGCCTGCAGCGAAACCTATGAACATGTAGTCCGTGTACGAGATGTGGTCAAACGCTTTCCCGTGGGCGATGAGGAGATCACCATTCTCAAGGGCATCTCTTTCGATGTGCAGACGGGTGACTTTGTGACCATCGTTGGCCCGTCTGGGAATGGCAAATCCACGCTGCTCAACATGATTACGGGCATTGACCGCCCGTCGGACGGCAAAGTGACTGTCACTGGCTGCCCCGTCCACGAGATGAGCGAAAATGACTTGGCAAAGTGGCGGCGCGAGCATGTGGGCATCATCTTCCAATTTTTCCAGATGCTGCCATCGCTCAGCCTGCTACAAAACGTGATGCTGCCCATGGACTTTGCCCGCAAGGGGTCATCGTCCAACCGCAAAGAGCGGGCCATGACCCTGCTCAACTTGGTGGGCCTTGGCGACCAGGCGCAGAAGCTGCCGGGCATGGTGTCGGGCGGTCAACAACAGAGGGAGGCTATTGCTCGTGCGCTGGCCAACGACCCGCCGCTGCTGGTGGCTGATGAACCGACGGGCAATCTCGATTCGCAAAATGCCAACGAGATGTTCGATCTCTTTAGCCGCCTCCGCGAGCAGGGCAAGACGATCCTGATGGTGACCCACGATAAGGAACTGGCGAGCTGGGTGCCGCGGGCGATCGAGATTGTGGATGGGCAAGTAGTGCGTGATTCGTGATTCGTGGAGCGTGGGTACTTGTCACTTAGTGCTTATCCGAAAAGTTCTGTGACGGTGCATTCTTACCCGAGAAGCTAGCTGGATTCACAACCACTTTTCGGATAGGTTCTTAATTGGAGAGGCAATCACAATGAACACATTCTTCGCCAAAATCTGGCACGACCTCTGGTCTTCGCCAGGACGAACGCTGCAAGTGGTTCTGATTATCGGTGTGGGGGCCTTTGCCATCGGGCTGATTGTCGGTACGCGCAACTTGACCATCAAAAGCGTGAGCCAGATTTGGCAGACCACGTCACCGGCGACGATTGCGCTGGCGACTGCACCACCGATCGATGATGCGATGGTCGATGCGCTGATGCGGATTGAGGGCGTTGAGGACGTGGAGGGATTCACCGTCCTGCCGATTGAGTGGCGGCGTTCGCCCGATGAACCGTGGCTGCCAGCGGGGTTGACCGCACGTGATGACTATACCGATCAGCGCTATACCAAGCTATCGTTGGTTGAAGGTGACTGGCCCCAAGGCAAATGGTTGGGTCTCGAGCAGGGTAGCGATCGTGCGTTTGGCGTCGCCTTAGGGGATAGGGTCGAACTCCGCATCAATGATAATGAAACGGTCGCGTCGATCAGCGGGGTTCTCTACAATCCGGTTGGTATGCCGCCAAGCTTTGGCGGGACGGCCCAGTTTTACACGACCCGCGATCGGCTGGTCGACTTGACGGGAAGTCGCAACTTCAACCGCATCTTGGCTGGTATAGAGCAGTCTTACAGCGAGGTCATCGCCCTTGCCTTAGCTGATGAGATGCAGGGTAAGCTGGAAAAACAGGGCGTGAATGTTGAGGGGGCAACCACCTTCCTGACTCGCACAACGAATCCAAATAAGCACTTCTTTCAAGACACGCTGGACGGTGTTTTCCTGGTGTTGGGCATTCTGGCGACCTTGGCACTCATTCTGGGGTTGTTCCTCGTCTTCAACACCATCAGCGCCATCATCAGCCGCCAGATCGACCAGATTGGGATCATGAAAGCGCTCGGTGCCACAACAGGCCAGATCTTGGGCCTCTACGTCACGACGATTCTGGCCTATAGCGTACTGGCTTTGCTCTTGGCCCTGCCGACCGGCATCTGGGGCGCTTGGTGGCTGACCAACTTTCTGTTGGGCTTCTTCAACGTCCAGTCGATTCCGTTTGCTCTCTCCCCAGCCGCAACCATAGCCCAAGTCGGCGTGGCAGTCTTGGCTCCGCTGATTGCATCGCTCGTTCCGCTTTGGGGCGGCGCACGTATGACGGTGCGAGAGGCGATCAACACCTATGGTTTGAGGTCCAATACTGGTTGGCTGGTCAATTTATTGGCTCATGCTGAACGGATCTCGCGGCTTGTACTGCTGACCATTGGCAATACTTTCCGGCGGCGGGGGCGCGTCATCCTCACCCAGATTTCACTGGTGCTGAGTGGACTCATTTTCATGATGGTGGTCGGTGTGAGCGATGCTGCCAACCACACTTACACCGACGTTCTCGCCTCCATTCTGAAATCGGACATCAACCTCTTCTTTGCCGAACCAGAGCGTATCGACCGCATCGAAGCCTTGGCCGCCCAGCACCCAGATGTGTCTGTCGCAGAAGCATGGGGGTTGAGTCGCGGCACGGTCCGCTTGGCCCAGCAGCCCGAAAGCAACGATGATGAACGGGCCATGATCTTCGGAACGCCTTTGTCTTCGACGCTCTATACACCCCAGATGCGTGGCGGGCGTTGGCTTGGGCAGGACGATGTGCACGCTGCTGTGGTTAGCCAAAAATTGGCGCAAGATGCTGGCATCACCATTGGCGATCAGATCCTCTTTGAGCATGGACAGAGCAAGAGCTCTCGGTGGCAGGTGGTGGGACTGCATTTTGATCCAATCAACGCCAACGCCATTTTTGTACCCCGCCAAAGCCTGCTGCAGAGCCTGCGCAACATCGACAAGGCCCATTTTATCTGGATACAGACGGAGCCTCAGCTGTCGACGACTGTGGATATAGAGGAGAACGCTTTGGAAGGCATTATCGCCCAAGAATTGCGTAACGCCTACACGACACAGGGCATTGAACTGCTGCCTCAAGGCATCTTTCCGGGCGATACAACATCCGAAATCACCCACTTTGCTCTCAGTCGGGTCAGCGTCATCATCACCCTGTTGGGCATGATGGCTTTGGTGATCGGTCTGGTGGGGGGGATCGCCCTGAGCGGCGTACTCTCACTCAACGTGCTGGAACGGCGGCGCGAGATCGGCGTCATGCGCGCCATCGGTGCATCATCGTTTGACATTGCTCGACTATTTATCGGCGAAGGGCTGATTCTGGGTGTGTTGAGCTGGCTGATTGCCTTGCCATTGAGCATTCCAATTGCCCAATTGATGACGATGCTCCTCGGCACAACCGTGCGGTCCGAAATGGTCTATCTCTTCCGACTCACGGGACCAGTCATGTGGTTAGGTGTCATTGTCCTGCTCTCTATCCTGGCCAGTTGGCTACCGGCCCGACGGGCTGTTCAGATTAGTGTGCGCGAAAGTTTGAGCTATCAATAGGAGACTATGATGAATAAAAAATGGTTTATCTCCATCACGGCTGTTTTCATTCTTGGAATCGGTGGGTTCTTTACCATTCAATCTATCCGCCCAACGCAAAGCGCCACCGAACCATCAGAAGAAGTCCGGCGCGCCATTATTCTTGAGGAGGACAAGCTCTCTGTCGAAGGCGTCATCGAGCCAGTGCACTTTGCGACGCTCTCTGCCGAACAGGGTGGTCGGATTACAGAACGATTGGTGGAACCAGGCACCGTTGTTGCCGTGGGTGATCCGCTTGTTCAGTTGGATTCCGGCCAGCTTATATTCGTCGTCGAGCAGGCAGAAGCAGGGCTGGCCCTAGCACGAGAACAGTTAGGCCAATCCAAAAAATAAAATATACGCGAGAAGGTGTTAAACTAGCTCTCCAAAAGGAGCAAAAATGACAATCTCGCCAGAAATGGTTGAAGTCTTGAAAGAGACGAAGGCCATGTTAAGTGGATACGAAAGAAGGCACTTCATGGCCCAAACGGTCAAAACGATATGCGAAGGGAGTCCGACGAAAGCAGAACGAGAGTTGGGCTGGAATCGGGCGACGATAGCCAAAGCCCTGGAAGAACTAGAAGGCGGCTTCTGTTATGTCGACCAAAGCCACCGACGTGGTCGCAAAAAAGCCGAAGACCATATCCCCACTTTACTGGCCGATATGCTTGAAATCGCCGATCAATTCAGCCAGACCGATCCCACCTTTCGACCCCCCCCAATTGTACACTCGACTAACCGCCGCCGAAATGCGTACCCAGCTCATCGAGCAGAAAGGATACACAGATGAGGAATTGCCTGGCGAAGAGGCCATCCGCTTGAAGCTCAATGAGTTAGGCTATGGCTCAAACCGGGTCAAAAAAGTCAACCAGTGAAAAGATCCCAGAGACCGATGCGATCTTTGATAGAATTCATCAGATCAATCAAGAAGCGGATGCAGACGAGACGGTTCTGCGCCTCTTGGGATGCCAAAGCGACGATTTTACTTGACCGTTTCTCGAGAGAAGGGATAAGTCGAGTGGTTGTCAAAGCGCTCGAGCATGACTTTCAAGATAAGAAGACCGAGAAAGTCACCCTTTTGGCATTTACCTCCCTTCAACCAAGGAACTCTTTCTTTACTTGACTCAGTCGAAAGTGACTAGTGACTTTATTGTCGACTGCCTGATTGATTTTGGGAAAGCGTACGTGAACACTTTCCTCACGTCAAGACCCTCGTGATCAATCAGGACAATGGTCCCGAAAATCATACCCGTCGGACTCAGTTTATGTATCGTCTCACTCAGTTTGTTGAGCACTATCGTCTCTCTATTCAGCTCGCCTGCTACCCTCCTTATCACAGTAAATACAACCCCATCGAACGGGTTTGGGGCCATCTTGAAAAACACTGGAACGGTTCTCTTCTCGATTCTCTTGAGACCGTTCTCAATTTTGCCCGTTCTTTTCGCTTTAACCAACTACAACCCTTCGTTCACCTGAATTCCACTCTTTATGAGACCGGCGTCAAACTCACTCAGAAAGAGATGGACCGTTTGGCACAACGCTTCCAACGTTTACCTGGTTTAGAAAAATGGTTTGTCCTTATTCCCCCTCTCCATTCTCTCGTTCGCGTATAATTATTTTTTTGGTTTAGCCTTAGATGAGGTCGCTAATCTGTTAAACTCGGCAGGACAAGATGGTTGGGATGTAATGGGCTCTATGGGTCATATATTCATTCTACATCGCCGCGATATCAACAAAAGTAAGTGGGAGTATCATGCAATCCTTAGCGAACCGTCAGTCCAGAGAAACCTATCAAACCTACGGCCTCTTGGAGAAGAGGGTTGGCAGCTGGCTACTGTAACTCGTAATGAGATCATCGTGTTAAAACGCCCTTTGGATAGCACCAAAATCGTTAGTTGGGACTATGACCTTATTTTTGCGCAACGGGAAGGGAATTCTATTCGTTGACGCAATAAGAGCCTGATTCTATTCGATCAAATTCGTCAAAATGCCGAAAAAAGGATAGCCTCAAAGAAATTCATTAGAGATACCCGATCCAAGGAGGCATTCATGGCAATAGAATTCGGACTAACGAACGAGATCAGCAATACTCAGTATGCACCATTAGCTGCGTTGCTGGCACACTACCATCAAGAGAAAGTGCTAATTATGATGAAGGGCAACTCCAACCGTCGTGCCCATCTGTGGGCGCAACAGGTGACTCGATGGGATCCTTGCGGTGACGTCTTTCTGGCTGAAATTCCATCCCCTATCAAGTTTAATCGCCCTGTACGCATTTTTCTCAAAAAAAGAGTGAAAAACGAGCAAATTTGTGTCAGTTACTACATTTCGACCATCAAATTGCCATCCAAGCGTCACTTCATTTCATATTATGACAATCGAGGTGCGGCTGAAATCGAACAATTCCGTAATGATAAAATGGGGTTACACTTAGCTTCTCGTCGCAAGACCCTATTTCTAGCTCAAAAAATCTCTTATCCTTTTGGCTGATTTGGCGCATAATTTGATAGGCCATTTCCATCAGCAAGCTCTCGTGGATACTAGATTTGAACCTTTCCGGCAGAAACGAATTGTTCGAGATCTATTACAAATACCTGGTTTTCTCTCTTTTCAGAACGGCTCACTTTCACGGATTGACCTGCTAAGTTCACATCCTTATTCTCGTGACCTTCTGATTTGCTTGAAATCCTATCTAGAGGCCGATTAGAAACCCCCTCTAGTTGCATGAACGAATAAATTTGTTGGGTGCAGAAGGGTGGGACATTGGCGAATTAGACAGACTCGCGTTCATGCAACGCCCCCAAGTAGATACCGACCTCTGGGAATATCGAGTGTTAAATGACCTAGCGGTTTCCAGCGAAGATTTATCCATCCTACTCAACCCGCTTGGGGAAGAGGGTTGGGATTTGGCGGGCCTTCAAGGCTCTCGAATTATCATGAAGCGAAAATTGCTCGAATCCAGAAGATATGAATATCAGAAATTACTTAACGCTGCCCCTATCCTAGTAGGTGAAGACGTTGATTTCTTAGCCTTCCTGAATCTGCTTGGAAAGGTAGGATGGGAAGTCGGCGGAATAGTTGCGCCGGTGATCGTTATGAAACGGTTACTCCCTCGGGGTAGTGAATAGCTCTGTATTTATGAATATTTTGGTGAGTAAAAACGAAGTTTTATTGAACCAAGCGAGTACAAAAAGAGGTAGGGAACTGTTTAGGAAGATAAGGCGAAGATTATATAAAAAAACAGTCCGTTTAGCTTACGAAGTCATCAGTTTTGCTAATTCCGCTCTTGCATCCTTCTCTTGTACTTCCAGTTTTTCAATCTCTGCATTTATTTCTTCAATTGCTGTGTCTAAGCGAGGCGGAATTCCTATACCGCCATATTTTGCCTTTTCGATTTCAAAACGATTACGATGACCTATCTGTATATTTAATTGTGTCAAGACCCCATTTAATTTGGTCCGCAGAACTTTTGCTTCAAGTTCTCTGTCTGCCCATGTCTGAGTTTCTTGGGTTACTGAAGAAACTTCGACAACTTGCTTACTTATCTCCGCTATGCCGCTTTTGTCTTGTACTTGCTCCAAACCCTCAAGGTTATCAGGTTGTTCAACCAAGGCTCTTTGAGCACGTTTAAGTTCTTTTTGTAAATCGAGAAGGCGCTTAGAAAGAAGAGGAATACCCATTTGGTTGACAATTTTTTCAAGCTCGACTAACAAACTATCAAGTCGCTTTGATTGTGTTTGGATTGCAGCCAATGCAACTGCACGTTCATAAAAAATGTTGGATCAATTGGATCTCATGTGGTTGACAAGCCGGCCATGAATGGATAGTGCGAGCTAAATATCTTGTGTCAGTCGGATCATGAGGTACCGGTCGAAAATAAAATGATATAAAATAAGATGTTATCCGAAACGAAGCGATTGAAAAAAGGTGACATCGAGAATGACTTCATCAATAACGGTACCGCTAGATATCCCAGAAGTGGAAGTGTTAAGCAGCGAAATCACGTCTGAAAATCATTTATTGATTCGGGTAGAAAGCACCCAAAAAACAACAGCATGTGGTGTATGCGGAGTTGAGATTGCGTGTACATTTGGCCATGGTCAAGAAATTAGCTTGCGCCATCTCCCAGTTTTTGGGCTTGAGACCTACATCTTGATACGGCCCAAACGGGTCAATGTTTGTCGTGTCATTGTGACCCAACAACGACTCAAATTGTGAGTTGGTATGAACAAAGAAGTCCTCATACACAAGCGTATGATGAATACCTGGTCATGCAACTAATCAACAGTACAATCGAAGATGTAAGCCTCAAAGAAGAAGTTGGGTACGATGCAGTCGTAGGCGCATTGAACCGTCTGATAGAGCCCAAAATCAACTGGGATGAAATCGACGAAATCGGTACGTTGGGGATTGACGAAATCTCCAGAAGTAAGGGGCGCAAGAAATTTAGTGCGATCATTACAGCTCGTCAACCCAAGGGCAAGGTACGGATTCTTGGAGTTCTCCCTGATCGAAAAAAAAGACGGTTAAGGCATTCCTAGAAGAGATTCCTGAGAGACTACGCCCCACCATCAACTATTGCACCACCGACATGTGGGAGGGCTATATCAATGCGATTGATGAATTTATCAATGAGAATGATGATGTGAATGCATCTCCTGTTGTTGACCGATTTCATGTTGCTCAGAACTATCGAGATGACTTTGACGACCTCCGAAAAAAGGAACTCAGACGCTTGAAAAAAGAACTGCCTCCTGAAACTTATGACCAAGATTGCAAAGGAATGCTCTGGATCTTACGCAAAAATCACTCGGCTCTCAATCCTGAAGAGCGGCAGGAGCTTAGACGTTTGTTTGCTCATTCACCAGCCCTTCATCAGGCCTATACCTTTCGAGAAGAATTGACCGCCATCTTCAACCAGGAACTCTCTGTTGCCCAAGCTGAACATCGCCTTGAGGCTTGGATTCGCAAAGTTGAACGTTCCTCCCTTGATAACTTTGATGGCTTTATCAAAACCCTGCGCAACCACTGGCAATCCATTGTCAACTATTTTGACCAACGCATCAACAGTGGTTTTGTTGAAGGTCTCAATAACAAGATTAAGGTCATCACTCGTCGATGCTATGGCATTCGCAATGTCTCTTCTCTTTTTCAACGTATTTGGCTCGATCTCCATGGCAAAGAACGTTTTTCCCTGTCAACCACATGAGATCCTGATCAGCCAAAATGTTTATGTCGCGGGCTGTAGTCAGTTCGACTGCCAACAGCGTTATAGTTGCCAGTTCAATCTGAGTATCGCCATGCAAATACTCAGCAAGGGTGTTCGTCATTGTCTGTGCCGCTAGCTGAAAAGGGAAACGGGCTATTCCTGTTCCAAGAGCTGGAAAAGCTATTGTACGTACTCCAAGAGTATCTGCCAACTGCAAACTCTTGAAAGTAGCATCCCGAATATTTTGTTCGGTTGGACCTGATATATCACTAAAGTCAAGAGTTCCAGCGTGAAAGATATATTTTGCAGGCAATTGTCCCGCAGAGGTGACGACCACATCTCCTAATTTCAAAGGTATATGTTTTCTGGCTTCGTTATAAATGCTTTGACCACCTGCCCTTAAAAGGGCAAGAGATACTCCACCGCCCATTGTCAGAAGATTATCATCTGAACTGACAAGAGCGTCGGCTTGCAACTTCGTAATGTCACCGTACTTTACACAAAATATTGATTTGTTTAGCTTATAATCTGCTTGCCGTTCGTTGATAGAACTCACGTTTACCTAATCTCTGGAATGATGACCTCTTTGCCATAAACCCTACTCAAGACTTCCAATAGCTTTTTTGTTGTCCCTGCTATATCATCCTCTGCTTCGCTTAAATTACTCACGATAATTGGAGGTACCAGAGCACTACCCCACTTTGCATATTGTTCCTTTGCTAGATAATAGTTTTTCTTGTGTATTTCTAGCATCTTCATAAGATGCTGTAAATCTGATTGTGTGTCATTCCAGATAGATTCGGATATTGAATGTTGTAAAGCTAGGTTCTTTGAGTAGATTGTATCTTCTGAGTCAATGCTCGAATTTAGTTGATCTATCGACTGTGCCTCTTGATGAGCATTGGTTTTACGCCGTTCCCTTCGCTCCTCTAGGATCTTGCCTGCTTCATCAAAGATAAAATCGACAGCTTTGAGTAGGGCTGGGATAGCAATAGTCTCAAACATAATGTCTCCTTATTCCAATGCTGATAGTCGACCCAATAAGGGGTAAATTCGTAATACATCCTATTTTTTACTCACTTTGTGGTTCAAATACTTCGCTGATCTATAACGCGAAATTGTAGAGTAGCGCTCGAAGGAATCTTAAAGTTGTGAAGCCTATCAAACAAATAATACTGTTTTACCGTCGACTCATCGACGATAAAATTTGTATGTACGCCACCTACGATTTTGAAAATATTTGAGGATCTAACCCCCAGGATTTAGATCCTCAAATAGACCCTACTTCAAATCTGAATCCTCTCTACCACCTTGCGCCTGACAATCTTATCCCGCCGATCATATTTCATCGTCGTCCGAATATCCACATGACAGGCTAGATTCTGGACTTTTTCCAACGTAGCGCCATTGATCAACGCATCAGTGATGCCAGTAACTCTAAAGGTGTGACAGCAGATGGTTTCTGATAATCCCGTCTTCTTGGCATATCCTTTAATCATTTGTATTACCGAATGGCGTGTCATGGCCTCATCGGTGAGTTGGCGACCGCTTGTCAGTTTGCGAAAGAGGGGAATCTTCTTCTGACTTTCAACTCCAGTAGTTTCCATGTAGGCATCCACAGTCTCCACCGCCAGATGATGAGCTGAACTATGGGTACCAGCGAGATCGACGCGTAGACGTACGCTAACAGCTAGAAATTCGCTAAAAACCTATTCAGACCTAATAAAATATAATAATTCTTGTTGTTTTATCAATGGTTTTCGGGGTGGTTCATTTTAGCTGGATAGATAGGTTTACACTTTTAGAAACAGAAAGAACGTTTATATTCTCTGATTTCGCCGGTTCTCAGAGAGAAAACGGTCTCATATAGATTTTTGTCTATATATCAAAAGTGTAAACCTAATTTTGAACCACCCCCAGCTTTCGGTGAATTATTGTTATCGAATAAACGGTCCTTTTTAGTGAATCTTATACCCAAAGCTAGCGGGTTTCTCTCTGGTCAAGCCCATTTAAATTTTTCTTAACGTACATTTACGCGTGAATCTCGTTGGTACCCTATTATGAGCGCTCCCTGGCCATCAAAGAGCAAATGGGCGACACCCACGGCATCGGCAAAACCTACAACAATCTGGGCTTGGTCTACTCTCGCCAAGGGGATGCAGAACGGGCGGAGACTCTTTGGCGGGAGGCACTGACCAGACTGCACCCCGATTCTCCAGAGTACCAAGAGTTACAGGAGCGGTTGCAGGAGGGTGATTAAACAGAGGAGTTTCAGGCTGAGCCGCTTTTTTTGCATTGTTGTGCAGAACAGCAAACATGGCTTATGATATGAACAATGTGGCATGAATGAGCCGCCTTCTTTGCAAAAACAGAGGCATGAATCATGTTTCAAGTCATATATGAATACCAAGGTACCTGACCAGATGAGGGCAAGCTGAGCGTCAATGGTCAGTTTATGGAAAAAGCCTTTTCGGGCGAGATTGAGGTGTCGCCGACCAGAGCAAAGCGAGAGGCGAATAACTACCTGAGCCGCGATGTCTCAACGGGACTCTATGCCGAACACCCGACGCTTATCTGGGGGGGAGAAGCCTCGCTGGAGGCTCTCTTTAAGCTTGCGCTTACCGAGTTTGGAGACAACGGAAATTCCTGGCTCGATCGAAATCGATGCCTTGACTGGTGAAGTTGTTTCCCTTTCGGCCAATCAACTCAAGCTCATCCGATCTGGTGTCATCGGATTGGACCAAATTGAATAAGAGAAGAGAATGGTCCACCACCTTTGCACACCAAATCAATTTGTGCTAAAGTACCCCTAATACGCGGCAAGACGGCCATCCATCCGGACCACCGTCTTGCCTTCAACCGAATATATTGATTTTCGCCTGATGCAGGTGCACAAACACCCACACCAGGCTAACCCGAACCGTTGGCATACCAACGGCAGGGCTAAAGTGCATTGTATCATGTCGTGATTCGTGGTGCGTAAAACGTTTTACGTGGACTGTGATTCGTGGCATGATGGATGCAATTTCTCCTCTGCTATTGATACCCCATTGTCCATCGTGGCAGTGCTGGGTCAAACGCCGCTCAACGGTTTTGGTTGGGCGGCGTTTTTTGATTCCAAGGTCCAAGGTCCAAGGTCAAGACTCAGGACTCAAAAAGAGGAGAGACGATCATGATCCAGTTTATGAACATTTTTCAAGCGATTACCGAGGCTGGTTTGCCGATGTCCACGGAGTTGGTGGGGTTGAAGTTGTTGGTGGCCGCGCGGGATGCGGCGGGGCAACTGGAGTTGCGCTGGGATGAGTTGCTGGAGATCTGCCGGGTGCGCAATCCGGGGTCTGCGACGCGGCATTTGGCGCGACTGGGGCAAACAGGTGTGCTGCGGTTTGCTGTCGATGGGTTGGTGACCATCGAGTTTGTCGACGCAAGCGAGGAAGAGCCAGAACAAGGAGAGGAGCGCGCAGAGCCAGTGGACCAAATTGGCGCGTGTGAGAAAGAGGCTGGGGCGAAGGCTGAGGCCGAGGAAGGGGTGGTTGTGTCTAGTCTGGGAGAGAGAGATGAGACGGAGACGGAGGAGGGAGATGGGCGCGCTGATCTGGCGCGCGGGATCTGTTCTGTTTGTCTGTTGATCATACATGCGTACGCGAAGAGAACAACACACAGACAGACCCATTGGACCATTTTGGCGCGCAAGGTGAAAAGGCTGAGGCTGAGGAAGAGGATGCAGAGCTGGTCTTGACGGAGGATGAGCGGCGGGGGGTGGCGTTGTTGACGGATGAGGCAGTGGGGATGGCGCCGCGGATGGCGCGGCAGTTGGTGCGGTTGTATGACTTTGAGGGGTTGTGTCGGCAGGTGGCCACCTGGTGGGATGAGTTGGAACAGGGGGTTGTACGCGGGACGGGGGCGTTGGTGCATCAGTTGCGCCATCGTTTCAGCGTGGCGCGGCAGTTTGATGCTTTTTTGGGGAGTGAGCTGTTTGAGCGGCATGGGTTGGCCGCGGTGTTGGGGCCGCGCAAGCGGTCGGTGTTGGAGGAGTTTGCGGATGTGATTATTCGGTGAAGGGGAGGAAGAAGAGAGGCGAAGGCTGAGGGGGTTGAGGCGTGTCGGTGTCGCTTGGCGTTCATTTCGTTGACCCATGTGCGACGCTCAGGTTTGGCGATTCTGGACTCTTGGTGCGCACGGCAATCTGTGCGACGCACCTTCGACGAACGAGCATCGCACTGACCTAGGCTAGATGGATGCTAGCAGCACGACCCACGTCTCAACCGGTACCACGCAACACGAGTACAAACCATGACAACGATTCGACAATGGATCGCTTGGGTAGAGCGACATCTGGAAACGCTCATCGTCACGGAAGGTCTCCACGTGGGGTTGGCGGGGGTGACGCAGGGGCCGTTGACGGTGACCTTTCGGTTGCGCTTGTTGCGCCCGACGCCGCGGGCGCTGAAGAGGCTGTTGGGGTTGGGGCCGGCGCTGGCCCAGGCGCTGCAGGTGGATGGGGTGCGCATCGATGATACGGCGCGTGGGGTGCTGGTGGAGGTGCCCAGTCCACAGCCGCGAACGCCGAGTGGTCGGGACCTGGCGCGGCAGACGCAGGGGCTCACGGTGGGGTTGGACCAGTGGCGCAGGCCGGTGCGGGTGGATCTGCGCCAGCATCCGGCGCTGCTCTTTGTGGGGCCGACGCGGCGGGGTAAGACCTCGGCCATGAAGTCTGTGCTCTATGCCTTGGCCAGGCAGAACCCGTCCGATCTCCAAACAGGTCAGGGATTGCACTACGTGATTGTGGGGCAGAAGCGGCGGGACTGGGCTGCCTTTGGGGATGCGGCGGGCTGTCTGGGCGTGGTCAGCGATCCCAGTGAAGCGGTCCAGGTGCTGGAGTGGGTGGCGGGGCGTCTGCTGCCGCAGCGGAGCCGTGGCGGCCAGCGAGGGACGGCGCTGCTGTTGGTGATCGATGATCTGGTCAATCTCTTGAAGCGGGTGCCGCAGATTGCCGCGCCCATGGGCGAGTTGGCCAGCATGGGCGGTGGGGTGAATCTTTTCCAGCTGATCGGCACCCAACACGCTGGCTCCAAGAGCGGCACCGGGGGCAGCGACGTGGAGGATAACATCACGGCGCGCGTTGTCTACAAGCCTTCCTCGGCCACGGCAGGGGCGCGGTCGGCTGGCGTCGGGGGCCTGGGGCTGGAGCAACTGAGCGGTCGCAAGGGAGATGCCTTGCTTGTGCTGGATGGGCATCCGCGGCGGGTGGCGACGGGGTATACGAGCGACCGGATGATTGTGCAGCTGCCGGGGGGGGAGGTCTGACAAGATGACGAGGGATAGGGCTGAGGATGAGGCTAAGGTTGAGGAAGAAGAGGCGGAGACCGAAGGGCTGTCCCAGGCTGGGGGGCTGGGAGTGGTTGAGATTGGTTGGGATGCCTCCCGTGACAACCAGGTACAACCGGTGCAACCGGTGGTTGTGGCCCCCAAGGATGGCGGTGGGGGCGGTTCTGTGGATGGTGCGGGGGTGGGGGGTGTACAACCGGTTGGGGCAACTGGTGAGGTGGTTGTGACATGGCCGATTTCGAGGCGACCGCCGACGGTGGAGGAGGCGGCGGCGATGCGGGCGATGAAGGCGGCTGAGCAGTTGAGTTTGAATAAGCTTTGTTTTCGCTGTTATGGATTCAAGGATGGGGCTGTGTTGGGATGGGTGAAGGAAGCGGTGGAAGATGACAGGATGACGAGATGACAGGGTGACGAGATGACAGGGTGACAGGGTGGTAAGGGGTTGTGTGTTTAGGGTGTTTGGATACGGATCTGAAGACAAATGGAGGGCAAGGGGGCAAGGTTGCAAGGGTGTGGAGCAAATCACTCTGCAACTCTGCAACTTTTATCATGAAAAAGATATTTGCGATGATTGTGGCGGCTCCGGTTTTGGCTTTGTTTGCTGGGGCTGGGGTGTTGGCTTGGAACATTAGTCGGACGTGGGACGCGCGGAATACGGATGCGTTGATCAGCGGGATGATTGCCGCGTGCAGTATGGGCGGCATTGTGGTGGCGGGGATTCTGGCCGCGATTGTGGGGATCCCGCTGGCCATGCGGTTGATTGATCAGTGGCAGCAGGGTGAGCGGTTCAAGGGGACGGCTGGTGCGTGGAACGCATTGCCGCCGCCATCAAATCAGGTGCGGACAAATGAGACAATCCCGAAGCAGCTCGATTATCGAGAGCCACGGCCGCCAACGATCGAGATGAGGGAAGAGGGAGGGTCCTGGCAGAGTGCGGGGCCGGGTGCCTATGATTTGTGGGAGGATGCAGATTCAACGGATTTGCGCGAATTTAAGTAAAGTCTAGAAAGAGATTAGAAATAGGAGACGGATTTTCACAGATACACACGGATAAAATCCTGAAAATCTAATCAATCCGTGTCCAAATCCTTTCTCGGCTTCACTTAACTATAGATGTTCAGATAATGTTTTTCCACGCGAAACAGAAGCTTGTCAGCATCTCAGCCGGTCAGCCAGAGAGCTGACTCGCTGACTGGCTGAAATGCCATCAACCACAGGAAATTCTTTTTCTGAAAGGCTATAGTTCAACTTAACTGACTCCGATAGAATCTGTGAAAATCAGCTAAATCCGTTAAATCTGCGTTTGATAATCAGCTTCATTTAAGGAGAAGAGAACGATGAAATATTTTCTTGGATTTGTGTTGTTGCTCTTTGTGGGCGTTGTAGGGTGGCGCATTGGTGAGAGTTTGAGCAGCGATGTGACGGGGATGGCGGTGGGGATGCTGTTGGGCATAATGGCCGGGATTCCGACTGCGCTTTTGGTGTTGGTATCGAGCCGGCCGCGTGAAGAGTCTGTGCATCCGCCTCGCCAAGTCGCCCCGCCTCCACCCGTTATTGTTGTCGAGCCACCGGAACACGCCAAGCTCTATGATGTTCCGGTTGGCACCAACGTCAGCGAACTGCAGCGATCGTTGCCGGGCTGTTATGTGGTGCGGTATGGGCAGCAGGTGGCTGTGTGGGAGCGGGAATAGTCTTGCATATTTGCCGGGGTGGTTTGGTTTTGTATTCTGTTTTAGCAGTGATATAGTAGCGTTTAATTGAGAACACATGTTCTGTGATATGTCTGCATCGATAGGGGAAAGTGGGAAGGAGAGCTCAACAATGAAAGCGGTTTTCAATTTCAAAGGCTTGGTGCATTTGGTGATGATTGCCTTTGCTGTGGCCAGTTTGGGCAACGTCCACGCTTTTTTGTCCAGCGCCGGACATCCCTCTGAAGTGGCTTGGGCGTTGGGCATTGCATTAGGCTCGGCGCTGGTGATAGTGGCCATGATGATCACCCATGTGGATCGAGAAGTGGATCCAGACGCTTTTTGGTGGCTGGTGGCCACAGAGATTGGCTTGGGGTTGATTTCAGGGGCACTCCAGGCCGCAGAATATAGCAAACATCTCCATTTGGCCTGGTCCGTCATTTTGGGCTTTGGCATTCCTCTGGTGGGCGAGGTCTGTTTGGCGTTCGCTGCCTCTGCCTACATTAGAGCCCGCAGTCGGGAGCGCTTTCGCACGGTATCCGTCACGATTGAAACCGCCGTAGCCGATCGACTGGAGTCCGCCATTGATGAACTGGATCCCCAGACCATCAACCGGCACGTGGCCAAAACCATCAACCAATTGGCGCGCCAGGCTGTTGAGAGCGTGGCAACACAAGCTGCCCACTATTATCAACGTCCGGCAGCGGAGGACGTAACAACAGATCTTGCCGTCGTTGCGCCCGCAATGGATAAAGAATCTGCCCAAATACGTCGAGATGGTGCGCCCACTTTGGAGATGGCCAACGAGCAGCGGGCCATCAACACCCAGGCCAAAAAGTCTGCCATCCTTGACGTTTTGATGAATGAAGGACCGCAAGGAATTTCAGCAATTGCGGCAGCGATTGGCGTACATCGAGATACAGCCCGCCGTTATCTGAATGAATTGCTCGATCTGGGCCAAGTTGAAAACGTCAATCGCAAATGGCGTTTGGTGAAATTGACGGTGCCTGAACCTGAGCAGATTGTCTTGAATGGGAGTGGCGTATCGGGGTAATGGTTTGGCAAGATTCTGCGCTTTAGTACTGATCCGAAAAGTTCTGTGACGAATCATCCTTGTCCGAGAAGCAGATCGGACTCACAACCACTTTTCGGATAGATTCTTAGAGAAAGTTGTTCCGTCAACTTGAATCTCTAGTGAAATGCTCCCCGAAGAACAAGCCCCAAAAATACCTATTATGATGTGAAACCTTTGTCTTGCGTCCTGCGTAGTGTCATATGTAGTGTGATGGTTTTCTCCTGAAAATGTGGGGTTAAAAGAGCCTGGTCATTAAGATCAGGCTCTTTTGCATTCAACTAACTATCGCTGTTGCCAATGTCAATGGCTCCTACTGAGCTGAGTTCTTCAAATGTTCAGAATAACGTCCGTCACCATAGGCGGCTTGCACACGAACCAGAAATTCTCGCAATCCTCTTCTTTCTCCAGGATGAAGGCTTGCCCGCTCTCCCCGCGCAATCATCTCGCGAAAAAAGCCAACCCCAAGCGATTCTCCCCAGTTCAAACGATTATATTTTTTCCACATCCACTCAAGCAACGACATGCGCTCTTCATTCGATAAGTCGCTTAGATACGTGTCCAATTCATTCCACTCTCCTTGCTCGAAATTCATATTCACCAATTCGACAATCGCTAGCTTCACCATTAGCAAACGATGCTCAGATGAACCACAGAAATAATCGGTGTTTGACGCTATCTGATGCTCATCGTTATTCACTGAATCCTGCTTCATATTTTGAGCTTGTGTCGCAGCATTTTTACGATTGTCGCTTTCTGCGTGGCCCCCACTATACGCGCGCGCGATCATACGTGGATCGCGATCACTATTCAGATCAAGATCAAGATCATTAACGAAAGAACTAAGATCTAACTGGCCATCAGCATCATCAGCCAATTGGCCTTGACCTTGACCTTCAACTTCAACTTGACCTTCTAGTAGATTCGTCTGGAATTCTCCAGATTCATCTAGATTCGATGATTCTGCGAAATATCCCTCGTTTTGGGCTGCTTCTAAACACGCTTCCAACTCTGTCTTGTATTTGCCTTTTGGCAAATTCCATGAGTACTTTCTCAGTCGATCCAGATCGACTGGAATCAAGCCATTCTGGCCACGTCTCCATCCAGGAGGAGTAGCAAAATGACTTTCTTCCTCACGATGATAATAAAAATTTGGATTGTATATACGAAAATCGATGAAGAACGCTACGAGTCCCGAACGACCTCCTTTATACCGAACGACCATGCCGATGTCTTCTAGCTCTGCCACCAGCTCTTCAGGATTGCTGATCCGATTCGTGCGCAACGGCATCGTTTGACTGACCAACCATGTCGCATCACCTTCAATCAACCCATCTCGATCAAGATGCGGGATAGCTGAAATGTAAAGCATATATGCTTGAGCACTTACTGTGCTCAGATCGGCATCAAGCGAAATTGAGGTAGGCAAAAATCTTCCTCTAGGCATATAACCCCCTTTATAAGATATTCGCTCATTAGACAAACGCGTGCAAAACAGTCATTTTCGGGGCATCTATAATCAGTTTGCACACCTTTGCATAGATGAGCCCTAATTGGGTATTTAGATATGCGGAAACGAACGCCAATCGACCGTTTTAGAACCTATCCGAAAAGTAGTTGTGAGTCCGACTAGTTTCTCGAGTGAGAATAGATCATCACAGAACTTTACGGATAAGCCTTAGACGGGCCAAACTAGAAATGTGTTTATCTAAAGGGGTTAGGGAATGGGTAGAAATCACTTGACGTACGCCAAGTGTAGGCGTACGACTAAGATAGTATACCATAAAAGAGGACGGTATACCACAAATTGTGTAAAAGTTGTTCAGCTTTTCAGACTTTAGTTTCCGGTAAAAGTTTCAGAGAAAAATCTAATTTGCATACTACATTTGACAGATCTTTTAGGATACCACCTAAACGAGCCGATCACTCACCTCTGCAACTGCTCCATCAACTCTGCTAATCGTTCTCGGATTTGGCTGACTTCCGTATGTTGAAAAATCGCCTGACAATCTTCTTCCGATTGCCCTTCCAACGCTTTATCTGCGACATTAAGCTGGTGGTGTAAACGAGCAATCACAAACGCCGGTGGCTTATTGTTGGACCTTTTCTCATCTAGTTCAACAAGCAATTGTTCACAGGCCTGAAGAAGATCTTTCCGACGCCAGGCATCCGGCAGAATTTCTCGTGCCTGATTCAGCTCTCTCAAGGCCACCTTTCCAGCATCGGTGCCCGTGACCATCTCGCTCAGAACAACGGTTTGTTGGTCCAGATCATCTTCCCGTTCTCGCTTGAGCCAAGTCTGAACTCGTTTTTTGAGCTCATCAACAGTCGCAAAACTTTTTTCAATCACCTGTTTGACATCGCCATAGGATGGGGTATCTCCTTCGTCAAGCTGATGTTCGACAAGATCAAGGGCCTTATCGGGCGTTGACGGCGAAGCAAGCAGATAGAGGGAACTAGGAGGCAAATCGGCAAATTTTGCCGATTTGGGACCAAGTCGCTTATCGACAGTCATAAAATTCCGCGCCAACCGTTCTGACAAATCAAACTCTTCTTGCAGCCAATCGAGCCAGTCGCCGTGGGCCAATAGGTTTTTGATCTGGTTGAGACGTTGGCCAACAACAAAGATATCGTTTGCTGCTCTCTTCAGGCGTGGCTTGATGTCGCGTGCCGCCTCAATTACTTGTCGGCGATGCTTCTCGTCGATGCGATTATAATCGAAATGCAGGATCTCTTCTTCGGGACCGGAGAGCGTGACTTCCCTCTTTGTCGTCAATGCCTGGCGCCGCTGCGGAGGATTCCTACGTCTGGTCGTGTTGCTCATCTTCTATCTTCGTCATACGATCTAGCAATCCTAAGTAGGCTAGCGCAGTGTCATCCTGGGGTGCATACTCCCAAATGGTCTGCCCATATGATACGGCTTCTCGCGCTTTCGTCCGTCGCGGGATTGGCTCCACAACCAGTTCAGGAAAGGTCTCCTGCAGGCTGACAAGGTTTGCGGTTGTCTCTTTGGTATGGTCAGCAAACATCGGTAAGATAAATTTTCGCCCCGGTCGACATTGATAGCGTTGAATCAGCTGCTCCAAGAGTTCTAGGACGGTGCTGACGCCATCTAAAGCCAAATAGTCGAGTGCACTGGGAATGATCAAGAGATCGGCCATATAGAGACCCAACTCCTGAAAATAGCCTCCAGGGTGGGTATCGATCACCAAGAAATCATAGCCAATTAGCTCATTCAACAATCTATCACCCACCTGATCAACCCCGATATGCTCCAGCTGACAGATACTGGCCGCCCGCGTTGTGCGAGAATTGCCGGGCAGTAGATTCAGCAGTGGTCTTCCCGTCTCGCGGATCACATTCGCGACCGGCACCTCATTGACCAGAAAATCAAATACGCCTGGCTCTGGATCTAACCCCAGACTGACGGCACAGTGGCCTTGCGGCCCAAGATCGAGCAGCAGAACCTTTTTGTTCTTTTGAAGCGCCAGGCCATGGGCCAGCGAAACGGAGGCCGTCGTCTTGCCGACACCGCCTTTCATATTCGTCGAACAAATGGTTGTGAGAGCCATGCAACTTTTTGCTCCTATTTGATAGTATTTTTCGGATAGGTTCAAAGGTCGTTCTTGGCATACTCAGACAGCTTTCACTCTCTCACGAAGCTTACGTCTGCGATCCCTTCCACAACCTCATTGAGCACAATGAGCGTGTTCCGGACCAACCGATTTTGCATCCAATCTGCATACTGCCCCGCTTCGATTGTAGCGATTCCATTCTCAATGCGAATGAGGCGTGTTTTTTGGAAATGATCATATAATTGTGGATTCCCTGCTTTCACCCGATTAATCACTTGCTGCCATATCTTATCTTCCTCTGTTTCTGGGTCACCAGACTGGATCACACCATCAGTAGTCGACTGGATCACACCATCAGTAGGTGGCTCTTCGAACAGGAGAAGCTGGAGGCTATTTTTCACTTTTTTATAGAATATAATTCGATGATATTTGCCTATCTTCACGAACTCAAATTCGACCAGCCAATCCCGATCAACCAACTCTTGTGCAGCTTTTTTAAGTGCCCGCTTTAAGTGAGATGGATACTCATAGATGGCCATACCGAGTTTGTTCTGCAGAGCAAAAATGTCAATCTCATATCTCTCATTGTAGGCCATCGTCTTATCAAGAAAGCGAAACATGCGGCGACTTAGAGGACTTTTCAAGCTATAGTAAAAATCCAGATCCAGATATTTCAAATAACCTGATTGGATCGACCGCCAAACTCGGTTGCCCCACACAATATAGCTCTCATTTCCTTCATCTGCACCTTCCTCATAATGCAAATACGATTCATCTATAATATGGAAGCGGCGCTTAGTTGTAATCCTATTCTTTTTCTCACGGTCAAACCATGCCTGATCGCTGAATATCGTAATCGTCACAAGCCGATCCAACGCCTTCTCAACTTCTCGATAGTTCCGCGCGTTGATGGAGAGCCCCAGGATTTTCAAAACTCGATACATCGTGAAGGTCATCTTCCGGTTACGGAAGTTGTCTTGTGCCCCAATATAGAGCAAGGCAATGAGCACTCGCTCAGCCAATTCAGTCGGCAGCCCCAACGCCCCACCCTCAACAATCCAAACCATCTCCTTTTGTTCACCATCTTCAACAAAGGTTCCATGATATTCGATGCTGGTGCGCTTATCGCTGGGACCAAGACGTGCAATCGGTAACACGGCCAAATTCATCTCATCTTTACTGCGGCGTTTTTTATCCGACATTATTTGACCCTCGGAGAGAAAAGTAGAAGACCATTCTTTGTTCTAGTATTTGAAAACAAAAATTTTTTGTTATTCTTTGTATGTCTGGAAAACTGTGATCACACCATCAGTAGTTCTGGATCACACCATCAGCAATCATTATCTATTTCTGGATCACACCATCAGCAATTTAGGGAATAAAACTGGATCACACCATCAGTAGTTTGAACAATGACTGGATCACACCATCAGTAGCATCAATAGACTATTTAGGAACTATCTCCTTTGGCCACTCCACCTCCAATTTGTTCTCCTCAACATACCGACGCAGATCTTTTTCTTTCACCTTGCGCGGAGAGCCAGGTGTCAGTCGATAGCCAGGCAGATACCCCTTATCAATGAGTCGTTGTGCAGTTGAACGACTAATGTGCAATATCTCTGCTACCTGGCCTGTCGTAAACTCGACCATGTCGCATCTCCCCCAATGATAACTTTGCACATATTGCATTCTTTGCATAGAGTGCATTCTTTGCGCATCGTGATTACTTTGCATAGTATATGTCTTTTGGTAAAAGTGGACAAATATCTCTTGATAAGCCAGTTGGCCCGCCATTAGAAAGCTGATCCAAAAGCGTCTCGAGCGAGGGTAGAGGGTGATGAGTGATACGACCAATGTGGAGCGGGTGTTACGAGTCACCTTTTCCTGGCCGGCGACGGAACGGGAACCTACGCTAAGCTATAGACGGTTGATTTACGTAACCAAATTCCTGTGTATTATCAAACGGATGTTTAATGATATAAGTTGAGGTGACAAAAAAGTCGCTGAAATGTCCTCAATTTTGCCTCAAAAACACATCTCATTATTCAAAATTCCGAAAACCTGTATGCAAATGACGTTTTTGACACAGGGGATTTCCGTCAGATACAATCGGTTGGTGAAGGTGTTAGAAACGAAAGAGGATCTAGGGACTGCCTTCTACAATATTCGCGATCTGGAAAAACTAGGTATTCAAGTTGTTTACGAGAAGTTTGCTACCTTGAGATTTTGTACAATCTTCTGCGTGATGATTGGCCCTGTATTGTGGACGTCCAAACGTTAACCCTGCCCCACTGGAACAAGGTCGACAATTCTCACGCCGTTGCCCTAATGGTCATGGATCAGAACGATATCTACCTCAATGATCCTGCATTTTCCGATGAGATTTTTACTGAACCAATGGGCAAATTTGATTTAGCTTGGTTGGAGCGCGACGAGGAGTATGCTGTGTTGAGCAAGTAACTTTTTCATGGATAATTTTTGCATATCCCCATTTTAGGACAATCTTGCGGGAAAAAGAAAGAGGTGATTGGTGAAATCAAAAGTGATCTCGTTGAAATGCATCTCGGCATCCGACGGGCCAGTGGGCTATCTGATGGTTGAGACCACTGATGAGGCATTATAACACCCTGTCCCGCTCTACTCCATTCGGATACTCTTGCTTCGCTAGATAAAGTCACTAGGAAAGGCGATGAAACGGGTTACAGCCAACACATACCGGCAGGACAAATATTATCCCCGTGTTGTCCGAGCGGTCGCCAATATACTTTCTCAGTCGGATGTGGTTATACCTGTCGAAGTTTTGATAGAGATGGGAAATCTGGCTCAGAAGAACTGTGAAGCGTGGTACCGTGGTCAAGTTCCATACCTGGAGCGTGTATTCGAAGGAAGCCTATCTAAAGCGAATCGTATCCTGCGTATCATCAGTTTCCACGCTCATGACTTGAATATGCTCCCAAGACGAACGGTTTACCATCAGAGGGGCAAAAACAAAAAACGACTCTTACAGTTCTCTAAATCGGGAAATAAGGATGTTGAGGATGCCTATTCCACCCACTATGTTTGGAATCAATCCCCGGAGAAGAAGCGGCAAGTTATCGAACAGTCAATGCCCCTGATAAAGCGATAGAACATGACACGGAAAGCTGCGCTCGCCCTCTAATGGGAGACCAATCAGAATCAAGGGCAAACTTGAACAAAGTCGTTGACTATTCCCTTTATCTAGTCAAGCACAGTCAGGCATTTGGTGTTGGATGTCGACTTGCGATTAGAAACAGCCCCGTTTTTGATTGGTCTCCGTCATACCCTCTCTGCTTCACTAAATCGTTCACGTATTCCGCTTACCTCATTTCAAGAATCACTCCGATGAGTATACGCTCCATAGACATTTCAATCTTCTGTAAGCCCCCACGATTTATCAGATTTCCGGCGTGGTATCTATCCCGAATTCCATAGAATATATTATGCTAGACATAGATGAATTGAGATAGAGAGTGAACGAGAGCATCATGAGCGATACTTCAACAGCAGGAAACAGCAACAGCCAGGGTGAGGCGCTGCCAGATATTCAGGTGCCAACGCTCTTCCTGGCCGTGGAGCAGGCAGAGCAGGTGATTGTCGATCTGTTCCGGCACAAGCGGAAGAATCAAAATACCCAGCAGGCTTACTTGAGAGCTTTGCATCGCTTCAGCGGGTGGTGTGAGAGTGAAGGACTCACCTTGCCGGAACTGCATTCCCAGAACATTGAAACCTATGTCGAGAAGCAGCTCCGGTCAGAGGGGCTATCGGACGCCAGCATCCAACAGCATCTGTCCGCGCTCAAGACCGTCTTTAACCGGCTCTATATTGAACGGGTACTCTCCATTGATCCAGCAGCGCCCATTCGGTTTGAGGGGATGAAGAAGACAGAAGGGTCCACGCCGGATTTAAGCAGCGAACAGATTGACGATCTCTTTGACGTCATTGACACAGAAACACTCTCCGGACTCCGCAACGCCGCCATGATCGCCGTCATGCTCTACAGCGGTGCCAGGGTGAGCGCCGTCGCCAATATGAAAGTCAGTGACTATTTTGGGGCAGGGGAGGAGTGGTATTTCCGGTTCATCGAGAAACGCAGGAACCTCCATATTGTGCCCGTGCATGAGGAAGCCAAGAACTACGTCGACCGCTACATCGAAGCGGCGGGCATCGCCTACCAGTATGACACGCCGCTCTTTCGGAAATTCACCAATACCCTCGAGATAACCGACGAACCCGTCAGTCGGACCGCCATCACGGCCATGATTAAATATTATGGGGAAAAGGCAGGCATCGAGGCGAAAAACATCTGTAGTCATTCTTGTCGGGCGACGGCGGCCACAAATCTGCTCGAACAGGGAACACCAGCAGAAGATGTGCAGCGGTTCCTCAATCATACGCATATTAGCACAACGCTCATGTATGATAGACGCGACAAGAAGACCAAGAAAAAGGTGGTTGAGTCGATTTCGTATAACTTTACTTTCTGGTAAAAGAAAAGAGATGAGGTGAGAAATGTGACAAAAAGCGGTTAGCAGTTCATCCAAAAGGTAGAGAACCCAAAAAGGAGGAAGGAATGCTAACCGCGCCAGAAATAACTATAGCAGTACTGATGAATGTATTGCAAGTAACGCCGATGGGAACAAACGTAAATGTAATGCGTCTGATGTGGGCAATGCTGAATGGGTCGTTTCTGAAAAGTCGAGGAGCAATCCATAGCGCATTGAAAGAAAGCGGGTTTGAAGATGAGGAGCTCCGGCGAAGCTGGTGGAGCTTTCGATATGGATCATGGGATATCACAAGTCTGCTGGGGTCGTGGCAAGAAGAAGTGGAAAGGGGAATGGGAGGCAAAAAAGTTAGAAGGGTACCGAGTGAAAAGCATAGATATCACAGGGTTCTGGCGACCGAAGCTGCAAGGGAAAGTGAACCGACTCTATAACTCAACGGCTCGTCGGGCATTGCCCGCGCTCATCTTTGGAGTGATGATAAGCTCGGGGGGAGATAGGCGGGAAGCGAGTGCCACTGCTCAAGGCAATCATGAGATGCACGGTTGGAACAAAGGAAAGTGAGTTTCGGAAAAAGCTGCTGACAGAGACGAAGAAATCACTGGAGTCAGACGAAGTGGCGGTGGTCGATGCCGGGTTTACAATCAGAGAAATGCTAGAAAGCGGCATAGACCGATTTGTCCTGCGGGAAGCCATTAACTGCACAGTGCGCCGCAATGAGTTCCCCAAACGCAAAGAAAAAGGCAGACCACCTGAATATGGTGATATTGTGCGTCCGCTCTCTCGATGCTATAAGGGAAAGCGACTCGAGGCTACAACTCCGGACTCGTCTGGTCGCTTTCTCTATAGTGGTCGCCTGATTTGCTATCAAGCATGGCACAATCTCGTCCCCAGAACAACCAAGGTGGATACAGCCAACCGTACCTACTCGATTTACGTCATTCAGGATCCGGCCTACAACACACCTTTGGTTTTGGCGACCGTTATGACTTTGCAGCCTGAAACCATTTATCTTGTCTACCTGGAACGCTGGCCTGTTGAACCTCCCCCCTTGGCTTCCAAGCAGATGATTGGCTTACATCGTCAATTTGTTCATGCCGATGAGGCTTGTTTCCGCTTACCTGAACTGGGGCTGCTGGCTGGCAATCTTCTTTCCCATTTAGCCGCTTCTCTTCCTCCCATACCGACTGGCTACTGGGATCGAGAGCCTCAAGCCACTCCCGGCAGGCTGCGCCGTGTTCTCTCGAGTGCTCTTTTTCCAACTCCTGACCAACTCGACCCTGACTTTCGGAAAAAGGCCTCGGTTTCACACCATTTACCTAAAGGCGTTCTCGCTCATCGCCGCCTCAATGCCGCTGCTTAAACTAGCCGAGCACTATTTTTACATTTTATCCCGTTTTTTCAGGGTGGATTCTTTTTTCCGCCCCTTTCGGTTTGCCCTTTGTCACTCAAGCCTTTACCAGAAAGTAAAGTATAAGTGACTTTAGGTTAAAGGGAACGACAAACAAGGTGAGTGCATATCCCAGCGAACCACTGGCCTTATTTGCCACCCAACAGAGTTGATGATATTAGTTATATACAAGTGGATAGTTAATCCGCTTGAGAGATGGCTCGAAGAGTGATGATGAGAGCAGTAAGGGGAATCGTGAAATGACCCAGGCAACTATTACCTTGTTTATCTTGTTCTTATGTCTACTTCTTTACACCTTATTTTCATCGAGCCCTGGTCTTGACATTGGGGCCAACCATAATATTCTTTTGGACGAAAAGAAAGAGCTCTACGAATTCAAACTACAAAAATCAATACAGACACCAACATTAACCCTGACACCCACTTTGACGTCTACACCCAAAGCTCCAGAAGTCCAAACTAGTGTACCACGACCGACGTCATCTACTGCTAAAAAATCAATATTTCTTCCAATCGTCATTAATTCTGATTTCCCCGAACAGGTAAGTACGATTCCATCTCAAACACCAACACCCACTGAAGTTGCTCCGACTGACACGCCCATTGCCACACCCAGTAATACACCTGTTCCGGCTCCAACTGATACCGCCACAACTGTATCTTCAACATTACCCGACTTGCTTATAGCTGGAATGTATATCGAATTGGAGACAGCAGGCAATTGTGACTATTCGTCTACTCAGCTAGGAATCCGCGTACAAGTGAAGAATCAGGGAAATACAGTCTCTGGCTCGTTTGTTGTTGAACTAAACGGAGTCCAGCAGACCATCGAATCTGGCTTAGAAGCCGGTGGTACGGAAAATTTGTGGTTTGCAGGCCATATCGATGTTATTACTGCAATCGTTGATCCTGGTTCACAAATAAGTGAACTTAATGAGGAGAATAATAGGTTAGTGGAGCAGAATTTACCTGTGCCGACATTACCACCAACTTGTACGCCAAATCCTACTCCAACAGGTACTCTGACACCAACCTATACTCACTCTCCAACTACTACAGATACACCAACTCCAACAGACACGCTGACTCCTACGCCAATCAACACACCAGTTACACCAACTCCAACTCCGCCTGAGCCATTGACGCCATCGTTGGAAGCAGTTTATGAAGTGATGACATCAACGGTGCAGTATGATACAGCACAACTAATCAGTGGGACAACGACCATTGATTGGCCACTATTTGCGGATATTTATGAGCCATCCAATGCACCGGCAGGGAAACGGCCCGTGGTCATGTGGATGTTTGGGAGTGGCTTTGTCAACATCAATGCCACACGTGCAGGCAAGTTTGTGCCGATTGGGAACGAATTAGCCGCTCGAGGCTACACTGTGGTTGCGATCGACTATCGGACAGCGTTCCTCAATCCGGTCATCGCAGCGCAATCTCAACCCTATCTGGACCTGGTGTCATTGACAGACAATAGCTGGGTACCATTTGTATTCACGGATCCACCGCTCACAGAGGAGCAGTATGAGCGTGGCATCGCAGCCGCCTATGACGATGGGCTGACTGCCCTGAAGTGGATGGAAAGCGAGGCAGACAGTCGCTCACTAGACATGTCGCGAGTGTCTGTAATGGGCTCATCGTCAGGAACGACAACGGGCAATGCACTTGCATACCTCTCGGATGATCTGGGCATTGCAACCCCAAAGATTGCGGCCATGCTGCATCTGTGGGGTGGGCTCGACTTCTCACGCGCTGATGGTCTGGATGAAATTGAAGCAGATGAGGCTCACCTGCTCTTGATCCATTCAGTAGGTGACACTGCGGAGCAAGGTGGTGTGGCCTATGAGAATGCGACGCAGATGGCTGCACGGGCAGAGGCCGTGGGTCTTCCATTTGAGTTTATCTCGTTGGGGCCAAATCCTGAAGGTTTGACGGACGTACTTGTGGCCGGAACCGGACATGGTTTGACACAGGTGCCAATTTTGGAGGTGAAGGCAAACGCAGGCGATACGGAGACACTCTTTGACCGTATTCTTGTTTTCTTAGACCGTGAGCTTCCGTAAAATAGGCGCGCAATCGCCAAGATGGAGACCATCTCAAAGTAGGGGCAGCTTCTGACTACAAGAGCAGAGACGGTGCATCATGATTGCCTTTTTCCTGCCAGATTACCTCCTTCCTAAAAGGCAATCTGGCAGGAAAAATCTGTGTCAGTTCTAACGATAAATGTCAGGACTCTTGGTTCTGGGGTGGAAGTCGTAAGCGTACGAAATCATACGGTTGAGATTATTAGCTCAATTTTCTAGTGTCATCCTGTAAGCAGGCTATGATTTGTACCAAAAAGGCCAACAAAAAGGTCTAAAAAAACGGTGAGTCAGGCAGTTTAATGGACTTTGAATTTTTAGACGGGTTATTTGCACCACTTTTGGGGCTAAATCAAAAAAAATATAATGCAGATAAATAGTCCAAAGATACGTACGTTTAGTTGAACTTGGGTCAAACCTATGATTTCAGCCCAACCGTATGATTTCGTACGCTTACGACTTAGATCCCCCTCTTCGCTCTTCTTTTACGGGAAAGTAAAGGTTCTAGCATGATGAAGATCGGCGTAGTAAGCGATATACACGGGAATGGTAGCGCACTCAAAGCCATTCTCGCTGATATGGGGCCAATGGATCTGTATATAGGGCTAGGTGACTATCTATATCCAACCGCCAGCTCATGGAGTATTGTTGATTGGATGCAGGAACAAGAAGACCGGACAAAGGGGCTATTTATCCGTGGTGACAATGATCTATTGGCCGACCTGCCCCACTTCATTGACTGGTGGCAGAGTGATCCAGAAGATTTGTTCAAATATCTTGATCAGCTGCCGACAGAACTGAGACCAACATTTGCGGGTCACCGATTCCTATTGCTGCATGGATATCCAACGCACCCACACTTTGCGACACCGCCCGAAGTTCCGCGCCCGCTCGCTCCAGAAAGGAATCTGGTTTTTCTGCGGCGGACATATCTGGAACGTTTCGTTGATCTCTCAGATGTCGATTTTTTCCTTTGGGGCGACTACCATCTGCCCTATGTAGAAGTCCATGATGATGTCGTCTTGATTAACCCCGGTACGGCGGGATGGGCGATGGATCAAGATGTCACCACCGTTAGCTACGTCATTCTGGAAATTGCAGAAGATGAAGTCGTTATTGATCATCGTCGGGTTCCCATAAACCTTGATACCATCATCGCTGACCTGGCACAAGAATATCGGCGCGGACCAGTAGAACAATCTGGCAAAGTGAAGGCGTTCAAGGGGCAAGCACCATTTCATAGCAAGGAATGGAAAACCCACTGGGGTAGGATCCACATTCGTAAGTTGGCAAATGGCGCATACGTGGGTCCAGAGGTGCTGTGGCCGTTAGTTGACCAGACGCCATCACCATCATGGCATGACGTGGGGTTCGACAATCAATGAAACGAAAAGTTGCCCTAAGGGCTTAGGGCAACTTTTCGTACGGATGATAGTCACACCCCTATACAGACAATGATGCATGAAAAGAAAACAGGCTCAGGGACACAATTGAAGTCTTTTTCACCTTCCATAAACTCATCAGTCGTTCACCTTTTCGGACTTTAGGTTTCAGGCAAGCGTATTCGGAAAGGTTTCAGGGGGTAAAGTAAAGGGAGAGGGCTACTTCCAGAAAACGACTGTTTTTTCCAATCTCATGGCGGGATTATAAAAAAGCCCTGAAGTAGGCATTCGGGAAATAGAACTTATCTTGTGTGATTGGATAAGTAATCGAAGCGTGTTATACTGATCATCATGAGCATGAAATTATCAATACCAAAATTTACAGAGAAGCTGTCTCTATTTCCGGTCAGGCAACTTGTGATATCAGCTGTAGTCAGTTTGGTATTATGGGGGGCGTGGTTGCTCACACTTTCAGGGTTAGAGGTCACTTTGACAACAAGGCCGCTCTATTTTCCAGAGGCACCCTACTGGCATATAGGACTCTACTTAGGCGCTTTTGTGACGATGAGTTATTGTATCCTTGGCATCGTTCATATGTGGTTAGATCGGAATAGACAGAGCAGGAAATCCTAACCACATCAGAATAAGAGTTCCTAGCCACGTCACGAATGCCCCAAGGAGTATCGTGACAGGCAACCCAATCAGGAATATGAGCAGAAACCCCGCAGACTGTTCTTCATCATATGGCTGTCCGGTCATCCGCTTCCAACTATTTTCATTGCGACTGACGAGCAACAGAAGCAACGCGCAGATCACAACCCCAAACGACATACACGGCTGAACCCATTGCAGAGTCAAACCATATACCGCACTTGCACCAGCCCACCAGACAATAAGAGCAGTGACAATCAACAGCGTTTTCATGCTTTGGGGCATGGATTTTGTGCTTTCTAGAGTGTTCAGGGTTGTTTGGTATAAGACAGGACCAGAAAATCGGAGACGATCATTCAAGCAAGGACTCAGGGTAAACATTGCGCCTTCTTTCTAGCCAGAGCTATTTTAATGCAGTTTTATAGCCCTGCAAAAATATGGCAATGCAACGGGGTTTTTGTGCTTTGATATTTGGCATGGAGAATTCCTCCGATAATCCAGTATAATATATCTAGCGAACATGATCGGCAGATTACTACCCATAAACGTTCAAGGGGGAAGTGCAGGGGATTTCGAATGGTTAGAAAAGTGCATTACAATATCAAACGGCAACCTTACCAAATCAAAGCGGCTAGGTCGAGTCCCAAACCTCTACCAAAATTCCAATAAATTGTACCGACTCGTTTGAGAAAGAAATAGCTCGTCGCAACACAGAAAAGTACGGGTTGAGTTTGTCGGAGTACGTCCGTTCTTCGGTTTATGCTGACTCTGTATATACAGGGTCTTTTAATGATTAGTTAGGGAAAAATAACTCAAAGTCTTGCGAACCAAATAAATAGACCGACGATTTTCTTTCCACGGAGCATCATCGACCTTGAGGAATCCCATAAGGAGATGGAAATGACAACACGAAGCATTACTCTCAAACAGGTTCAACAATTTCAACAGGAAGGCTATTGCATCTTGGAAAGCGTTTTATCTCCGGAGCAACTAACCGCCCTACGAGATGAAACCGCACAAGTGATTAATCGGACACACCAAAAGATGGATGAGGAAGGCGTGGAAAAAATAGGATTTAGTGTGCGTGATCGACGCTATGTTGTGCAAAACTCGCGCTTAGAGCAGCCAGGTTTGAAGAAGTTTATCTTCAGTGCTCTAATGGCAGAGATCACCCAAGCATTGCTCGGACCTAATGTTTACTTATTTAATGAGCAATTTGTGATCAAGTGTGCAGACCCTATTTTAGATATATCCTGGCATCAGGATTCCGGCTATGTCCACCCCGATCATAAACCCTATCTGAGTTGTTGGATACCACTTGATGATGTCACGGAGGAAAATGGTACGGTTTACTTGCTGCCTTTCTCAAGAACAGGCATCCGCACCTGGGTAAAACATGAGCGCGATCCGGTAAAGGGTGAGGGGGTGGGCTACTTTGGCAATGATCCGGGTATTTTGGTTGAGGTTCCTGCTGGCAGTGTGGTTTGTATGAGCAGTGTGGTTTTTCACGCCAGTGGCCCCAATAAGACCGATCAATTGCGGCGTGTTTATTTGGTGCAATATTCATCCGAGGTGATCACCCAAGCTGATGGGAATGGGTTATTCAATCAAGCTGATCCATTTATCAAAGCTGGGGTATTAGTCAACCTCAATTAAGCTGGTCGGCGCAAAAAAGGAAGTGATGGAGCAAGGTAGTACCCTCAAAAGGATTAACTGTTGCTGCCGTAGCAGGATACCGGTTCTCTGAGGTCACGGTTTCTCAGGAATTAGTCGCCTAATAATGCGGTCGATGTCGACCCATTGTAATCTTGATAATTATTTGTCGCTGAGCTGTGCAGATAATTCAAAAAATTACACTACAAGGTTAAATTCCTCACTTACTTCAACCATTTCCCCAGTTTGAGCGCCCGTAAATCTGATTTCAACTTTAGCTTTCCCATCAAGCGTGTTTCCTTTACCAATCAGATGAAAACGAATAACATCATTTTCTTTCATTACGTTGGCCGAAACATCACCTACTATCATTTGGCGATCATTCTTGGAAAAAAACTGATTTATCAGAATCCGTCTCTCCTTACCATTTTTGTCTGTAAAAATTTCCCACACTTTTATATCTTTTGCCTGTTCTCTACCTACATAATGTAACTCAACACTATTGTAGGGTGGATTGTCGTGAGGATATAGAAGCAAAGAATCTTTGCTGACACTTTTTTGGTTCTGAGTAGAATCAATATTAATATTCTCAACTACATTATATTGATTTTTTACCTGTTGCTCGCGCTGCTCGAAGACAGACACTTTCCCCCTCCGGATTGTTATAAATCAACAAATATACTAAATTGTTCAAGGTATCTGTCGGTAGCACTTCGTCCTCAAGGGACCAGTTTTCACTCACCTTAAGCACAAAATCTAATAAACGAGTGCGCAGTCCCGTTTGTTGGCAGGTAGCGCACCCGTTCGCCTCACGAAGATCATGCCGTTATGGGACAGGCATGCGCTGTGAGAAGTCCATGATACCATAGGCAGGCTATTCGGAGGAAGGTTTGAGAGAGCATCGTTGCCATCGGTAGGGATGTGGCAATCGCACATGCCCCTCCTTACCAAAGATGTGCCGATAGGGTTTTAGGCGCAATAGATTGATAATCGGTTGTGGGTGTGGTCAAATACATCCAACGGCGCATGCGCGATTGCCGGTATCAAGCATACCATCATAGGATTCTGATCGGCAACATCATCGGAACAAAGCCGCCTCGATCATCGGGGCGGCTTTGTTGATGGGGTAAAGCTATGCCTCGAAAGTATTGGGAAGAGGCTTGAAGTATGAAAACGGTGTACCATCGCTCATGCCGAAATACTGCGCCCTTCGTGCGGCATACTGCCAGTCTGTCCCATCAAATAGATAGACATACTCGCAGCCGCAGTTGCCTGCATGGTTGAGCAACGCTACCCAGCTGTTGAAGCATTGAGGGCGAACGCTTTCCCAACCTTCACTCCTGTCACGGTGATAAAAGGTCGTTTCTCCCTCTGGACGGGCATCAAAATCATGTTTGCTGCCAATGTCAGGGCCAAGACTGGAAATGTCACCACCTGCTATCAGCTTGGCCAGCTTCTTACGCTCGCTGTAATGCTCTTTCAGAATCCGGCCATTGTGTGATACATAGCCGTCCCAGTGGCAATACACACCCTCCAAGCCCGTTTCTGTACGATGTGCAATAAATGAACGTGTTCCCTTTAGGGAGACGGGTGGATGCCTCGCCTTCGTGGGGGACGGCGTCCCCCGTAACAGACAAGCTGTTGAAAAGAAAATGAAGAGAAATGCCATCACCGGCAACCAGACAGAAATTGCTGATGCTATGGGCCGTTAGCATAAGCTATATCGCAGGAAAAAGCTTGTTGGAGCGATTCTGATTGAACGTCTATTTAGCCAATGGAAATGTTTTGAAATTTCATGGCCTATTGAATTTAGTGGTTCGTTATGGTAAACTAGAGCTGCAACATTGGCTGTGCCTGCGGGCATAGATATTTAGTTATGGGCAGCAACTTGCTGAAGGACCGTCTTCCGTGTGGAGCGGTCTTTTTTTAATTGGTCGCTGGTGGCTGGTCGTTAGTGGTTGGTGGCTTGGTGTAAGTTTTTGTGCGCGGAACCCCCATGCGTTACGCGCGATTTTAAGAAATTCTGATGGCGAAGCGAGAGTATATCAAACAAAAATGCGGAGCAAAAACACGTGGTGGTTGGCAGTGTAAGAGCTGGGCTGTGGCGGGTTCGAATCGGTGTCGGATGCATGGTGGCAAGACGCCGAGAGGCAAAGACCTTCCGCAGACCAAACATGCACGATATAGCGAGGATCTTCCAGATCGGTTAGCTGAGCGGTTTGAGGAGGCGGTGGCTGATCAGGAGTTGTATGATCTGCGCACTGAGACTGCATTGCTTCAGGCTCGCATCAGTGACTTACTCAAGCGTGTTGATTCTGGTGAGAGTGGTCATTTGTGGCGTCAGTTGGGTCAGGTGTGGAGTTTGTATATGGAGGCGTTGACGATTGGTGACGAGGATGAAATTGTGTTGAAGCGGCGGCAAATAGGCGACCTGATCGAGCGGGGTGGGGCGGATTATAAGGCGTGGGAGGAGTTGGCCAAGACTGTAGAGCAGAAGCGGAAGTTGGCCGAGCTGGACCGGAAGCGGCAGGTTGATTTGCATTTGACGATTCCGGTCCAGCGGTTGACAGCGCTAGTGTTGATGTTGAATGATTCGATTCGGGCGAATGCTGTGCGCCATGTGAGTGACGACAATGAGCGGAGACGATTTCTGGCTGCAACGTCCACCGACATCCGAGGAGTTCTTTCTGTCGGAGCTGGCGATGAGGCTGGATCCTGATTATGGTGTGAATTCGACCTATGAGGCATTCAAACGGGCGTATGAGTTTGATCCGGTGGCGTTTGTGCATGATTGTCTTTCGTGGCGGAGTGGTGAGGGGCCAACGTTTTATCAAGAGGATGCACTGGCTTCTCTTCCTCTGTACAAGCGTGTTTGTATGCGTGGGCCGCATGGGTTGGGAAAGACGACGCTGAATGCATGGACTGTGCTTTGGTTCTCGTTGACGCGGGATGGTGTGGATTCGGCGGTGGATGGGGACTGGAAATGTTTGCAGACGGCGAGCGTGTGGCGGCAGTTGGAGAGATATTTGTGGCCAGAGATCCGGAAGTGGCGCAGTCGTCTGCGGTGGGATGTGATTGGTCGGGATCCGTTTGACCCGAAGGCGGAGGCGTTTTTGATGTCGATGCGGTTGAAGACGGGGGAAGCGTTTCCGGTGGCATCAGACAATTATGACTTTATTGAGGGTGCCCATGCGGATCGGATTCTGTATATCTTTGATGAGAGTAAGGCGATTCCGGGGGCGACGTTTGATGCGGCGGAGGGTGCGTTCTCTGGTGCGGGTGATGATACGGGACGCGAGGCGTTTGGGTTGGCGTGTTCGACGCCGGGTAGACCGCAGGGACGGTTCTATGAGATTCAGTCGCGGAAGGCTGGGTATGAGGATTGGCACGTGATTCGAGTGACCAAGGATGATGCAATCAAGGCCGGTCGGATTAGTGCGCAGTGGGCGGAGCAGCGGGCGAAACAGTGGGGCGTTGGCACGGCGCTTTATCAGAATCGTGTAGAGGGTGAGTTTGCGTCGAGTGCTGAGGATAGCGTGATTCCGCTGGCGTGGATTGAGGCGGCTGTGGATCGCTGGCATGTTTGGTCTGATGCCGGGATGCCTGGGGAGTTGACGAGCCTGGGTGTGGATGTGGGTCGCGGTGGTGACAAGTCTGTGCTGGCGCCGGTGTATGATAAGTTCATTGTTGGTGAGTTGGAGAAGGTGTCGAATCAGGAAACCATGCAGATTGTAGGTTGGATCGGGATGCGGCGTCCAGTGCGTGAGAAGAATGTACCGGTCATCATCGATGTAGTTGGCGTCGGTGCCGGCGTTGTGGATCGGGGTCGGGAGCTTGGGTATCGGATTGTGGCGTTCTCGGCTGGGCGAAAGACGAAGGCGACGGATCGAAGTGGGGAGTTGTTGTTTATGGATTTGCGGTCTGCGGCATGGTGGTGGACCAGAGAACTGCTCGATCCAGAAAATGGGTTTGAAGTTGCATTGCCGGATGATGAGGAGTTGATTGGCGAGTTGAGTGCGCCGACCTGGTGGCCAACGTCTGGGGGTAAGATTCAGGTGGAGCCGAAGATTTCGAAGACGGAAGAAGGTGAAGCGAAAGGTGTCCTTCGGCAGGCTCAGGGTGTGCGGAAGAAGATTGGTCGCAGCACGGATAGTGCTGATGCTGTGATCCAGGGGTTGGTTGGTCAGGCACTGGTTGCGTTTGATGAGGACGATGAGCCGGAGGTGAGTGTGGGAGGGTATTGAGCGGAGAACGTAGAACGGGGAACGGAGAGCAAAGAACGAGGTGTCACGCACGTGAACTTGTAAAGTTCTAAAAAACGAGAAGTAGGTTGGATGTTTGTGGAATGATTAAAAAACAACAGGGAATTGTTATTGATGTGGAAAAGTGGGGAGGGAGATTATGTCTCGGTCGGATATTTTGGAGAAGTCGGATGAGGTTCGTGAGATGTTGGCGAATGTGCGGTTGCGGCCAACAAATTTGGTGAGGACGGTGCATACGTTGTTTCGGATGCAGTTTCTATTGTTGGATATGATTGACTTTTTGTTGGAGGAGACGGAGGAGGAAGAGGCTAAAGCTGAGGAAGCCTTTTTACAAAGGTCGGCTAAGGCTGAGGAAGAGGTAGGGGAAGCTGATCGGGAGCAGTTGGTATTGGTTGATTCTGGGAATCGTTCAAATGGACAAGTGTATTACTCAAGTTGATTGTGAGAAACGATATGGTGTCATTATTGCGGATTGTCCTTGGCGATATTCGAATCGGGGGTTGAATGGCTCGGCGGAGAAACATTATCGGACGATGACAGTGTCGGAGTTGTGCGAGTTGGATGTTGCTTGTCGGGCGTTGGATGATTCGGTTTTGTTGCTGTGGGGGACCTTGTATGGTTCGGTCACTTCGTGACCTCCGATATTCGAGGACATCGTGGCCTAGGTGTACCTGACTCGGGATGCGAAATAGAGACGCCATTCTGAAATCGCTTCCTGTTTGATAAGCGCTAGATAGTTGTCGAAAGGCAGCTGAGTATGGTGAAGACCTTTGATGGGAATGCGCTTAATGATGTTGCCGTCGAGTTCAACCCGGAAGGTGCGAGTGCGAGCCATGAGTCGCAGGAGGACAGTACGGCCGCGATGATGTCTACCGATGTAATAGGAATCTTTATTGACGCGCACACTGCCATTGGAAGTCACGCAGCGGTAAAGGGCGGTTGTCCCAATGAAAAAGCCAGCGATCCGGATCAACCATTTCTGGAAGAGCAGGCCGTTCAGGGAGGAGGGGAAAGGCAATGCGAGGCGGTTGATTGTCGCAAGTAAGCGCTTGGTTGGGTCGTTCGAAATTGTAATGGTGAGCAAATTCTTGATTGGTGCTGATGGTCTCTTCAAGCGTGCGCGGTTTCTGGCGGCGCACACACTCATATTCATAAGTGCGATGGAAGCGCTCAACAAAGGCATTGAGGTCAGGTCGTTGGGGCGGACAGAGATCGATCTCAATCCCCATGCAAAGTAAAAAACGGATCGTAGCGGATGGAAAGTCCCGGCTTTGTGCAGCACCCACGAAGCGCGGATCTCGATCAAAGGTGATTTTTTCAGGCACTCCCCAGTCTTGAAAGGTCGTGGCGAGGACATCGATAGCTGTCTCAGCGTTATAGTCGTTCCGTGCCTCGTTCGATAAAAGAACCGATGTCCCAACATCGATCACATTCAGGACCTCGACATGATGTGCTCTTCTGCCATCCAGAGCGGGTGCAACGGTGGTGACGTCCTTAAAATCCATCTGGAGATTGCACATCGGTTCTGGTCGCTCGACTGGTTCAGGTCTGGCTGGTCCAGGCCGCCAGATACGCTGATTTTCATCCAGGATTTTCCAAACGGTACTCGTTGATGTGGGCAGATAGTCACCACTCGCCCGCAGCTCTTCGTTGCGATGAAGATAGTAGAGAATCGCCCTTGGGCCTGGAATCCGTCCCAGGTTTTCAGGTGGATTATCTCGTATCTCCAGAATTGCATCAATCACCCGCTGACTCACTGGGCTTCCTGCTGTCTGAGGACGACGTGACTGACTACACAACGCGCTCAGATCGTTGGCCCGAGTGCCAGCCAGCCGTCTTTTCCACTTCTTCACCCAGCCCACCGACCGACCCGTTAACTCGGCGAGCTGCTTGTTTGTCCAGGATGCTTCCTCTTGCAGAAGCTCACGTAGCCTTTGACGGTCTGCTCTTAATTGCTCTTCCATGATGCCGCTCCTCTCCTAAGCCGTAAGAGCTACATCTTACCTGGCTACGATGTCTTCGAACAAAACAGGTCACGAAGTGTCCGAACCATACAGACCTGGCCGCTGTTGCCCCAGGCGCTGCGAGTTGGTCACGCTTGGGGGTTTGAGTATGTGACGGGTTTGCCGTGGATTAAGCTGGTACCGGGGAGTCCTGTGGAGAATTTGGTCCTGTCGTTTGGCACGGGTTTCTGGGTGCGTGGCTGTAGTGAGCTCATCATGATTTGGTGGAGAGGGAAGCCGGCGTTGCCGAAAGAGACCTATGTTGGGTTGGTGAGTGAGCGGTTCAAGCATAGCCGAAAGCCAGCGAATTTGTACGAGTTGGCTGAGTCGATGGATGGACCGTATTTGGAGTTGTTTGCAAGAGAGCAGCGTGAGGGGTGGGACGTGTTTGGTGATGGCGCAGAGCGCCCACTTCGTGAAGAGATCGATGGATCCATTGAGCTGTAGCAGCGGATTGGACAGCGGATTTGAGTAAACACGAATGGTTTGAACACGAATAAGATGGTTGGGTTGGGGGGTTGCTTGATAGAGAGGAGTGGATAGGGATGGCGGATACAAAGGTTCGACGAGGGGGAGAGTTGGAAAATGCGAGTCAGCAGGGGCGGTTTGATGAGGGAAGTGCGTTGTGGGCAGGCATCTTGGATTTGGGGCGGCGGACGATTCCGGGGTGTCCGAATCCGGATCAGGATGTGCAAGGGTATGACCACTGGATGCAATTGATGTTGAAGCGGGGGCCGGTGTTGCCGGGGATGGTGGCGAAGGTGATTGGGTCGGCGGCGTCGCGGGGGTGGAATCTGCTGGGTGGTCGCAACACGGTGATCCAGACCAAGGAGATGCTGAACTTTGCCGATGATGGACGGGGGTGGTATGCGTTTGTGGAGAGTCTGGCACGTTCCTTCTATACCCGCAATATGGGTGCGTTTGTGGAGTTGCAGCGGCGGTTTGCGCCTGAGTTTGATGAGATGGCGGATGAGTGGTCGTTTCAGTTTAGTCAGGTGTGTGCGATTTACAATATGGACTCGACCAAAGTGAGATGGCGAAAGGATCGTAATTTTCCGATTACGTTTGAGAATCGTCGTTGGGGGCGCTTTGACTTTTTTCATGTGGTGGCGAATCCGGGCGATACGGATCAGACGCGGCATATTGGAAACTCTCCTTTGGCGTTGTGTATGCAGAATCTGGCGCTGATGATCTTGATTTGGGAATGGGAGCAGGGCAATTTGGATCCGGATTTCATCGATGCGCTGCTGTTGTTGAGTGGAGCTGAGGAGGAGCAGTTGGGTCAGGCATTTCGGGCGCGTGAGCAGGCCATTGAAGAGAAAGGCAATGCGGCGAAGCGGTTGGGTGTGATTGCGAATTTGAATGGTGAGATCCAGGCGGAGTTGTTGTTTTTGCGGAGACGACCGGAAAGCTTGGAGGATTTCGAGCGGCGCATTCGGTTGATCTACGAAGTGTATGCCATGAATCTCGGCAAGGATGTGACCTTCTTTTTTCCGACGGCGTTTGGGTCTTTGTTGGGGCGGAGTGCACGCGAGGTGACGACGATTGAACGAGTGGCGGACGAGGCGAATATCTTTCATCCGAAGGTGCAGGAGGCGCTGCAGAAGTGGGTGATTCCCCGAACATCACACTTCGAGTTTGTGGACAATAGCGTTTCGGAGACGGAGGATATTGCTCGGCTGAAGGAGTTGGCGGGGATTGGGAAGACATTGTTTGAAGCAGAGCGGACGAATCAAGTGGACAGGGCGTCGGAGACGACGTCCGTGGAGCATCTGGCGACCCGTGATGAAGTTCGTGCTCTTCTTGGTGAGAAGGATAAGCGGTTCTCTTCTTGGACGCCGGTTGAGGAGGATGTGACTGTGACGGATGAGGAGGGTCTTCGTTCGTTGAAACAGTTGCGGGAATTGCCGCAGATGGAGGAGTTGATTGTTGGGTATCGGGCTGGTCACTATTTGGATGATCAGTTGATTCGGTATGAGTGGCGGGTGGAGCCAGAATCGCAGAAGGTTGTGGATGGGGCAAAGCCCCCACATCGTGAACGGGTGCGATATTTGCCGTGGAGTGTGGAGGAGTTAGCGCGGCGGCAGGTGTGGCCGGTGCCGGGCTATCAACCATGTCGTGCGCAGCACGTGCTACGCACGGCGCGCACTAGTGAGAATATGATGTTGGTGGAGAATGGTGGAGTGCGTGGGCCGTTTGTGATTGAAGGGGGTGTTGGCTGATCGTTAGAAGGTAAACACGAATGGTTGGACACGAATAAGAGGGGGATAGGTTTCAAAAGCAGCGTCAGTTTGACGGGCGGCAATGTGCCGTTGACACTTTGCTGGTTGTACGGTCGGAGGTTGCGCAGCTGGAAGCAGCGCCTACGTGTTAGGGGGTTGGGCGTGATTCAGAAGTGATAGAGGGTACGTTAACAATTGAATGAATAAAAGAAGGTGTCATCCTGTAAAATGGTGAGTGCAAAATCAACCAAAGTAACAGGAGACAACCTTCCGATGAAATTGTACACTGAAGTCAACTCAAATGCAGCATGTTGGCCGGAGCCGCTGGAAAGCGTCTATCAATCGCTAGGCAATGCGCCAGCCACAGAGATAGCCCCGAAATTGCCTCATCTGGGAGTGTCAGACATTCTCTTCATGAGTACGGTGATGTCGATTCCTGGTGCCGAAAGGCCGTGGGGGATCGTGACTTGGATGTCCGACGTATTTAGACTGTCACGACCGAGTCTCTACGGCCTTTCGGCCCGAGTCAAGCAACGTCTGAATAATAGTGATGACGTTGTGGAGGTAGCCACCCCATTGGTGTCGTCGTATCGTCTGGAACGGACGGTGCTGACGGCGGCGTTTCCAGGCAAGATGGCGTTGCGACCGATGCAGGAGGTCTTGTGCGAAGCGCTGGAAGAGTCACGCAGTGTTGGTTGGCTGAGCGGGTTGCTGAATGATGCGGGAGACAAAGCGGGTGAAGTGCTAGCCAACATCGATACCAGTCCGCTGGGTGCAGTGATGGTGGCACGTGATGAGACCTTCTTTCAGGGAACGCCCATCTTGTTGGTCATTGACCCAGTGAGTACAACCATTCTGTTGACGCAAGCGTGTGAAGACCGCCAAGCTGACACATGGGGTCTGGCTTTGCTGCAGGCGCAGGAACAAGGCGTCCAAATCGCCGGTCTGGTCGAGGACATGGCTCGCATGTATCCCAAGTCGCAGCAGGAAATCGGCCTTGATGTTGCGGTGCAGAAAGACACATGGCACATCGAACGAGACGGGAGCCAAGTCTTGCGTGACTTGGAACGGAGTGCCTTGCGAGCCACCAAGCAAGTTCTGACCCTGGAGAAAAACTGGCGAAGGCATGGGATGAGACCTTTTGTGGAGAAATACATCCCGCAGTGGTCAAGGAAGAACAACGCTATGCCCAACACGCCGCCTTTGCCTGTGTACTTGACCATTTCTGTGATGCCCTCGAACTCGTCGACTGGCGGAGCGGTGAAATCCGTGACGCCACAACCGCCCACTGGTATCTTGAGGAGACCCTGACGATGATGGCGACGATTGACTACCACCGAGTCCAGCAATGGTACAAGACCCTGCGCAAACATCAGCACCAACTTCTCACGGCACTCGACTGGTTAAACAGCTCACTTGAACCCTTGCGCACCGACCTGCTTCAGCACTGCTCAACCTCCGAGGTGGCACAACACTTCGAGCGGACCGTGGCACGGGCCTGGCGTCTACAGCAAGCTCTCATCAACAGTTACAGCAAAAGTCGGGTACAGAAATATTATGACAAGTAAATGATTGCGACCAAAAAGAGATAAATTGAAGACCTCCGGAAGAAAAGGCTAGAATAGGAGAGGCCAAGGAGGTCCGGAAAAAAAAGAAGGAGAAGCAGGTAGAGAAACGATACTACCGACCAACAAAGAAGCGCTGTCCGAACTGCAAAAGCAAACTGAAAAGAAGCTATAAATTATGGCATAAGTATCTGGAAACACTGGAGGGCAGATATTATGTGGTAAGTCATGGATATCGGTGTCAAAATGAGAACTGCTTGCAGCAAGAAGTGGTCTATCGTTCCCAAGAAGCAGAAGAGTTGGGTGTACCCGAATGCGGTTATGGGTTAGATGTAATCGTCGAAATAGGATACCAACGATTTTGGCATCAACGAAGAGTGGCCGAAATCCATAAAGGACTAAAAGAGCGGATAACGATATCTGAAAGACAAGTGCTGAACTTAATCGGTACATTTTTAGCCTTGTTGCGAGCTGGACAGCCAGCGAAGGTAGTAAACCAGCAGAAAAAATGGAAAAGGTTGGGCGGACTAATCCTCTCCATAGATGGGATGCAACCAGAGAAAGGAAGTCCAGCGCTCTATGTGGTTCGAGAAGTCCAGTTAGACATCACTTTGATGGCAGAAGTGTTGGAATCAGGGACTCACAAGACTCAGTAGATCCAAATTTCAGGTTTTGAGAGAGAATTCTGGCTAAACAGTTGACATAAATACAAATTTGCCGGTCGATATCTAGTTTTTGCGTTAGATTTGGGCGATTTTCAGATATGAAATAGGTTGTTTTCTGTAACCGAAATCTGAATAAATGACTCCAAAATCCCTGCAATCTCGACTGAAAATCGCCAAAAACGCCAAATTTGGATCTACTGAGACTTGTCAGTTCCATTGCATTAAAGAAGCTGGGCGACTCACTTATGCGCTTGACCGTACAATGAAAACTCAACTCAAAAAGAAGCTGCGTGGCTTTTTGAATCGGGTCTACAAAACGGTTCGAGAATTGGCGGAAACCGATCCCTACAAAGCAGTTCTTTTGCAATATACTCGCTATCTGCGGTTCACTTTATTGACAAGAGGATTGGCTCCTTTTGAATTAGGTGGCTTACAGATGGTTCAACAATTAATCACGATTGAAGCATCATTATTACGGGCTCAGGAAAAAGGGGGCATCCGTTACTGACCCGCTTAATCAAGATTGCTGGTTTTCATCGTTTTGTTGCACTGTTCAAGCCAACCGCTTACGACGGCAACTTGGGTGGTTGGTGGCACTCCAACGGCTTTTGTCGCCTGACTCTCAAGCTGACGACCAGGTACAGGTCACTGCTCATTCCGTTGCATCAGCTGTTGATCAATATTTAGTCGCATTGACACAGGATACGACTCTCGATGACGCAGATCGCTCGATTGTTCAGCATATCAACACAACATTTCGCAACCGTTGGTGGGGGCTCTTTGTCTGCTACGATGTCTCGGGTCTTCCTTCCACTAACAATGCCCTGGAGGGCTTCTTTGGCCGCTTGAAAACCAATCAACGACTTATCACTGGACGCAAAAGTGTTAATAACTTCGTCCTTCGCTATGGCTCTTCCGGCTGCGATCCGTTGACTGGTCCGCTTATTTATTTGAACGGCAACGTTTACATTCGATCCTGGCTGAACGCAAAGATTATTTTCGCTTTTGCCATCACCTTGATTCAGTCGTTTCTGAACTTGAAATCGCTTGGGAGTCTGCTCTTCTTTCAAATACAAATCGTCATGATTCTGACTCCCCTTCTAACTCAACATAATAAATTTGTACCCGACTTTTGCTGCTACTGCTCATCAATGGCCATCTACCCTTCCGTCGCCTCGCCCAACAGGCTCAGGAGTTACTGGCAACCTTGATTTACCAGATGCCTCTACGTCAGCGACTGGCACAGCTACTTACCCAACGCTTGGATGCCGCTTGTCGAACCTCTAGCCTTATCGAGTGCATTAATGGCTTGCTCAAGCGCTTCCTTCACAACCGCCGTACCTTGCCTGACCTCCCTGCCTTGCAACGCTATCTCAATCTCTTCACCCTTTGGCACAACATGCGGGTCTATCAGCGGGGCAAGCGACAGGGCCTAAGCCCATTCCAGATGGCGGGCATTCACACCCATGACGCCGATTGGCTCACCTTACTCGGCTATCCCGCCTCTTAGTCGCACAACTCATCCACCCACATTCCTGCACTGACGACTCAGTGCTGACTTTACTGTGCTTATCTCTCATCTCTTATTCATTCAATTGTAAAGGTACTTGTACTTCACTTTGAACCATGCCGGGGGTTGTATGTCGAAGCAGAGTCGATTTTACACTGGTGGTTCTTCTTTTTTGTTGACGCGGCGGGAGCGTGATGTGGCTCGGTTGTTGACGGCTGGGTATTATCCGGGGGAGATTGCGCGACGGTTGCATATTTCGAGGCGGACGGTGGAGTTTCATGAGCGGAATATTCGGGAGAAGTTGGGGGTGTCTTGTCGGTTTCGCGCGGCGTTGCGGTTGGTGCGGATGGAGTATGAGGAGAGGATACGGGGTTTGTCGATTGGTGGGTTTTGAGAGAGGCATATTATAAGGGGAATCGTTGTTACAATTTTTATTGCAGGCTTTTGGTCTCTTAAGATTGCACAGGACGTCGATCATCGTTTCGTCCAGATGGCAAAGTTTATTCGTTGGTGATGCTGAACAAACAGGCTGTTTGTTCTACAATTGGATGAAACGATGACTGACGCCGAAATGCTTAATAAAAGCTCCCAGGAACCTAATCCTGGGAGCTTTCGACCATCTAAACCAGCGTATATAGTAGATAACCAGCACCAGCAACAAGAGTCGCAATTGCCAGTCCTCGTGACTGTATACGAATTTTAAGATCAACTTCAATTCCTATATCTTCTACACTGATTGCTAATCCATCGTTGCGTTTGGGTTGCTTATTGTTGGCGGTAATTAGCAGCTCAAACAATTCTTCAACTGTATATTCTTTACTTTCTGGTAAAAGAAAAGAGATGAGGTGAGAAATGTGACAAAAAGCGGTTAGCAGTTCATCCTAAAGGTAGAGAACCCAAAAAGGAGGAAGGAATGCTAACCGCGCCAGAAATAACTATAGCAGTACTGATGAATGTATTGCAAGTAACGCCGATGGGAACAAACGTAAATGTAATGCGTCTGATGTGGGCAATGCTGAATGGGTCGTTTCTGAAAAGTCGAGGAGCAATCCATAGCGCATTGAAAGAAAGCGGGTTTGAAGATGAGGAGCTCCGGCGAAGCTGGTGGAGCTTTCGATATGGATCATGGGATATCACAAGTCTGCTGGGGTCGTGGCAAGAAGAAGTGGAGTGGAAAGGGGAATGGGAGGCAAAAAAGTTAGAAGGGTACCGAGTGAAAAGCATAGATATCACAGGGTTCTGGCGACCGAAGCTGCAAGGGAAAGTGAACCGACTCTATAACTCAACGGCTCGTCGGGCATTGCCCGCGCTCATCTTTGGAGTGATGATAAGCTCGGGGGAGATAGGCGGGAAGCGAGTGCCACTGCTCAAGGCAATCATGAGATGCACGGTTGGAACAAAGGAAAGTGAGTTTCGGAAAAAGCTGCTGACAGAGACGAAGAAATCACTGGAGTCAGACGAAGTGGCGGTGGTCGATGCCGGGTTTACAATCAGAGAAATGCTAGAAAGCGGCATAGACCGATTTGTCCTGCGGGAAGCCATTAACTGCACAGTGCGCCGCAATGAGTTCCCCAAACGCAAAGAAAAAGGCAGACCACCTGAATATGGTGATATTGTGCGTCCGCTCTCTCGCAGCTATAAGGGAAAGCGACTCGAGGCTACAACTCCGGACTCGTCTGGTCGCTTTCTCTATAGTGGTCGCCTGATTTGCTATCAAGCATGGCACAATCTCGTCCCCAGAACAACCAAGGTGGATACAGCCAACCGTACCTACTCGATTTACGTCATTCAGGATCCGGCCTACAACACACCTTTGGTTTTGGCGACCGTTATGACTTTGCAGCCTGAAACCATTTATCTTGTCTACCTGGAACGCTGGCCTGTTGAACCTCCCCCCTTGGCTTCCAAGCAGATGATTGGCTTACATCGTCAATTTGTTCATGCCGATGAGGCTTGTTTCCGCTTACCTGAACTGGGGCTGCTGGCTGGCAATCTTCTTTCCCATTTAGCCGCTTCTCTTCCTCCCATACCGACTGGCTACTGGGATCGAGAGCCTCAATCCACTCCCGGCAGGCTGCGCCGTGTTCTCTCGAGTGCTCTTTTTCCAACTCCTGACCAACTCGACCCTGACTTTCGGAAAAAGGCCTCGGTTTCACACCATTTCCCTAAAGGCGTTCTCGCTCATCGCCGCCTCAATGCCGCTGCTTAAACTAGCCGAGCACTATTTTTACATTTTATCCCGTTTTTTCAGGGTGGATTCTTTTTTCCGCCCCTTTCGGTTTGCCCTTTGTCACTCAAGCCTTTACCAGAAAGTAAAGTATTTGTCTTTCGACAAAAGCGGTTTTGTCTGCATGAGATCATCTCCTTAATCGAATCGCTGTTTAAGAAGTGACCCCAATACATGTATTCAACTCCAGAAAATCAGCACTTCAATCATCTGTCCACTCTTCTACTCCGAAATTACCGAGTGTGTACCACAAAGCGCATAAATTGGACGCCGTTCAGTCAGAGAATCGGCTGCATTTACACACTTTGGGACACACTCCCGAATTACCGAGAAGCCAGATTGAAAAATATTCTAAGCAGCCAGCTTAGGACATTCACAACAGGGTCTTGAAGGTATCAGAGTAACCCATGCGGCATGGAAGGCAACATTTCTGCTAGTCCAGTGAGTGCACCGTAAATTAAGTTTTCTGGCATTCTGACCCCTCCCTAACCCTCCCCACGTTGGGGAGGGAACCGTCACATCGTTGACGAGATTCCTGCTTCTCCCCCAATTTAGAGCAGATTGGGAAGGGGTTTCCGAATCCTTGATTACTTTGTTTACAGAGTAGTAAGTGTTGCCACTTATTGATTCGAACTAGTGGTGCGCCGCGAGATGATTGTTAAGGAAACTCATGCTCTTTTAGGAAAAATGGATCGATACGCATGACAGATGAATCAACTAAATGTATGATTCTAACAGTCTCGCATATCTCTAAATTATGTCTCATAGGTTTGTCTAACTGTTTATCGTATAAAAATTGAAATGTTGAAGAAATAGACGACCATTCAAAGTTGCTGATCCGAGGCTAGCCCCATATCAGGGCCATTCTCTATAGAGTTATATACACTTTTCAAAAACCAGTGCTGAGATATCGTATTGCTTTCATTAACTATTGACCTCCATTGCTATAGAATCGGAATTAAATAACTTGAACAGATTCTTCGTTTCACTCGAGAATGACATGTTCAACTTATTTAATGCTCATTCTTATATTAGGTCAGTTTAGAACTTGTGTCTTGTTTGCAGGAATGTTCCTAGTGTTCTGTCAAATGAATGTTGATGGGTAGACCAAGGAGAGATTCTTCGCCTGGTTCGCACCAAATTTAATCTGATTTGGGTCCGGACGGCACCGAACAGAGACGGGTCGAAGTCATCTGGCCAGGTTGTGTTTTTGTCATAAACAGCCGCTGTCAGATTTGCATACTCCAAGTTGGCACCTTTCAGATTGGTGGTTGGCAAATCAGCCTCTTGTAGATTGGCAGATCCCAAATCAGCCTCTTTCAGATTAGCATTAGTTAGATCAACCCGTTCCAGCTTGGCTACTGTTAGATTAGCTCCTTTCAGAGTGGCTTCTCTCAAGTCAGCCCCTTCCAGTTTAGCTTGAAACAACTTGGCCCCTTCTAGGTTGGCCTCCCGCAAATCAGCGTTTGTCCATCAAACATTTTGAAGATCCATATTTTTTACAACTTCATCCAACCAACCATTTTCTCGCACAAGTCTCAGTAGATCCAAATTTCAGGTTTTGAGAGAGAATTCTGGCTAAACAGTTGACATAAATACAAATTTGCCGGTCGATATCTAGTTTTTGCGTTAGATTTGGGCGATTTTCAGATATGAAATAGGTTGTTTTCTGTAACCGAAATCTGAATAAATGACTCCAAAATCCCTGCAATCTCGACTGAAAATCGCCAAAAACGCCAAATTTGGATCTACTGAGTCTATGTATGCGATTACGGTGAGTGCGGGGCAGCTCTTTCGGTGGCCGGTGACGGTGGCGAATGGTGAGGTGACGCTGGGTGAGCCATTTGCTGTGGAGGTGGAGTTTGTGCCGGCTGACCAGTTGATGATTCGGCAGGATGAGGAGGGTCGGTTGTGGGGCTTTGGGCCTCTTTGTACGGCGACGGTGAATAAGGCTGGTATTTTGGATTCGCGTGGTTTGTTTGATTCGTTTGTGGAGCGTTTCGAGGGTGAGGGCGCTGAGTATCTCAATATTCTGCATTTGAATGGAGACAGGTCACGGATTGGGACGCTGCGGCATATTTATCGGGATGATAAGGTGTTAGCGGGGATCTATGAGTTTGACCAGGATGATCCGATTGCTGTGGCGGCGGCCCGGACCTTGATGGACGATACAGAGGGTTATTGGGGTGGGTCGATTGAGTTTGACCATTATGGTCCTCTTGAACTGGTCGAGGTGGCGGACGGGATTCGTTTGCCGACGACGACGGATGGGAAGTTGTTTGGATATTCGATTGCGCGGAATCAGGATTGTTGCGCCTGGTATACGGGCAATAGCGTGCATAGTGTGAGGAGCATGACGATGGCGATGAGTGCGAAGGACCGGGAGGTCGCAATGGAGTTGTTGAAGGATGAGGAGTTGGTTCAGCAGTTGGAGGAGCGGATTGGGATGACGAATGAGGGGTTGCGGGATGCGATTACCTATACTTTGTCCGGAGTCCAAAGTCCAGGGTTCGGAGTCTGGGGTTCAGACGGGGGGAGAAGGAGGTGGTTCGACAGGCTCACCCGCCGAGCAGAGGCAGGAACGGTCGGCGGATCGAGAGGGGATGATGCCGGTGAGTTTGGAGCATATTGATGAGTTGCGGGCTGATGTGCAGGCATTGGCGGCGCGGGTTGATTCGTTGGTGGCGGAGAGCGCGGAACGGACGATTGAGTTGGATGCGAGCGTGTTGGAACACATGGGGCAGAGTGTGTTGAACAGTGAAGTATACAGCGATATGCGGACACGGATGGTGAGCCTGCGTGATGATCTGAATAGTGCGGTGGGGGACATCAATCAGCGTCTGGAGGAGAGCGTTGCTGCGATCAATGGCACGATTGAAGGGGTGAATCAGCAGATTGAGCAGCGGTTGGCGGCGTTGGAACAGGATGCAGGTCAGCAGATTGATTCTGTTGCAGAGCAAGCAGATGTGTTGGCGAGTCGGTTGAGTCAGTTGGAGCAGGATGAGGAGGAACGGATGCGGCAGCATGATGCGGCTCGTCCTCCTGGGCAGATGGGCGTTACGCCTGAGAGTTCGTTTGCGGCGAAGGCGCGGGCGATGCGGATGGGGGAAGAGGCGTAGAGCGGGGAACGTAGAGCGTAGAGCGGGGAACGTAGAACAGTGTCAACGCGAGCGGCAGTTTGGCGGTGATACTTTGGGGAGAATTGTTGAATTGACGAATTGCTGAATGAGGATAGTGTCAAGCGCTTGACACCTTGTGTTCATGGCTACGTTGACTGGTAGGTAGTGCATGAACAAACAGGCTGTTTGTTCTACGGAGGGGCAAAGCGGCGGTAGTTTGGCATGCGGCAATGTGCCAGTGACGCTTGGTGGTTGGCTGTCAGCTAGAGAGCTAAGCGCTGATAGCTATTGGCTCTATTGATGTGGAGGAGTTTCACGATGACGGTAAGACAGGGAATGCAGGCGCCGGTTCGGTATGCTCAGGATGGGAGCGGGACGGTGCAGATCGATCAGGAGTTGTTGATGGCGCTTTTGGCGGGTGGCGGTGCTTCGGCAGGCTCAGCAAACGCTGCCATGGTGCAGGGTGGTTATCAGCAGCGGATGGTGCCGCAGCAGTGGGGCTGTTGTGAGCCGTTGTTTGGGGAGTGTGTTGATGATGAGGTGATGACGCTCTTTCAGGGGCTGGACGCTGTGGAGCCGGCGCTGCGGTGGTTTGGCTTTCGGCGGGCAGAGAAACGCTATGTGCGCAAAGCTTACTTGACGTATGCGGCGCCGGCGGGTGCCAGTCAGGGGATGCCCAATGCGGGGATTCCGGATACGATTTGTGGGCCGGGTCAAAAGGTTGAAGTGGGCAAGCCGTGCTATATCGAGTTTTGTGGATTTGGAGAGATCCGCCTTTGTAGCTATGAGTTGAAGGATGGTGGCAACTCGATTCCGTGGTGTGATGAGCGGGATGTGTATACACTGGACTTTGGTGAAGGTGCGCAGCGCATTGAGAAAGACGAAGAGTGGTGGCTGGCGATTTTGTCATCGCAGATGATGGAGCACATCGCGGGTCGCTTGCTGGTGGGTGACAACGCAACGCTCTTTCGCAACTCGGCGATTCCGGCTGACAGTGATGGGCTCTTGCAGTTGCTGACGCAGGATTATAGCTGTGTGGGGAATCCGAGCGTGATCGATTGGGGTGGCAATGCGGTTTGTGATTATGAGTCAGCAACCACACCGACCGGCGCAACGCTCAACGGCCAGGCGATTACGGGGAATCGTTATGCGCGGAATCTTTATGTGACGTTGCGGGAAGTGTTTCGGCAAAATGTGCGCAAGTTTCGCATGACGAGAATGTTAAGCGGGACGACCAATTTGCAGCCTGGGGATGTGGCGATTTTGATGCCTGAGTGGTTGAAGGAATGTCTCATTGAGTGTGCGATTTGTCACGTGATTTGTCGGGATGACTATACGCGGCGTGACTCGGAGATGGCAGCCATGAAGTATCAGGAGTGGATCACCGGTGGCGAGGGGTTTGGTGTGCTCTGGTTTGATGGATTCCCCGTGCCTATCTTGCCCTACAATCCAGTTGATTACACGACCTATGATCCGCTGAATCCTGATTTGGGGATGCGTGGTCTGATGGAGAAGGCAGATGGCACGGCGAATATGTTGATGCTGTGGCGTGGTGTTGGTGGAAATGCTGGGCGCCGGTTCTTGATTCCTGAATACAATGACTTGTCGGATGGGTTGAAGGACACGGCAGCCAATGGTCAATTCCAATTGTGGATTGATGATTGTGGACGGTGCTATACGCTGAACATGGCGACTGAGTGGCGCTGGTATCTGGATTTTCCTTGTGTGCAGACGTTGATCACGAATGTGGCTTGTGATGCCAAGTTTGAGCTTTGTACCTATCCGACGGAGTTGGATCCGCTGGATACGGATTGTGCGAGTGGGAGCGAAGTGACGGTTGGGACTGTGACGGTTAGTCGAACGTAGAACGGAGAGCGGGGAACGGAGAACGTTGTTACGCGCGTGACGTCTTTTGTTCTATGTTTTGTGTTCTACGCTCTACGTTGTTGAGGGAGGGTGAGATGCAGGTGAGTTATGAGCCTTTGGGACCGTTGACGACGGGGACTGTGACGGTTAGTCGAACGTAGAACGGAGAGCGGGGAACGGAGAACGTTGTTACGCGCGTGACGTCTTTTGTTCTATGTTTTGTGTTCTACGCTCTACGTTGTTGAGGGAGGGTGAGATGCAGGTGAGTTATGAGCCTTTGGGACCGTTGACGACGGGGACTGTGACGGTTAGTCGAACGTAGAACGGAGAGCGGGGAACGGAGAACGTTGTTACGCGCGTGACGTCTTTTGTTCTATGTTTTGTGTTCTACGCTCTACGTTGTTGAGGGAGGATGGGATGCAGGTGAGTTATGAGCCGCTGGGGCCGTTGCGGGATCCGGATCCGGGGAAGGCGTTGTTGTTTGATGACAGGGCGCGTGTTGGGGAGAAGGTTCTTTTGCGGTATGTGCCTTCTGCGAATGGACAGGTGGTGAAGCCGTTTACTGTGCAGAGTCGAGTGTATATGTTTGGTGGGGATCGTGCGCAGGTGGAAGTGGAGGCGCGTGATGTGCCGAATTTTTTGGATCCGGCAGGGCGGTATTATGGCGACTTTCGGTTGGTTGAGGAGGAAGAAATCCAGAGTCCGGAGTCCAGGAGTCTAGAGTCTAGGGGTCGAGGTGCTTCGCCGAGAGTTGGCTTTTGTTTCTGCTTTGGTTGGGCGTGTTGAATCATTGGAGCGTGAGGTGTATACCCCGACTGCTCTTCCTGAGCCTGACTCTTTCGTTGCATCTGAATCTGTTTCTGGGACTTCAGACAACTTCACGTGGATTCGGGGGATCGGTGATGCGAAGGAGCAGCGGTTGCATGCTGCGGGGTATTTGACCTATGACTTGTTCTTGAATGCGAATGTGGAGGAGTTGGCCAGTTTGTTGGATGTTTCATCTTCGACTGTTGTGCGGATGATGGATGCCATTCAGGAGAGGAAAGGAGATGTCTCGTCATGGCCTGTTGCGGTGGCGGTTCCAGTGCAGGGAACTTAGTACTACTGTGCAGCAATATATTGTGAAACACAAAGGAAATTCGTTATATTTCTGGGCATATTGCTAACAAAACGCAAACAGAATGCAAAGGAAAAATGAGATAGACTGAAGAGCCAATAAAATGAAGCAGTCTTCGATGAAAGGAAATCAAGATGAAACTTGCTCAAGCAGTCAGGCCAATCCAAAAAATAAAATATACGCGAGAAGGTGTTAAACTAGCTCTCCAAAAGGAGCAAAAATGACAATCTCGCCAGAAATGGTTGAAGTCTTGAAAGAGACGAAGGCCATGTTAAGTGGATACGAAAGAAGGCACTTCATGGCCCAAACGGTCAAAACGATATGCGAAGGGAGTCCGACGAAAGCAGAACGAGAGTTGGGCTGGAATCGGGCGACGATAGCCAAAGCCCTGGAAGAACTAGAAGGCGGCTTCTGTTATGTCGACCAAAGCCACCGACGTGGTCGCAAAAAAGCCGAAGACCATATCCCCACTTTACTGGCCGATATGGTTGAAATCGCCGATCAATTCAGCCAGACCGATCCCACCTTTCGACCCCCCCAATTGTACACTCGACTAACCGCCGCCGAAATGCGTACCCAGCTCATCGAGCAGAAAGGATACACAGATGAGGAATTGCCTGGCGAAGAGGCCATCCGCTTGAAGCTCAATGAGTTAGGCTATGGCTCAAACCGGGTCAAAAAAAGTCAACCAGTGAAAAAGATCCCAGAGACCGATGCGATCTTTGATAGAATTCATCAGATCAATCAAGAAGCGGATGCAGACGAGACGGTTCTGCGCCTCTCTTGGGATGCCAAAGCGACGATTTTACTTGACCGTTTCTCGAGAGAAGGGATAAGTCGAGTGGTTGTCAAAGCGCTCGATCATGACTTTCAAGATAAGAAGACCGAGAAAGTCACTCCTTTTGGCATTTACCTCCCTTCAACCAAGGAACTCTTTCTTTACTTGACTCAGTCGAAAGTGACGAGTGACTTTATTGTCGACTGCCTGATTGATTTTTGGGAAAGCGTACGTGAACACTTTCCTCACGTCAAGACCCTCGTGATCAATCAGGACAATGGTCCCGAAAATCATACCCGTCGGACTCAGTTTATGTATCGTCTCACTCAGTTTGTTGAGCACTATCGTCTCTCTATTCAGCTCGCCTGCTACCCTCCTTATCACAGTAAATACAACCCCATCGAACGGGTTTGGGGCCATCTTGAAAAACACTGGAACGGTTCTCTTCTCGATTCTCTTGAGACCGTTCTCAATTTTGCCCGTTCTTTTCGCTTTAACCAACTACAACCCTTCGTTCACCTGAATTCCACTCTTTATGAGACCGGCGTCAAACTCACTCAGAAAGAGATGGACCGTTTGGAACAACGCTTCCAACGTTTACCTGGTTTAGAAAAATGGTTTGTCCTTATTCCCCCTCTCCATTCTCTCGTTCGCGTATAATTATTTATTTTTTTGGTTTAGCCTCAATCAATATGACTACAGCCAACTGGAAAGCCCGCCGCTGCTGGAACTGACAGAAGAGCAACTGGCGGCACTGGCCGACCAACTCCAGGAGTATCATGCCATATATAGTCCATACTTCAGCCATGTGGCTCAGAGAGAGCATGCGTACCACTACATGCGAGGCTCAGTAGATCCAAATTTCAGGTTTTGAGAGAGAATTCTGGCTAAACAGTTGACATAAATACAAATTTGCCGGTCGATATCTAGTTTTTGCGTTAGATTTGGGCGATTTTCAGATATGAAATAGGTTGTTTTCTGTAACCGAAATCTGAATAAATGACTCCAAAATCCCTGCAATCTCGACTGAAAATAGCCAAAAACGCCAAATTTGGATCTACTGAGGCTTGTTAGACCCCGAAATCAAACGCAAATCGGCCGAGAACATCGCGCTGGCGACAGTAGGAGAATCGGGTGTACGCCCCCTGCAAAGCTTTGTGGGTCAGAGCCGCTGGAGCGGTGAAGCGATGCTGGCGGAACATACTCGACAGACAGGTGAGTTGTTGGGAGACGCAAATGGCGTCTTACTCCTGGATGGGAGCGACATTCCCAAGCAAGGAGAAGAGTCAGTGGGCGTCAAGCGGCAGCGGTGTGGCGAACTGGGCAAGATCGCCAACTGTCAAGCCGGAGTCTTCCTGGGATATAATAGCTCTCATGGCTATACCTTACTGAACTGTCGGTTGTATATCCCCCAAGAATGGTTTAGTGATGAGTATGCAGAGAAGCGGTACAAAACCGGTCTTCCCACTGACCTGACCTTCCAAACAAAAAATGAATTGGCTTGGTCCATGATTGAGCAGACGCACGCCCTGGGTGCGTTGCCCATCCGCTGGATCACTATGGATGAAGCCTTTGGCAAAGATACTCATCTGCTTGACTGCATTGATGGCCAAACCGCTTACAGCTACTTTGCTGAAGTGCCCAAAGAGACTCGTGTCTGGACCTCCAGCCCCCAGACCTATCTGCCCGCATCATCTGGACGCGGGCGCAAAGCTCAAGCTCCGCGTCCGGCCTGGTGAACCTACGCCTCTCACCGTTGCTCAACTCGCTGACACCTTCCAGGAGCATGAGTGGCAACAGCATGTTCTCAAAGAGGGCTCCAAGGGCTTCATCGTTGCTTCCATTGCTTGTCGCCGCATTGTCTCTGTCCGCAATGGGCTCCCCGGTTCTGCTCTCTGGCTCATCGTCCGCCGCAATCCCGATTGCTCTCTGCAATACTTTCTCTCCAATGCACCCCTTGAGACTTCCTTGGATGACTTCGCCACTGTTTCTGCTTTGCGTTGGCCCATTGAAACCATTTTTGAACAAGCCAAGCAGTTTCTCGGACTCAACGAATATGAAACTCGCAGTTGGCTCGGTTGGCATCATCATATGACCTTAGTCATTTTGGCCTTTGGTTTCTTGGCTCGTTCTCAGTTTTCCTCAAATATGATGCCCCCGCTCTCACTTTGCCACAGGTTGTTGAACTTCTCCATGCCGTTCTGCCTAAACCTGTCTTGACACTCGCTGAGACTATCGAGCGCCTTCGCTACAAGCAACGTCGTCTTGCTTCCGCTAAACGCTCGCATTATCTTGTGCAAAAATCGAACATTATCGAGCCTTTACTTGATGCACAGTAGTATTAGAGCAGTCGGCGTTGTTGATTGACCAGGCGGCAGAGGCTGGCGCGGTGACGCGGTTGGTCTATACGTGTGAGTCTCGGCAGACGCAGGCGTTTACGTTATCGGGTCGTGTTTTTCAGTTTGGGAACAATGATCGGCGGCGGGTGAATGCTGTGGATTCTCGTTTGGTTCCGAATTTTTTGGATGAAGATGGGCGTTTTTTCGGTTGTTTTGCTCTGTTTGATGAGAGTGTTTATCACGCGGATGGGACGGTGAAAGAGTCCTGAGTCCAAGGTCCGTAGTCCAAGGTCTTAGGTTCTGGGTTAGATGAAAGGAGTGTTGTATGGCGCAGGTTGCGTTGGTGACGGATAAGGGTTGTTTGAGTGGTTCTGGGTTGGCTGAGGGAACAACGGGTCAGGTGTTGGCGCAGGGGGTGGATGGTGCAGGGGTTTGATTTTAGTCAGATGAATGCGGTGCAGGTGACGGCGCTTGCGACGGCGTTGCGGGGGGAAGTGGTGCAGGATGCGTTTGGTGTGGAGTTGGGGTATTTGTTGCCGCTGTGAAAACTGAGGCTGAGGAAGAGGCTAAGGCTGAGGAAGAGGAAGAGGTGCTAAGCAATGGTTTGGGTAGATGGCGAGGCTGATTCGTTTGTGGTGAATGAACAAACAGGCTGTTTGTTCTACGGTTGGTGAAGATTCACGGCAGGGCTTTTCGATTGGAAGAGGAGAATGGGAGAATGGCTGTAAATGTCGTAACAACTGACAATCTGGGGAATTCGTTTGATTTGGGGACGATCGAGGCGGGCAAGATTCATCTCAATTTGGCGGCTGGTGAGCTGGTGCGCAATGCTGCCACGGGTGAGATTGGTCTGGATCCGGCTGCGGTTGCGAATGGGGAGACGTTGACTGCCTTGGTTGAGGCGGGTGGGATTCTGACGTATACCGATGAGGCTGGGAACGCGACCCATATTGATTTGAATACGCTGTTATCGAATCTGGAGACGCTGACGACGTTGGTGGCTGGCACGACAGCGGCGGCGGCGCTGACTTACACCGATGAGGCGGGCAATGCAAATGTCATTGACTTGAGTACGGTGATTGCGGAGGGTGAGACGCTGACGGTGCTGGCGCTGAGTGGGACCACGCTGACGTATACGGATGAAGCTGGCACTGCAAATGCGATTGATTTGGCCCCGGCGATCGCAGCAGGGGAGACAGTGACAAGCATCTCTTACAATACTCAGTAGATCCAAATTTGGCGTTTTTGGCTATTTTCAGTCGAGATTGCAGGGATTTTGGAGTCATTTATTCAGATTTCGGTTACAGAAAACAACCTATTTCATATCTGAAAATCGCCCAAATCTAACGCAAAAACTAGATATCGACCGGCAAATTTGTATTTATGTCAACTGTTTAGCCAGAATTCTCTCTCAAAACCTGAAATTTGGATCTACTGATACTGGCACAACGACATTGACTTACACGGATGAAGCTGGCAATCCGACCAATATCGATTTGAGTGGTTTGACGACGGATGTCTATGTGGATGGTGCAAGTTTTGACCCCGGCACCATGGTGCTGACGTTGACTGACAATGATGGGGGCACGCCGAATGTAACGGTGGATCTGTCGTCGCTGCGTTCCTCTGTGACAGATCATGGCGATGGGACTTGGACGCATGATGATGGGAGTGGGACCACGGTGACGATTCGTTCGATTAGTGCGGATGTGGGCAATCGGGTTGCGGCGGGTTCGGATGGGGGTGCGTTCTTGGCTGCGGGGTCGGTGCGTGCTTTGGCTGATGTGGAGGTGCAGGATGTGTTTGGGACAACGCTGTACTGGGCATTTTCAACGAATACGTAGGTGCGAAGAGGTGAGGGGATGGCAAGATGACGAGACGACAGGATGACAAGAAGACAAGAAGACAGGATGGCAAGATGGGAGGATGAGGGGATGAGTGGGTGGCGTTTGGTCGTTTTGTTGTTGTGGATGAAAAGGGATGGTGAATGATGGCGATGAATGTTGTGACGCCAAGCAATCTTGGTCCTGAGTTTGATCAGGGGACGATGGTGGCGGGGAAGATTAGCAACTTTCCTGAGATGGATACGGTAACGCGGGATGCAATTTCTTCTCCTGCGGCGGGGATGCGGATCTGGAATTCTGATACGAATCAGATGCAGCGATATGATGGCTCAAGCTGGGTGGAGATTGGGGCTGGTGCCGTTGGGGGTCCATGGGGGAAGTTTGTTTCAGTTCGGAATGCCAATTTGACCCAAGAGTTGAATCAAGTGGTGGCAACGGCGATTGAGTGGGGGTTCATTGAGGAGAATCAGGATGCGGCTCTTTTTTCGATTCCGAGCAACAGACTGATCCAGGTTGGGGAGGATGGGAATTACCTGGTGACTTATGGGGTTGCGTTCAAGTCAATTGTCACTGGGGTAGCAAGTGCTGTGAATTTGCGGAGTTCGATTTATGTTGGGGGTGCGAAAGTGTCGGCGTGGAACTATGGTTATCTTGTGGGATCGGACGGCATTTTTGAAAGTGGCTTGGCGGGTTCGAAGGTCTTGTCTCTTTCGGCTGGGGATCAGGTGAATATTCGGATTCAGCGCAATGGTGGAACCTCTATCTCGACCCATCATAGTAGTGTGTTGGACTCTCATTTTCAAGTGATGCGTTTGTCTTAAGTGTTTAGACGCGGGTATTCAAGATTTCCAGGATTCATCTAATCGTGATTGGAATAAGCTATGGGGATTGAATCTGTTGTGACGCTGGCTAATTTGGGCGCTGAGTTTGATATCGGTCAGATTGAGGCGGGCAAGATTCATTTGAAGTTGGACGATACGCTGGAGCAGTTGGCGAATGGGTCGATTGCTGTTGTGGCTGCTCCTGCACACGATTATCTGTGTCAGATTTGGGCGGAGGAGAATGGGGCTTTAAACACGGGGGAGCGTGAGTGGTCATTTGGCAATGGGCAGATGCAGGGCATGAATCCTTCGGGCAACTGGGGGGTTGTGTTGCCGTGGCCAGGTTCGATTCGTGCCATGAGTATGGGTGTTCGTGTGGGGGGAGGTCAGCAGACGCAAGTTGCGGTGCAGTTGAATGGGGTGGACCAGGATGTGATTACGATGATTGCCAATGCGACGAAGGTGTGGCGGACGAATTTGACGGTGCCGTTTCAGGCGGGTGATGTGTTGAATTTTCGGACTGTGGCGGCTGGTGGTGCGAATGATGGGGTTGTGTCTGTGGTTGTGCGGTATGCGGTTTAGTGGTTGGTGGTTAGTTGCTGGTGGTTGGTTTAGGGTTTTGAAGGGCAGTCATTTGGGTGAAGAAAGTCCAAAGTCCTGAGTCCAAGGTCTAAGGTCCAGGGTTCTGAGTTCTAGGTTGGGAGATATTTTGTGATCGAGCATTTGGGTAGGGTTGAGGAGCGGTTGGTGGATGCTGCGCGCGTAGAGAACGGTCCGCCAGTTGGACAAGGTGTTTATGCTGCGCGTTTTTTTTCAGTAGCAGCAAAAGTCGGGTACAAATTTTTCATGCAAACAGAGGGCTGCTCTAGGATTTCACCCCTTATGGTCATTTTTTGTACCCGACTTTTGCCGTAGCTGTTTTTTTCTTTCTTTGGAAAACTAAATTTAGACATTATTTTGCTGATGTGGGTTGGCATCATGATTTATCTGACTTGGTGGTGGATTGAATTGGGGTCGAGGAAGAGCTAAACACAAAGGCTCAACCAGATCTCAAGGGGTAAACCCGCTTTGGTTTCGATACGGCGATGCCACTCAACCGGCGCTAGCCATTTTCGAGTTTGTCAACCCCCTGAATTCCTGAAGAGCCAACACAAATTGTCGGAACAGGAATCGGAGTTTCTATGGGCTGGTTGAGTAGAGCGCAGCGGCCTTGGAAGCGCAGCGGACTTGTCCAGGTTCGGGAGAACTGCTGAATTGTTGAATTGTGAATGGGGTGAAGAGATGGCGAAAACAATGGTGAATAAAACGAAGGGGCGCTCGAGTCAGAAGGGGCGTGGAGAAAGCGGCGGAGGTCGAGCTGGGAGAGGATGTGGCGTATGGTTGAGACTCTTGTTGAAGGGATCGTCGCGGGGCTGATCGGTTTGGGTCTGGCTGATATGGTGGCGTTGCGGGATGGGCCGTTGGGCTTGTTCAGGCGCGTCCGTCAATTGATGACGAGAGCATGGATGCCGGCCTGGGTGCGAGAAAATGCGGATTGTGTGTTCTGTTGGGCGTTTTATGAGTCACTGTTGGGGGCCTGGCTGGTGACGATGAATCTGGGGAGTGCGCTGCTGGTTCCCTGGTTGATGGGCTTTGGGCTGGCGGTGTTTCTTTTTAAGTATGTGGGGCATTAGGAGCGTAGAACGTAGAGCGTGGAGCGTGGAGCGTAGAACGAGGAAGGCGTTGTTTGTTCTATGTTAGCTGTTCTCCGTTCTACGTTCTCCGTTCAGTTGAGGTGAGTGATGCCGATTGAGAATTGTAAACTGTCGCCGACGGAGGCGATTGCGGATGGGGTTGGGGTTTTGGTCGATGATGGCACGGGTTGTGGGAAGACGTTGTTGGGTCCGGCTGGCTATTATTTGCGGGTGAATGGAGCGGGAGATGGGTTGGAGTGGGTGCAGGCGCATGAGCCGGTGCATTTTGAAACCGGGGACGAGCCGTTTGCGTGGGATGATGCGTTGCAGTGTGGGGTGATTCCTCTGCCTGGCCGGTTGGTCGACAATGGAGATGGCACGTTTACGTTTGATCCGGGAAATGGCAGGGCGCCGACGACGTTGCGGTATGGGTGGACCGAGTCGACTGTGATGGGCAGCGTGGTGACCTTTGCCTACCCAGATGGGACGATCCTGGATGTGGATGTGTGTGCGCTGATTGCGCAGAATTGTGATGCGACGTTGGCGGACAATGGAAACGGGACGTATACGCACACGTCAAATTCGGGTGTGCAGACGACGTTTCGAGGAGGTTGGACGGAAGCGTCTGTGACTGGTCGTGCCATCACCTTTGCGTATCCAGATGGCACGACATTGGATGTGGATCTGTGTGCCTTGGTGGCGGCGAATTGTGATGTGTCGTTGGTGGAGAATGGAGACGGCACTTGGACACACAGGTCGATTGGTGGGGTGCAGACAAGATTTCCAGGGGGTTGGACAACTGTTGTTGATAACGGGGACTCGACGCTGACGGTGACAACGCCCGATGGTGCTGTGCAGACGATTGATGTCTGTGCGCTGGTGGCGGCGCATTGTGATGCCACGCTGGTGGAGAATGGGGATGGGACATTGACTCACACCTCAAACAGTGGGGTGCAGACGACATTTTCTGAAGGTGCTGGTGCGACACATCCGGCGGCGACACTGACCAACGACGATGCGTCTTTCGCTTGGGATGATGCGACCCAGACGGGTAACATTCCAGTGACCACGCTGACGGAGAATGTCGATGGAACGGTCGTCATCAATCCGGGCAATGGGGATCCAGATGTGACGATTCATGCACCGGTGATGTTGACGAATGATGATGCGCCGTTTGCGTGGAATGATGCGACCCAGACGGGCAACATACCGGTGACCAGCATCACGGACAATGGCGACAATACGATCACTGTGAATCCAGGGAATGGGGCTCCGTCCGTGACCTTTTGTGATGGCATTGTGTTGAATCGACCGGATGATCCGACAGATGAGCAGTTGACGCGTTATGATGCTGCAGCGTGTACGTTGACGATTCCGAATGCCTTGTGGGGGTTTAAGGGGCGTGATTTTGGGGCTGCCAACATTGCGTTGCCGGATGGTGTTTTTGTGAATGTGACGGACCTGACGGGTGTGGTGACGCAGGGAACCACGGCCGATACAGATATGTCGCCGGTGGGCAACACGGATAGTTTGGTGTTGCCGATGGCTGGGCGGTGGACGATTTCGGGTGATTTTACTGTTCTTTCGGATGGCACGCCTGGCGTGACGGTGACGATTGCTTTGACGCGTAATGGGGCGAATTGGGTGTGGGAAACCTATCCGATCGGGCCGTTGAATACGATTGTGCCAGAGATCACCTTTATCAATCCATTTTTACCGGCTGGTGATCAGTGGGGGTTGGCGATTCGGGTGGATGGCACGAATGGGGCGCAGTTGAGCACATCGTTTGTACAGGCCTTGTTCCATCGGATTTAGGAGGGTAGAGAATGGAGATATTGAGCAGACCGCCCTTGAACTATTACGCAGAAGGGCAAGAAGCGTTGGCGGAGATTTTTCAGCTTGATTCGTTGTATGAGACGCATGGCGTTGGTGTCTATGCAACGCGCGTGATGCGTTGTCTGTTCACGATTGGGCCAGGTGGTGTGCTTGGCTGTCCCGACGTGTTGGATGTCGATCTGGCCGATGAGATTGCCGAGATTGTGGCTCGTCATCCTGGCGTGACGATGGAGCATGATCACTCGCCCGTTCATGTGCGGATGCAGATTGTGGATGGTGATGATGGAGGGGTTGAGGTTCATTTGCAGCCTGCAGGTGGGTGGACTGTGGAGTCTACAACGCTGACGGTGAATGGTGTTGTGTTGCCGGTGTTGAATCAGGAGCCTTGGCAATGGAACCAGGATCGTGAGATTGACGAATTATCGAAACTTCAATCGGATAGTGTGTTGGATCTGCATGTGGTTGTGACGTTCACGAATGGTGAAACGGAAGAATTAGAGCGACGGTATATGTATGGCTGATTTGGCACATTGTGCGCCTTGTGAAAAGCAGCGACCGCCCATTGGGTTGGAGACCTTTCGGCGGGTGTTGCGCTTTAACCCATATTACTTTTGGCAGCTCGCGCAGAATCCAAGCGACAACCCGGCGACCGTGATTCCCTACAATCCATCGTCTGTGTGTGATGACGTGATTTTTGAATCGGGTCAAATTGATGGTGTGGTGGGGGGGCGGGATGATGTGTGGGATTGTATTTGTGATCTCGCGCGGCGGTTTGTGGATTACGCGAAGTTTTTTGCGGCGCCGACGTATGCTTGTCATGAGATAGACATCGGATTTGGGAGCGGATGGGATGGGCGGGGGCGGATTCGGTTGCCCCACAATCATGTGTTGGAGATTGGCAAAGAAGCGCTGGCGCCGCTGACGGAACTGACTATTGATGTGGATGCGGATATCGTTGATTTGAATGGCGATGGTCTGTTCGATACGGTTGAGTGTTCGTTTGATGCAACATTGCTGCCAGCGGGGGCGACGGTGGATGAACTGATTCTTGTTGTTCCGGAGGACCAAGCGCAGTTTGATGAGTGTGCCCCAGATAGTTTTTGGCGGCGTGAGATTCGACCGGCGAAGTTTGCGTTGTCGGCGGATGGGGAGACGGTGAACGTCACTTTTCGTTCTTGGTTGACTGTGCAGCGGGCGCTCTATGCTGGAATGGTGCCGAGTATCTTGGATCCGCAGGATACGAGTATTTATTTGACGACGATTCAGGTGTGGCGGCGGTACACGGATGTGACGGGGGCCGTGCAGCTGTGGCGCAGGCCCAACGTCTGCAACTGTGTGGACACAGATGGTGCGTGTTATGAATGCGAGGATGGGGCTGCTTGTCTGTTGAATCGGGAGATGGGCATGGTTGAGTTGACGCTGGACCGGAACCTGAACTGTATTGCGTGCAAGCGTTGCATCGATAAAGTGGTGATCCACTACCGCAGCGGAGACTGCAACAATGAGGCGGTCTTTGCCCGCGCGGTGGCGGGTTGTATGAGTCGGGATCTTTGTTGCGGCAAGAGCCATACGGAGTTGCGGCATTGGCAGGAAGATTTTGTTCGACAGACGGATGAGGGTCGGTTTACGCGGGCCATCAGTCGGAGTGAGAGGCGCAGCGGGCTTGGTACGACGCGTGGGGCACTGGACCTGTATACGTATCTGCGTTCACGGCGGCACATTAAAGTTTTGCGGGTGTAGGGTCCTGCGTCCAAAGTTCAAGGGATAGAGGAAGAGGGTGTCGCACCTCGACAGGTTTGGTGGGCGTGCGACACCCTAATTCAAGTGTCACGCGCGTGACACTTTTGGATGGTCGTGAATGATGATTAGGTTATACACAAAGACTGTCGTTTGGATGGTGTTGGTGGTGATGTTCTTGTCTGGTTGCTCTTTTTATGTTCCGAATCGGGGAAGTGTGATCATCGAGGTTAGGGATCATGAGGCGGCGGCAAATTGCCGAATTATGCCGGGTTTTTTCGGGCTTGTGAGATGTTGAGCAGTCAGCAGATTGAGGGTCGCTATAGTTATGTGAAAAGTTCGCGGGAGGTGACTGGACTTGAGCCAACGGATCAGTGTCTGCAGATGGTACAGCGGATGATGGATTTGGATGCGGCGCGACACTACAGTCGGAATTGGCCTGGCATGTTGCCGTTGTCACCAGACTCAGTAGATCCAAATTTGGCGTTTTTGGCGATTTTCAGTCGAGATTGCAGGGATTTTGGAGTCATTTATTCAGATTTCGGTTACAGAAAACAACCTATTTCATATCTGAAAATCGCCCAAATCTAACGCAAAAACTAGATATCGACCGGCAAATTTGTATTTATGTCAACTGTTTAGCCAGAATTCTCTCTCAAAACCTGAAATTTGGATCTACTGAGACTACAATCAGTGGTCTGAGAGTGAGATGTCGACAGGAGTTTATTGAGGTGGCTGGTGATTAGATGGCATAGTCGGTTCGTTGGTGGTGCATGAACAAACAGGCTGTTTGTTCTACTGGGGGTGTCGACGCGTGTGGTAATTTGCCGCGTGACACTTGAGTGCAGAACGTAGAACGATGGAACGTAGAGCGTAGGCGTCAAATTGCCGCCTACGCTCAAGAAGGGGAGTGACATGGCGAGATGTGATGATTTGCAGGCGGCGACGACGGAGGATGTGCGGAATTATTTGGTTGTGCCGAATGGGGCGAGTTGCTTGAATGAGGTGCATTATTATGGGCGTGGTTGCCAGTTTATGGAGATTCGGAATCTGCGGCGGGAGCTGAAGGGGGAATCGACGATACGGTATTCGTGGGATCGGACGAGTCGGCAGTTGTGCGTGATTGGGCGGACGCGGTCGGTGCCAGGTAATTCACGCATGGTGTTGCGGGTGCTGGAGCCGTGCGAGGTGGGGATTCCGCTTCCACATTGGATGGCGGAACAGGATTGCATCATCTGTGCCGTGAACAATCATGGGATCTGTGGCAGTAACAATGATGTGGTTGAGAACTGGTCCAGGTTCTTTGAGGTCTATTCGTTTCGGGTTGTGCGCTTGGAGCAGGATCGGGTGTCGGATATTGAGGGTGAGGCCACGTTTTTGCTGACTGAGTTTTTGGTGGAGTTGGATCATGTGTTGGCTGGGTCTGTAATGTCGTTTGAGACGCAGGCGCTTGATATTACTTGTACAGGTACGGTTACGGCTTGCGCTGTGACGTTTGGCTGCGCTCGGGGATGTGCTTCGGCAGGCTCAGCCAAAGGGGGGACATCATGCGGCTGTCGCGCGCGTTGCGACGATGGGACACAATCCTGGTACATGCCCTTTCACTGTGAGGGAGATTCACGTAATCATTTGTATTACTCGCTGAATGGAGGTTTGTTGACTGGTCAGATCGCTTTGCCGTTGGCGCAGTCCACGACTCCACAGGCGGCGACCTGTCCGTTGGTTGTGGAGAATGGGAACGAGTTGTATGTGGCGGCGAATCAGGAACCGGCTGAGTTGTTTCGGGTGCCGCTGGATGCGCATGGTGTACCGCAAGAGGATGAAGTTGTGCGGTTGGGTGTGTTGGGTGATACCGGCATTGCTACGGCGCTCGGTCTATCTGGCGATGATGTGCATATTCTGATCGAAGATGCGGCGGAGAGTCGCTTTTATACGGAAAGCACCCAAGGAGACACGTGCTCGATTGTGGATGGTGCGCGGCAGACGTTTGATGTGGGTGTGAATCAGATGGCCATTTGTGGAAACCGTATTGTGTTCGGTGGCATGGGTCCGACGCTGAGCATTAGCGAAGATGGCGGGCGGACCTCGACCAATCTGGTGGACATTCCCGGCGTTGCGGCGACGGATATCGTCAGTGATATCGAGCTCGTCGATGGGCGCATTTGGGTGGCGCTGGAGGATGGGCGCATCTTCCATACGCTCAATGAGGGGTTGATCTGGCATGAGGTTTCGTTGGGTCTGGGTGAGGTGAATGACCTGGCGTTTTTGAATGACCGAGTGGGTTGGATTGCGCATGGTGGAATTGCTGGTGCTACACAGCCGGGGGCGTTGTTTAGCACATGGCTTGGTGGCACGACGGATGATTTGTGGACGAGGCGCTCGCCCAGGATTGGCTCTTGGCCGACAGACTTTGTGGCGGAACGCTTGGCGTTGCCCTGTTGTGCGAGCGAACCGTTGGCGAGCAATACTGTGTTGGCGGTGGGTGATGTGAATGGGGCGCTGACGGTGGTGATGGGACGGACTTCGATTAGTGGGGTTTAGGGTTCAAAGTCTAGAGTCCAAAGTTCAAAGTCCAGAGTCTAGAGTCTAGAGCTATGTCGCGGCAAGTTGGTTATGGGTTGGTTTGGGAGCGAACCAGATGGGTTTTTGATTGTTACTCACTTACTTTCTTTCCTCGATGTTTTCCTCTTTTTTTGGGTTTGTAGACTGATTTGCTGCGAAATAGTTGCCTCGGCGTCGCTGCTCCGAGGCTTTTTTGTGAAGGGGGTAGATTATGAGTTTTGGTGTGACGGCTGAGATTAGTGGTCAATCGAGTATCGAGTTGGTGACGACAACGGAGACTGAATTTGGGGACGGCGCCATGCATGGCGGCACCAGTTTGTGGGTGTCGGATTTGGGGTCATTGATTGATGTGCAGCAAGAGTCCTTGCCTGCGCAGGGAGTGGGCTGTGGTGCGGTTGTCCCGGCGTTAACGGGTTCGATTTTGCAATCCCCGCCTACGCGGGCAGGGTCAGGTGTCGTCTCGTTGCCTCATTCTTCGACCATCCTGGATGATGTGGGGCGTGTGGGTCCGACCTCGTCGCCAGTGGTGGTGGGGGTCTTGAGGGATGCCGGGCGAGATGCATTGACCAGGTCCAGGCGGCAATCTGCCGATACGATTTTGGATGCGCCCGAAGGGGTTCAACCGTCAGCACCCCTGAACAGGTCAGGGGTCTTTTCGGCGACGGTGACCCGGGTGGGCGTGCGGCGGGGTGATCAGCTGATTGATGATTTTGGGGCAGTTGAGATTTTGATGGCGCGGGGGCGGTAGTTGGTGGCTGAGGAAAAGGCTAAGGCTGAGGAAGAAGAGAGGTGTCGCACCTCGGCAGGCTCGGTGGGCGCGTGACACTTGAGTTGGGTGGTTTGTGATGTTGAGGGGAATGGCATGGTTGGTTCGTCGGTGGTGTCTGAACAAACAAGCTGTTTGTTCTACTAAAGTGTCACGCGCGTGACACCTTGGATCATAGAATTATGGTTACTTGTGAGCGGTGTGGATGTGAGAAAGACGTGGCGTCGAAGACGACGTATGCGGTGCCGCAGATTGGGGCGTCGTATTATTGGGATCGTTGTTTGTGGTGGGTGGTGAAGCCGGTTCAGCGGTCGATTACGAATTTGTTGATCAATCCCAGTTTTGAGCGGGGGGTGGACGGTTGGGTGGGGATGAATGCCAATACGAATTTGTCTCTGAGTCAAGATGAGTCGTTTCGGGGGTTGCAGAGTTTGTGTGTGCAGTCGGACACGGAAGATCTCTATGGCGTGCGCTATGACATTCTGGTGTTGGCGGGGCGGACTTATTGTGCGACGTTTTGGGTGAAGGGCTGTGCGGGGGATGCACTCTTTGCCTCCTTTGCCTCGCAAGTGACGGCCGGGATTCTGTTGCCTCAGATTCAGGAGGGATCTGTGAGGCTGGAGCTGACTGGAGATTGGCAAGAGGTGCAGCTCTGTTTGGTGAATGGGACGACTGGTGATCTGGCGGCAACGCTTTCCATCTCGACAACAAGGGTTGGGCATTGTGATCTCTTCTATCTTGATGCGGTGGCCATGGTGGACAATGATGAGCCGGTCTCTTACTTTGATGGGGACCAGCATGGCGCAACGTGGAATGGTGTGCCTCATGCGAGTCCGAGCACAGCCGCGGCGGGTCAGCGGCAGGAGGGGACGCCGGTCAATCTGCAAGAATGTGGATTGAATCCGATTGGGGATGGTGGGTGGGGGATGCCGCCCGTGGAGCCGGTTGTGTTGAGCTTTGCGCGGCGACCTGGGGCTTTGTATCAGCGCTCGCACGTGCGGCCCAGACCCATCAGCATCCGGGGGACGGTGGAGGGCTGTCCGTGTGCGGTCCATCAGGTGCGGCAGAAGTTGGTGGAGCTGGTTGGGTTGTGGGACGTGGCGGATTGTGAGGAAGAGTTTCTTCTGCGCTATCAGTGGACGAATGATTGTGGGGATTCGATTGGGGAGCCGTTGGAGATACCAGTGACCTATGTGAGCGGGTTGGAGGAGGCCAGGAGCGATTTGCAGCGGCAGATCATTGAATTGGGGTTTTGTGGCGTTTGAGTATCCGCTGTGGTGTTCTGTGGGCGATCGGTGTCAGGTTCTTCAGAATGGGACGAATCTCGTCAATTATGGCGGGTCGGCAGCGGCGCCGGTTGTGATGGAGATCCAGGGACCGAGCGTGATCGAGCGGTTGGAGAATGTGATGAATGGCAGCGTGATTCAGTTTGGGACCGATGCTGTTGTGGGGTTGGGTGTGCCAGCTGATGAGTATCTGCGCTTTACCAGTCAGCCGGGAGAAGTGAGCGTGTTGCGCTATGCAGCGACGGGGCAGCAGAGTGTGCTGCATGAGGTGAATTATAGGGTGAGTCGTCCCGCGCGGTGGCGGTTGTCGCCAGGGGAGAATGAGGTTGTGGTGCGTGGTGGGTTTCCGGTGACGCTCTGTTGGCGGGAAACGCATTTGAGTGCGGATGCTGTGGATTGTTAAGAGTCCAAGGTCTGAAGTTCTTCTTCTTGACTCAGGACTTAGGACTTTCTTGACTTTCTTGGAGGTTTTATGGCTTGTTGTCGAACTTATACGATTGTGATGCGGAGACCGACGGGTGAACTGATTGCGGAAGTGACGGATGAGATTAAGCTCTATCTGTTGGTGAAGAAAAACTCTGCTGGTCAGCTGGTGTTGGAGTTGGATGGTTGTGATTTTGAGTGTGCTGAGATTGTGGAGAATACGCGGATTGAGGTGTGGGCGAGTTGTGACGGTGGGGCGTCGGGGACGACGTTGAATGTGTTGGTGGGTCGCTCTCCGTTTTTGGTGGACTACGTGAGTTTTAGTCGCACGGGGTTTGATGAGCAGCGGGTGAAGATTTTGGCCACGGATGGGACGGGTTGGCTGGCGCGGAGACAGGTAGCTTATCTGAAGGAGAGTCCGCAGACGTTGGCAGTGGAGGAACCGGCAGATGATTTGATGAAGCGGATTGCGCGGGAGAATTGGGGGGCCGGTGCGGATAGCTACACGATCGGAGGGGATACGCTGCGGGTGACCGATGGCTGGATCGCCATTGAAGGTGATGAGGGTCTGGGACCACCGATTACGCTTGCGTTTCAGCATCAGGACTTGTTGAGTTTGTTTCAAGAGATTGCGTTGTTGAGTCATCAGCGGGGGGTGCCGTTGTATTTTCACATTGAGCAAATTGATCATTTTGGGGGTGTGCCGTTTCTTCAGTTCAACACGCACGTGGGGCAGATTGGGAATGATTTGACGCAGACGACTGGTGGAGCAGCTGCCGTTGTGTTGACGCCTGAGAATGAGACATTGGTGGAATATGAATTGATTTATGATTGGCGAGAGACGTTGAATCGGGCGTACGTGGGCTATAGTATCAGCACGAATGCGGGTGAGTTTGTCACGGTGGAGGAGCCGAATCTGGCGGCCTATTTGGCGACGAATCCGTTGGGATTGCGGGAAGGTTTTCGCAATACGGGGGTGCTGGAGGATTTTGCCGCGGAGTTGCCGGGGGAGGCGGATATCTTTTTTCGGGAGACCATGCACCAGCCGCAGGTGGATGGTCGGTTGGGAGAGACGGATTCGTTTTGTTACATCTGCGATTGGCGGTGGGGCGATCGGGTGACCGTGGCGGCTGATTGTTTGGTCTTTGATGCCTGTATCGAGACGTTGGAATTGACGTTGAATGAGGGACGGGAGTTGATCGATGCACGGTTGTCGTCGGGGCCTGGTTCGGTGGGGACGGGGATTGAGAATGTATTGCAGCGGGTGAGTCGGTTTGAACGGGCTGTGAAGAGATTGGAGCGGTTGAGTTTTTAGCAGCGGATTTGGGAGCGGATTGAGCAGATGGGGTAACGGATTCAGGAAGGGGGGAAACACGAATGGTGGGAACACCAATAGGTGAGTGGATGGGGAGAGTTGTGTTAAGGAATTTGATGTTGGATTGGTACTTTTGTCCTATGTTTTTTTCTTCAAATTGTTCGTATACTTCGTGATCACGGAAGATTACTTTCCTATAATTGATACAAATGTTGCAGACAAACGCCACGCACTGATCCCCGATTCGGAGCGTGGCGTTTGTGTTTTTTCGTCCGAAGTCCAGAGTCCAGACTTAGGACCTTGGACTTCTTCATAACAATTGTAATCGGCGTCACGGGAAGTCGCGTCAGAATTGGCGATATGGTATAATTCAGGGGCAACATAAACGATTATAGGAGGTCTTATGAATGCTGTGAAGAAGGGTCTTCTTCCGTCTGTTCCTGGGCCGAGTGTGTCGCAGGGGCAGAGAGCAGTGAGGGCTGATGGTGCGTCGCCTACGGTGACGATGGCTCCTGTGGCATTTTCGTTGAAAGAAGTGGCAGTCATTATTCGTTCGCTTGATTACGTTCAGCAATACCAATTAGGTGAGGTTGAGCGGGATGAGCATCATGTTGTGTTGACGGCAATCTCGAAGTTGTCCAGATTGTCGGGATTGGAGAGGCCGCGTGATTTCGAATATTGGGTGTCACCAAAGGGGCTGGGCGCGTAAATCAGCGCTTTGTTTATTTTAGGGTGTTGTGGCCGTGGCGAGATTTTGATTGATTGGTGTGGGGGTCTCGTCTTCTTGGTCGATCCAACTTTTAACTGATCCACAGATGGACAGGATTGACAGGATGAGAAAGAGAAAAAATTCAGTCCATCCCGTTCATCTGTGGATGATTCATTTGTTGGAATCGCCTTTGTATCGGTCGGGATTGCTAATTTGTATAGGACTTACGCAGAGTCCTCTCGTACGGGCATGATATATCATGCCCGTACGAGAGAGCACACCTTATTGTGAGTAAGTTCTGTTGTAGCAAGAGAAACCATGTTGGCCCAGAACAGCCGTCGTTGTCATGAAGTGCCGTCAGAGCGACAGATTCACTTAATAGAGTCGGCAGAAAATCAAATCACAACAAAAATTGCTCGATAAAAAGGGAAATAGGTTAAGGAGATTCTGATTTAATTACCCTGTTGACACCACCCCGTTCACCCGTTGTACACCCCGTACAAGCACGACTTTTGAAGTACTTGCAGACTTTTTTACAGGGGTGAGGTTTACAGGGGCACATTGTTACGGAATGCTTCTGCGATTTTTTAATCAGCCTCTTGTAACCGCTGTGACATCTGTTGGTACTCTGGAGAATCTGGGTGAAGTTTTGTAAATGCTTCCTGCCAAAGATTCTCAGCCTTTTTTGAATCTCCTTTGCTCTCGTAGACGGTGCCAAGATTGCCCAAAGTTTGGCCCATACCGTGGGTGTCGGCCAACTCTCTAGAGATGCGGAGGCTCTCCTTGTACATCTGGATGGCTTCATCCCAGCACCCCTGCTTGTCGTAGACACTGCCCAGATTGTGGAGAGTTTTTCCCTCGCCGGAGATGTCACCCAGTTCCTTAGAGAGGCGAAGACTCTCCTTGTACATCTGGATGGCTTTACCCCAACGCCTCTGGTTGTTGTAGACACTACCTAGACCCATTGTGGATTGGCTAATGCCGGAGATATCGCCCAACTCTCTAGAGATGCAAAGGCTCTCCTCGAACATCTGAATGGCGTCGTCCCAACGCCCCTGGTTGTTGTAGACACTGCCCAGATTGTGGAGGGTTTTTCCCTCGCCGGAGATGTCACCCAACTCCCGTTTGATGCGGAGGCTCTCCTTGTACATCTGGATAGCGTCGTTCCAGCGCCCCTGGTTGTTGTAGACACTGCCCAGACCCATTGTGGAGGGTTTTTCCCTCGCCGGAGATGTCACCCAGATCCCGTTTGATGCGGAGGCTCTCCTCGAACATCTGAATGGCGTCGTCCCAACGCCCCTGGTTGTTGTAGACACTGCCCAGATTGTGGAGAGTTTTTCCCTCGCCGGAGATATCGACCAGCTCTCTAGAGAGGCGAAGACTCTCCTTGTACATCTGAATGGCTTCATCCCAACGCCCCTGCTTATCGTAGATACTACCCAGGCCCATTGTGGATTGGCTAATGCCGGAGATATCACCCAACTCTCTAGAGATGCAAAGGCTCTCCTCGAACATCTGGATGGCGTCGTCCCAACGCCCCTGGTTGTTGTAGACACTGCCCAGGTTGTGGAGGGTTTTTCCCTCGCCGGAGATGTCACCCAGTTCCTTAGAGATGTGAAGACTCTCCTTGTACATCTGGATGGCGTCGTCCCAACGACCCTGCTTGTTGTAGATACTGCCCAGGTTGTGGAGAGTTTTCCCCCTGCTATAGGTGTCGGCCAGCTCTCTAGAGATGCGGAGACTCTCCTTGTACATCTGGATGGCTTCATCCCAGCGCCCTTGGTTGCCGTAGATACTACCCAGACCCATTGTGGATTGACTAATGCCGGAGATGTCACCCAACTCCCTAGAGATGCGAAGGCTCTCCTTGTATATCTGGATAGCGTCATCCCAGCGCCCCTGGTTGTTGTAGACACTGCCCAGGTTGTGGAGGGTTTTTCCCTCACCGGAGATATCGGCCAGTTCTCTGGAGATGCGGAGGCTCTCCTTGTACATCTGGATAGCTTCATCCCAGCGCCCTTGGTTGTCGTAGATACTACCCAGACCCATTGTGGATTGACTAATGCCGGAGATGTCACCCAACTCCCTGGAGATGTGGAGACTCTCCTTGTATATCTGGATAGCGTCATCCCAGCGCCCCTGGTTGTTGTAGACACTGCCCAGGTTGTGGAGGGTTTTTCCCTCACCGGAGATGTCACCCAGCTCCTTAGAGATGCGAAGGCTCTCCTCGAACATCCGGATAGCGTCGTTCCAGCGCCCCTGCTTGTCGTAGACACTGCACAGGTTACGGAGACATATTCCTTCTTCCGCTTGCCATCCTTGAGATTGCGCAAGGTGAAGCACACGTTGAAGCCAGGCGACTAAATCGCTCCAGAACCCCCGACGATACTGATAGATATTTAACGCCCGTTGAAAATCAATGAGTTGTTTGTCATCCGGTGCAGCCGCCCATGCCCACTGGATTTGACCATAAACCGATTCAATCTCTTTCCATACTTCTCGTTTCTCATTCACTAGGGCAAGATAGTAGGCTCGATGACGCTCGATGGCTTCGGGTGGTGTTCGAGTACGTGCTGTGTTGGCTAGTTCCTGATGAAGTGTCAGGTTTTCTAACCCTTGTGAGTCATCCAACAAGTTGCGGCTCGCCAGCATCGCCAGCGTATTAAGATTCGTTTCCGCAACTGCTACTGCTGCCGACCTGTCAAAGGAAACAGGTTTCGGTGCAAAGGCCCCAAGCGCATAAAAGGTAGAGACTGCTTCTTTTGAGAGGCTTTTGTCTTCTAAACTCAACATAATTGTCTCTTGGAGACTGATTTCGGGGCTGTTTGTAGCGCCTAATCTTTGTGTGGCCAGTTGTAGTCGCTCTTGAGGACTCAGCATTTGTGATAAAGAGGCTCTGGCTAGCTCAGGATATCGACTATGCTGGGCTGTAGACAAATAGCCGCCTAGCAACTCTAGCGTGAGGGGTAATCCACCAACCGATTTGACAAGCTTCCGAACAACATCTGGCGCAACCGTACAAGCTTCATCTGCCAGTTCTACTAGGAGTTGATAGGCCGTTTCATCATCAAGAACGGGGACGGTCTCAATTTGGCTTTTCCCAGCAAAGTCTCGTGCGATTGACTGGTTGCGGGTCGTGAGAATGTGACAACAGTTTGCCCCCCCGCAGCGCAAGAGTTTCGCTGCATCCAAATCCCAGGCGTCATCTATTACTAGCAGCAGAGCGCTTTGGCCGATTGCTGTTTTCACTGCCTGTACTCGTTCTGCTGCTGTTCCTAGCCCAGACACATCCCGTCCTAGTTCCTCTGCCCAGATAGCCAGAATTCCCATCACATCTGGCTGTTTTCCTAGCCCCGCCCACAGCACTCCGTCTTTGAAATGGGTCAAAACGTCTGGATGATGAGCCAGAGTCACCGCCAAGGTGGTTTTGCCTACGCCAGGCAAGCCTTCTGCCGATAGAACCAAATGTTGACCGGATAACAACTGGCCGACTACTTTCTCAACCAGTTCATCTCGTCCGACAAAGTGGTTCGGCTTCGACGGGACATTGACATAGAGGGGTGGTTTTTGCGCAGGTTGATTTACGTTGATAGTACCACCATCACCTAGGATTAACGCTGTACTATCGATATTGCCTATATCATACTGATTGCCTCCAATGCTTGCATCCCGTCCTGCTTCGGTCTGCTGCGGTTTGTCCGACATCTGCTCTACTCCTTCTTGAAGACTGTCTACCTGCCAGAATTTTACGTTAGATGTGGCAGTTGTGAAAACAGTCTTTGGATTAGAAGGTTGTTACGCTGTTAACATGTAGTCGTCATAACGCAATGGACTGTTTCGTGTTGAGACAAAGGACACAAGTTGCACTCAGGCTTATTCTACAAAAACGGCCTTCAACTTAGTACATTTTGTCCTAGGTCCCCTCCCGATAAGATAGTTCAATCTATCCCAAATGACAGCCGTCACGAAGTGCCATCAGGAATCAAGAGCGGCTCAATCGGATCTCAAGTGGTTGACAAAAAAGAGCCACATTTACCATGAAGGAAATGGGCTCAACAGGATCTCATGTGGTAGATTCGCTTTGGTTTCGATACGACTTCGTCACTCAACCGGCGCTAATCTTCCTGGCATTTGTCAACCACATGAATTCCCAAAGAGCCAGGAAATGAAGAGATTGAAGGATTATCTACCTCTTCTTCAATCCCTTCAGTGCCTTCATGGTTTGATTTTTCTTGTCAACCACATAAGAGGGTATTTTAAAAGGTGAGATCAGAGCCGGTTGAGTAGCCGAAGGCGTATCGAAACCAAACGGGTCCACCCGCAAACGCTGGTTTCACTTCGATACAAACTCAGTACAAGCGATACCACTTCGTGACTCAACCGGCGTTTGCTCGTCCTTTCGGTAGACTCAGTAGATCCAAATTTGGCGTTTTTGGCTATTTTCAGTCGAGATTGCAGGGATTTTGGAGTCATTTATTCAGATTTCGGTTACAGAAAACAACCTATTTCATATCTGAAAATCGCCCAAATCTAACACAAAAACTAGATATCGACCGGCAAATTTGTATTTATGTCAACTGTTTAGCCAGAATTCTCTCTCAAAACCTGAAATTTGGATCTACTGAGACTTTTAAAACACGCTCTAAGATCCTGTTGAACCGAGATTTTCAAGAGAAAGTATCCAGTTAATCTCGTCAATCTGTGGAGCGTTTAAAATTGGATTCGCTTTAATGGCGTGCGGTGGGAGGATCATTGTTTGGCTCTTGGGGCGGTTAGGGCTCCGTCGGGGCAGATCTGTTTGGTGATGTGTTTGCTGAGGGCGATGATTTGAGGGTCTTCACCGTTGCTGCAGATGTGTACGTGGAGTCCGTTTATTTTTCTGTAGGTGCGTGGCGAGTTTCCTGGGGCGGGTGTCTCTTCGAGGATGGGAACGGTTTCGCCTTCTACTTTTCTGTAGGTGCGTGGACTGTAGTGATCGGGTTTGAGTGTGAGTTCGTGGTGGATGTCTCGGAGCAGATCGGTTCCATCTTCTATCGTGCCGTGGAGGGGATTGGGTCTTTTTGTGAGAGGGATGACTGGTTTGGTTGAGAGCATGACTTCTCGTGTGCCGGATCGGTTCTGGTTGCAGTAGCTGACGACGAGCATGAAGGTGGTGACGATGGTGGTGATTGTCAGAATGCGCCTGAGAAGGGATGGTTCTTTGATTTCTTCGACTTCTTGGACGCCGGTGGCGACGTAGGTCTTTCCGTTCTTCAAGGTGTGACGGGTTGTCATTGTGCGACTCTCCATTTGATTGATTTACTTGTGTCTGTGGCGTGTGTAGATCGTTTTTCAGCTCAAATTGAAAAATAGGACACGGATTTTCAGGATGTTCACGAAGTGGGCGTTTCGCCAACACGGATTATCCCAGAGTCAATCCGTGAAATCTGTGTTCATCCGTGTCCCATCTTCTGAATCCTTATAATCTCTAATGCCTTCAATTCCTTCATGGTTTGATTTCTCCTGTCACCCCCTGAATTCCTGAAGAACCAGTTTTTCTTTGATGCGCTGTAGGTCTTGGTTGGCGCGTGTCCAGGGTCTTCCCTTGGTGGTGATCTGGTAGATGTTGCGGATGATTTCGTTGGTGCCCCATCCTTCGGCAAGGGCTGCTTGCACGGCTAATTCCCTGATTGTGGGGTCGGTTTCCACTGGTTCCAAGGGTGGGTCTGCGGCGGGTGCCGGCGCGGTTCCAGGCGGGTGCCGCGCGGGTGCCGGTTGGGGGGATGGAACCGGTTCCGCTTGTGGTGGGGGGACCAGGGCGGAACCGCTTGGGCCATGGGCGGAACCAGCAACGAGAAGGACGTCGTCGGCTGTGGTTTCGGGGAAGTTGATGATTTGGGTGCCGCCGCCTATTTCGTAATCGATGAATTGACCGACTCGAATCTGCTCCACTTGTTGGGCGGCGTTTGGGGGCAACATGCGCCCGATGTTGTCGCGCACGTTGGGGCAGGCGAAGACGCGCGTGAAGCAGTTGCGGGTGGCGGTGTCCATGACGTGGCTGTTGAATTGTTGGCCGATGATGGTGGCGGTGACGTGGACCTTTTGGTATTCGCGGCCGATCTTTTTGAGGCGGTTGCCCAGTTCGTCTGCGATGGGGGATCCGTCAAGCAACATGGTGACTTCGTCGATGATGAGCATGATGGGGTCTTGGCTCTCGTCGATGCCGTTGATGCGCTGGCGACCGATGGTGTCGCAGTAGAGGGCGGCTTCGAGAATCTCATCTTCTTGGCGGAGGATTTGACCGCCCAGGAACATCTGCTTGAGCGGCAGGAGGCTGTGGGCGAGCGACTTTTGGCCCGCGTTGGCATGGGGGTCGCACAGGATCAGTTTCAGGTGGCGGGGTCCGTCTTGCATCATGCGTTGGGCGAGCAAGTAGCGGAAGAGGCTGGATTTGCCCCGTTGGCTGGCGCCGCTGATGATGGTGGAGCCAAACTTCTCCAGCTCTGTGTAGACCGCTTGTTGCTGCGCGTTGAAGCCGAGCAAGACGCGTCCGTCGCGGGGGAATGCGTTTTCTCGGTAGAGAACTTGAAAGGGTGGGGCGATCCACTCTTCGTCGCATGGTTGGGTGGCGGGTTCGTCTGTTGGGGCGTGGGTGTCGTTGCGGTGGCTGAGCCGGATGGTGTTGGGCACGTTGGGGTGGGTGCGTTGGCTGTCGTGGTAGAAGGCGTTGATCTGCGTGGCCAGGGCGGGCCACGTGGGCGAGTTGATGGCCTCAAGCGAAACGGGCATTTGGTGGTCGATGGGGCGGGCGAGCTGGGCTTCTTTCCTGGCGTTGGCGGCTTGGGCGTTCGTCAGTTCGTTTTGGGCGCGCACCGTTTCGGCTTCTAGCGCTGCTTTTTGGATTGCCAGCGTGTGCGTGCGCCACTGTTGCAAGCCCCACGCCATGATGTTTGGAATGAGGAGAAGCAGGAGACCGCCCGTGCAGAGCAGGAGCATCAAGTTGAGTGTGCTTATGGTGCTGAGGGTGACCATCCATGTGCCGAGGTTGTCGTAGACCAGAAAGAGAACGCAGAGCGTGATGGTGATGATGGCGTCTTGGGGTTTCATGGTTGTTTGCTCCTTTTTCTAAGTAAAACCAAGAAAATATTTGGACACAGATTTTCAGGATTCTCAGGATTGACATCTGTGTAAATCTTGGTAAATCTGCGTTCTATTTCTGATAACTTTCTTGAGTTCACTTAGATAGAAGTGTGGAGATTCCGAGCACCAGGCTGATTCCGGATAGGCAGACAATGGTGAGAAAACCGGCCATATCGATGAGTGTGTACCAGTCGTAGTAGATGTAGAAGGCGCAGCAGAGTGCGAGCGTGATGTGGATGTCTGTGGGTTTCATATGGTTGTTTCCTCATTTTGGTCGGATACAAAAGCTTTCAGCTAGTCAGCCGTCAGCTTTCAGCCAGAATCTGGCCATGTTTCGTGGCTGATTTTTATACTTTCCTTTACGATACAAAGCTTTCAGCTAATCAGCCGTCAGTTTTCAGCCAGAATCTGGTCATGTTTCGTGAAAGGTTGTTTTGGTCAACCCTCTGAGATCTGACTGAGCCAGCTTGTCTGCTCGTTGCTAAATGGTCATGAGAGAACCCACGGGTATACTGAACTATTTGCCGAATGCCCATCAGGCAGCGCCTACGTTTATCGGGCACTTTTCCCTCATCCGATAATGCGTCATCGAATGATGACGTGGGCGAACTCGTCTAGGACGGAGCGTTTGCGGGGGGCGAAGATGGCGGCCAGTTCGTGGCGGGCGCAGAGTTCGCTGTGTAGGAAGGCGTCGAAGTGGTGGGCGGTGCTGAAGTGATGGCGCAGGCGGTGGACGAGTGCGCCCGTGCCGCGCACGATGCCTTGCTCCAGTTGATCCCACCAGGTGGCGACCTGCCGACAGAGGCTCTCGAAGTCGTAGAGGGTGACCAGTTTGGCGGCGACGGGTGGCGCGATTCCGATGGCTTCGTCGGTGAGGAGGGCGTAGCTTCGCTCTTCGTCGGCTGTTCGGGGTGGGGTGGTGAAGGGGTGCTTCATCTGTGCAATGCACTCTTGCGAGTGGCACTCTTTCGGGCTGGCCCTCAAGCCGCGCGCCAGATTGGTCGTCTTGGTCTGTTTGTTTGTTGTTTTCTTCGCGTATGTGTGTTTGATCGACAAACAGACAAACAGAAGACTCCTGGCGCGCCGATTTGGCGCGCTCATCTCCCGTCTCTGGCTCTACTTGGTCTTGTCCCTGCAGGCCAGCTATAGACTGCCATCGGTTGAAACCGACGTCTGACAATGGACGTGCACTCAAGTGCACTGCTTTTTCCACCTTTTTTCGCACAACGAACGCTTCCTCAGCCCTTAGACGCAAAATACGCGATGGCTCTACCATCTCATGCGTCTCTTTCTGTGTTTCTGGGTTGGATCTGCTATCTGGCGGCGCGGTTGGCGCGCCGATCTGGTCAACCGACCCCGCGCGCTCTTCGTCTGGCCGCAAGTCATTGCCGTCTGAGTCAACAAACTCGATGGTGACCAGGCCGTTGACGGCAAAATGGAGCACGCCGGTTTGAGACAAGCGGGCCAGGTGCCGCGTGACGGAGCCTGGATTGCGCACCCGGCAGAGGTCGAGCAATTCGTCCCAGCGCAAGGCCAGGGGACCCTTCTCGCCCTGGGCGGTGACCAGCAGCTTCAGCCCCACCAACTCCGTCGACATGGGAAGACCGGAATTGGTGATCGTTTGAAAGATGGTTGGAAAGTGGAACATGTTCGTTTCTCCTCGTTTTTTTAGTCCGGAGTCCAGAGTCCTGGGTCCAAAGTCAAGACCCAAGACTCTGGACTCCGGATTTTCTTGAAATCAAAAAACGCCGTTCAACCGAAACCGTTGAGCGGCGCTTGATCCAGCACTGCCCCAAGAGACAGTGCACGATAGCAGAGAAGAAACTGCATCAATCCTGTCACGAATCACGGTTCACGTACCACGTTTTACGCACCACGTTTCATGGCATGATACAATGCACTTTAGCCCTGCCGTTGAAGTCTCAACGGTCGGGTTAGCCTGGTGTGGGTGTGTCAGCACCTGCATCAGGCGAAGTTCATATTTTTAGTTTGTAGACAAGGCGGTGGTCCGGTTGGGCTGCCGTCTTGTCGTGTTGGGGGATACTTTAGCATAGATTGGGTTGGGGCGCAAGGGAGAGTGAGAGGATGCGCCAGATTGGCGAGGGATGAATGAGATGAATGAGATGAGGTGCCAGATTGGCGAGAGATGATGCGCCAGATTGGCGAGTTGCATGCCCCGAATTTGAGATGCAGCCGGAGCAACGTTACGGATCCGTTGAGACCGTCGGTCTTGGTGCAATGTTGGATAGGGCTTTAAAGAGTTCGTCTTTGGCACTGGTCAAAACAAGTCCGGAAGCTGATTGAATGTAAGCTTGCTGATAGAGGCGCGGGAGTGGAAGAGCTGTTTCTAAAGCGGACAAGATGGATGCATTGACGTGAAAGGTGGGATGACTCGTCAATTGGGCCAGGGCATAGGCGGCACTGCGGCGCACAGGTTCTGACTCATCTTGGAGGGCCTGGAGTAAGGCCGCCTCTGCTTTCTCGCTCTTGGTCGCATTGCTCAGCGCGAAGGCGGCACTATGGCGCACAAATGCTGACTCATCTTGGAGGGCCTGGAGTAAGGCGGCCACGGCTTTCTCACTCAAGGTCGCATTGCTCAGCGCTAAGGCGACACTGCTGCGCACAGATTCTGACTCATCTTGGAGGGCCTGGAGTAAGGCGGCCACGGCTTTCTCACTCTTGGTCGCATTGCTCAGCGCTAAGGCGGCACTGCGGCACACAGATTCTGACTCATCTTGGAGGGCCTGGAGTAAGGCGGCCACGGCTTCCTCACTCTTGGTCGCAGTGCGCAGCGCCTCGGCGGCATTGCTGCGCACAGATTCTGACTCATCTTGGAGGGCCTGGAGTAAGGCGGCCACGGCTTCCTCACTCAAGGTCGCATTGCTCAGCGCTAAGGCGACACTGCTGCGCACAGATGCTGACTCATCTTGGAGGGCCTGGAGTAAGGCGGCCACGACTTCCCCACTCTTGGTCGCATTGCTCAACGCTAAGGCGGCACTGCGGCGCACAGATTCTGACTCATCTTGGAGGGCCTGGAGTAAGGCGGCCACGACTTCCTCACTCTTGGTCGCAGTGCGCAGCGCAAAGGCGGCACTGCGGCGCACAGATTCTGACTCATCTTGGAGGGCCTGGAGTAAGGCGGCCACGACTTCCTCACTCTTAGTCGCAGTGCTCAACGCTAAGGCGGCACTGCGGCGCACAGATTCTGACTCATCTTGGAGGGCCTGGAGTAAGGCGGCCACGACTTCCTCACTCTTGGTCGCAGTGCGCAGCGCAAAGGCGGCATTGCTGCGCACAGATTCTGACTCATCTTGGAGGGTCTGGAGTAAGGCGGACACGGCTTCCTCACTCTTGGTCGCAGTGCGCAGCGCCTCGGCGGCACTGCGGCGCACAGATTCTGACTCATCGTGGAGGGTCTGGAGTAAGGCGGACACGGCTTCCTCACTCAAAGTCGCATTGCTCAACGCTAAGGCGGCACTGCGGCGCACAGATTCTGACTCATCAGAGAGCTTGTTGATGAAGGCGTTCAGAAATGCATGACCCGCTTTGCTTCTTTGGATCTCTGTGATGCGCTGGAGAATGAGCGATTCCAGGGCGGGGATTCTGCCTACCGTGGTTCCTACAAAGTAAGCGTGAAGAGCCTGGGAGATGAGATTTTGCTGTAGGGTTGGGCCGACCTCCTGATCGCCCAGACAGCGCAGGGCAAAGAGCAGATCGCGCTGCAAAATTTCTTCATAGGGGCTGGGGCCACCAAGCTCCCGGCCCAATATTGCTTCTTGCACGAGAGAATCGACGTCATCGGGGAATTCTTCTCCGTAAAATCCGATGGCGAGCAGGATTGGCTCCTCCCAGCGGGGTTGGTGGAGTTTGGTGCGAATGCGGGCGGCGGCTTTGGGTGGTCGAGCGACGAGCCAACGGGCCGCAAAATATTCTTCGAAGGTGAGATGCATGAAGCCAAAGCGTCTGGGGGCACGCTCGACAAAGAGCCCTGTATGTTCACGAATGCGGGTGAGGAAGTCATCGACGGCAATCTCGACGTCGGGATGGTCGGGCTCTTGGTTGAGGAGGCGTCCTTTGACCAGGGCGAGTTGGTGGCGCACTTCGCCTTCGGTGGCGATTCCGGCCGGTTTTTCCGCGTGCATCCAGGCGGCCAGTTCGGCGAGTAGACGGGTGGCTTCTTTTTCGTGGACCAATGCCTCTTGGGGGATGCCGCGGGCCAGTTGCCAGTCGCGGATAAGGGTCTCTGCGGCCAGCCGATAGAGTTCGATGCGTCGTTCGGGCAAGGTTGCTCCCGTGCGATGGATGAGGGCGAGGGTGCGGAGCAGGAGGGGATTGGTGGCCAGGCGGCGGACGCCGGTGTTGCTTTCCACGGCAGCCATGATGTTGTCAATTTCAGCCTGGGCGTTTTGGGCTTGGGCCGTCAGGTTTGGGGTTTGGAAGCGTTCGACGGCATGGCACCAGCGCTCTAGAAAGCGTTTGATCTGCGCGTCGTTCATATCCTGGACGCGGTAGTGCGCGATATCGCCGGAAAGAGGGGCAGTGCGGTAGCCAGCGACGCGCGATGTGATAACAAAGCGGTTGCCGGTGCGTTCGTGCTCACGGACCAGACTGTTGATTGCCTGGGCGATCTCGGCCCGCTGATCGGGCTCAACAATTTCGTCCAGACCGTCTAGGAGGATGAGGCAGTCGCCCGTCTGGAGTCGTTCCTGAATCAGGACGGAGAGGGGGGTTTCCTCCGTCTGTTCACCACAGATGCAGAGGGGAAGGAAGTCGCTGAGACTGCGGCCGTTGCCGTGTTCGGCGTAGGTGGCGATGCGCAGGAAGAGGGGGAGGCGGGTTTGGCCCAATCCTTGGACTTCTGTTTTGGATTGGCGCATGGCGAGTGCGTTTTGCAAGGCCAGGTAGCGCATTAGGGTGGTTTTGCCGGCGCCAGGGTCACCCAGGATGACGAGCTTGGGATGGGTGTTGACCAGGACGTTTAATTCGGTGGCTTGACCGCGGCGACTTGGTTGCTCATGCTTGAGATAGCGAGCGAGGATGTTTTCACGGAGATCTTCAAGCTCCTCGCCTAGCAGGTCGCCGCGGTTTTGGAGTTCGGCCAGATCGTCTTCGTAGAGATAGCGGTCGCTGACGCTGAGGGCGGGTTCTTCTTCGGCCCGGAGCGAGACGTAGATTTCGTCGAGTGGAACCTGCACCTGGCGAACTGTTTGGCGAGAGCCGCGGGGGTCCAGGTAGCGGTGTTGGTCGATGACCCAGGTCAAGTAGTCTTGCAGGGTTTCGGCGGAGGATTGGGGGCCGTCCAGCAACTGTTGGAGCAGGGTTTCGATGCGCTCGATGGAGCGATTGGATTGGATGGCGGCTTGGACGGAGAGGGTCTGCTGCAATGTTGAGACTGCGGCAAACTCTTCGCGCAGGGCGTCCAGGAATTCCTTTACGCCGCGGTCGATGCGGTGGTCGTCAAAGTCGGTGGGGAGGACTTGGCGAAAGCTGGTGGTGAGTGTGCTGGCGGCTGTGTTGTCAAATGGGCTGCGGGCGATGGTGCGGATGGCGGTTTGGACGGAGGGGAGGTCGGCGAATGTTGTGCTTTGGGCCACGGCCGAAACGAGTTCTGTGTCTGGTGAGCCGTCCACCCAACGAACGAATGACGGCGCGTTCCAGGGCGGTCTGGATCTGTTTGCGCAGTCTGGTGTCGGAGCGTAGTCCTTCGATGCGCTTTGTGAATTCGTTTTTGCCGTGAGACTTGGCTTGATCCACGGCAAAGTCAACAACGCTGTCCCAGACGGTGGCGATCAGGCTCGATTTGACGATGGTTTGGGTTGCTTTGGCGGCGACAGCGCTTGTTACGATACCTCCGGTTGGGTCGAGCATTTTGTCTCCTTTGCTTCATCGACTCAGGGGGTCTGTCCTTCAATCGTCTATGCCGAGGGCAACGCGTGGCGATGTTGCGGGATGGGAGGATGGATGTTTTGGACGCCATGCAAGCGGCAAATTGCCGGGCACTCTCTGCTTTGGTTGTTCTGTTGGGATTGTATCGGGGGCGTGGCGGGATGTCAAGAGGGTGACACGCCTATCTTCCCTACCTGTGCAGGGCCGTGCTTTACCCACAAATTGGCGGGAGTGTGATGCCCGCCCAGGGTTAATGAACATTAGAGATTATAAGGATTCAGAGGATGGGACACGGATGAACAGAGATTTTTACGGATTGACTCAGAGAGAATCCGTGTTGGCGAAACGCCCACTTCGTGAACATCCTGAAAATCCGTGTCCTATTTTTCAATCCCTATCATGTCTATTCTGTATCGGGGAGTGACAGTCACCTGGGGCCTTGCTTTGACCACTCTTGCTTGCGCCCACCAAATCCTCGTAGGGCCAGTGCGAACCTTACATAAACGTGCCACCGCCGATTCATGGACAATCAAATCGATCAACGAGACGGGCACGAGAAATGGCGGTGTCGCACATTTGCATCTGTGAGAACCAGATAAAACGGGGGGTATGACTGCGACGCTGCGGGAGCGGTTGGGGCGTCGTTGCCTCGCTCTAGGTGACGGGAACAACCACTTTAGACACCTATAATCTTTACTTTCTGGTAAAGGCTTGAGTGACAAAGGGCAAACCGAAAGGGGCGGAAAAAAGAATCCACCCTGAAAAAACGGGATAAAATGTAAAAATAGTGCTCGGCTAGTTTAAGCAGCGGCATTGAGGCGGCGATGAGCGAGAACGCCTTTAGGTAAATGGTGTGAAACCGAGGCCTTTTTCCGAAAGTCAGGGTCGAGTTGGTCGGGAGTTGGAAAAAGAGCACTCGAGAGAACACGGCGCAGCCTGCCGGGAGTGGCTTGAGGCTCTCGATCCCAGTAGCCAGTCGGTATGGGAGGAAGAGAAGCGGCTAAATGGGAAAGAAGATTGCCAGCAAGCAGCCCCAGTTCAGGTAAGCGGAAACAAGCCTCATCGGCATGAACAAATTGACGATGTAAGCCAATCATCTGCTTGGAAGCCAAGGGGGGAGGTTCAACAGGCCAGCGTTCCAGGTAGACAAGATAAATGGTTTCAGGCTGCAAAGTCATAACGGTCGCCAAAACCAAAGGTGTGTTGTAGGCCGGATCCTGAATGACGTAAATCGAGTAGGTACGGTTGGCTGTATCCACCTTGGTTGTTCTGGGGACGAGATTGTGCCATGCTTGATAGCAAATCAGGCGACCACTATAGAGAAAGCGACCAGACGAGTCCGGAGTTGTAGCCTCGAGTCGCTTTCCCTTTTCTAGCATTTCTCTGATTGTAAACCCGGCATCGACCACCGCCACTTCGTCTGACTCCAGTGATTTCTTCGTCTCTGTCAGCAGCTTTTTCCGAAACTCACTTTCCTTTGTTCCAACCGTGCATCTCATGATTGCCTTGAGCAGTGGCACTCGCTTCCCGCCTATCTCCCCCGAGCTTATCATCACTCCAAAGATGAGCGCGGGCAATGCCCGACGAGCCGTTGAGTTATAGAGTCGGTTCACTTTCCCTTGCAGCTTCGGTCGCCAGAACCCTGTGATATCTATGCTTTTCACTCGGTACCCTTCTAACTTTTGCCTCCCATTCCCCTTTCCACTTCTTCTTACTTGCAATACATTCATCAGTACTGCTATAGTTATTTCTGGCGCGGTTAGCATTCCTTCCTCCTTTTTGGGTTCTCTACCTTTAGGATGAACTGCTAACCGCTTTTTGTCACATTTCTCACCTCATCTCTTTTCTTTTACCAGAAAGTAAAGATAATCCGTAATTTTTTATTGCGCTTCAGGGCAGAGACATCGCTCACCTGGGTTCCACTGAGGTCCAGCCTAGTCAAGCTCGAGAGGGAGGAGAGAGCAGAGACGTCGCTCACCTGGGTTCCACTGAGGTCCAGCCTGGTCAAGCTCAAGAGGGAGGAGAGGGCAGAGACGTCGCTCACCTGGGTTCCACTGAGGTCCAGCACCCGCAAGTTCGCAAGGGAGGAGAGAGCAGAGACGTCGCTCACTTGGGTTTCACTGAGGTCCAGCACCTGCAAGCTCGAGAGGGAGGAGAGGGCAGAGACGTCACTCACCTGGGTTCCACTGAGGTACAGCTCCCGCAAGTTCGCGAGGGAGGAGAGGGTAGAGACGTCGCTTACTTGGGTTCCACTGAGGTACAGCTCCCGCAAGTTCGCGAGGGAGGAGAGGGTAGAGACGTCGCTCACTTGGGTTCCACTGAGGTCCAGCACCTGCAAGTTCGCAAGGGAGGAGAGGGCAGAGACGTCGCTCACTTGGGTTTCACTGAGGTCCAGCACCTGCAAGTTCGCAAGGGAGGAGAGGGCAGAGACGTCGCTCACCTGAGTTGCACTGAGGTCCAGCCGAGTCAAGTTCGCAAGGGAGGAGAGGGCAGAGACGTCGCTCACTTGGGTTCCACTGAGGTCCAGCACCTGCAAGTTCGCAAGGGAGGAGAGGGCAGAGACGTCGCTCACTTGGGTTCCACTGAGGTCCAGCTTCCGTAGATGGATCAATACTGTCTCTGCATACTTTTGGCGATCAAATAGAAGCCAGGCTTCGGTAATGGTTCTGTGGGCCGTCTTGAATCGTTCGTCGTACGTTTGGGCGTACTCGCCGATCATGTTGAGGGCGGCATCACCGCCAATCCCTCTGATCACCTGAAGACAACGGGTGACCTCGTCACCGGTATAGGATGGGTTTGGCGGCAGCAGAGAGATGACTTCGTTTCCGCCTTTGATGAAGAGTTGAACCTCCTCGTCGTCTTTTGGAGGGATGAGTTGAGTTGCCTTCTCTAAGACGAGCTGGCGTATCTCGGCATCGAGTTCGATCGTTGTTTCCAGAGAGGCGACGGCCAAGAGGTAGGGGCGATGGAGTTGGCGCTCTGGCCAGAATCTTTTGCTGAAACGCCAGCGGTCGCCCTCCTTTAGCAGACCGCGGATCAAGTGGGCGCTTTCGTGGGGGCGGGCCAGTCCTGCCGCCAAAATGATGGTGTCTCTCCACTGGTCATCATCTATATTTTTGAGGAGAAAATCGATTTCCCCTTGATTGACAGCAGCTTGGGCGGCCAGATATTCTTGAAAGGTGCGGTGGGTAAAGTTGATGCGCCCTTTTACGGGTTCGTTCAGAAGGGATGTGCGTTCGACCAAGAATCTGCGCACGCCTTCGCCCGTCACATCGGGCAAATTCATGTTTTGCAGATGATTGGTAAAATAGGCATCGACTTTGGTCATCGCTTCATCTGATTGTCCAATTCTCATTAAGTGATAAGCGTAGCCTTTGACCAGGGCCTCGCGCTGGAGCTTGCTGAGAACGGGGTAGTCGTCCTGGAGCAACATCCCGCGCTTGACGTCGCGCCGGTTTAACAACATATCGATACAGTCTTGATAGAGACTTAGACGTTCTTCGGGCAGGCTGGGGCCAGCTTCTCGGTGCAGGGAACAGATCATGGCGCAGAGGAGCGGATTGATGGCCAATTTTTGCAGGGCTGGCCGGTTCTTGATCAGCGCTTTCAGGGCGTCTGGCAGCTTTTGCAGCTCACGGCGTTCCACGAGGTCTTTTTCCGATTCGAACAGAGCCTCGTGCCAGCGTTCGACGAATTGATCAACTTGGTGTGGTTGCATATCCTGTAAGGTTACGGTGGCGAGTTCTTCGTCTTGCACCCATTCATGCCATTGAGGCCACTCATCCTGGTTGATGGCGGCCGGGCGAGAGGAAAAGATATAGCGCACAAAGATGCTGCTTGTGCTGAGTAGTTTGCGGACGCGTTCGAGCATGGGGCCACGTTCGGCGGCGGGAAGTTCGTCGATGCCGTCGATCAAGATCAAGGCTCGCCCTTGTTCCAGAAGCTCGTGGACCCAGCCATCGGGCATGTTTCCTGCTATCATGGGGGCCACCGCTTCAACAAATTTTTCTGGGGGTGGGAATTCAGATTGGACATATTCGCGTAGACGGATAAAGAAGGGGACATAGTCGTTCCAGTCGGCTAGCGCTGGGGGAAAGTTTTGCTTGGCGGCCTGAATGGCCATCCATTGGAGCAAGGTGCTTTTGCCTGACCCGGCACGGCCGCGAATGACGAGCTTGCGTGCGCTGGAGAGCACTTGGTCAACCGGGCTTGAACGGACAAATCGCTCCTGCTGGTGGTGACGATCCGCCCAATATTCTGGGCGTCGACCTTCTCTGAACGGGGCGATCTCATCCACATAATCTATCTCATCCATAAATCGTGGATCCTGGCTGGGCAGGTACTCAACATCTAGCGTGACGTGGGCAACGTCGAGGCTTTGGCGGCGACTGGCTTCGTCGGCGTGGGGGATGCCAAATTGCTCAAACCGATCCAGGGCTTCGACAATGGCTTGGCGGTATTGTTTTTCAAAGCGGGCGGCTTTCTCGGAGGGTCTATGGTAGAGGCGGGCCAACTGTTCGAGAATTTCGCCATCGTTGCGCAAACTTTGGCGCGTGCGTGCAATCTCGTAGCCAGAGAGGGTGGCGGCGACGTTGATGATCTCTTGACAGGTTGCGGTGAGCATCCGTTGGGCGGGTGGGATCAGGTGGGGGTCGAGCAATGAGAGGGCGGTAGGTGGTCTGTTCATGATGTGATCGGCCAGGGCCGTGGCGCTGAGTTTGCGTTGTATGATCAGGGTGGCATTGATTTTGGCCTGGTCAAGCGTTTGGGAGACGGCCATGATGAGGGCGGCACGGTCATTGTCGGTGAGGGTGTGGGTCTCCTTTTGGAAAAATGGTTCCATGCGTGATGCAATATCTTGACCGATCTGTTCAACGGGGTCTTGGGGTGGGGCGTCTGTGAGCCAACGTTTGAGCTGTGATTGGGTTTCGTCGATCAGATTCCCCGCTAACGTGTTGGGGAGGCCATCGCCAAGCCACTGCTTCACGATATGTTTTGCAATTGAGGTACCGAGCGTGATGGATACGGTTGCAAACAGAGACATCTGGTTTCCTCCGTTGACTAGACATTATAAGGATTGAAAAATAGGACACGGATTTTCAGGATGAACACGGATTATCCCAGAGTCAATCCGTGAAATCTGTGTTCATCCATGACCCATCTTCTGAATCCTTATAATTTCTACTATGTAAAATAGGTCCTGATCGACGATGGGGTGTCGATCTGTTTTATCAAATTAAAAACGGGACAGTCGGGCTCCAGGTGACAGTCACTCCCGAAATTCCCTACTTTTCGGCGGAATTTCACGCCCGCTGGGTCGTGAAGTGACGGTCACCTTCCGCAAAGCCGAGAGCGGTGGAAGTGTTTGCGAAGCGGTCGCTTGCGACATTGTCACTTGAGGTGGCGCAAGAACGAAAGTTTATGAACTCTTTCTGTGCCTTCGAGAGAGTCACCTGGAACGGCCTAATTTGAAATACACCCGCTGGTCCGAAAGGTAAATTGGTCACTCGGAAGATTATACAATGAGATGATGATTTTTCCCTGCAGCCTTATGGCTGGGTTGCAAGGTGGCTAGGTTGCAAGACGGAAATTATGATCGTTTATTGTAGGTCCCGTCTCTGGCGGGACAAGCTCCAAGAATCTGCTGACTATCAAGTGAAGAACCAGCGCACTTGATGGCAGTCACACAGGGATGTGTGACCTACGATTTTGCCATCTTCTTCCACAATTTCGATTACATTGCACGAGTCTCAGTCGATCCAAATTTCAGGTTTTGAGAGAGAATTCTGGCTAAACAGTTGACATAAATACAAATTTGCCGGTCGATATCTAGTTTTTGCGTTAGATTTGGGCGATTTTCAGATATGAAATAGGTTGTTTTCTGTAACCGAAATCTGAATAAATGACTCCAAAATCCCTGCAATCTCGACTGAAAATCGCCAAAAACGCCAAATTTGGATCTACTGAGTCTTGGAGATCGCGCCGTCTTAGTTCGGATAAGCTGGAGAGCATGCGCTGGTCGAGCATCCATTGCCAACCGCGTTGGAGTTCGCCAAGCCACTGAAGGGCTCGTTCCCGCCGATAGAGGGCTTTCCAGCGTAATTGCTGGTGGAGAAGTAATGAGATGATGGGTTGATGAAGCCAGAGCGGCAATGAGGTGAGACGTTGACGGATCTCATCAGCAGACAAACAGATGCCAACAGCTGGCTCCACTGTGCGATGTTCAGAAGGCACAGTATTCTCTGTCTCTATTGCAGATGTCGTTCCTTCAATATCCGAGCATGCGGCTTGGCGAGACAACTGCTCCATAGCAGCTTCATAGTCGGCTCGCATATCAGGATTGGCACCATCGATGTAAATCTGGGTCGTTTTCAATTGACTGTGACCCAACCAATGAGAGAGACTAGGCAGTGGCATACGCGACTCTGCCATTCGTCTGGCGAAGGTATGGCGCAGGCGATGACAGGAGACCTCGTTCTCGGAGAGTCCGGCTTGCTGACGGTAATAATCGAGGCGCTCCTGGATTCCGCGGACACTGATGCCTTTGTGACGACGAGTCAGAAACAGATGGCTATCGACTGCATCAGGACGCTCATCCATATAGCTCACCAACAGCGCTGTGGTTTCTGGCGTCAACCAGACTCGACGCTCTTTGTTCCCTTTGCCGCGTACGCGCAGTGACCACAGTTCGTCCGGATTTATGGCAGCTTCAATATCGCCCATCTCTAGTTTCGACACTTCGCCCACCCGCAGGCCAACGTCGAGCATCAAGGCCAACATCACTTGGTCTCTTATCTGACCTTGACTCACGCTCCCCCATAACTGGCGGACGATGCGTTCCGCTATATCTCTGGGAAGATGGCAACCTGTATCCAGTCGGTGTAGACGCCACACCACCGGGTTTGACCAGCTTTCGTCTTCTGCCTCATCCGCCAAGTAGTCGAAAAATCGGCTCAACGTTGCCACTCTGCGATTGACCGTCGCACTGCTCATCCCCGCTTCGAGTTGCGCCGTTACAAACGTCGTTATCTCTTGGCGACCTATCTCTCTTGGCCTTTTTTCTATCACCTGGCCAAATTGATTTAGGTCACTTTCGTAATGTTTTAGGCTAAACCAAAAAAATAATTATACGCGAACGAGAGAATGGAGAGGGGGAATAAGGACAAACCATTTTTCTAAACCAGGTAAACGTTGGAAGCGTTGTTCCAAACGGTCCATCTCTTTCTGAGTGAGTTTGACGCCGGTCTCATAAAGAGTGGAATTCAGGTGAACGAAGGGTTGTAGTTGGTTAAAGCGAAAAGAACGGGCAAAATTGAGAACGGTCTCAAGAGAATCGAGAAGAGAACCGTTCCAGTGTTTTTCAAGATGGCCCCAAACCCGTTCGATGGGGTTGTATTTACTGTGATAAGGAGGGTAGCAGGCGAGCTGAATAGAGAGACGATAGTGCTCAACAAACTGAGTGAGACGATACATAAACTGAGTCCGACGGGTATGATTTTCGGGACCATTGTCCTGATTGATCACGAGGGTCTTGACGTGAGGAAAGTGTTCACGTACGCTTTCCCAAAATCAATCAGGCAGTCGACAATACAGTCACTCGTCACTTTCGACTGAGTCAAGTAAAGAAAGAGTTCCTTGGTTGAAGGGAGGTAAATGCCAAAAGGAGTGACTTTCTCGGTCTTCTTATCTTGAAAGTCATGATCGAGCGCTTTGACAACCACTCGACTTATCCCTTCTCTCGAGAAACGGTCAAGTAAAATCGTCGCTTTGGCATCCCAAGAGAGGCGCAGAACCGTCTCGTCTGCATCCGCTTCTTGATTGATCTGATGAATTCTATCAAAGATCGCATCGGTCTCTGGGATCTTTTTCACTGGTTGACTTTTTTGACCCGGTTTGAGCCATAGCCTAACTCATTGAGCTTCAAGCGGATGGCCTCTTCGCCAGGCAATTCCTCATCTGTGTATCCTTTCTGCTCGATGAGCTGGGTACGCATTTCGGCGGCGGTTAGTCGAGTGTACAATTGGGGGTCGAAAGGTGGGATCGGTCTGGCTGAATTGATCGGCGATTTCAACCATATCGGCCAGTAAAGTGGGGATATGGTCTTCGGCTTTTGCGACCACGTCGGTGGCTTTGGTCGACATAACAGAAGCCGCCTTCTAGTTCTTCCAGGGCTTTGGCTATCGTCGCCCGATTCCAGCCCAACTCTCGTTCTGCTTTCGTCGGACTCCCTTCGCATATCGTTTTGACCGTTTGGGCCATGAAGTGCCTTCTTTCGTATCCACTTAACATGGCCTTCGTCTCTTTCAAGACTTCAACCATTTCTGGCGAGATTGTCATTTTTGCTCCTTTTGGAGAGCTAGTTTAACACCTTCTCGCGTATATTTTATTTTTTGGATTGGCCTTACAGTTTCGCTTTGCGGAGAAAGCATTCTCACATGGGCACAGAATCCTGTTACTGCGGCGCTAAATTCTTGGTTCATTTTGGCCTCCTAGGGCTATTTTACCCCTTTTTTGGCCTACTGCGTGTAATAGAGAACGCCTCCTCCGCTTAAATTTGGATCGACTGAGTCTCTCCGACAAGTTGCTCGTTGCTAGAATTTTACGTGAACTCTGGTATTTGTGAAAGTAGCGTTTTTGGATTCGAAGGTTGTTACGCTGTTAATGAGTAGTCGTTCTGAAGGCTGTGGATTGTTTCATATTTCATATGGCGTTCTCTATTCGTTTGTGATGCTGAACAAACAGCCTGTTTGTTCTACTGGGGTGTCAAAGTGAGGGGTTTCAGATTGTTAGCCTATTTCTTTGGGTTGTGTGAATCATCCTTGTAGATGGAGCGGATGAGGCGGTTGAAGATCCGGCGATACCAGGGTTCAGGTTGGTTGTTGTTTCAAGCCGTCAATTCTGTCAACCAACTGCGTACTATGTCGGCGCTGGGAGATTTGATTTCCTCGAAGATGACGAGAGCCTGTTGGTACTGCTCGATGGCCTCTTCCACTTGTCCCAAGTCCGCATAGGTATTGCCCAGATTCCCCAGCCAAACTCCTTCATTTCTGCGGTCGCCGATTTCAATGGCAATGGCGAGAGCCTGCTGGTACTGCTCGATGGCCTCTTCCACTTGCCCCAGATTGCGATAGGCATTGCCCAGATTCCCCAGCCAGACTCCTTCACTTCTGCGGTCGCCGATTTCGATGGCGATGGCGAGAGCCTGTTGGTGCTGCTCGATGGCCTCTTCCACTTGCCCCAGATCGCGATAGGCAATACCCAGATTCCCCAGGTGATTGCCTTGGGCTCTGCGGTCGCCGATTTCGATGGCGATGGCGAGAGCCTGTTGGTACTGCTCGATGGCCTTTTCCACTTGTCCCAGCATCACATAGGCCCGTCCCAGATTTCCCAGCCAGACTCCTTCGGCCTGGCGTGCCTTGTTGGTTTGGGCGGCTTGAATCACGCTGAGGCGCTCGATCCAGTAGCCTTGGAGGTCGAGGTAGTCCTCGATGGCCCAAGCCAGATCCTCTACTTCTTGCCACATGGATGCTTCGGCACAGCGTTCTTGTAGGGTGATCACATGGGGGCGGAGAGTGGCAAGGAGGGGGAAGTTGGTTTGGTTTTGGTTGATGGTTTCGGTGAGCCAGGCGACCAGTCGCTGGAGGGTGTGGGGCTGGGGGGTGAGATGGGTGTGGGCGTAGGTGTGGATGAGAGCGTGGGAGAGTTGGTAGGTGGGTTGTTGGTTAGTTTGTTGGTTGGGTTGTTGGGTTGAGTTATGGAGGAGTAGTCCATAGTTGACCAGCTCTCCCAGCATGCTGATGGTGGTCCATTGATTTTCCAGGGCGAGGGAAGCGGTGATGGCTTCAACAGGAAAGGGAGCCAGGGCCGGCAGACCGAGGGTGGCGAGTGCTGTTTGGGCCTGGTGGCTGAGCTGGGCCAGGCTGCGGGCCAGGAGAAGGAGCATGCTTTCTGACTGGCGTTGCCCTTGATCAAGGGCGGTGAGAGGCGTTTCTGACAGCCAGCGACAGTAGTCGCGTGCGGCCATGCCGCTCTGGGCCAAATAGCGACCGGCCAGGCGCACGGCCAGGGGCAGACGTCCCACCAACTCCACGATGCGTTGGTGGGTGGTGGGGTCGTTGGCTTGAGCGCCAGCCCACTCTTGGAGCAGGGTGACGGCGTCGGCGTCGGGCAGAGGGTGCAGATCCTGGCGGCTGCTGAGGGCATCGCGACGTTCGCGGCTGGTGATGAGGACACCGCAGCGGTTGCGGATGTCGAGCAGGGCGGAGAGGTTGTCGGCGGCTTCGGTGCCGTCGAGGACGAGGAGAGCGGTGCGACGGGAGAGGGCGCGTTGGGCAGCGTCTTGGACGGAGCCGCGGGGGTCTTCGCCAAAGCTGAGGGCGATCTGTTCGAGGGCGAGGGCGATTTGGGGTTGGTTGTAGAAGGAGTGGAAAACGATGCCGTCGGGGAAGCGAGCGGGTGGATCATTGGCGGGGGCGAGGGTCCAGATGGCTTCGGCGGCGAGCGCGCTTTTGCCCATGCCGCCGGGTCCGCAGAGGGTGGCGACCTGGCCGGGCTGGAGTTGGTCGAGGAGCTGGGCGAGTTCATCTTGGCGGTCTTGGAAGTGCTCGGCGCGGGGTGGGCGTTGGAGGGGTGGACCGTCTGGTTTGGGTGGTTGGATCACGTTGATTTGGGCACCGGTGCCGATGGCCAGATTGCCTGGTTGATTGATCTGGTCGATGTTGATTTGGTCGCCGGTGATGTGATCACCCGCCCGCGCGTGGGGGATGGTTTGCAGGTTGGCGTGGCAGTTGGGGCAGATTGTTGGGTCTGCGGTGGGGAGTTCGACGCGGCAGTTGGGACAGTTCATGGGCGGCCTCATGATTGGCAGAATAATTGGTAGCGAGTTTGGTGTGTCTATGATATCTATATAGTCGAAAAATGCAAGGGATCTGTTTCGGGGGCGGGGAGAAGAGGTGTCGCGGCAAAGTGTCAAGCGCTTGACACGTCAGGCGAAGGCAAAGGCTGAGGCTGAGGGGGGCAAAGCGGATGGCAATTTGCCGGTGATACTTGGTGTGGGTGGAGTGTGTTGTTTGAGGGAGATGGCAGGGTTGATTGGTTTGTGGTGGTGAACAAACAGGCTGTTTGTTCTACTGGGTGTCGCGGCAAAGTGTCAAGCGCTTGACACTTTTGCCCCTTACAGTTGCTAAAGTTTGTGTCTTAATTTTTGAGTGTGTCCCAAAGTGTGTAAATGAACGCTGTTCAGTCAGAGAACCGCTGCATTTACACACTTTGGGACACACTCCCTAATTTTTACTGAAGAAGGGGAGGAAGCGGAAGATATTGAAATCGGTGCAGGGGCCTGGATATGGTTTGGTGAGGAGATGGATGCCTGGGAGGGGGTCGATGCTCCATTCGTTTTCGTTGGGTCTACAGTCGATGGTGCTGATTTCGAGTTTTAGATTGGCGTTGTCCACTTCTGCATCGCCGGGTTCTGTTTTCCAGGTGAATTTGTATTGGAGTGTTGTTGTGAGGAGGGTGGTGTCGGTGATGTTGAATCCGAAGCGTTTTTCAAAGGAAAGATCTCCCCATCTACTTTGGATTTCTATTGCTTCCGGAGGAATGTTTTCATCAATTTGCAACAATGTTTTGTCTGGTTGTCGTGTGAGGAGACTGACCTCTCTCGTTAACCAGATTCCTGCGCCGTGTTGGCTGTCGTCGGAATCATTTAGCAAGAGCGCGTGCGAGTAGGTTCGGTTGGCTAGTGCATTTAGCTCTTCTTTTTCCAGCCATTGGAATATCTGTGCAATTTCTCGTTTTTCTTCATCGTTCACTGCGGCGGTTAGATTGATGTAGCTAGGGGCAAATAATTCAATGTCCTGATCAAAAAAAACAGCTACGGCAAAAGTCGGGTACAAAAAATGACCATAAGGGGTGAAATCCTAGAGCAGCCCTCTGTTTGCATGAAAAATTTGTACCCGACTTTTGCTGCTACTGAAAAAAAATAGACACGTTCAAATCTGCTGTGAACGATCACTGTTTCGATGGAAGGCATTTCTTTTATTTGTTCGATTTGTTGATAGTTTGAGAATAGGGCGTCCACGACTCGTGTTGTAATGGGGCACGTGTTTGAATCCCAACAGCCATCAATGTTTTCGATGATGTGAGCGACTTCGCGCTCTGTTTTGTCGATTTGCGCTTGCAGAGAGTCGGGCGGCACTCCGTTGTTGGTGCTTAGGAGGTGGTCATAGACGGGGCCTTCTTGCAGTTCGCGCAATCTCTCTTTTTTGTATCTTGAGTATTCTTTGGCGTTTGCATTTCTGATGGCTGTTATGTCATCTTTGCCATGTTCAAAATTGACTGCGCCTGATAGGGAGTACTGTTCTTCGAATTTATGTGTGTAACTGAATGAAGTGATGACTGGTAGTTCTTGTCTGGTGGCAGCTTTGACGTTGTACAGATTGAATTGGGCGAATTCAGTGGTTGCCTGTTCGAGAGTTGTATTTGGTTTGAGAATGATTCTCGCTGGAATATCCCGTAAGTTGATCCAGCCGACACTCCCAATGAGTGTGGCGAGTAGGATCGTTATGAGTAGGATGTGGTGACGCATGAGAAAACTCCTGTTGTATAGAATAGAGAATGCCTTTGCGAAAGACGATTCGCCCATTCCGTGTGCAGCCCGTGCGTTATACATTTGGTGCGCGAAAAGCGCAATGCACGGTGCGCACTCGATGTTTGCGACAACAAACCGTGTGCAGGGACATTTCTGATGCGCGTCTGCTGGCAAGAGACGCAGTCGATGACTATTCTAAGTCTTTCTGTTTGTTGTCGCAATTTGCATTATATCAGAGTGTGTACCACAACGTGTGTAAATGAACACTGCTCAGTCAGAGAGCCGCTGCATTTACACACGTTGGGACACACTCCCTTATATCATGGTGCGAAGAGGATGCTACAGTAGGTGATTATGATGGTTTGGCGTCGTTGATTGGTTTGTGGTGATGAACAAACAGGCTGTTTGTTCTACTTTTTGACTTTTTGCCGAGACGATTAGCAACGCGGCGAGCGTGCATCGCACTGACCCGGGCGGGAGAGATTTTCCCGAATTTGACTGGTCAGAGCGTTGCAGGTGGGTTCGTCCCACAGGATGGTGGCATCTGCGAATCAGATTTCGTTGACTCATGTGCGACGCTCAGGTTTGACGATTCTGGGACACCCATTCCCAGGGCAACTTGTGCGACGCACATTCGACCTATTCAGCGAGAGAATCTACCCACGGTCGGTGCGTTGGGTCAGGTTTCTCTTGCTTTGTTGGTCGCTTAAGCGGTGGTCTCGGTCATCTGTTGGGCTTTGGTTTGCATGTTCTTGATGGCCTGCAGGTATTGGTCCAGCTCGTCATCGGTTAAGGCGGGGATCTTGTCTGTGCGGTTGGCTGTGAGCTTCATGGCGTTGGCGCGGCAGACTTCTGGCCAGCGAGCGCCGTAGAGTGTTTCACCGATTTCATGCAGTTTGCCGATCGTGGCTTCTCGATTGTTGATGACTTCGAGGAGGAGGCCGATTTCAGTGTCGTCCATGCGCGTGATGGACTTGGTGCGCTGCTCGGTCAGCATGTAGACGAGTCTTTGACGTTGGGCTGGCCAGTCTTCGTAGAGGGTGGCGCCTTTGGCTTGAATGAGCTTGACGGTTTGCGTTTTGGTCATGTTGTCTTCTGTGCGTTCTGGTAATTCACCCGTCGTTTGTTCGAAGATGCTATCACCGAGATCATCGGTTTCTGACTGTGCGTTGACATCGTTGGGTTGATTGGTGGTGGATGCGGGTGTCTCTTTGGTTGCTTCGACTTCTGTTTCAACACGCGCCGATGATTCTGCCGGCAGTGCGGCGCGTCTGTCGATGGTTGGTTCGTCAGCTGGATCCGTGAAGGCCGCTTCCTCTGTCTTTTCTTCGACAACGTTGTATGCAGTTGCTGTTGATTCGAGGAATTCGACAATCTTCTCGGCGATTTCTTGGCCATCGGGACGGATGACTGCATAGCTGTCCAGATTGAAGTATCTGGTTTTTGAGACGGTCAATCGATGCTGCATGTTCATGTCCATAATCAACGACATCTCATACTCTAAGCCCTCTCTTTGTCTTGGCTTGAGACCGAGTTTCACTGGTTCGATTTGGCCTTTGTCGTCTTTCTGAACGTCCCAATGGGTCTCTGTGCGCATGGTCACAAACATATGTAGGTTCGAGTAGATAATTGCGTCGATGAGGGCATTGTGTTCGGGGGTGGCATCTCTCCAAGCTGCCCAGGCGTTACCGCCATATCGCCCACGGGCATTGTCTGCGATATCCAGAACACCGCCGGTACCGATCCATGCGTGTGAGAGTGAATCGATGATCAAGCCATCGAACCCATTCTGTTCAGAGAGCTTGATTGCGTGGATGAATGCAGCAGGGGAATGTGTTTTGAGATTCATGTGCTTGTAGTTGAAGAAGTTGCGGTAGAGGGCGCCGCTGCCGTTTTCGGTATCAATCAGTGCGACTCTGTGGCACATGGCTGTCGCAATGGCCAAGCTGGTCCACGTTTTGCCAGAACCCGAGGGGCCAATGATGGCCGATCGATTGTAGGGAAGTGCGATGGTCGGATCTTCAAATGCAAGGTTTGCGAAGTTTGGATTTGTATTCATCTGTTCTCCAAATAGAAAGATGGCTCATGCAGCTTACCCCCGTTTGCACGGAGGCAAGCTGCATGAGCCTAAAAAATTAAATAAAAAATCAAAGAGAGCTTTTTAAGTTTTTTGTTTGAAGTCCGGGGTGGTTCAAAATTAGGTTTACACTTTTGATATATAGACAAAAATCTATATGAGACCGTTTTCTCTCTGAGAACCGGCGAAATCAGAGAATATAAACGTTCTTTCTGTTTCTAAAAGTGTAAACCTATCTATCCAGCTAAAATGAACCACCCCTGAAGTCCGAGGTCCAAGGTCCTCAATTCGAGGTCCTAAGTCCGAAGTCCAAGGTCTTTCTGTTTGGCCTTGGACTCTGGACTTCTCGACTCTGGACTTTGGACTTCTTTAGGTCATCCAAAGGGTGCTGAGTTCGTTGGAGAGTGAACGTTCATACGCTTGTTGCATGAGGAGGTCAGCGAAGAGACCGTCGTCATCGTTGTCGAGGAGGAGGGGGATTTCTTTGAGGATGGCGTATTCGGCGGCGAGTTCTTCGGCGCGTCTTCTGCATGATGTGCTGATATCGGGATAGCGAAAGAGTGCTTTGCCATCGGCGGTGCGTTTGACTTCGAGGCGATAGGTGACGGTTCCGTTGAGGCTGGCTCGCCGGATGCGGACGAAGTTGGGCATCTCAGCAATGATGATGCTCACTGTCTTAACTGGTTTGGTGAGATTGATTTCGCTCATGGGGAAAATCCTTGAACGGTGTGACGATTTCGGAGTTGGCGACGAGGACTGAAATATAGATACATTTTGGATCTACTGAGACTCAGTGCTTATCCGAAAAGCTCTGTGACGATGTATTCTCACTCGAGAGGCTGGTTGGACTCACAACCGCTTTTCGGATAGGTTCTAAAGAGAAGAAGAAAAGCGGATGCAGAGACCGGTTTCTGCTTGGGTGATGCGGTCCGCTGGGCCGCACCCGTCTAGATTTTCAAGGCGCTTTCGTTCGTGGGGTCGCGGGAAGAAAGTCCTGCAAAATAGTTGCTAAAAAATCCGTAACAACCGCGTGCTGTGCGAAGCTAACTCTTTGCGTTCTCGCCATTCTCTGTCGGGGGGATCGACTGCGGGCTGCTACGGCTGAGTTGTTCGTCACGCAAAAAAACAAATTCCCTCGACAGAGAGGGTAACTTCATCTTTGTGTTCATCTCTGTTGAAGGAATGTTGTTGACAAGGTAATGGTGAACGAGCTCAATTGCTGAGTGAAACGCTTGCGCTCGTCCTCGTTCGAGGGCGCGGTTCTGGCGATGATGAGCACCAAACCGACGATTGTCAGGCTGCGCTGCGAGCAAGGCGCGGCTGTGGGCCTGTTGGAGCTGCTGCAAAAGTTGCTGGATTTGGGAAGTCAAATCGTTCATCGACCTCTCCTGTTTGTTCGGCGGCGATCAGGGCCAAACTGTGACTGAAACCGGCCTGACGCATCATCGCGTATGTCTGTTGGTCCTCTCCATCGATGTAATACTCTCGGATGGGAAATGCGTTGTAGAGCCACTGGGCGAATGCAGCGGCGTCTTTGTCGTCTCGGAAATCGTGGTTGTCGTCGCCTGTCACGAAGTGGGTGCTTTGCATCACCCACTTGATTTGACAGATGTCGGTTGGTATTTTGTCGAGACGGTTTGCGTAGACAACGGCATGGCTTGTTTTGGAATCGAGCAAGAGTAGCTCATTGCTGTGGCTGCGGGCTTTGGTCCGGTCGGTGATGAAGGCCAGGCTGCCGCACATGCGAGCGTTCAGGTGGCCGCGCAGGATGTGTTGGTAGGCGAGTGCTGCGAGGCGGTGCTTGCAGTACTTGCGTCCACGGATGACGGGGCAGTTTTGACTCTGATGGTCTGGACAGGTGCAGGTCGCTGCGACGTAATAAGAGTGACGGGGATCGGTTAGGCTCCAGCAACGCCATTGCCCTCTTTCGTGGTTGAATTCCAAGCAATCGCGCAGCAGAATGTCGGCTGCTTTGACTGCCCGGCTCTTGAGCTCTGGATAGCGTTTGACGACACATTCTAAAACTGTTTGCACTTCTAGTTCAGTGGCTCGATAGTACATAATTGCTCCAAGGATTTAAGTAAACCCGAGAAAGTATTTGGACACGGATTGATTGGATTTTCAGGATTTTATCCGTGTGTATCTGTGTCAATCCGTGTCCTATTTCTAAAGACTTTCCTGCTTCTACTTCTTAATCAATTGAAAAAAGACTTAATCAAACAGCCCTTCAATCTATCACTCGGCAACTTGACGCTCTCTTAAACGATAGATTGAAGGGTTTTGTCTGCCTACCCCTGAAGCCTCGCCTGCGGCGGGGGTCAGGCTAGGGACATGCGTCTGCTTGGAGAGTACCCATTTTAAAAGGGAATGTCATCGTTGAAGAGGTTGTCGTCAACCAACTGTGCGCCGGGAGGAACGTTGCCCCCTACCTGCGTAGGGGCAGGCTCAGTTGCTGCTGGGGGCGGGGCCTGCATCGCTGCGGCGGCTGGTGCTGCAGTTGGGGCATAGGAGCCATTGTTGTTGGTCCCCACCTCCACGGGGATGGCGCTGCCGAGGAACTGTACTTGGCGGGCGGTGACTTCGAGGGATGCGCGGGCATTGCCTTCTTGGTCGATCCAGGGACGGGCTTCGTTGACTTCACCGATGACCAGAACTTGGCGGCCTTTGGTCAGATATTGGGCGCAGACTTCGGCTTGTTTGTTCCAGATGGAGATGCGGAACCAGGTGGTGCGCTCCTGGCGATCGCCATTGTGATCGGTCCAGCTTCTGTTGACCGCCAGGCTGAATGAGGTGACGGGTGTGCCGTTTGGTGTGTAGCGCATTTCGGGGTCATGTCCGAGATTGCCGACGAGTGTGAGTTGCTGATACATCGTGAGATTATCCTTTCTGGCATATTCGTGCGCGCCGTGGCTAGCAGATGTCGCACCTATCATGAGCATCAAGAATTAAGATCGGTCAACGAGACGGGTATACCGGTCTATTTTCTGAATGTCCATTATGGTGTGCGAGAAGTGCAACGCACAGCAGGCACGATGTGGCCATCTAAAAAATTAAAATAAAAATCATCAAAAAAGTATTGAACTGTGTGTGAGTTCCGGGATGATCTCTGGGTGGAAGAGGTTGCGTGGTTCATTGTTGAATTTGTAGAGTTCTGTGAATGTGATGAGATATGTGAGAGGGGCGTTGAGGGTGTTGGTGTGACTGTGGGGGTGAGTGGATTGTGAAGGGAAGTGGTTCGGACTAATATGCCTGAACCGCTGCGATAGATGCACCGGTAGAAATGGACTGAGGAACAACGAGCGAGGGGCTTTTCCTACGCGCAGCGCTTCGTTCAACAAACATAAGAGATTATAAGGATTAAGAATATGGGACACGGATTACCATAGATTTCACGGATTTTCTCTGATATAATCCGTGTTCATCCTAAAAATTCGTGTCCTAACCTCAATCCATATAATGTCTATAGTATCCCCGTTAATACTTATTGGGATAGAGAGAAGAACAATGACAGGGTTCCAAGTAACAGATCTTGTAAATCAACGATGACAGCATAATGTGCCCTGATATATTTATCGAATTAGCAAGTAGATTATATACAGACCTCCTTGCTCAAATGGTTTTGCTTTGGTCAATAATTCTTCTGTTCTTTAAGGAGTCGTCCGAGCTGCGAACTGCAAATCACTGGAACCAAAACAAAAAATGCAGCAGCGATAGAAATTAGAACGATGCTTGCGATCACCACGATAAAACTAATCATTTTTACTACCCTCTTCATTCAATCTCTAGTCTGATAGCTGATATATCACTTACTACATTCAAAGTGATGCAATACCCTCTGTGTATTTTGTAAGCAAAAAGTAACAAGATTTGCGAACCTTTCAGGGTATGCTAATTATCAGTACTATCTTTTGGGCTTCTTTTGACGATACCTTGTTCCGTAAGCAGAAAGTTTCAAGTCCTTCGCGTATAACCTTCTATGCCTTTTAGAACAATTTTGATTCGTATATACAAAAGAACCTTTTGACAACATATACAGGCATTTCCATCTTCCGTATGCAGTAGACAATTATGACTCTCTGAGAGGACGTTCTCCATAAATCTTCTCAGTTCTACTGCAACCTATCCATCTCAATTGTACTAGTTAAATCGCTCTTGTGAGTCTCGCTTCCGCTTACTTTAGTCTCGTTTAGGGCAAAGCGGCCAGGTACAGACTAAAAGCATTTTCTGAGAATAAACGGTTCTGCAGAAATGTAATTTCCAGTAACCGTCTCAGAAAAGTCAAAAACTTTTCTAGTGGTGTTAGCAGTTTGTCGGAGAGGGTTCTCTCGAATTGTTGACTCAATTTCGAGTACGATACGAATCGGTCTTCGTCTATCCCCATATCGCGGTCCGTTTCTCCAGCAACCTGCTAGCAAAAAATTTGTTCTACGGAGATTAGACAATGTCAAAATTAAAAAAATCTGCCAAGGAAAACAATCAAAAAATTGCCGATGCCTTTACAGAACAGTTAAAAACGGCGTTGGAAAATTTCAATAAGAAGACTTGGTTGGGTGAAGGGTCAATATTGACTGAGCCTTACTTTTTAGGCGAGTACTTGCTGCAACAAACAATTAACGAGAAAGCTGATGCCGAACAGCGAGTCGAAATACTTCGGAGGGTTATTCGTGAAGTCGTTGAACATTTACCAGAAGAGATGAAGATTGGAATAAAGATGTTTGTCCAAGCCAGAAAACTGATAAAGATAAGATATATTCAGGGGAATACAGTCGAAAAGACTGCGAGAAAACTGAATATCGGTAGGGCTGCATTTTATAGACATGCGGAGGTAGCTCTTAACGAATTAGGAGAATTGCTTCTTCAACGATTAAATCCAACTCTGCGTTCAGAACTACCACCACACAATCCAAATATAGTTGGACGCGCCAGACTGATCAAGATGTGTTTACAAGGACTACAGGATGGAAAAACAGTAGGTCTCACTGGTCCAAGTGGTGTTGGAAAAACTGCATTGGGGGCATCCATATCCTATCATCTAGCACCTCAATCAACTTTTTGGTTTACATTCCGTCGCGGTCTGAATGATAACCTGAAAAACCTTCTGTTTTCACTCGGATATTTCCTCCATCACCAGGGCAGTTCCAATCTATGGCGGCAGTTGGTAGCAGGAGGGAAGATTGAACCTGAAATGGCATTAGGCTTGATCCGGTATGATTTGAAACAGCTTCAAGCGAAAAAGAGTGTTCCACTTCTATTCTGTTTTGATGAAGTAGATCTCTTACACCCAGAAACAATCGAAGCACACGAGCCGATTGTTTCGTTCGTGGAAGGACTAAAGGGTTTAACGCCAATTTTACTCATGGGTCAATTTCATCTGATTGACCCAGATGTGACATATGACCTACCGGATCTAGAAGAGCCTGAGATTGTTGAATTTCTGGAGAAAAGCCAGGCACAATCATTACAACGCTATCTGTATCAATTACAAAAGTACTCCCGAGGGAATCCTCGCATTTTGGAGATGTTGATTGCCCTGTATCATCAATCCCAAGCAGATTTACGAGAAGTGCTAGAAAGCTCAAACAGCATACCCTCGTTGGAAAATCTCCTCGAACGAATCTGGCTGCGCCTTAGTGATAAAGAACAGGAGATCCTCGGTGAATTGGCCGTTTATCAGCGTCCTGTCGCCTTAGATGAATGGGATAGTGCTGTCTCTAAACTCATTGAGCGTCGTCTGGTGCAAACGGACCGCTTAAACGGCGGAGTCATGCTCCTGAAGTCTTTCAGAGATGTGATATATAAGGTGCTTCCTTCTGAATGCATCAAGAGTTTTCACCAACATGCGGCTGTTATACGGGCTGCTCGTGGCGAATATACAGCAGCAATTCGTCACTTGATCGATGGCAAAAAGCCCGATCTTGCAATTTGGCTTTGGCAGAGACATCAGCAACAGGAGATTGATCAAGGACAGGCAGCGACAGCGCTCCACATTTTGCAAAAGATATCGGTCTTTACTTTCTGGTAAAAGAAAAGAGATGAGGTGAGAAATGTGACAAAAAGCGGTTAGCAGTTCATCCAAAAGGTAGAGAACCCAAAAAGGAGGAAGGAATGCTAACCGCGCCAGAAATAACTATAGCAGTACTGATGAATGTATTGCAAGTAACGCCGATGGGAACAAACGTAAATGTAATGCGTCTGATGTGGGCAATGCTGAATGGGTCGTTTCTGAAAAGTCGAGGAGCAATCCATAGCGCATTGAAAGAAAGCGGGTTTGAAGATGAGGAGCTCCGGCGAAGCTGGTGGAGCTTTCGATATGGATCATGGGATATCACAAGTCTGCTGGGGTCGTGGCAAGAAGAAGTGGAAAGGGAATGGGAGGCAAAAAAGTTAGAAGGGTACCGAGTGAAAAGCATAGATATCACAGGGTTCTGGCGACCGAAGCGGCAAGGAAAGTGAACCGACTCTATAACTCAACGGCTCGTCGGGCATTGCCCGCTCATCTTTGGAGTGATGATAAGCTCGGGGGAGATAGGCGGGAAGCGAGTGCCACTGCTCAAGGCAATCATGAGATGCACGGTTGGAACAAAGGAAAGTGAGTTTCGGAAAAAGCTGCTGAAAGAGACGAAGAAATCACTGGAGTCAGACGAAGTGGCGGTGGTCGATGCCGGGTTTACAATCAGAGAAATGCTAGAAAGCGGCATAGACCGATTTGTCCTGCGGGAAGCGATTAACTGCACAGTGCGCCGCAATGAGTTCCCCAAACGCAAAGAAAAAGGCAGACCACCTGAATATGGTGATATTGTGCGACCGCTCTCTCGCAGCTATAAGGAAAGCGACTCGAGGCTACAACTCCGGACTCGTCTGGTCGCTTTCTCTATAGTGGTCGCCTGATTTGCTATCAAGCATGGCACAATCTCGTCCCCAGAACAACCAAGGTGGATACAGCCAACCGTACCTACTCGATTTACGTCATTCAGGATCCGGCCTACAACACACCTTTGGTTTTGGCGACCGTTATGACTTTGCAGCCTGAAACCATTTATCTTGTCTACCTGGAACGCTGGCCTGTTGAACATCCCCCCTTGGCTTCCAAGCAGATGATTGGCTTACATCGTCAATTTGTTCATGCCGATGAGGCTTGTTTCCGCTTACCTGAACTGGGGCTGCTGGCTGGCAATCTTCTTTCCCATTTAGCCGCTTCTCTTCCTCCCATACCGACTGGCTACTGGGATCGAGAGCCTCAAGCCACTCCCGGCAGGCTGCGCCGCGTTCTCTCGAGTGCTCTTTTTCCAACTCCTGACCAACTCGACCCTGACTTTCGGAAAAAGGCCTCGGTTTCACACCATTTACCTAAAGGCGTTCTCGCTCATCGCCGCCTCAATGCCGCTGCTTAAACTAGCCGAGCACTATTTTTACATTTTATCCCGTTTTTTCAGGGTGGATTCTTTTTTCCGCCCCTTTCGGTTTGCCCTTTGTCACTCAAGCCTTTACCAGAAAGTAAAGTTGAGGGTCTTCTGAGGATTGATGGAGATGTCAAAATCACAAAGGTAAGGTCGGGGAGCGTGTTTGTTACTGTCGAGTTGCCTAAAGCCCAAATTGGACGGCTCTTGAATTTAATCAGAGCAGGTAGATTAAATGAGTTTGGAGTCGTTGATTTTAATATTAAAAATACTCATCTGATTAGAGCCAACCTGAGTGGGGCATTCCTGATAGAAGCAGATCTGAGCAGGACAGATCTGAGTGGGGCCTTCCTAAGTGGAGCAATCCTGAGAGAGGCCAACCTAAGTGAAGCTGACCTGAAAGAGGCCAACCTAAGTGAAGCTGACCTGAGAGAGGCACACCTGAGTGGGGCCTTCCTAAGTGGAGCAGTCCTGAATGGGGTAGACCTGAATGGGGTAGACCTGAATGGGGTAGACCTGAGTTTTGCCAATCTGAGCGGGGCTGACCTGAGTGGGGCCTTCCTAAGTGGAGCAGTCCTGAATGGGATAGACCTGAGTTTTGCCAATCTGAGCGGGGCTGACCTGAGCGGGGCTGATCTGAATGGGGCACATCTGAGGAACGCCAAATACAACGACTTGACTAAGTGGCCAGAAGGCTTTGATTTCAGGAACTCAGGGGCCATTGGACCAGAAGCCAACCTGAGTGGGGCTGATCTGAGGAGAGCCACTCTGATTGAGGCCGACCTAAGTAGAGCCAACCTGAGTGGGGCTGACCTGAGTTTTGCCAACCTATTTAGAACCAACCCGAGTGGGGCCAACCTGAGCAGGGCCAACCTGAGTGGAGCAGTCCTGAGTGGAGCAGTCCTGAATGAGGTAGACCTGAATTGGGCTGACCTGAGTTATGCCAATCTGAGAGGAGCTGACCTGAGCGGGGCTGATCTGAATGGGGCACATCTGAGGAACGCCAAATACAACGACTTGACTAAGTGGCCAGAAAGCTTTGATTTCAGGAACTCAGGGGCCATTGGACCAGAAGCTAACCTGAGTGGAGCAGTCCTGAATGAGGTAGACCTGAATGGGGCTGACCTGAGTTTTGCCAACCTGAGTGGGGCTGACTTAACTGATGCTAACCTGAGTGGAGCACACCTGGGTGGGGCATCCCTGAGAGTGGCTGACCTGAGTGAGGCTGACCTGAGTGGGGCATCTCTGATTAATGCAGACTTGAGTGGGGTAATTCTGAGAGGGGCTGACCTAAGTGGGGCTGACCTAAGTGGGGCAAATCTGAGAGATGCTAACTTAACAGGAATTCGCTATGATGAACGAACCATATGGCCGGATGATCTAGATTTTATTCGTCAAATCGGTCATGTTCCTATTCGTTAGGCGAACGAACCACCGTAAAGCGCTGACCAGCTAATACCGGTCAGCGCTTTTTTGTGTGAGCATCGCCCCCACATTTCACCAGCCTTTCCATTAGCCAGTACAATATCCAATATCATCCCATCACAAAAAAAAGGTACTTCGTTGAAAGGCATTCAGGTTATATTTTTCGTGGCGGCTTTGTGGCTGTTTAGCGGGTGGATCACGGGGCTCGCAATACGGGCAGCATTTCAACTCAATTGGCTATGGCCCTGCACGTCGCTCAACTTGATGGTGGGATTGATCTGGTTTCTGTGGCTGACCAGTAACCCGCGCGAGGCAGAGGTGCTCTATGGGGAGAGAGAACGCGAACCAAATGAGCCGTCGTCATCCTGTTTGCTTATTGCTATCCCGATTACCCAAATAGTTGGTGGTTTGTTGCTGTTGCTGATTGCGGCCTTCACGCAGTAATTTAATGATGAAGGGGACCATGTAGGCGGAGCCACTGGCATACGCTACCAATCCCATGCCCACAACAACAAGCGCCTGATGCCAGAGCGGAGCCACAAAAGGATAGATGGACAGGTCTGCACTAAAGTCAGCACCAATCGCCGTGTAGACCCACAGCAAACAAAGGATTAATCCCGGCACCCCCAGCACGACAGGCGGGAACAAGAGAACAAATGCGCGCTGGTATGGCGTCCGGTCCTCTAGAGGATAAAGCTTGTTTGTGCCAAGTTTGTAGCTGTAAGACTGACCCAGTATCCGGTAGGCCAGGGTATATAGCAGCATTTGTGGCGTAAGGAGGTATCCTTCCAATTTGGCAAACATGTCAATCAGTATAGCACCAGGTCAATTTCGTGACAAGCGCCTCCCTCAATTAAGGGGATTTCAATCTCGATGGGATGTTTCCCTTTAAATGATCCCCAGAGAAAGATTGGCTGTAGTTCCTTGAACCGTATACCACATCTGGTCCAACAGTGTGCATACTCCGTATCGGCCTGTTGCATCTTCTTTAATACATCAACAACGTACCGCTTTAAGTGCTCTATCGTTTCTTCGTCTATCTCAATCGGTATGTGTTCCTCATTTTCGCCGTAAATTAATTCCATCATTGCACCTCTTGTATCCAATTAAAAAAGCCCGTCGATAGCGACAGGCCCTCTGTTTCAATGTCAGTTGTATCGTGCGAGATTTGGCTTACAGCAATCTTACCATATCCTCACAATACAATCCAGTGTACTGGTAAGACAGGCGTAGTACTGGTAGAACAGGCGTAGTTATATTTTTGGATACTGGTAGAACAGGCTTAAAATAAACACCAGAATACTGGTAGAACGGGCGTAGTTTATGCCCAAAATACTGGTAAGACAGGCGCAGTTTCTCTCTGATACAAAGAATTCTTCAAAGAATTACAAAAAAAGAAAAAACTTTTTGTATTTAACAGGATTTCAAAAAAATGGAAGAGCACAAACGCGACCTAGAAGGCAGGGATGAGATGAACCTTGCCGAGTTTCCTATCGCCACTATAGGCCGGAATTACAGGAAAGAAGTGCTTGAGTTCAGCGGCGAATACCGAGACAAAGCGGGGAACAAGCACGATCAACGGTGGGTTGTGCGATCGGGGGCTGGGCTGGGTTTGCCTACAGAGTTTGCAGAAAGGGTGTTGGTCGCTCTGATTGCCATTACAGCCGAGGATGATTTTAGAGAAAAGCATGTTGAATTCACGACCTACCGAATATTAAAGATACTTGGTTGGGATATCAATCGTCGAAATTACAGAGCAGTAGACAAGGCGCTTAAGCAGTTGGCCAACATAACTATAGAGAGCGAAAATGCATTTTATGACAAAAAGACGGGTAAGCGTATCACAACGGTGAATGCATTCAATATCATCGATAGCTTCCATCTTAGCTACGAAGATGATCCGTTTGCTGATGAAGACATGGAGATCGGGAGCCACTTGATCTGGGGGAATGTAATTTGGAGAAGCTTTAAGGCCGGTTACATTAAAAAGCTGGATCTAGATTTCTATCTAGGTCTTAAAAATCCAATAGCAAGAAGGCTCTACAGGTTTCTTGATAAACGCATGGCGTATCAAGATGAATATCAAATCGATATATTTGTACTCTCCAAATTTTTAGGTCTAAGCGAAAATTATAAATATCCATCCGAGCTAAAAAGAAAACTAAAACCAGCCTTTGATGAGCTTCTAAAAGAAGAATTTTTAGAAGATGTAGAAGTATTCAAGATGGGCAAGTTTACGAGAGTCCGATTTGCCAAAATATCTCACAAAGTAGATCAGTTGCCTCTGTGGGAAGAGCCTGAAACCAAAGAAGAAAATACTGGTAAGACAGGCAAGAAAAAACCGGAACAAGAGTTGTGGGACAAGGTTCTTAAAGACCTCTCCTTTCAAGTTCAAGAGAACACTTTTCGCACCTATCTCGAACGCACAGAATTAATCAGCATAGAAGACAACACAGCTACCATATTAGCCGGTCAAGCCTCTGACTGGCTCCAGAATCGCATGGAATCCAAAGTTAAACTTGCTATAAATCTAAATTCAGACAAGGACATACAGACGGTGATTTTCGTTCAAGAACTTTAGAGGTAATATGTCAAACAAATCCCCTGGCCTAAGTCGACGTGATTTATTCACGGGTCGTTTTATCCTCGCTGGTCCAACTAAACATGGGCCGAGTTAGGCAATGTAGGGATTGTTGGTGCCAACTAGATGGCCAAATTAGGGCAAATTGGGACAGGTCGGACGATAAGGCTCGATGTCCCCTACATAAGTTTCCCATTCTTCGGATCTGAAATTACGACTAAGCAATTGACAGGCAGTCTTAACTAAATCGCTCGTGTATATCTGCCAGAAGAGAATTGTGCCATCGGCACTCTTAGTGGCCAAGCGGCGACCATCCGAACTGAAACCCATCTCCCTGACGTTATGCCCATATTGGAGAACGGCCAGCACCTCACCGCTGATGATATCGATGAAATGGAACTGGCCATCGGTACTTCTAGTGGCCAAGTGGCGACCATCAGGACTGAAAACTATGTCCTCGACGTTCTTCTCATGTGGGAGGCTGATCCGTACCTTGCGGCTGGTGGTATCGATCAGGTTAGTCGTGCCATCGTCATAGACAGTGGCCAAGTAGCGGCCATCAAGGCGGAAGACCACCCGATTGACGGGAGACTCGTGAGGGAGATTAACCAACAACTTACGGCTAACGGTGTCGACTAGGCGGATTTCTCCAGTGTATCTGGGCATCAGATTTAAAGTTTGACGCCACCAGTTATCTTCGGAAGAGAGCCAGCTATTTTCAATGTTCTCACCACCGGAAACGATGACTACGTAGCGACTATTCGGACTGAAAACCACCTCCTCAACGCTCTTATCACGTAGGAGGCTGGCCAGAACCCGGCCGCTAGCGGCGTCGACTAAACGGGTTTTTCCAATGTATCTGCTACTGGGTAGTAGACGCAACCTATCCTTGGAAGGGATAATGTATTCACCACCGGAAACGATGACTACGTAGCGACTATTCGGACTGAAAACCATGTCCTCGACGTTCTTTTCATGTCGAAGGCTATCCCGCACCTGGCCACTAGCAGTGTCGACAAAGTAGACCGTGCCACCGTCACTTCTGCCACCCGTGCTCAGTAGATCAAATTTTTTAGGTCCGATGGGATCCGTAATGCTTGGAAAATCGAAATCCGATAGACTTTACTTTCTGGTAAAAGAAAAGAGATGAGGTGAGAAATGTGACAAAAAGCGGTTAGCAGTTCATCCAAAAGGTAGAGAACCCAAAAAGGAGGAAGGAATGCTAACCGCGCCAGAAATAACTATAGCAGTACTGATGAATGTATTGCAAGTAACGCCGATGGGAACAAACGTAAATGTAATGCGTCTGATGTGGGCAATGCTGAATGGGTCGTTTCTGAAAAGTCGAGGAGCAATCCATAGCGCATTGAAAGAAAGCGGGTTTGAAGATGAGGAGCTGGCGAAGCTGGTGGATCATGGGATATCACAAGTCTGCTGGGGTCGTGGCAAGAAGAAGTGGAGTGGAAAGGGAATGGGAGGCAAAAGTTAGAAGGGTACCGAGTGAAAAGCATAGATATCACAGGGTTCTGGCGACCGAAGAAGGGAAAGTGAACCGACTCTATAACTCAACGGCTCGGGCATTGCCCGCTCATCTTTGGAGTGATGATAAGCTCGGGGGAGATAGGCGGGAAGCGAGTGCCACTGCTCAAGGCAATCATGAGATGCACGGTTGGAACAAAGGAAAGTGAGTTTCGGAAAAAGCTGCTGACAGAGACGAAGAAATCACTGGAGTCAGACGAAGTGGCGGTGGTCGATGCCGGGTTTACAATCAGAGAAATGCTAGAAAGCGGCATAGACCGATTTGTCCTGCGGGAAGCCATTAACTGCACAGTGCGCCGCAATGAGTTCCCCAAACGCAAAGAAAAAGGCAGACCACCTGAATATGGTGATATTGTGCGTCCGCTCTCTCGCAGCTATAAGGGAAAGCGACTCGAGGCTACAACTCCGGACTCGTCTGGTCGCTTTCTCTATAGTGGTCGCCTGATTTGCTATCAAGCATGGCACAATCTCGTCCCCAGAACAACCAAGGTGGATACAGCCAACCGTACCTACTCGATTTACGTCATTCAGGATCCGGCCTACAACACACCTTTGGTTTTGGCGACCGTTATGACTTTGCAGCCTGAAACCATTTATCTTGTCTACCTGGAACGCTGGCCTGTTGAACATCCCCCCTTGGCTTCCAAGCAGATGATTGGCTTACATCGTCAATTTGTTCATGCCGATGAGGCTTGTTTCCGCTTACCTGAACTGGGGCTGCTGGCTGGCAATCTTCTTTCCCATTTAGCCGCTTCTCTTCCTCCCATACCGACTGGCTACTGGGATCGAGAGCCTCAATCCCACTCCCGGCAGGCTGCGCCGTGTTCTCTCGAGTGCTCTTTTTCCAACTCCTGACCAACTCGACCCTGACTTTCGGAAAAAGGCCTCGGTTTCACACCATTTCCCTAAAGGCGTTCTCGCTCATCGCCGCCTCAATGCCGCTGCTTAAACTAGCCGAGCACTATTTTTACATTTTATCCCGTTTTTTCAGGGTGGATTCTTTTTTCCGCCCCTTTCGGTTTGCCCTTTGTCACTCAAGCCTTTACCAGAAAGTAAAGATAGATCAAATTTGTTAAGATCAAATTTTTTAGGTCCGATGGGGTCCGTAATGCTTGGAAAATCGAAATCCGGTAGATCAAATTTTTTAGGTCCAATAGGGTCCGTAATGCTTGGCAGTCCGTCACGGAACGGCTCGGAATCCTGAAACTTGAATTTACTGGAACTATTGTTTGTCAGGTCATAAGTGGCTATAACTAGACGGCGACCATCCGAACTGAACGCCACTTGCTTGATTCCCTGCATATGCTCTCTGGCTATCCTCTCGGCAATGTCGATGCCGTCAGCTGTGTCGTTTGTACTACTGAAGTCGCTGTTGCCAGCGGCGGCCGCAATGCGGACAGAGTCATCGTCACGTGTGGTAGTCGGATGGCTATTATCTGAACTAAAGAGAACGTACTTGACGCTTTCCTCCTGTTGAAGGACTATCGGTTCATGACCTCTAACAGTATTGACGAGGCGGACAGAGCCATCGACAGTGGAGGTGGCCAGGTAGTGACCATCCGAACTGAAGACTATCTGCTCGATCCTCATCTTGTGTTCGAGGTTAGTCAACACTTTGCCACTGGAAGCATCGATGAGATAGGCCGTGCTATCGGTACTTGGGATGACAATCTGGAAAAGGGAAGGGTCAAAATTAATGTCACCACCAATGAAGGTGAGTAGGCGGCTACTATCCGGGCTGAAGAGAACGTGTTTTACGCGCTCCTCGTGCCGGAGGCTTTTCAACACCTCGCCACTGGCGGTGTCGATAAGGTAAGCCATACCGTCATCACTCGCGGTAGCCAAACGGCGGCCGTCGGGACTGAAAACCACTCTGTTGACACCAGCCTCATGTTGTAGGAGAGCTAGTTGCTCCCCGCTCTCACTCTCCCAAAGACGGACTGTCTTGTCGGCACTTCTGGTGGCCAGGCGGCTGCCATCGGGACTGAAGACCGCGGACCTGACGTTATCCTCATGTTGGAGGAGAGCCAGTTGATCCCCACTCTCACTGTCCCAAAGACGAACCGTGTGATCCTGACTGGCGGTAGCCATACTCTGACCATCTAGACTGAAGTCCACGGTATTGACTTTATCCTCGTGTTGGAGAAGAGCCAGCACCTGGCCACTAGCAGTGTCGACAAGGTTAGCCGTACCATCGACACTGACCATAACCAAACGGTGGCCATCTGGACTGAAGAGAACCTGCCTTACTCCCTTCTCGTGTTGGAGGCTTTCCAATACCTCGCCACTGGCAGTGTCGACAAGGTTAGCCGTACCGTCGTCACTGGCGATGATCAAACGGTGGCCATCTGGACTGAAGAGAACCTGCTCTACCCTCTTCTCGTGTTGGAGGCTGGCCAGCACCTGACCACTAGCAGTGTCGACAAGGTTAGCCATACCGTCGTCACCGCCGATGATCAAACGGTGGCCATCTGGACTGAAGAGAACCTGCTCTACCCTCTTCTCGTGTTGGAGGCTGGCCAGCACCTGACCACTAGCAGTGTCGACAAGGTTAGCCATACCGTCGTCACTGGCGATGATCAAACGGTGGCCATCTGGACTGAAGAGAACCTGCTCTACCCTCTTCTCGTGTTGGAGGCTGGCCAGCACCTGACCACTAGCAGTGTCGACAAGGTTAGCCATACCGTCGTCACCGCCGATGATCAAACGGTGGCCATCTGGACTGAAGACCATTTTCTCAACGGCGAGAGCCGTTTGGTCGACCCATTGACCGTGGATAACGTACTCTGGGCGCTCCCCGTACTGGAGGCTGATTAACACTTCTCTATTGGAGGTATTGACGAGGTGGACCGTGGTGCCAGAGGGAGTAGTATTACCACTAGTAACTATGATTAGGCGGCGGCCATCAGAACTGAAGACAACTCTGTTGACCCCTCCCTTGTGGCGGAGGATGAATTTAGGTGCTACAGCTAGCACCTGACGCAGTGTATTATCCACCTGCTGTATATGTTTACCCGTGTCGTTTATTAAGGCTCCTGCTTGAGCTGCCAACAGTAGACTTAACTCGATATCTTGCTTTGATTCAAGTGAAGAAATAGCCTGAACGGCGAGTTGACGAGCCAAAGCCTCTTTACGGTGCTGTTCGGCTAGTTGACGTTGTTCAGCTTCTTGATTTTGAGCTTGTACTGCTGCTGTAGCAGCCGCCTGAGCTATGCTGCGTTCAGTCTCTGCTTCTTTACGGGCAAGTTCTGCATTATTTTGAGCTTGTACTGCTGCCGTAGCTGCGGCCTGAGCATTATTTTTTTCAGCGACTGCAATGGCTTCTGCTTTTGTCCTCTGTACTACTTCATCTTCAGCTGTCTTACGAGCAATTCGAGCCTGCTGAAAAAACAAGCCAGTGCCAATGAGTGCGATAAGCGTAATGACAAACGCAACGCCAAGCGTCAACGTACGACGTCTGGCTTGTTCCAGCTCCCTTTGCTGTCTGGCTTCACGTTGGTCAATACTTTGTTTTAATAATTCCTGGGCATCGCTATTTTGCAATGCAATGTCGCCATTTCTATCGAGAGACTCTGCTTCGGCCAGACGCACCCCATCAAGTAAATAAGCATCATTACACTCTTCGCTTAGCCATTCACTCAATGCATATTCAAAACGGGTGCGCTGCTGCAAGATATCTCGCTGGACGGCAATTGCGTCTTGCAACCTCTTCCAGTTGACAATCAGAGATTCATGAATAATGTCTACAACTTCTATCTCCTCACCAGGACCAGATTGTGTTTCAATACTCTTGCTCAAGAGCCGATTGTCAACAAGCTCTTCAATCAGTTTTAGCCGGTCACCTTTGTCCCGAACCAAGTCTACCTCTGGTCGCTGCCGCCGAACATCACGGTGTTGGTCTTCATCAAGAGAGACTTCAACTAGGTCGAGAAAGACATCTAGTATCGCTTCTGGTTCAGCTTCGGTGCGAGAGATGCGTTGTCCCTCGGCGTCAACAGTATACGTGTAGACTTCTTCAGCACGTTGCTGGATGGCGTCGGTCAACTCGCCATAGGCACTCAATTGCAAGCTACCACGACGCCAGATGTCTTCGAGTGATACCTGAAGTAGAGGTAAGTAGGCAGCATCTTCGGCGGCATCTCCAGCCAACTTCTCCAGCAATGCTTCTTCAAACCGCTTTTCGCCTTTGGGGTATGCTTGTTGTAGCGGTCGTTGGATTGCTAGCTTCAGTTCATCGATATTCATTGCCCGTAGGTCTATGCCCTGCTTGGCAATGTCGTAGAGGGTTTTGCGTGCAAACAGCTCGGGGAGGTAATCAATGCGGAGGGTGGCTATAACATGAGTGCGTAGCTCAGCAAAGTCAGGCAGCGACTCCAACATCTCAAACAGCTTATCCCGTTGGTCTGGAACAGACTGAGTGAATAACTCCTCAAACTGGTCAATGACTAGCAGACTGATTTGATTGCCTGACACCGTCTTCTCAGGTGCTGTCAACATGTACTTCCCTGCGGCAGCAAAGATGCCCTCCGCTGGCAACCCCAGTCGTAGTAAGGCATCGGCAAAACCAGCCAGAGGCTGACGAGATGGGCGGAACACTGCCCAACGCACGGTCTGATTGCGTTGTGTGTAGTGGGTTTCTAGGGCAGGAAGCAGTCCCGCTTGAGCAAATGAAGATTTGCCACTGCCACTGGCACCAGTGATGAAAAGAAGGGTGCGCTGTTCGCCTGGCAAAGTCAGCAGCTTGAGGGCTTGCTCTATGGTATGTTCGCGACCCGCATAGCGGCCACGCTCCTCATAGGTGAAAGCATGCAAGCCAAGATAAGGATTTAGCAAACTACGTACATCATAGGCCTCCTCAGCACGGTGCTGGATGAAATCACCAGCAATGTTGGTCTGATTGCCCACTTGCTGGCCTCGCTGGTCATAGGTTGACACAGGAGTCTTTTGATGGATGTCACGTCCGGCACTAGTCGAGTCCTGACTTCCACCTTCATCATCGCCGATCTCTATTTGATTGTCGCTTTGTTCCTGGTTCGCCCGCTTCGATTGGTCCCACATTTGTCCCATCCTCTCTTGACGACTCTCTATTTGCCAGAATTCTACGCCAACTACGGCATTTATGAAAACAGCTTCTATGGGCTTAAAGATTGCGCTGCTCTTAATTAGTAGTCGTTAGAAAACAGGACGCTGTTTCCTATTCAGGAACATAACAGTAGGTGCTTTCAATCTTTTACTGCAAAAACGTTCCTTCTCAAGTCCCAATCAAATCAGGGCCTATAGACCGATGAGAGAACTTTGAATATAAAGTAAACTCATAATTGCAAACGAAACGGTGGATGAACCGGTCTGTGGAAGTCAGCAAAATATGGCACCAGGGGTCACGTTTTGGCCATAAGGATTATGCTGGCTCGATAGATAATGGTGAGTATGTTTCTTTTTAGATGAAGTAAATCAAAATCAGGAGAGTGAACCAATGCTTAATTGGAAAGTGTTCTGGATTACCATAGGTGTCCAAATTGCACTCTTTGGCATATCAAATAGGAGATTTGATATGCTAAGGTTGATAATCGTTCTGTATGGAACATTCTACACACTAGTCGATATCCCGCTCTCAGTGCTCGGTGTGTCAGGTCAGGTTCTATCCGATGTCGCCGTGCTTTTTGGTCTCTTTAGTGGTAGTATCTTTTACGCTGTCGCCGCTGCCTTTCTTATAGGACGGATGCAGCGACGACAAGGCGAATCAAACTATGTTGGCTCGAAACAAACATCGCTGAGAGCAGCCACAAGGGCGGCTAGTTGGAGCAGGTATGTTCGGTAAATAGCTCAATCATGAGGGGAGAATGGAGAGTTTGTCCAAGGTTTAACCCTATCGGATGTCTCGGCCTCCAAATAGGAATCTGAGAAAAATTCGTCCATTCCACCACAGGCCGCCAAAGATACTGGGCCAACCTCCACAGCCAGTACCACACAGTAAATACCATCAGCAGGAGAAGTAAAACCAACATCAATTCGTTCATGCTCAAATGTCCCAGAAGAAAATCTCCACTACCCACAACACAAAACCATCCATAGTTTTACCACCTATCCCGCTTTTTGACCTCAATCGTGTGATATACTGACCCTACAGTGACAACTATCGCTATTGAACTCTCCACAGTTCAAAGGAGAAAAAGATGATTAAGAGTGTCACGAGCCAAACAGTGAAACCTGGGAAAATGCAAGAAGCCCGCCAACTTTCCTTAGATTTGGCCGCCCATGCGAACAAAAATTACGCAGATTTGATTGAAGTCCAGGTTTTAAGTAATATCAGCGGTCCGTCGAACCGATTGCACACGATAGGCAGTTGTAAGTCTCTAAGTGACTGGGAGGTGGGTCGAGAAAGATGGGCAAAGGACTCGAAGGCCCAGGAACTCATGCAGAAAATCCCCGAAGTATTTGAAAACGACCATGAAAGCACCTTCTTCCGTGTAGAATCCTAGTTGCTACCCGTCCGCATCGTAAGATAGTTGTCACTGGCCCCCACTGTCTTGAGAAAATCCCCCATACAACCCTCTACACCCCGCTCCGTTCCGTTCTGGCTAGAGCAGTCAAGGAATCCGCACCGCGCGAAAATGGCTGGTACCCTTCGTCGGAATCGGTTGATAATTGGTCGCTCCTTTCTTTTCTACCACGACCAATTATCTCCGATTCCTTTCCTATTGGTAAAGTGCTTTAGCCTCCCTTGGCTCTAAACTCAACAGCAATACAAGCACTTTGTAATAGATTCTTTTGGAAATTGAGCTATACTTGGAAAGCCTGTCAGCAAATTGAAATAGTCCTATTCTTTGGCTTTTGCTACAGTTATCTACATGAAGAGCACCCAGCGCATCTTCAATAGAATCTCAAGCCTTAATGAAAGGGGGTGAGATGGATGGAATTACGATATGGGGATCTATGGATACAAATAGACCCCGCCACAATTGCCGTAATCGTTTACGTGTTAGAGTTGATAGCCCGACACGCACTGGAAAACGATTTTCTGCTGACAATTACATAGCAGGGTCTCAAACAAAGGCCAGGGAGCTGTAACTCTCTGGCTTTTGCTTTTCTTAAGTATATCATACCAAAGATTGTACTACTGTAGTGGTGACAGAATGCTTTCAATCCTCGTATAATCATCGGTTTTCCTGATTTGCCGCGGTTCTTTGTTTGTTGTGCTATGATATCCGTTCGGACCTATTTCATCAGGTTCGGGCGAATACAAAAAGGCTCTGGGGCGCTGCGGTGACTAGGAGCCTTTTGTATTGAAGCGATCAACCAAACCCCATCTCTTCCCTCTTCTCATCCATACCAACACGACCCCGTAATTTGCCCGACTTCTGCGCCGCCAGATTCTCCGCTATGGCTTGACGCGCGGCCTCGCGCGCCGCTTCTCGACCACCGAGCGAACCCAACTCATGAACGTAACCAAGGCCGTCAACATAAACTGCACCGTCTGATTTTCGGATTCTTGCTTTTTCCCTTGCCATAGGTCACCTTTTGCGCAAATTTTCACAGGAACGCCCGAACAGACAGAGAGGCGAACAGGTTCGGGGAGGATATCTTTGCGGGGAAACAAAAGACGGATATTGCGCATGATTTGGCGCAGTTTGCTTTGGGAGAGCAAGCGTTTCTGCGCCCCTATATTTCACCAGCCTTTCCATGAGCCAGTACAATAAGCCGAACCAACCCATCACAAAAAAGGGGCTATTCCATTGAAAGGCATTCAAGTTATATTTTTCGTGGCAGCGTTGTGGCTGTTGAGCGGTGCGCTCATGGGCTTTGCGCTACGTGTACGCTTTGGTGTTGCTGGAATAGTACCGTGTGGGTCGCTTACTATGATGGTGGGGCTACTGTGGTTTCTTTGGTTAACGCGTGATCCACGTGAAGCAGAGGTGCTGTATGGGGAAAGAGAGCGCGAAGATAATGAACCGTCGTCAGCCGCTGGATTGCTGGCGATTCCAGTCTTTCTGATATTTAGTGCGCTGGGCTTGCTTCTGGGCGCGCCCTTCGCGGAGTAACTTAATGATAAAAGGAATCATGTAGGTAGATAAACTTGCATATCCCACCAGTGCCATGCCAACAAAGAAGAGTGATCGATGCCAGAGCGGGCCTGTTAGAAAGTAATCATTTAACAGCACACCCTTGTACTCTGCCCCCGTAAAGGCCCACAACAAACACAAGACTAACCCCGGCACACCCAACACAACAGGGGGGAACAAGAGGACAAATGCGCGCTGGTATGGCGTTCGGTCGTCCAGGGGGGTTAACTTATTTGTACCAAGTTTGTAGCTGTAAGACTGACCCATTATTCGATAGGCCAGGGCATACAGCAGCATCTGTGGTGTGAAGAGATATCCTTCAAGTTTGGCAAACATGCCAACCAGTATAGCACCTTATTCAACAAACTGCACCTCTATGATTTCCTCATCAAACAGAGCTCTGAGTGCCAGTAGTGCATTCCGCGTCATCCTGGTCTGCATCCACTCGGCCTGTGAGCCTGCGCTGATTGTCAGGATTCCATTTTCGATACCAACAAGTTGCGTGTTCTGTAAATTTTGATAAAGTCCTGGATTGCCCATCGCTGAATTATCCTGATTACAGCTCAAAGATCCCGGCGCAGCGTTTAGCATTTACGCTCTGGATTGTTCCAAAGAGTTTGCCTTCAAAATTGTGTCTGTATTCTCGCATGTGGATCTGGTCGGCGGGGCGTCTGATAAATTTATTCTCTAGTTGATCTCTTACTTCTCTGACTGCGTACATATTGTTATCGCGGGAGATAAAGACGGGTTTTACATAGTCAAACTGTTCATGTGGGACAAGGCCGCCATATTGTTTTTGTCCGACATGTTTTACTTCATGGGCTTTCACATCTTCGGCGCAAAGGTCAATATAAAATCCTGACTCTAGTTCGTGATCAAAATGGTCGCCACTTGGATCAAGATCGGTTAAATATCTGCTTCCCTGCTCGGTCAAGTCAATATCAATGTGTTCGGTGTCAAAACTCCATTCACAGTCATCTGGTTGGTAGTGTTCATTGTAAGCTGTTGCAAGTGCTTTTTGGATGTATGGTAATTTGGTTAATTTGTGCTTGGCGAAACGAACAAAGTTAACTTGGACAACACCATAATCAGGGACAATTGCATGATCGTCGTCAATCATAAATCCGATCATGGCGGCGGTTTTGCCGATGACCCAGACGATTTGTTCCAGGGGCATGTCGGCGCGCTGGTTCTTCTCCTTCTCTTCCTGTTCTGCACGTATATCTGACATAAACATTGTATCGTAAGGCTCATAATAGCCTTCGTTTAGGTAAGCGGGTAGTGGGCTATATTCTCGGTCGTCGTCGTCATAGAATCCGATGATCGGTTCTGCCATTGATCCACAGTTTGTGATTGCTCTGGCTCTGGGCTGCTCGTCTAGTGTCTCGCTCAGTTCGTCAATGGCTTGGGCGATCAGATCGGCGTGGTTGTATTCATCAAAGCAGGCGATTTCGATCCACTTGCCGCGCTTGTGGGCTTTGGCGAGTTTGATTAGTTCTCGTTTGACTGTGCTGTATGGCTTTTCGATTTCGGCTTGTAGCCAAATGAAGTATTCCAAATAGGCATCTCCCGCGTCAAAGCCGTTTTCGATCATAGCGAATTGATTATTTAGGCGGGGGGATTCTTTGCCGTTGACGAGGGTTAGATGGCGGTTGGCTTGGCAAAAGTCTATGTGTTTGACTGTAATCATAATCGTCGCTCCTTTATGAAACAATATTGCTATACTCAGTAGATCCAAATTTGGCGTTTTTGGCTATTTTCAGTCGAGATTGCAGGGATTTTGGAGTCATTTATTCAGATTTCGGTTACAGAAAACAACCTATTTCATATCTGAAAATCGCCCAAATCTAACGCAAAAACTAGATATCGACCGGCAAATTTGTATTTATGTCAACTGTTTAGCCAGAATTCTCTCTCAAAACCTGAAATTTGGATCTACTGATACTGGGGTGGTTCAAAATTAGGTTTACACTTTTGATATATAGACAAAAATCTATATGAGACCGTTTTCTCTCTGAGAACCGGCGAAATCAGAGAATATAAACGTTCTTTCTGTTTCTAAAAGTGTAAACCTATCTATCCAGCTAAAATGAACCACCCCCTGATACTTCCTATAAATTTCAGGGATTTGCAAGCGGGGATTGCCGCCATCCTGCGCAGGCTCGGCCAACATATTCTATACCGTCTCGATCTTTCAATCCTTTTACGTTGATTATGTTAATTGTCATGATCATGATTCCTATATGATTATGATGAAATCCACCGCGGCTAGGCGACGGCGCTGCAAGCAGCGGAACCAAAAAGCGACGCCTGAACAGAGGACGGAGCAGGGACAAACGACCAGCCAGCCGACCACAGACCAGAAGAAGAGCAAGCAGCCCATGAACCAGCAACAGGCAACGAGGGCAACGAGGCAGCACCGCGAAAACCCAACCAGCCACATGGGAAGACCACGACGGGAACACCCAACAAGACCGCCGCGCCCACCGACGCCCACGAGCCAGAACCAGAGGCAGCAACAGCACGAACGAAGGCGAGAGATCGCGCCGCAAGACGAGCGGGGACAGGGGGCAGAACGCCCGCGACAGGACCGCCACCGGACCACCAAGAAACAGAACCACCCGCAGCGACCACAGCGGAAAGAGAACGAAGGGGAACAGAGCAACCGGGGACGGCACCCAGACCACGACGGCCAAAGGCACAGAACACCGACAGACGACCACCCGCGCCAACCGCACAGCCCGACGCAACGCCACGACCAGAGCGCAACACGGACGCAACCAGAGCGGGAACGAGAGCCGCCGCGCCAACAGGCAACGAACGAGGACCGCAGAAACCGACAAGAGCAGACGAAAAAACGACAGAAGACACGAGCAACACCCCACAGAGAAACAAGAGCAGGCACCAGACCCACCAGACGAAACAAAGATGATGAGATAATTATGCCACAAAAAAGGGGAAATTAAAATGGCAAAAATGTGACAAAACTATGACAAATGAAACGCCAAGAAACGCGGAGAAACACAGCCAAACAGCAACGAAAACGGAGGGAGACACGCCACGCAGGGACAGGTCACACCCAGCCCGCCCAGCACCCCGCCCATTCTCTCTCCTACCCCCTTTTCTGAGATCACGAACCCCTGATGATACACCCGCTAGCCTGCGCCCCAGTTAGATACACACCAGCCCGTGTTCCTGACCGGCGGCTATGTTCCAAAGCGAAGAGAGGTGGATTGGAGAGACTCATCAAAACGAGTCGAGATGTGTTCGCGTTCTGGCGGAATCAATGCGACGAACGATGGAAGGCCAAGCAGAGAGTTCTGAAGGGAGGGGCCACGGGCTGGTATCATTTCCCTTATGGCGCAGGCGACGCGGCCCCGTGCGATTAAGTACAACCGCGTTCTGACTGCTGTGCGGTTCAAGCTTAATGATTTGATTCGACTGGGAAGGGAAGAGTCCCAGGATGAGATGAGATTGGAGCGAGGGGGATCATTGCCAGCGGCGGGGCTTCTGAGAGGCAGCGGTTGTTAGGGCCGAACGGAGCCCCCGCCCACCCGTTTGTTCAGAGCGGATTGTATCGAGTGGCTCTGACTGGCCTGGGACGTTGCCTTGGCGGAGGATAGTAGAAGCAGATGAGATTCGCATACTGAGGGGAATCAATACGCGCGGGGGGCTGGGGTGCTCTTCTTCCCACCTCTCCATCATGCGTTGGGGATGGATGAGGTGGAAAATAGGATTGTTCAGGTGGGTCGGTGTTCGGTCTGGTACGAGGTGGCGCACAATACCGCGCCTGACGGTTCAAGTCGATTATTGATACGCGGTGCCGCGCGAGCCTGAATCGTCTTAGGGTGGGCGGAAGGGAAGAGATTTCTTTGTACGGGCCTGCATGATTCGGGTAGCTTTTAAATCAAATTTGTCGAAAAAAGGTGTTTGACATTGTCAAAAAAATGGTTTAACCTTTTGAGGTATCAGGTTTCACTAATTGTGAGGTGCGTATGCTTGAATGGACATTTGAAGATTTGCGTGCGGAGTTTTTTGATAGAACACAAACGGCATTACATGGCGGTGTTGTTGCGAAACAAGTTGGTGTAGCTCAACGGACATTATATGAGGTATCGCATAATCAGCGAACTACGGTTAATCGTGAGATAGTGAATAAGCTTATTCATTATTATAGTTGGCGTTTACAGCGTGCTGTTTTGCCAAATGAAATGCTTCGATTTACGTGGGATGCGGATTGGCAACCGGAGGAGATGCCGGATCTGGGAGCACCACCTATTCCAACGGTTGAGGATTGGGAGCGCTGGGTACGTGAGGTTGAGGCGTCGAAAAATGAATGAGTTCATCTGCTGACCTGTAGTGATTCTGATTCTTCTGACGAGTAGTTGTGTGTTTTGTTGAATTTACCCAAGCATTAAATTTCAAATTGGACTGAGGGGTATCTGTGGATACCTCTATTGGTCTACTTCCTATATCAAAATCAACTTGATGTACTTTTTCGCGGCGCTGTGCAAAAACACCCGAATATGTCTTCTCTGAGGGTTCGTTTTCAGGGATTGACAATAGCACAAATTTGTGCTATATACTTGGCACACCACCTACGTTTTTTTTGTTTGCCGTCTTGTTGACGAGTTGAATTTATTTTTGACATGTTGGGAGGCAATTTTATTGACTATTAAATGGTCGTTTGATAGGATTTTTCGGGAGTTGGAAGAGCGGATGAGAATGAGAATGACGCAAGAAACATTTGCTGCTGAGGCTGGTATTAGTATGCGTGCAGCAAAGGAAATTCTAAATAATTCAAAGACTTCTTTGAATGAGGAACTGCTTAATAAGTTGATGCATTATTTTAGTTGGCGTTTGCAGCGTGTGGTTCGGATTGAGGAAGTTATTAAGTTTGAGTGGGATGAGGGGTGGAGACCGGCTCAGATGCCAGATTTGGCTCCTCCACTCATGACAAAGGCGTATTGGAAGGAACTTTCTGGGAGTCCTTCTATGATTTATTTGGAGCAATTGCTTGAGAGTCATGAAATTAGTAAGCGGCGGTGGGAGGAATTTTTAAAATTTAGAGATAGTTCGCCGGATGACTTAATAGGGAAAAAAGAAAACACCAGCTAGCACTGGTGCATTCTTTTGATCCCAATTAAATGGAATAGACGTTGAGATTGGTGATAACCACAACAACGTTGATAATCACAACATGTGTTTGAGAGTTGGCAGCTCTCAGATGTGATCATCATATATTTAATTCTCTATAGATGATATACTAATTTGCGTTTATCGTCAATCCTCGTTTTTCCTCATTCACACCCAATATGATGCTGTGTGTTGTTTGCATGGTGTCGTTTATTCCTGATTTTTATAATTGAATAGGAGGATTGTCGTGCCGTATCCATTGCAAAGTGAGACAGTATCTGCATTGGTAGAGACTGATCTTTTTAAGGTGCCGTTTTTGCGGATTCCCGTGACTTGGTACGAAACAATTGTTTATCCGAATGGGAAGCCGTATTTGAATGCAATTACTCTTTTGGCGGATGTTGTTTCGTTTTATATGCCGATTATTGTAGATGATGATGGTCAAGTTGATGTCGTTCAGCAGCGATTTGCTACTGATATTTTGCAACGGAGTTATAAGCAGATCGAGGCTCGTTATGGTCTAACGAAGAAGCAGTCAAGAGATGCGTATAATCATCTTCAGGAGCTGGGGGTGATTTCTCTTGTTTTTCGCTCTGTTGAAGTGGAGGGTGAGAAAAAGTTGTGGAATGTAATGTTTATTGATTTGCATCTTGAACAGTTAAAGGCATTAACATTTTCACCTTTGCATAGGGGTAGTGACATAGAAGTTACTACCCCTGGTGACATAGAAGTTATTACCCCTAATGACATAGAAGTCACTACCCCTGGTGACATAGAAGTCACTACCCCTAATGACATAGAAGTTACTAGGGGTAGTGACATAGAAGTTATTACATATACTAACGATCCTATATATACTAACGATCCGCCATGTACTAATAATCTTAATACTAACGATCCTTTTGCTGCTGCTGCTGGGAGCTTCGCTCCTGCATCATCTTCATTGGTTAGTGAAAATGGATCCACGTGCGATCATAGATCGCGCGTGGTGAGGCTCGCTGAAAGTGGCGATGCTTCGGCCAACTCAGCAACAGATGAGTTGGTGCACTGGTCGGCGATGAATGAGTCGTTTCGGCGAGATGTTGTGGAAGGGTATGCTGTGGAGAGGATGATGATGGTTGATTGGCGGGCACCGGAGGTGTATGTGGCGTCTTTGTCTAGCAAGCAGTTGATTCATCTCCTTCTCTGGTTGGTGTATTGTGACCGGAATTATGAGAGCATGAGTGCGAATCTAGATGGTGATATTCGGAGTATACCTGGATATATTCGGAGTGTTGTGGATATTGCGCCATTGAATGTGGCTGGTATCGACAAAGAGAAGTTGATTGATGATCTCAGGAGGCTATCAGATTCACAACATCGTTAAATATGGCGATAATGGGGTATATCAATTAATTTCTCAAAGGAGTTTTTATGACTGCGAAAATGATTGTGTCGACCTGCAGCAAGGGTGGCGTGGGAAAGACGACGGTTGCGACGACGGTGGCACATGGGTTGGCGCGGATGGATGCGCGGGTGTTGCTGGTGGATCTGGATCGGCAAGGCCAGTGCAGCATTAGTCTGGGGTTGTCGCCGGAGATGTGTGTGTTTCGGTATTTGGTGACGGATGAGCCGCTGGAGAATGTTGTGCGATCGGCGGGTCGGGAGTCGTTAATGTTGATGCCGGGCGATCGGACGACGGAGATGGTGAAGGTGGGGCAGCATCAGTTTCGTCAGTTGTTTGATGGGGTGAAGGCTGCGTTTGATTATGTTGTGTTTGATACATCGGCGCACGGGGATTTACGGATGTTTGCGTCGGCGATGGGGGATACGTTGATCGTGCCCTGCGGGTTGGATTCCTTGGAGTTGGATTCGGTTCGACTGACGATGGATGATTTGGATGGTTGGAACCCGAATGCCCAGAAGATTGTGTTGCCGAATCAGTATGACAAGCGGTTGGCGATTCATCAGAGTAGTTTGGAGGCGTTGGGGGAAGCGTTCAAGGGGTATTGTATGTCTCCTGTGTTGCGGCGTGTGGAGGTGGCGGAGCTGCCGTCTGCTGGCGAAACGCTTTGGGAGTATGCGCCAAATTCGGATGTGGTGCCGGTGTTTGAGGAGCTGTTGGATTGGATTGTGCGTGATGAGAGTGAAGTACTTGGCCTAGAGGTTGCGTGATGGTTGGTGGTTGTTAGTTGTTAGCTATCAGCTATTGGCTATTGGCTATCGGCTGTCAGCTATCGGCTATTGGCTATCGGCTATCAGCTGATGGCTCGATGTGGGTGATACTTGGATGTGAAGGCTATGAGGCTGTTTGTGTAAAGTTGGTGGGGGGGGTAGATGGCGAAGAGGCAGAAGAAGCAATTTAAGAACATGCTTGAGGGCCAGCGGAATGGTTCTGCACCAGCAGAGGCAGCGGCGCTGCAGTCGGTTGTTCAATCGGGCGAGCAGGGGGCAGTGTATTGGGTGCCACTGGAGCAGGTGGCGGAGAATCCGTATCAGCCGCGGTTGGATGAGGATGTTGAGCATCTGAGCCAGTTGGCCGAGAGCATCCTTTCATTGAAGGGACAACTGTCAGATACATTGGGGTTGCAGCAGGTGCCGTTGGCTCGTGTGGGGATGATGCGGGCTGGGGGGTTCGAGCAGCTTGGGGCTGATGCTTTGCAGGATGCGAGCCAGGTGCGGGCGGCGATCGCAGCGGGGGCGGTTGTGCAGTTGGCTTTTGGTCATTCACGACTGACGGCGTTCAAGATTATCAATCAGGGGTTGGGCGCTGTGTTTCCTGATTTGAGAGATCATACATCCGGTCCAGAGTTGGATCCTGATTATGGCGTGTTTCCTGTGCGCTTGATGTCGATTGAAGATAGCGCAATGTGGTCGCACGTGATTACGGAGAATGCGCAGCGGAAGGATTTGACGCCGATGGAGGAGGCGTTTGCGATTCGGCGGGCGCTTGATGAGTTTGGGGTGACGCAGGCGCAGGCCGGCGAGCCTTTTGGCTTTAGTCGGACGCAAGTGGCGAACAAGCTGATGCTTTTGCGGTTGCCGCAGATTGTGCAGGATCGGGTGCAGTCTGGCGAGTTTACGGAGGCGCATGGTCGGGCGCTGGCGGTTTTGTCTCCTGCTCCTGATTTGCTTGACTCGGTTTTGGCTGAGCTGGATGAGAACAATGAAGGACAGACACCAACGACGCGCGAGATTCAGACCGCGGTTGATTGGAAATTGCGGCACGCAACAATGCCGATTTCGGTGAAGCCTGTTCAGACAGTGAGTCTGTCGGGTTCTGCAGTTGAATTCAAACTCGACTGGCCAGAGGATTGGGAACCAAAGGAAGAAGCTGAAGGTGTTCGAGGTGCGTGTGCGGGTTGCTCGATGCGGGTGAAATTTGGCAAGGAGAAGTTTGATCGTTGTATCGCTCTCGATTGCTATGGTTCGAAAAGCAAGCTGTGGGACAAGCTCAAAAAAGAGCATGGCGACGGGGTGGTGGATGAAGAGCAGGCATCCAATACGCTGCTTGGTCGTGCTGAGCAAAAGAATGGGAAGGCGAAGCTGGATGAATTGCCAGAGGATGAGCGTGCTTTGACAGGCTCAGCAATCGATCCGGTTGATGAGGAGCGCAAGCGGTTGCGGGAGCGGTTGAAGCAGATGCCGATTTTAGAGCGACGGGCGATGTTGGCTGTGATGAATGAGGTGTGGTGAGCGGAACGAGGCTAAGGCTGAGGGGGAATGTGTTGGTGGAGGTGTTGGTTGATCGTTTGGTGTTAAGATTTTGGGGGTGGTTCAGAATTAGGTTTACACTTTTGATACATAGATAAAAATCTATATGAGGTCATTTTCTGCCTGAGCATGGCTCAAAGTAGAAAATATAAACATCTTTTCTCTTTGCAAAAATGTAAACCTAATTGTCCGCCTAAAATGAACCACCCCAGATTTTGAAAGTTAAACCTGATTGAGTTAACATAAATTACCTTAAAGAATTGACCTTCTTTCAAGTAAAAGGTAGGCTTATATTCCTATATGGGTTTCAGGTTTATGGTGTTGTGGTTTGAGGTTCAAAGTCCAAGGTCCAAGGTCGAGAGTCCTAAGTCTGAGGTCTGGGCAGGTGGGGCGTTAGTGATTCTGTTGGTAAGATGGCTGGGTTGGTTTGTTGGTGGTGCATAAACAAACAAGCTGTTTGTTCTACGATGGACAGGTGAAGCAGATGAGCGGTAGCGAGATTGTTGTTGGGTTGGAGCGATTGGAGCCGATGGATGTGGTGCCGGCTGCGGCGCTGCATCCGGCTTTGGTGTATTTGGCTTCGCTGGCGCCGGGGAGTGTGGTGGCGATGCGGAGTGCGTTGGATCAGTCGGTGCGGTTGTTGTCGGCGGAGGCTTGTGATGTTGAGACGTTGCCTTGGCATTTGCTTCGTGCGCCGCATCTGCGGGCGCTGCGGGCCTGGTTGGTGGAAAATCGGTCGGCGAGTACGGGAAACAAGGTGCTGTCGGCTGTGCGTGGGACGTTGAAGGTGGCTTGGGAGCTGGAGCAGATTGATACGGAATCGTATCATCGGGCGGTTGCTGTCAAAGGAATCAAAAACATCAAGTCGGAGCAAGCAACGGGCAGAGCGTTGAATGCTGGGGAGGTTCATTTGTTGTTTGGGGCTTGTGCGGCGGACAAGACGATTGCTGGTGTGCGGGATGCTCTGATTCTGATCCTTGGGTTGTATGGTGGGATGCGCGGGATTGAGATTGTTCGCTTGCAGGTGGATGATTATGAGCGCGACCGGCAGCAGCTGCAGATCGAGGGAAAGGCTCAAAACAACGGGTGTTGCCGTTGGAAGAAGGGATGATTTGGGCGTTGGAGGATTGGCTGCATGTGCGGGGTGAGCATGATGGGCCGTTGATTAATCGCATCCTGAAATCTGGGTGCCGGTTGGAGGATGGGTTATCTGTGCAAGCGATTCATGATATTGTGCGCCGCCGTTGGGAGCAGGCTGGGATTGCGAAGTTTACGCCACATGATTTGCGGCGGACGTTTGCTGGTGATTTGATGGACCTTGGCGCTGATCTTAGTGTGGTGCAAGCGTTGATGGGTCATGCGAATGCGAACACAACTGTGAGTTATGACCGGCGTGGTCAGCGGGCGAGGCGAAGGGCGATGCAGTTGCGGCGGGTGGGGTATGAGCGGCGGTTTGGAACGTAGAGCGCAGAATGGGGAACGGGGAGGGTGTTGTTTGTTCTACGTTCCCTGTTCTACGCTCTACGTTCAGGTGAGGTGGTTATGCCGATCAAGCGGGAGTTGTATCCGGAGGAATGGGAGCGAATTAGTTTTTATATTCGTTTTGTGCGGGCGAAGGGTCGTTGTGAGGGGACTGAGTATCATCCAGACTGTCGGGCTGTGCATGGGCGGAAGCACCCGGAGACGGGAGCGGTTGTGGTGTTGACGACGGCGCATTTGGATCACAATCCGAGCAATAATGCTCCGGAGAATCTGCGGTCGCTTTGTCAGCGATGTCACAATCATTTTGACGGGATGAGTCGGCAGCAGAAGAAACGGGAGGGGCGGTTGAGAGTTGCGGAGCAGGCTGGTCAGATTGCGCTGTTTGAGGTTGTGGAGGATGAGCCGATGGTGGTTGAGTTTCCGGATGAGTTGCTGCCCGAAGAACTGGTTATTCGTGTATCAGTTACAGATGAAGTGACGGATCGGGAGGAGATTGTGCAGTTGGGGTTTGAGTTTTGATAGCTTGGTGGAATGGTGTTGTCATATATTTTGGCCCATGTTTAACATTTCTACCGAAATGTGTCGGCTGGGGACTTTGCTGTGCTTGGTCCGATAATTTTTCATGCTGGGAATTGCCTCTACCATAAACAAAAGGAACAATCAGTTCAACATGGTGAGTGATAAAGAGCCATTTTTGATCCAACAGGCGTCTGTGGATAGGGAGTTGGCAGTCTATCTTGGTTAATACTGACACATACCAAAAAGTGTCAACCACTACATCTAGTGGTTGAAAAATGTTTCACGGAGCAAAAATGGCTAATTTCTACACGGTTGAGTGTGAGGATTGGGAGATTGGGTTACGCAAATCGCTATTTCCTTTCTCTACAAAATAGGTTAATTGAAGAGTAGAATACTGACGTAACGATAGCCTCAATTATGGATTTTGCTGTGATTGTTGAATAAGCTTCGCCTAAAATATCTTCACTGTTGGTTATTTCCACAGGGAATATGCACAAAAAGACCAATATGGTCGGATACTGAGGCAGCAATGCACTGGGCTACTTACCCTTTTACTACGTTAAATCCTAACCCATTATGGGTGATTCAATTAATGGGTTCCTGTATCATTTATAAGTAGTCTGACTTAACCATTATTCCGGTTTTCCTTCTGGAAAGAATTGATAACCGCCTGGGTTTCCTCGCCAAGTCATTAGATAACGAGGTCTAGCTGGATTGGGTTCAATCTTCTTGCGTAGGCTCAGTAGATCCAAATTTCAGGTTTTGAGAGAGAATTCTGGCTAAACAGTTGACATAAATACAAATTTGCCGGTCGATATCTAGTTTTTGCGTTAGATTTGGGCGATTTTCAGATATGAAATAGGTTGTTTTCTGTAACCGAAATCTGAATAAATGACTCCAAAATCCCTGCAATCTCGACTGAAAATAGCCAAAAACGCCAAATTTGGATCTACTGAGGCTGCTGATATGCACCTGGAGCGCGTTGGTAGTAATGCCCTCTCTGCGTTCTTCGTCGGGCCAAGTATGGTCGATAATGTCGTCGCTAGTGTGGCGTATCCGTGGGTTGTGGATCAAAAAATTAAGAATTGTGTGTTCCAGTGCTGTAAGTCCTTCGAGCAGAAAATTCCCTTGATATATCTGCTGAGTAGTCTCATCGGTCCAAATGGCACCGCGAACACACTCTGTTACAGTTGCGACATAGGCCAAAAGCAATTCCCCATTGACGAACCATTCACCCTGTCTATGGATACAAAGCCCTTTAATTACAAGCTTGTTGAGTGCATAACCATGTTGCTTAACGATGACCTGTAACTCTTTTTTTAGTTGATATGGGAATTGCTCTTGCTGATCGCCAGATATGGGTTGTGTCGATGTGGATAGTTGTTGCGATTGTGACTCTTGTGCGGCCATCTGTTTTGTAGACAACTTGCTATTATCTTTACTTTGGAGATCTGATTGCGTATGAAATTTCTGTAAGGTAGTGAGATCAAGCTGTTCGTCGTTGGTAAGCTTATTCCAGATGCCTCGTAAGCGGTAGCGGGTATTATCGTCATTTAATAAATAGTCCGGCCACTTTTCAGCAGGAACATTACGGTGGGGTGAGTTCATCCACCATTCGGTAATTGCGTTTTGAAACCAAGGAAAATGGCCGCCCATTTTAAGGATTGCCTTTTTCTGTTCCTGCGTTGGTTTAAACTGTGAACGGTTCAAATTCTGATCCAGCATGCGGCTTGCATCCTCTCTGCTCATGCTGCCAAGCCAGCATACGCGGCCACTAATTAACGGATACATGTCACCCAAACTGTCTGGAGTAGGGAGGTAATGGGCTTCCTGCATCATAGTTACAATAAACGTCAAGGTATTCTTAAATTGGTCGCGTAGTGCGCGTAACACATAAACCATGTGTGGTGAAGCCATTTCACAGAATCGATCAAACCGACTTAAGAGTAATACAACTCGTATTTGTTGGTTCTGAAATAAAGATATCACATCATAAAGTGCGGTTTGGGGTAAAAAGGGGTCCTGTAATGCACGATTCTCCATGTACAATTTTGTAATGGTCTGCTGGATATCCTGTGAGAACCGATCTCGCTCCTCATAAAATGCAAGAAGAATAAAACGACACAGTGCTGAGCGATCATTTGAGGGTAGATTATACAAATCTATTGAAATCAGAATAACTTCAGGAAAATTTTCAGGCAAATAGCGTCGCAATACATCAGGGTGTTTACTTAAAAATGTCAAAAAATTCAAACATCCTGCCCCAGGTAAGCCAATCACAGAACCACTTTGCCCTGCTACAATCCAATTAGCAACGATTTGCGTTTCTTTGCTGCGATAAGAAGGAGCGTATCTATCCCATGAATTCGTCTTCGGGTTAACTATTTGCAAAGGCATATTATGCGGATCTTTTGACATACCCAAAACTAGCTTAGATATATAGTCAGCCTTTTTCCGGGGGCCACCGGCTTGTTCTTCCAAAGCCTCATATGCATTTATCGGCATTGATAAGGTTACTTTTTTTCGCTTCATTTTAACCATCACTCAGTAATACGTATTATCAAGCAGTCTTCTTTTGCTTAGTCTTACTTAACTCGGCCTTGTCATTTTTGAAAGGTGTATTAAATGTGCACAGATTCTTTGTGGAATGGTAAAATGTATCTGTCAGTCTGTTATTGACAGTGTGAATCCACTATCTCCTACTTTTTTGGCCAGATCGTCAAGATAGGCAAGCCCACTAAGCACTTGCCCCTCATTGTGTTCGATCCAGGGCTCGTGGATTTTCTCCTGCGGTCTGAATCGCCCCTCATAGAATGCCCATTGGGCTTTTTCCATGCTGCCGACTCCGAGAGCGGTGACTTTCATTACGTGACGTCGTTCGCTGCCTGAAGGGGGTGTCAGACGGTAATCGAAGCCCGCTATCTCGTCGATTGCATCGAGAATTGCATAGCTTTCGACCAACACTTCTCCATCATCTAGAATCAGCGTCGGAATTCGTACAATAGGATTGTACTTGCGCACTTCTTCAGGGGATTTAAAGACATAGAGTTGCTCAAGCTCGAATGGCATCGCCATCGCGTTTAGACTGACCGCTACACGTCGCACATAGGGCGACAGGTAATTCCCAATGAGCTTCATCTCAAGCTCCTAATCGTTAACACAACGACTCTATAACAGTTGATGACCAGATACTCCAAACGTCTACCGACACCTGACATAAATTTATACCGATTGTTTACACGTGTCTTAATGCTCCCGTGAATACAGAAAACGTGTCATATACAAGCATCTATAAATAGAAACCAGCTTGTGAAATATATAAGATGATCGAGACTCTGACAAATCTCCCAAGGCCTTCTCCTGCCCCTGTCACTGAATGTTATTCAGATTACGCGTGACAAGCGGGAAAAGACGCTGTGGTTTATTATAGGTTAGCTCCTAATTAGTTCTTGTTGCGAAACGGGATAAATAAAAAAAGAGCAGAATGCAGCCGGAATGACCGGAGCGAAACGCATTATTTATGCAGCCATTGAGGAGCCAATGCGGGTCAAGTTGTTAGCAATGAGGCCCCAGCCAACCGATTTGTCGAAGCCATCTTGGCCGTGGTGGGGAGAGCGGTCGAGTTGATGCTTGCGTTTGAGGACACTGATGCGACCTTCGACGCCAGCATGAAAGCGACGACCGCGAGTGAACCAGGTTTGCTGCTCATGTTGGTGCCGTGGATCATCTTTGTGCCCAATCTGGGGCAAGATGACCCGTTTAACGCCTATTTTTGTGGCATAAGATTCGTTGTCAGGCGAGTAAAGGCCACGATCTCCACTTGCCTGGAAAGGAGGCTTTTTGAAAATCTTGAGATGATGGTCAATGGCTGGTTGCCACTGTTCTTCATCGGGTGGGTTGCCGTCAAGGACTGGCCAACGAGTGACGATCCCCCCATCAACTTCATCGAGCCACACTTTGTGACCAAACTCGGTCTCTTTGCTCGGTTTCTTGCGCCGAATGATGTCGGTATGAGCTTCAAAGATGCTGACGATTTTCTCTGGAGCAGGAACAGACTCGCCATTGATGACCCGGCGCACGGCTTGGGCAAGGGCCTGTTCTACCCGAGGGATGTAAGTTTCAAAGGTCTCGACCAGTTGTTGAGCCCTTTGGCTTGTTTCTTTTTGGAGGGTTACCCTGAGTGTCTCGCACATGCCATTCCGTCTCTCGATACGTAAAGCTATACAACCGTTTCACTGTCAACATGCGCAACAGCACTTCGACCGGACTTGATTTCCGTCCCGTCTCTAGCGTCTTTGGATATCGATGGCTGAACTCTTTTTTAATTAACTTTATCAACTCCTCGTCATCCAATACCTTATCTATCGCTGACAGTTCTGGCTCCATCTCTATCGCTAGTTTTTCGCTGATCTCCCAGAAGTCTGCTGTCGCTTTATAGCTCATTCGCAACATTTTTTTCACCTCCTGGATCTCTATTCCTTCTACTTATCATTACGTCCAGGAGTCATTCTGCGTTTCGCAACAGAAACGAGCTAGAGATTTTCGGAACATCGTCTGGCACTTTGAGGGGTATCTGTTTTTTGGGTACTCACTTTTTTCTAATCAATCCATATAGGTTGGCCATCTCATCCCAGGCCAGGAAAAAGTCTCCAATGCTCATGATGGTTGACCCCTGATCCATGCCGGGATCGTTTATCACCACATCGACATCATCCATCTCGATCACGACAACTGCATGGAGCGTCTCAATGGTCCAATGTGGAAAATCCTTCGTATGACTAAGACAATTGGTGGCACGCCTTGGGCTATGGCTGCTCGCAAATCGTCGAGAGTTCCAGAATCATACTGTACGTCCAGACTGCGAGAAGCTAAGTTAAGCAGACGCGACCCTGGAGTACCAGCACCACGGATTGTGTTCAGTTGTCTGGCCAATCGATTCTGACTGCGGTTGACATCCCAATAGGCCAGAACCATCTGAGCGCAGGCGGGCAAACAATACCCGTCAGCTTGCTGGGGATAGTGCGGGACTAACAAGCTGGTTGACATTCTCTAGGATCCGTGTTTTGAGTTCTTCGTCGACTAATGGTTCTCCAGTAGATGCATCAACATCCACGCATCCCACCTGACCAACGATTCCTTTTTCTGATGAGGTCATCAACACCGGCAGCCGCCAGACTGTTTTTTCAGAGATCACTAGCTCTGGGGTTCCAGCCATGAGCATATTTCCAACCTCGCTGGCTAGCCAAATGGTTACACGTCTACGGGACGCCTTTGCACTGGTCTCGACCGAAGCTTCTACAAAAATCTGTACATTTAGCTCTTGAACATCCTGAACACCTTCACCTGACAAGGTAATAGTTGCCTGGGCCATTTCACGATTCCCCTTACTGCTCTCGCCATGACTCTTCGGAGCCATCTCTCAAGTGAATTGACTATCCACTTGTACATAACTAATATCATCAACTCTGTTCGGTGGCAAATAAGGCGGGTAGTTCGTTATGGTATATGCTTACCTTGTTTGTCGTTCCCCTACCCTAAAATCACCGATATGAAATCGACTCAACGACTTTCTTCTTTGTTTTCTTGTCTCTCCTGTCGTACATGAGTGTTGTGCTGATATGGGCATGGTTGAGAAATCGTTGGACTTCCTCGGCAGGTGTTCCCTGTTCGAGTAATGTTGTGGCTGCTGTTGCCCGGCAGGAGTGACTACAGATGTGTTTTGCCTCGATGCCTGCCTTTTCTCCGTAATACTTAATCATGGCGGTAATGGCCGTCTGGCTGACGGGTTCGTCGGTTATTTCCAGGGTATTGGTAAATTTCCGAAAGAGCGGTGTGTCATGCTGATATGCGATACCGGCCGTTTCGATATAGCGGTCAACATAGTTCCTGGCCTCCGTATGTGCAGGCACAATGTGGAGCTTTCTACGTTTCTCAATCAAGCGAAAATACCATTCATCCCCAGACCCAAAATAATCACTGACCTTCATATTCGCCACCGCACTCACTCGGGCACCGCTATAGAGCATGACGGAGATCATGGCGGCGTTGCGGAGTCCAGAAATTGTTTCTTTGTCAATTTCAGCAAAGAGTTGCTCAATCTGCTCTCGACTTAAATCTGGGGTGGACCCTTCTGTCTTTTTCAACCCTTCGAATCGAATGGGGGCTGCCGGATCAATCGGGAGCACCCGTTCAATATACAAGCGATTAAAGATTGTCTTCAGGGCCGATAAGTGCTGCTGGATGCTGGCATCTGACAATCCTTCTGACCTCAACTGTTTCTCGATATAGGTCTCGATGTTCTGGGAATGAAGCTCCGGCAACGCTAACCCTTCACGCTCACACCACCCGCTAAAGCGATGCAAGGCCCTCAAGTAAGCCTGCTGTGTATTCTTATTCTTCCGCTTATGCCGAAACAGGTCGAGAATTACCTGCTCTGCCCGTTCCACGACTAGGGAGAATGCGGGCACCTGAATGTCAGTCAGCGCCTCTACCTGGCTGTTGCTATTTCCTGTATGATTTTGCACGCTACTTGTCGTATTGTCGTTCATGCCACTCTCGTTTCATTCTATATCTAATATATTCTATGCCTGACATAATATATTTTATGCTAGACACCTAACATACGCAAACACACACCGCTCCAAATCGCACTTTCTGCCTAAATACTTGATTTTCAACGATTTTATGAATGTTACTAAAAAATAAGACGAATTGCATCACTTTTGTGGCCGTCTGCAGGAAATAACCCAGAAATCTCGAGAAATGCCTTGCTATGTCTCCATTCTGACGTATAAATATGACGGTGACGTATGTGAAAGATTACTAGTATTATGAAGATAACCGTCATCTATTGTATACTGTATTTTCCTTTTATTCTGCCTAAAGGATGGTTCATGAGTCGCGCCAATACCCAACGTTATGCATCGTAACTTGTGTTCAAATATCAGATAACATTCGTAACCTTACGCCTTTTCTTTTTTTCATTCGTATCAGGAGCCACACCATGAATTCAGCCGCAACGTTCGATTACCAGCTCATGAACACACTTCTGGGTGAGGTCAGTGAGATCAACGACGTCTTACACCATCACAGAGTAAATGCCGGTGTGATGTTCAATGATGTGCATATCACCTCCACCTACATTCGCTACCGCATCACCCTCAATAAAGGCGTGCGTGTATCGAGAGTGACCAAACTAAAAAATGAACTAATTGACAGGCTCTCCCGATCGCGCGGACAGACGACCGACATTCGGATTAATGAAGCGCCGTTGGTGCTGGAAGTCCCCCACCCTTTTCCCTCCATCATCAAATATATCGATAGCCATCTCATTGCGCCGAAGTATTCGATGGTCATCGGCCAGAGTGACGAGAATCTGCGCACGGAAGATGTCACCATTGACCTCAACAAAAAACCGCATACGCTGATTGCGGCGGAAACCGGTGGCGGGAAGTCGGTGTTGATGACTGGGGCGATTTTGTCCCTGGCCGAAAATAACCACCCGGATGATTTGGTCATTCATTTGATAGATTTCAAGAACGACAATCTGCTCCCCTTGAAAAGCCTGCCCCATGTGGATGGCCATGCCTATGAAGCGGAAGCAGCTACTAGGATGCTGACGAAGCTCCAGGCCATCATGGAACTGCGGATTTCCGGAGAGGATACCTCGAAGACAAAGCATCTCTTATGTGTGGATGAGATCTTGGAAGCCGTTAAACATTACCCGCAGATAAAAGCGATTATCGAGCGCTTCACCGCGCTGGGGCGTTCCAATGGGATGCATGTGTTTGCGGCTACTCAGCACCCGCTGGCCAGTGAGATAGGCTCCATTATCAAGGCGAACTTCACGACCCGGATTGTGGGGAAAGTCACCAGCAGCGAAGCCTCAAAATTGGCGGCAGGGATTTCCAAGGTGGGTGCTGAGTCGCTTCCTGGCGCCGGTTCATTTATCCTCGTCGATGGCGGGAAACGCACCCGGGTTCAGTCCTATTTCGTCGAAGGGGACGAGACAGAGGCAGTTGTGGCATCCATCATTCAGAGATACGGTTCGAAAGAAGATTTTGGTGAGGACAGGCTTTCCAGCGAGCTGGATAAGTATCTGGCTTTACGGCAACAACATGGACGCACCATCGGGCATTATGCGACCGATGTCGTCGAGTATGCCACCATGCCGACTGTCCAGGAATTGTTTGTGGCCTATTACGACAGGGATTTGGGTGAGATGCGCAGGGGATACCAGGACCGCATGACCAAGGCCATCTTTGGGGAAAAAGCCTACAAAGGCGGTTGGATGCGGAAGAAAGTGTTGGATGTGGTCGATCTGTTGCGCGCGAACCTCCACTTGGTTGAAGAGTATTATGAGGATTGAACTAGGTGAATGAGTCGGTGAAGAGGAGTATTTGAGTGTCACTGCTGTCCGCCAACCGATAGACGCAAAAATCCAAATCTGAAGTTAAGACAGCAGATGTTTCCGGAATACGGATGCCGTGTTTGTTCCAAACGTAAATCATCTGCTATTCTGTGTGTATCGAATGTCAAGGCATGTAATTTGTATGAGGATAGCCACATGATTGCAACCAGAGAGCATGAACTGACGACTGAAGTTGTTCAGGAAGTCGCAAATAAATATATATCGGACGTTTTCGGGGACAGTTACTTCATAGAAAAAGGGAACAAACGAGATCACGGCTGGAATTTCACTGTCCAAGTTCAGAGGGATGACATATCATTTAGCCCGATGGTAGGATGGTTGACAATTTCTAATGACGGTCAGGTAGAAAACCTTTCCGAAGACCGGATACGGGATATGAAAGAGTCTGCGGAAGTGTATGCAGCCAAAGAGCGGGGAGATACTTTTGCCAGAGATCAGAATGGGTATGTCCTCAGATACCATGCCAGGATCAAGGCAAATACATGGACGACAAATTACATTGATCACAAGCTCGGCGCTAGGGGTGGCATCTTTATCCCTGTAGAAACCCCTCTGTGGCGCTTTATGATCAAAGACTCATTAGTTGGAGCAGTCGATCATCCCTTGGATTTCATTGATGTGAATGCAGTCACAGGCGAAGTAATTCCATTAACTGAACACCAGATAGCAAAGATTGTAGGAGAACTGTGTGCTACTCGAAGGCTTCAAAAACAGACTGCAACAGCATGGCTATGACTGTTTGGTTATGTGTTGCAAGCTAATACTGGATAGCCTTGGCATAGAAAGAAGCGAAAAGTGGTTATGGAATCAACTCGTAGCTTCCTCTGGAGACGTTTGTGTCTTCACCAATGTGACTAAGTTATCTGATGCTCTTGGCATAGTAGTTGATTTGGAAATCAATGGAGCGATTGAAGATTTTGCTCAGTATATAGAGTTAGGTTTACCAGTGATAGTCGCTGTTGACGGAGACATTTCAACGGACTGGCCTTACTACCAGAATCATGCGGTAGTCGTCATCGGTTTTGATGATGATTATGTCTACGTGAACGATCCAGCGCAACCAGAAACAGGACTACGGATTGAGAACATCAACTTTTTGCACGCTTGGCAACCAAGAGATTACCAGTATGCAGTCCTCCGTTTGGTTTGAGGCCTACTGGAAACCATAAGCATTGCTCAGCTAATATCTCCTCGCCGTAAACCCTCTTCCGCCGACTAAAGTGACAAATAACGTGATTCTGCGTGTTACTACCGTGGTGGTGTCATGGATGGATATCTCTGTGAGACTACCCGTGGTAGTCGACTTTGCATGAGGACTAGTTTTGAGGCAATACAAAAAGAGGCCAAGTCCTTGATGGACCATGATATTTATCGATAGAATTGAGAAATTTAACCGTTGCTCTCAGAGAGAAATTTTCGAAACCGTATGTTTTGGGGCGAATGTGCCCGCTGTTGCGATGTAGGAGACCAATCAAAAACGGGGGCAGTTTCTAATCGCAAGTCGAGAGCCAACACCCACACATTGGCTACTCTTGAATTGATGAAGATTGAAGGGAATAACTAGCTCTCTTGCTTACGTTTGCCCCTGGTTTCGATTGGTCTCCCTTTTGCATCTTGGACCAGCGGGGGCATCCGAACAAGAAGTTACGGTTTGAAAAGAAAATGGTAACGGAAACAGCCATTTAATTAACCTATCAGCCTAAATTTACACGGTAGCCGTGTAGTAATTACCCCTTGAACCCCTCTGGAAGACACTACATATAGTGGTTTGACACAAATTGAATCATGTCAACCCTTTAATTAGAGATGATTTAGGGTGTTTTTGTACAGAAAGTTACGGTTTAGAGTCTTCTTTTACCCTTCAAACCGTAACTTTCTGCGCAAATGCCCCCGCTGTTGCGCCGTAGATAAGTGTTACAAAAGGATACCTCATAGGAGGTGAACATTAGAGAAACATGTTCTAAAGCATCCACCTTACTTAGACCTGGAAACAGGCTGGGGACAATAGCATGGTGGAAAAGACCCAAGTTTGGTAGTCCACAACCAACGACTGAGGGTCAAGCTAAGTTGGATATGGCAAGAGCTAAACTGCCCGAAGACTAGTTCTGAGCGGTGCCTGGCATCACACCAGGGAAAGTGGGTTGTAACCCTGGCCATTCCTCTCGTTCGGTCAGATGAGCGGGACTGGACGAATCTCTGAGCAATGGGCGATGAGTAACGAACTCATTCAACGGAACGAACGGTCTGCCTAAGTCCAACGATGACCTTTTGTAGCGAACTACGGGATTGACCTCACCAGCCCGACAGGCAACCGTGCAAGTTTGTCGGAGTGAGAGCCTGAAATGGCTGCTCTGAAAATGGCGGTTAACGGAGCACTCGTACTACTCAACGTACCTCCTGTAATGGGTGGCGCACGGGGAAGGAGTGCAGCCAACCTTGGTATCCATACTGAAGGGTGTTCTGTAATAGAACATGAGCCCGTGATGAGATGGATATCGCTCGAACAGCAACGAGTCATAAGGTTCCTCTCTTCGAGGTCCACACAGACACGGCTGCGTGGAGGTGGAAAGCCACGTGAGACTGAAAAGCTCATGCGTGGTTTGGGGGACGACCGTTGGAAAAGTGCTCAGTTCTGAGTAACTCGCTGGCGGTCGATCCTACATCCATCTTGCTTAATTAATCCTGGTATAGGACTCGACTATCTATACCAGAGTTATTTAATTAATCTGCAATAGGGAGGGGGCGTATAAGGGCTTGCAAGGATAGGTTTTTCGGAAACAGGCTCGAAAGGGGTCGAAATTAGCCCCAAAAGGGATGTTTTTGATCCCAAAATAGCCGATTTTGACCCCGAAATCGGGTCTGCTGGAAAAAACCTATCCCTCAAAGGCGTATAAGGGGGGTGGATGCGCAAAAAAGTCTTGGACGTGGTCGATCTGCTGCGTGAGAATCCGCACCTGGTTGAAGATCTGTATGAGGATTGATCTTTGAGGATTAATCTGCCTATGTTTTTTGTAGGAAAATCTAAAAGTTGGGTCAGCGGGGCATTTGAACGATTACGCTGAATTGGACAAACGTTCTGAAATCTAGTCAGACACGCTCTCTGAAAACTCTGAGGTAGTAGTCTCACAGAGCCGCTAGATACGGAGTCGAATAACTCATACCAGAGAGAAACCAACTCAGTGTAAGTCATCAAAAACAGACGGGCATCAGTTAATATGTGAAGTTGAGAGAAACGGCAAGAATAGCTCATTACAAGGCTCGACTCTAACTGTAATACTATTCGCTGGAACTCCAATAGGTTCTAAATTGCCGGCACTATCCATTGCCTGCAGAGAAAACTTGTGGGTGCATATTTCTGAAAGGAGTATATTCTCACTATTATCCTTAATAAATCGACTACTCTGACCAATATCTGAATTTTCCTCAACATACTGCACGGATTGCTTTACTGTCCAGTTTTCAGTAGGGAGCTTCTGCCATAATGTAGCACTTATAATAGCAGATTGAGTATCTGTTAACTGCCATGAGATCTGAATATTATCGCCAATATTTGGTACTCCGGTATAGGTGATAAAAGTTTCTGGGGGAGAAATGTCTGGCTGCAGCAAACCGTCAATCGGGCCGTCCGTTACACCTATAGATGGTGTAGCAAGCTCATAGTAACGGTCAATTAAATCCCCCCATTTTGTCCTTTCAACAAACTTCAATTGATTCTTGGTATACATCTCGCGTAATTGCAGGTTACGAGTAAGTACCGTTTCAGATGTGATTTGAGATGTTGTTGTGATTATTATTGGTAATTCTAGCTCTTCTCCTATGGGTAAAAATATCGAAAGACCATGAACATTGGTTAGATTCCATACCTGAGTAATTGGAAGTGACCAAGGGCTTCCACTTCGATGTCGTTCAGCTACAATCGCGGTATCTAATGTTGTAACTAATTTTGAAGCAGCCGTTCTGATATCATCGTCATTGATGTTTTGTATCGACTGCAATGCGAAATCGTATAAATCAACAAATCCATCCGTATCTGATTCAATAACGAAATCGCTATCATAATCTAGTTTTTGGGTTTTATTATAAGTTTGTAACAAAGTCGCTGTGAATACCTGAGTAGGTGAAAACAGGGTCTGGGATATAGCAGTGGCAAACTGATCTATATCGATCTCTAGCTGTGGAAAGAGACTTAGATCTACAGCCGAAATGGCAAAAGGATGTCTCTCTGGTGGCAAACATCATCTTGTATCACGTCCTTCACGGAGCGGCGACGACGGACATCACGACGATGGTCGTTATCAAGAGATACCTCAACAAGTCCCAAAAAGATTTCAAGTATTATCTCTTGTTCGGTTTCGCTTCGTAACACAACTTCTCCGTCTTCACTGGCGGTATTTTGGTAAATATATTCTGCACGTTTCTGAATAGCATCAGTCAACTCACCATACGCACTGAGTCGAAGACTCCACGAGGGCTGTCTCGAACCGCTTCTCACCATCAGGATACACGTGTTGTAGCGGTCGCTGGATAGCCAATGTTAGTTCATCGGCACTCATCACATGCAGGTCTATGCCTTGCTTGGCAATATCATAAAGAGTCTTATATGCGAATAACTCAGGGAAGTAATCAATACGTAGGGTCGCAATAATGTGCATACGTAGGTTAGAAAAGCTAGGTAGAGCTTCCAAAAGCTCAAATAAACTATCCCGTTCATCCAAGTCAGACTGAGTGAATAACTCCTCAAACTGGTCAATAACGAGCAACCTGATTTGATTGTCTGATACTAGTTCACTAGATAGTCTCAGCATACACTTCCCAGTGTCAGTAGAAACACGTTCGGCAGGAAGTCCTAATTGAAGTAAAGCATCGGAAAGTCCGGCAAGGGGTTGATGAGAAGGGCGAAATATTTCCCAGCAAACCGTCTGATCTTGCTGCTCATAATAATCTTTTAAGGCAGGGAGCAGGCCAGCTTGCACAAACGAAGATTTACCGCTGCCACTAGCACCGGTGATAAAAAAAAGGGTTCGTTGTTCTCCGGGTAAAGTTAATAGATCGACTGCTTTCTCTATCAAAGATTCTCGACCAGCATAGAAGCTTCGTTCGTCGTAAGTAAAGGTACGTAGGCCAAGGTATGGATTAGGCAAACTATGCGTATTGTAAGCCTCTTCTACATCAATTGAAATCTTGGAGCGTCCTCTAATTGCAACTAAAGCAACTAAAGCACTTTTATTCTTTTTGGCTTCAAAACTAGCTTGTAAATCTTCTAATTCGACACATTCTTGCTCATTCAAGTCAAATGTGTCAGCAATAAACACAACTATGTCGGGTTCACCGGGACGTGTTTCATTGTTTACCCACCGTGTAACAGTAGCGCCAGTTACACCTATCCTGCGGGCAAGCCAAGCTTGACTACGCTCTTGTTCACCAAGATAGCGATTGAGTAATTCGGAAAACACTAAATAATCAGCCATTAATGTCTATTCCTTCAACTAGTTGACCATTCAAACTGTACGATTCATGTAATAGCTCTATTGTGACAACCCATAGCCTGACCGAGCAGAAGCAACACAAATGTTGATTGAGTACTCTTTGATCTCATCTAAAGTATTACCGTTTCCCCGGCATCCATTCTGTGTAACGATCTCTTACATCTGCTGTAATGACTCCGCACCCTCTTTTCACCCCTTTTCGGCGTATGCTGTAGTCGACGTCAACTAGCGAATACAAATTAGATCTAGGCAAGGCCGGTTTTGCCTCCAAAGTCGGAGGCAATATGAACAAGCGTCAGAATCGTACACCTCGTTCAAACTTCTTCAATACCAAGATTCAGGAGTTAGAGAAAACTATCGCAGAGCTATCCCTGACAGTACAACAGTTACAGCACACTGTAGCAGGTGAACCTCATTCTGTGGGGCAAGATGATACAAATGTTCAGAATTTATCCTTTTATGAATCCTTGACGCCCCGGGAAAACGACGTCCTACACTTACTTGCAAAGGGGTTAACCTATAATGAAATCGGCAGCGGACTTGGTATCAAATTTTCAACGGTCAACCAGCATACCAAAGCCATTTATTCAAAATTTGGCGTAAACAATCGTACCGAAGCGGTTAATACGGGTAGGCGGCTAGGTTACCTGTCATAGAGAGGTCGACATACAAACTACTTCTGCTTGAAGAGAGCCTGCATCTTGAACAGGCTCTCTTCTGTTTCTGCTCAAATGCATTGAGCCTACCAACTAAGCCTTTATCAACCCCTTCCAAAAGAGCAGACTAGCTATTTTTAGGGAGGAGTCCTCCCTAAGATCAGGCATGCATTACCGGGCCTCGCCAGCTACACTAGCCATGTATCCGGAGACAAATCGAAATGAAGTGTCGAATGTAGAAGACTTCATTCAAGATGTAGGAGAGATGGTATACCAACCCTTTTCTACTCAATCTGCACCCTATTCTGTTCGTTGGGGAAACACGCGTGTACTACTGCATAGCAGTGTCTATGTAGCAGTGGGGATCCCCAAACTCGGCGAACTTCTCTTACAGGAGATAAGTCGAGTATGAACACAAGTTACTTTATTCAACTGCGCCGCTGGCTGCTCATCGTGGTTACTGCCATTTGCCTGGTAACATCAACTACGTCAATGTCAACATTCGTTGATAGCATGACTAGTTCTGCAAGTGAGATACCAGCTTTGGTCGGACCTAAAGACGATCATTGCGGGTAGGATACTAAGTGGGAGAACTCCGAATTCGGGGTCCTCCCTTTTACTGACATCTTTACTCAGCAATATCCTCACTTTGACGTAAATATCTCATTATCATTTCATGCAACTGGCGATAACCAGGTTCCCCTGCGATTTTGGTTAGATGATCTTGAGCGATACGAAACTGTTCTTTCGCTGCCAGGTGCTGACCCTGATCAAAATAAGTGAGTCCTAAATCGCAGTAGACATCAATGAGCGTATGAATGTCATTCGTCTGTTGCCAACGCTCGATGCTGGATAAAAAGGCTTGCTCTGCTTGGTCCCACTGCTGTAAGCCATGATAAGCAATACCTTGATTACTATAAATGATTGCCAAGCGACGCTCGTCTTGCACTTGGCGAAATACCCGTTCAGCTGGCTGAAAAAATGTTAGTGCGTCCGCTGGTTGTTCGAGCACTAGATATACATTACCTAGATTCATACTGGCCACAGCTTGGTGTACTGGATCATGAATCTCCTCAAAGAGAGCAATTGCCAGTTCATAATAGCGAATGGCTTCTGCGTATCGCCCGAGAGGACGCATAGTCGTTCCTAAGTTTGTCAGATTCCAAGCAACCATACGCGTATTGCCTTCTTGTTGCCATAAGGTAAGCGACCGTTGAAACAGATCAGCTGCTTCGGTCCAGGAAAGAGCATCGTAGGCAATAGTTCCCTGCACAAAATAGCTGTACGCCCGCTCAGGAGCCTCCTCATCGAGCAGTTTCAATGCTGTCACAACTAATCTTGTCGCTTCTTCCGGTTTACGCTGTAATCGGGCGATATACGCGAGTCGATTGAGGGCTTTAGCTTGGTTATGACTATCGTCTAGAGCCTCGAAGCCACTAGCGCTTAATATGAAACGATGATGAGCGTCATCCAGTCGCCCCCTCAATTGATACAAGACACCCAAATGAAAGTACAGTTTGGACCTGGTCTTGTCATCGCGCAATGTTCTACTCTGCACGATCCCTTGTTGTAGATACGGTATCCAATCATCACGAAAGCCAGCCTGTTCCATTTTGGGAGCCATCGTCAAAAGCAACTTACGGGCAAGCGTCCATGCCTCATCTATCGTAAGCCCAAAATCGAGGCTATGTAGGGCGCGTTCGCGCTCCTCTTCAGTTAAAACGGCGCCCGTTGAACTATCGATTCTAGATAATGCTGAGCCCATATTATTGACTACGAATTCGCGAAATAAGTCAGGATACCTGGGTGTAGAGGCACTCATGCTTCCCACTGGGCTACCTGCTTTTGCAAAAAGGTACGGGTTAGACTCAGTAGATCCAAATTTGGCGTTTTTGGCGATTTTCAGTCGAGATTGCAGGGATTTTGGAGTCATTTATTCAGATTTCGGTTACAGAAAACAACCTATTTCATATCTGAAAATCGCCCAAATCTAACGCAAAAACTAGATATCGACCGGCAAATTTGTATTTATGTCAACTGTTTAGCCAGAATTCTCTCTCAAAACCTGAAATTTGGATCTACTGAGACTGTGAATGTTATAGCGACGCTCATAAAGATTGCCATAGCTATCTACTAAGTTGCGTGTGACAAGTTCGCTCAATGCAATGCGTAATTCACTGATGGGGAGTCCGCTCACAGCTTGAAGATGTTCTAAATCATCACCCCTAGGATTGACCAAGGGCATAGCCAGGAAAGCACGTCGGCTTCGTTCATCAAGACTGTCCCAGGCTTGACGATAAATAAATGTGTACAAATTTTCGACAGATCCTCCGCTTGCATCCTGAAGAGCCTCTAAAATCTCATCTCGCGGATAGATATGCATTTGTCCAACCACAAGACGTAAGGCAAGTGGATTGCCTCCGACACTCTCAATGATGGGCCTCAACTCATCATCAGGACTATCAGCTAAGACAGGTAGATTGCTCAGGTTCGCTTCCTGTCGCACCAATTGGATTGCATCTGACTCATTCAACTCTGGCACAATAAAATGATATAGATTCGGTTCTGAATAGAGACTTTCTCGTGATGTGATTAGAAACTTGGTAGGGTTGCTGAGGCGATGCAGTGTCGGCAGTAAGTTCTCGACATCGGCTACTGTTTCTAAATTGTCGATTACAATCAGGTGTGGACTCTGCTGTAGCTCTGTTTGAAGAATCTTCCATGCCCGTTCACGGGAAGTATCGGTAGGGAGAGGCAACTCAGGTAACAACTGGGTCATTAGTGTTTCTACCAACGATTCGGCTGTTAGAACCGGTTGACCAACTGGTTTGATAAATCCACTGAGATCCAGATGGGTCTGGCGGGCTGAGACCCAACCAATGTCGTCAAATAGGCTCCTCGCAATCACTTGCCTCATTAGGGCGCACCAGCTGGAGTTAATTTGCTCATCAACTGTTCCAAATGAGCCTCTACACCAATAAGATTGATATAGGTAGCAGGGTCCAATCGATCTTCTAACATCTGCTGCTGTCGTTTCTGTGCATCTGATTCCATCTCCTGCAAAAGCTGTGCCAGATGTCTAATAGCCTCCCTTTGTCGTTCATAGACCGTCGCTTCTGCCAGGTTCAGCATATTGGCTGTGGCGTACACTGTCTCTTTGTTCAGAAACCGTAGATGCAGCACTCTAGCGTGTAGCTCATTCTCGCCCTCCAGTTTCTTCAGAGCATCAAAGATGACCTGGTTTGTGGCTTGGCGAGCGTTACACGCTTCTTCTCGCAGAGTCTTACGGAAGAGATATAAGTATTCAATTGGGCTGCTAACAGCACTTTCTTTGTGCCAATCTTTCAGTGCCAGCCGAACATCTTCTACTAAATCTTGATGTGGAAACCCATTGCACATGTGAGATATATCCCGGATATATCGAAGCATCTCATTATATTGCTTCCAGAATATCACAGGTTTTATCAGCAAACAATGCAATATAGAGGGTTTACCTAGGGTTCCCATAGGTTTTTGACCCATAGAATTTTCTAGGAACGACCTAGGGATTCCATAGACTACAATTGACAATGCGATGGTATCCTAAACAGAGCAGTTAGATATGATCAGGGTCTGAGTGATTGATAAATCGCTCAATGACCGAATCTACAAGGATATCTTATGACCGATGTGCGTCATCCCAGAACCTATCCATACATCTTTGTTTTATGGGGAGACAAATTTGAGGAAGCGCCAGCCGCCTTGTTTACAATCAAATTGCGTGAGGCTGGACTGCGTGTCAGCGTTGTGGGCCTTGGTGGGCGATGCGCAGAAGGCATTCATGGCTTGACGTTATACTCTGATCTAACTCTAGACCAAGCATTACTACGTGCAAATAAAGCAACCTGTATTATTATCCCTTGCCGTTCAATTCACAGACTTGGCAACGCCCCGCGCATCCGCGATCTCATTTATCAGGCCCATAGAAGTAATGCAAAGTTTGTCATTGGTCAGGTCGATGAATCTAATAGAACCTATCAGAATTTTTTTCCAGTATCGACCCCCGAGATCGCTATTTATCCCGATGACATCGAAGAACAGGTACGATTTATAGACCAAATAGCCAGCTTACTACAGGGTAGCCCTCAATAGCATGGCAAAATGCTGCCACTGCATGAAGTTAAAAAATCAATGGCATCTTTCACAGATTCCTAACAAATTACTTCTAAATATGTTCTTTTAGTAGAGTTCACTGAAAGATAGCATCAATTCAAAAATATCCCTCGGTAAGAAGAGCCTGCCTTTTAAGCAGGCTCTTCTTTTTCTTACGCTGCTCGACCAAGCTACCTTATTTTAGGGGTAGAATCACCCTAGGATAAGGCAAGATTATTCTCCTCCCCTCTGCCACAATATCTATGTCTCCGGAGACAGATTAAATGTCAAATTGTAAATATTCGAAAGTTCACCTATCGGAGGTATAGAACAAATGGATAAGAATATTTGGGTGGTAGAAAAACTGCGGACTTACTGGTTTACAATTTTCTGCTTCGCATTAGGTATCGCAATGGGATACGAATTGGTTGGTGGGCAATACCCAAAGATTAATGAACTGTGGCTTGGTCCTGGTGCTGGAACCAAGATTGTAGAACTGGTCAATAAAGTATTGGAAAAAGGTACATGGGATTCTATGGCCTGGCTGCTCACAGCGGTCGTTATCCCATTTGCACCAGAGTTCAGCTATCTAGTAGTCGCACTTCAATTAGTGGTCTGCCTGAGTCTACTAATTGGTATCTTTGTTCGTCCAGTTCTTGTTGCAGGTCTGCCGATGTTTATTGCTATGAATGTTGTGGTCCAAACTTTGCGGACACCGCATTGGTTTATTACTGGCTCACTTGTAGTGATTATTTCCATTCATGGTATGTACTTCGGAGTGGATCGCTATCTGCTGAATCGACTTCAGGGCAACAATAAACGCTGGGCCCATTTGATTCGATTCATGATCACCCTCAATCTCGAAGAGTTGATGAATCGTCGAGTTCGCTTGATGCTTATCGGACTGCTAGGCAGCTTGACTATGTTTAGTTTGCTTCACATGGCTTTCCTTCAATCACACGTTTTGCGTTTAACAATGCTTGAGGCAGTTGTCTATCTAGGGTTCATCACTGTTGGACTCTGCATTTACGAGAAAGCAAATGTATCTCACATTGACCTTGCTATAGCTCTCATGCGGATCAAGCTTGGTATTGCCATACTCTGGCCTGCCATTGCAAACCCAAGCGTCAAAATCACAGGATTACCTGGATTCGCTGACCCACAGGCAACCACAGATCTGCTCATCAATATGGTTGGGCAGAGTCACTGGTCCCCAATGTTGAACTCTTTGTCAATGCAACTGGACTTTTGCAAGTCGGTATCGGTCTTGCGTTCGTACTGGGTTTCCAAATCCGCAAAACAGGTTGGGCAGCTGTGTTCTTCTTCCTTTTCCTGTGCCTCGTTGGATACACAAGAACAACCCAACTAGCACTGCTATTCAGCATTAGTGTGATGATGCTAGGAAGTGGTTGGTCCTTGAGTCTGGATCGGCTAAGAGGCTCTACGAAACTTATGGGTGGAATACCCTGGTGGGTTGCCTACCCCCTGAGCGGAACCGCTTTTTTCTCGCTTTTCATGACTTTCCAAGTTGACGTGGTGTCGAATCCATATAAGACTCACGTGGCAGGCTCGGTATTTGTTGCGCTTGCAATTACTCTGTTGCCGATTGTAAGTGGCTATGTGTTACACACCGTCCTCTTGTATCGTATTTACAAGCATGTTCACTGAGATAGCCAGCTCTAATTTATGATGAACAATTGGTATTAAGTTTAAGCAAGAACCAGGGTAAATAGTAAGTTTAGAAAAGGGTTGCCCCGATCGGGGCAACCCTTTTTGATGTGTATTTAACAACCATATCATCCAGACAAATACATCGAGTCATCACAAGAAAAAGACCGACATGTGCAGGAAGAAAACCATACGAAAAATCTGCTGTCATACTATGTGGGTTCGTACCATATTACGGGCTGAATGAAGTTTACTTGTGATCAAGACCAGCAGACTCCTTTTTGAGCTGCCTAGTTTTGATGTAATGATTAAGACTGGTCATGCTACCGTATCCAAGGTGTGTTTCGAGTATACGCTTCTGCGGAACACCGAGTTTAAGCAATTCTTCTATCTTCTCTCGGTCTTTATCATAGATGCTCTTCTGAATGGTTCCTTTGGGTTTACCCAGTTGTACTCCTTGGGCTTTCTTGGCGGCCAATGCCTCTTTGGTGCGCAGCGAGATAAAATCACGTTCAATCTCGGCAAACAAAGCTAGTTGAGTAATCATCACTTTGGTTGACATGTCCTGTGAATCTCAGTGGATGTCAAGATTCTGTTTGACGATGATGACTCGCACTCCATACTCAGCCAGTTGTTGGATGAGCAGGATAACTTCACCGGTGCTCCGGCCTAGCCTGCTTAGTTCTGTGACAATCAGTAGACCGCAGCGGAGTGAGCACGCCCTTGTGCTGACCCGCTCGCACGAGGGCGTGCTCACTCCGCTGCGGTCTGCCCTGAAAAAAAGGGCAGCAAGAGAAGAGAGAGAGGGGTTAAAGGCCGCGTTGAATAAGAAGCGGGTCCAAGTTGACCCGCCAGAGTGGGTGGCGTCGTTGCCTGTGCCCAACGCAAATCAGTTGTAGTGAGCACCGTACTTAGGCGGTCGGTGCCAAGAAAACCTTGAAGCCGAGGGACTCGAGGGTTTTGAGTGCGCCGGCTTGTGCATGCTCCTTGCGTCGTTTGAGAAAGAAGTCGCCGCCGAGTTCTTCAAAGACGGCATCGGGCTTGTCGATGAGATGATAGACGATGGTCAAGATGGAATGGGCCACGGCAATAGCTGCCCGCTTGGCTCCGCGTCGTGCCTTGAGACGGTGGAACTGTGCGGCGAGATAGGTGTCCTTGGTGCGAGAGGCGGCCCAAGCCGCTTCAACGAGGGCGGTGACTAACCATTTCTGGCCCTTTCGTCGGCGACCACTCTTGCGTTTGCCCGCCGATTCGTTGTTGCCAGGACAGACACAAGCCCAGGAGGCCAGTTTCTTAGCTGAGGGCCAGCTTTCGACCGAGGGACCGATCTCCGCCAGAATTATCTCGGCGACGACTCGCCCCACACCGGGAATGGCATCTAGGCGTGCGATGAGGTCAGCATGCGGAGCCATGAGGATCCCAATCTGTTGATTGAGGGCATCAATGCGTACATTCAGGTGATCGAGATGATGCAGAACTTCTTGCAGCATAAAACGATGATGAGGACGGACCAGTCCCGTCAACGCATCAACCAACTGGGGAATCTTGGCCCGCAGCCGCTTTTGTGCCAAGTCAGCCATGGCTTCTGGGTCCATCTCATCTGCAATCAGGGCCTCGATCATCTGGCGTGCCGATACACCTTGGATGCTCGTGACCACCGATCCCAACTTGACGTTGGCATCTTCCAACACCTTATGCAGGCGATTGACTGCCGCACTCTTCTCTTGCAAGAGACGCGTCCGATAGCGCGTCAGGTCTCGCAAGTCCCTTTGCTCCACATCTGGAATGAAACTGCGCTCCAGCAGTCCATAACTCATCAGTTTCGTGATCCAGGCCGCATCGCTCTCATCCGTCTTGCGACCAGGCACCTGTGCCAGATGGCGGGCATTCACAATCCAGACCTCAAAATGCTCATGCAACACATTGTAGATCGGTTTCCAATACACTCCCGTACTCTCCATCGCCACATGCGTGATCCCATACGACGACAGCCACGACCTCAACCCCCTCCAACTCGACCGTCGTTGTCCCAAATCGCTTGCGCACCTGCTCCATCCTCCCTGATTCATCTACCACACACGCCACTACCATCCGCTTGTGAACATCCAGGCCGCTGCACTTCGGAAACATCACTTCCATCTTCCTTTCCTTTCACAGCCGCTTATGTGTACCCGATTGTGAGCACAGTCTGCCCTGCGTGTTTCGTCCCGAGGAACGTCCACATCCCGTGGTGCGTCGGTGTACACCAATCTAGCTACTGAGCGTTCTTTACTTGACCACGGACCTTTCCCGATTTCTGTTCGGCGGCTGCCACCACACTTTAACACATTTTTCATCCCCTGTTGTGTTGGCTCACCGCATGTTTATCTACTGACAATTAACGTGTCACCTTCATTTAATTTGTTGGTCAGTTCTTCGATGCGACGTTGGCGACTGTTCTTGCGGGATGAGATGGTTATCTCGATGAACTTATCAATGGAGGTTTTGTGTTTGTTGATATACTCTAAAATCTCGTGACGTTGATTTTTAGCGTCTTGTTGGTCCGTGGATGCTCGGATGTATGCTAGAGTTTTGTTCACGTTCTAAGTTAACCTTTTTTCGCACGTAACGTAGATATATTTGTATCTATATTACCATAGGTTTTCTTAGAATTATCCCAACTAACATAAGGGCCGTTTTCTTGGGATGGACTAACGACAGAAGTTGTCCGACGAAGTTTTGGGAGATGCCAACAGTAGACGGGTGAATGAGGTCTCGAAACTTGCTCATAGCGCAGGTCTCAAGATTCAGATTTTATGATCTAGTTTTGAAGCTGATGAGTTGGGGTAGTTTCTGGGTAGGAAGATGATGGCAAAGAGAGAGAGGTTAATTTCAACAACCGTCCTTTGTGTGACTGCTTCAAACTACAAGTTCGAGCTTAACGCCCAAAATTAACCCGCCCGGAAAGGCTACCGATGGATGCAACAATTAAAAGCAGATTGTTGACCCAATCAGCCCCAATTGAAAGCAGCTTTCCGGGTCGGGTTGAATTTTTTGTTAGGCGGCCCTTCATTTAAAGTGAATTATAACGAGGCACAGTCAGCCTGCGGGCTTTCTCAATGTTTTCTTGCCAATCTGGTGGAGGAGGAGGCAGTTCAACCGAATTGCGGATTATTTTATCCAAGTATGCCCCGGCCATTTTAACCAGATTGGCTTGAACATTTTCATTGCTCCCTACATTTAACTGATTAAGAAACCGGGTCTGCACAGATGTCTCTAATGCCATCTTATCAGCAAGAACTACGAATACACAAGGAATACGACCTGTACCGAAAAGTCGCAAAGCTTCTATTATCAACGCCGTCTGAAAAGGTAACCCATCATCAATTTCATCAACCATTACCAAAAATGGTGTGCCACTACTTCTGGCAAGCCCTGCAATCCATTGAAATTCCTTGATATACTGTTCAAGTTTATTGGTACCCGGTTTTGCTTCAATCTGTCTTACAAATTTATCCAGATCCAAACTTAACCCAGGCTCTAATGCTTTCTGAATGAGTCCGATAATAATAGCAGTACTTCCTACAAGAGCACCTACAGCTGCACCAACCCCAGTCAAATTTCCCGACGAAAGAAGACTTAGTACAAGTGCAGAACCGCCGACAAACAGTAATAATCGTACGATTATTGCTAAAAGTTGACTAAACAGATTCTTCACTCCACCTGGCAGGTTAAGATTGCGCCATCTGATCTTTGTCTTAATCTTGATACGTTTGATACCAGTGGCCTCAATCTGAATTTGCTGCAAAGCAGACTCAAAGAACGCTGCAGCTACTTCACTCTCATTGTTATAATAAGTCGGATGGAACCAAAGCGGTTGGTGACTTGATAACTTCAGAGCCACGAGATGTGCAAATGAAGTCTTTCCACTACCCCATTCCCCATACACGCCAATAATTGGTCCAGCACCAGAAAAAGTCAGTGAATCTTCAATAAACACTGCAACTTTGGAAACTGCATTGTTGAACTCGGCCAGTTTATCTTCTTGTACTGGTTTATCAGAAAGTATTGTGACAGTTTTTCTATTCATATTTGCTCAGATATCTAGTGATTTCATACTTTTTAACTGGCTTTTGAGTTCAGTTCAAGTGTGTTTCTGCCGCCTAACTTATTAATCAATGGATTCTGTATATACAGAGTCTGCGTAAACCAGAGAACGAATGTATTCTGACAAACTTAGTCCACGGCTTTCGGCATTGCGGCGGGCCATTTCTTTCTCACCCTGATTCATTCGGATTGGAACGATCTGTCGCCGAAATTCTGGTAAGGGTTTGGAGCCTGGTTTAGCAGCTTTGATGTGAAATGGTTGACCGTTGATATTGTAGTGTACTTGTCTGCTCATTAAATCTCCTTCATCCAAACTACATAGTTGCCTATTTTATTCTCAAATAAAAGTCAGCACGCAAAATGTATAGGATTTGCTTCGCTTTAGCAAATCTCGATGACTCTATGGTAGATTCATAGCACAGTACCCAAAACTAGCATTTGTGTAACTCCTGTCTGATGCGGATGTAAAAGAAAAGGGGGACGTTTTTACTTACTCTACTAGAAACTCACCATCAGTTTTCAAACTAGCTCGCTGGAGATCAGTCTTATCTGGCGTCAAATATATCGAAGCCATTTCGATAGACGAATGCCCCATGAGTAGCTGGATCTCCGTCAACTTGACACCTGAGTCAGCCAGACGCTTACCATAGCAGTGTCTTAGTGCGTGGGGGGAAACATCAGCCAGCCGATCATCATACTTAGTATACTTATCCAGCATTTTACGGATACCTTTGTCACCGAAACGTCCTCTCTGGCCGAGGAACAGCGCATCACCCATATTGCTTGGTCTATGTTCATCAAGATAATGCTCAACAGCTTTGCGGGCTTCTCGGTTAGTAAAGGGTATATCTCTGGCTTTACAGCCTTTGCCTTCACGAACTCGAATTTCACCAACACCATGACCAAGTGTCATATCCTCAACATCTAGGTTTACAAGTTCAGAAACACGTAATCCTGACCATAACAGCATGAGCACAATTGCGTAGTCTCGCGTGCTACCAAACTTTTTGACAGCACGCAGTAGGGCTTTTTGTTCATTTTCACCGATCCACTTCTTACTACCAGCTTCCTCGATTTTGATACGGTAATTCTCCAAAGTATCAAATGGTGAGTAGTTTACGTAGTTCTGTTTTCTGCACCATATATCCGTTACGCTCTTCCTAACTCCTGATCCATCGGTTTCCTTCTCATCCAAACCGCACAATTTTTAACATTATTCTTAGCAACATCGTCTTTTTATCGACGCAAGTGCAGTATAATTTGTTTGGAAATATTACTATTAATTTCAGTAAGCTTTCCTTCAACGTTGATTACCCTGCCCTCATACAGAATGCTTTGGACTAAGAATCGCAAAACTTTCTGCTTATCCTAATGTTAAAATTTTTTTCTCCAGATAAAGGTGACGGGTTTCAATAACAACTAGGTTTTTTTTACATTTGCCCCGTGGTAATAACCGACAAAAGGTAAAATTGAGCTTTACCGGACGAATAAGGTTTCCTCAGAAAAGGATGAGCACCAAGTTGGGATGAAATTAACGGGTAGATCAAGAACAGCAGACACTTATCAAGCCCATCGTGCAAATTTACTCGATTTGGCTCGGGTTATCCTACATAGACTATCTTATGTAGTATTAAGGACAATCTCTTTCCGAAGCAAATGTGCTATTCATTTTGTAAAACATGACGGAATTATGAGCGAACAAGGCCCCGATAATAATCAAACACCAGTAGATGACAAACACCAAAAGGCGAGACCCCAATTCGAGGTGAATTGGTTCTTGCTTAAGGTTAAAGAATTAGAAACTATATCCTTTTTCGTTGGAATAGTTGTAGGCGTGGTGCTTACGCTGAGTACACTTAGTTTGATTACTACCAGATCGATATTTGATTTCAGCCAATCGGCCAGTACATCATCTAAGCAGCATATTAAACTTTATAATCTCCAAAATAACGTCCCCGAGATCCTTGAAGGTAGTCATTATAAACTAAAGCCGGAAAGGGAGTATCGAATTGAAGTTGTCAATCCTGATACATATGGGGAAATCGTATGGAAGCTAATCCCAACTGATTTTGGAGAAGTGGACTTTAATTCGGGGCTCGTTACGCCCGAAAAACTTTTTGCTATCTACAAGACTCCTCAAGTGCCAAATGGTAGCAGTGGGTTTATTGAAATATGCGAACTTGAGCAAAGCAATTTATGTCGCAGCCTAAACTTACCAGAAATCAAGGTTGTGATCTCGCAATGAACTTTAAAGAAAAAATTGTACTCAAGACCTACATGTCATGAAATATACGCATAATTGGATTTATATATTTGTTATAACTATCTTTACTTTACTGGTAAAGGCTTGAGTGACAAAGGGCAAACCGAAAGGGGCGGAAAAAAGAATCCACCCTGAAAAAACGGGATAAAATGTAAAAATAGTGCTCGGCTAGTTTAAGCAGCGGCATTGAGGCGGCGATGAGCGAGAACGCCTTTAGGGAAATGGTGTGAAACCGAGGCCTTTTTCCGAAAGTCAGGGTCGAGTTGGTCGGGAGTTGGAAAAAGAGCACTCGAGAGAACGCGGCGCAGCCTGCCGGGAGTGGCTTGAGGCTCTCGATCCCAGTAGCCAGTCGGTATGGGAGGAAGAGAAGCGGCTAAATGGGAAAGAAGATTGCCAGCCAGCAGCCCCAGTTCAGGTAAGCGGAAGCAAGCCTCATCGGCATGAACAAATTGACGATGTAAGCCAATCATCTGCTTGGAAGCCAAGGGGGGGATGTTCAACAGGCCAGCGCTCCAGAGAGAAAAGATAAATGGTTTCAGCTTGTAAAGCCATGACGGTCGCCAGAACCAAAGGTGTGTGATAAGCAGGATCCTGAAAGACGTAAATCGAATAGGTGCGGTTGGCTGTATCCACCTTGGTTGTCCTGGGGACGAGATTGTGCCATGCTTGATAGCGAATCAGGCGACCACTATAGACAAATTGACCAAACGAGTCTGGAGTTGTGGCCTCGAGTCGCTTTCCCCTATAGCATCGAGAGAGCGGACGCACAATATCACCATATTCGGGTGGTCTGCCTTTTTCCTTACGTTCGGGTAACTCATTGCGGCGCGCTGTGCAGTTAATCGCTTCCCGAAGGACAAATCGGTCGACGTCGCTTTCTAGCATTTCTCTGATTGTAAACCCGGCATCGACCACCGCCACTTCGTCTGACTCCAGTGATTTCTTGGTCTCTTTCAGCAGCTTTTTCCGAAACTCACTTTCCTTTGTGCCTACCTCGCATCTCATGATTGCCTTGAGCAGTGGCACTCGTTTCCCGCCTATCTCCCCCGAGCTTATCATCACTCCAAAGATGAGCGCGGGCAATGCCCGACGAGCCGTTGAGTTATAGAGTCGGTTCACTTTCCCTTGCAGCTTCGGTCGCCAGAACCCTGTGATATCTATGCTTTTCACTCGGTATCCTTCTAACTTTTTTGCCTCCCATTCCCTTTCCACTCCACTTCTTCTTGCCACGATGAGAGCAGGCTATCCCATGATCCATATCGAAAGCTCCACCAGCTTCGCCGGAGCTCCTCATCTTCAAACCCGCTTTCACTCAATCCACTATGGATTGCTCCTCGACTTTTCAGAAACGACCCATTCATCATCGCCCACATCAGACGCATTACATTTACGTTTGTTCCCACCGGCGTTACTTGCAATACATTCATCAGTACTGCTATAGTTATTTCTGGTGCGGTTAGCATTCCTTCCTCCTTTTTGGGTTCTCTACCTTTAGGATGAAACGCTAACCGCTTTTTGTCACATTTCTCACCTCATCTCTTTTCTTTTACCAGAAAGTAAAGGTTTATAAGATTGGGTAAATTCAAACGAACTAACACCTTTCAAATACGTTTGATAGTTCTCGGCTGTCCATTTGGTGTAAAACGTCTCTCCTGTCATAAGTCCGCTCCTTTCTCACCACTACTCCATTTTGGCCCTTCTCTTCGGTATGTTTTACAACCCCTCCGGCGGCTCGCGCAGCGGTTCGTAGTCTGCCGTCCAGCTTCTCCTACCCGCTAGCTTATTCGCAATCTTGAGCAAGAAGAAGGGCCAATTGGCCCCCCGCTCACGGAATTGGTTGCGAGTGCGAACCCAGTTCACCCGTTCCCGCCGCCGTTCCGTCAGGGCCTGCGCCGCCTGCGACCAGTCAATTTCTTCGAGAAGCCGGGCTAGGACGAGGGCGTCTTCAAGCGCCAGGGAGCCGCCCTGCGCCATGAAGGGGGGCATGGCGTGAGCTGCGTCTCCGATAAGTACGACACGGCCTTGGCCCCAGACCGGCAACGGTTGCAACTCCTCAATTCGCGACCAATGCGAGGTGTTGACGCTCCACCCAGCTAGGACTTGCGGCACTGGCGCAGCGAAGCCCTCGAAGGGTGTCAGATACTCAGTCTTGCTGGGCCAAGACGACCCTTGGGGCTTCCGATTGATGTAGCAATACAGCTCATCAGCACTGATGGGAAGCATCAAAATCTGACCGAACTGGCTCATGATCATTGTCCATGCTTGGATTTCGGCTGGTCGCGCTGTTACAAAGCGACAAGTCAGGGCGGTTACTTCTCGCAAATTGACCTTGCCCAGAACTGCGGCCCGGACAGCCGAGCGAATCCCGTCAGCGCCGACCACAAGATCGAAGCGTTCCTGGCTGCCATCGGATAACTCAACCTCGACCCCGTCGGGCCTATTGTCGATACGGGCGGCGGTCATGCCGAGCGTCAAATCAATATCTGTCGCTCCCTCAAGAAGGACCTCGTGTAGGACCCGTCGGTGCATGGCCAGGCAAGGTTGTTCTCTGCCCCAGACTGTCTCCAAGTCGAGGTCAAATAGGGACGCTCCCTGCGCCGTTACGATGTATCGCCTATCAATTGTGAAGCCACGGCTGCGAGCGGCGTCGGCTAGCCCGAGTTGTTGTAACGCGGCCACGCCATTAGCCGGCAAGTAGATGCCCGTTCCGGCCACGGGCCAGGTCGGTTGGATCTCGACCAACCGAGGCGACCAGCCACGCAGATGGAGAGCTCGAGCGAGTCCGAGTCCCGCGATACCCCCTCCAACGATGAGAATTTTTTTGTTGTTTGCCATACCAAATCCCCTTTCCATTTACGAATGGCAAATCATTGAGTACAGTTAGAAGATTACAGGTGCTTTTCTGTTGGGCCATCTGTAGAAGATAACGAGTCAAAAGACAAGACAAATACCAAACATGAGCCATCGCGTTTGCAAGGTGAAGTTGTGTATGATGAACGCATTTTGGGTCAAGATGCTAAATATCAGATGGGTACAGGCGGCTGCGACGACAGAACGAGTAGCTTCGACAACATAGCCGATGCCCAGCGTCCCAAAAAATATCAGCAGCAACTGACGTAATTGGGTCAGGATAAACGAACTCAGATCCGGATAGCTAGCATAGTTCAAGAACCATAAATGCCAGGCGTACCAGAGAACTCCAATGATCAAATACTTATAGATAGGTTTAATATCAGCTAGTTCATCAAACAGATATCCTCGCCAGCCATATTCTTCTAAGATGACCCAGAGAACGGCTTCAATGGCAATCAGAAGTCCCCAATAATTAGCATTCAAGCCTTCGGGGTTCGTTGCGCCGATGACAGCAAAAACAATGATCGGCGTTATTAATGCCAAGAAGCTGTACATTTTGGCATTGCCCCACAAAGTGATCGTGCGATCTTTCTGAGAGATCTGTCGCGCGATGAATACACCGATCGGTACGCCGACTGCGGCTAATAGACGCTTGAAAATGGTAAGACCGTACGGGAATTCTAGGCTGTTGTACCAATCAACCTCTAGGAACGTAAAGACATAGTAAAATGCTGTGGCAATCACCATGTAGATTGCGATTCCAGCCCAATTGATGCTTCTCATGACTCCTCTCTGCCCAATCTCCACACCTCTACCCCGGTCATCAGATCCTGCCCATGCAGCGTTCCGTCAATGCCTCCGTAATAGACAACTCCATCCTGCACAAAGGGGATCCCCACAGAGCGAGTGTTCGTCCAAAGTATCTCGCGCGATGACATCTTCAAGCCGTGAATAGCAAATCCGGCAGGTTCTCCACTCTCTGAGAGCATGAATTCCACAGACAGGGCAATGCCATCCTCACCTGGGAGCGGACCATATAGCCACCCGTCCCCCTCATATTCCTATACCTGTTCGCCCGTATGTCGATCCACACCGTACAAATGTTTATCTTCCAGCGTGGCGTAGTAGAGTACATCGTCGTGGTGGACAAAGTAGCTGCGCGATCCAACGTGACGCATGTTGGCAGTCTGTGGTTTGAACCGCCAGCGTTGCTGACCAGTGGCGATATCGACAGCCATCAGATTGCCCGACCAATCGGTGAAGTAGACCGAATCTTCAATGATAATGGGCACGACCGTGACATAGGGTGCTTGATTCGACAGCGTCTCGCCATTCGGATTATCGGATCGCCAAATGTGATGACCGTTTGCGTCGTTGACCGTCTTCCCAATATGGTCGTTGTCAGTCTGTGAACGCCATACTTCCTGCCCTGTTTCAATATCAATGGCATAAAGAAACCCATCCCAACTGCCGATATAGGCGATCCTGTCAACAATAGGCAGTTCAAACGCCTGCGGTTCTTCATCAAGCCTAATACTACTGTGCATCAAGTAAAGGCTCGATAATGTTCGATTTTTGCACAAGATAATGCGAGCGTTTAGCGGAAGCAAGACGACGTTGCTTGTAGCGAAGGCGCTCGATAGTCTCAGCGAGTGTCAAGACAGGTTTAGGCAGAACGGCATGGAGAAGTTCAACAACCTGTGGCAAAGTGAGAGCGGGGGGCATCATATTTGAGGAAAAACTGAGAACGAGCCAAGAAACCAAAGGCCAAAATGACTAAGGTCATATGATGATGCCAACCGAGCCAACTGCGAGTTTCATATTCGTTGAGTCCGAGAAACTGCTTGGCTTGTTCAAAAATGGTTTCAATGGGCCAACGCAAAGCAGAAACAGTGGCGAAGTCATCCAAGGAAGTCTCAAGGGGTGCATTGGAGAGAAAGTATTGCAGAGAGCAATCGGGATTGCGGCGGACGATGAGCCAGAGAGCAGAACCGGGGAGCCCATTGCGGACAGAGACAATGCGGCGACAAGCAATGGAAGCAACGATGAAGCCCTTGGAGCCCTCTTTGAGAACATGCTGTTGCCACTCATGCTCCTGGAAGGTGTCAGCGAGTTGAGCAACGGTGAGAGGCGTAGGTTCACCAGGCCGGACGCGGAGCTTGGAAGCTTTGCGCCCGCGTCCAGATGATGCGGGCAGATAGGTCTGGGGGGCTGGAGGTCCAGACACGAGTCTCTTTGGGCACTTCAGCAAAGTAGCTGTAAGCGGTTTGGCCATCAATGCAGTCAAGCAGATGAGTATCTTTGCCAAAGGCTTCATCCATAGTGATCCAGCGGATGGGCAACGCACCCAGGGCGTGCGTCTGCTCAATCATGGACCAAGCCAATTCATTTTTTGTTTGGAAGGTCAGGTCAGTGGGAAGACCGGTTTTGTACCGCTTCTCTGCATACTCATCACTAAACCATTCTTGGGGGATATACAACCGACAGTTCAGTAAGGTATAGCCATGAGAGCTATTATATCCCAGGAAGACTCCGGCTTGACAGTTGGCGATCTTGCCCAGTTCGCCACACCGCTGCCGCTTGACGCCCACTGACTCTTCTCCTTGCTTGGGAATGTCGCTCCCATCCAGGAGTAAGACGCCATTTGCGTCTCCCAACAACTCCCTGTCTGTCGAGTATGTTCCGCCAGCATCGCTTCACCGCTCCAGCGGCTCTGACCCACAAAGCTTTGCAGGGGGCGTACACCCGATTCTCCTACTGTCGCCAGCGCGATGTTCTCGGCCGATTTGCGTTTGATTTCGGGGTCTAACAAGCCTCGCATGTAGTGGTACGCATGCTCTCTCTGAGCCACATGGCTGAAGTATGGACTATATATGGCATGATACTCCTGGAGTTGGTCGGCCAGTGCCGCCAGTTGCTCTTCTGTCAGTTCCAGCAGCGGCGGGCTTTCCAGTTGGCTGTAGTCATATTGATTGACTGCTTGAGCAAGTTTCATCTTGATTTCCTTTCATCGAAGACTGCTTCATTTTATTGGCTCTTCAGTCTATCTCATTTTTCCTTTGCATTCTGTTTGCGTTTTGTTAGCAATATGCCCAGAAATATAACGAATTTCCTTTGTGTTTCACAATATATTGCTGCACAGTAGTACTAAAGCGCCACAGCTCTTCGCCCGTCTGTGCGTCTACTGCATAGAGATTAAAGTCTTCGCTACTGAAGTAGGCCACACCGTCCAAGATCGTGGGCGTGCCGTTGATGAATTTGTCGCGAATGGGCCAATCCACTTGCCCCGCCTCGAAGTGCCATAGTAACTCACCGCTCTCGGCATCTAGCGCGTGTAAGATCCCGTCCTGACCGCCGGTATATACGATGCCATCAACGACCGTGGGGCGATTCATGTTGGCTGCCGTCGTTTGAAAACGCCACTTTTCTCTCCCTGTTTCTGCCTCCATTGCGTAAAAAGTGCCCGCTTCGGTGCCGAAATAGGCAACGCCATCTGCAAAAAACGGTATCCCAATTCTGGATTCGATCACGACAGGTACTTTGACAGATACGTTTTCCTGATTTGGAGTTTGTTCAGATGCCAGCGGCACGCATCCAACAAGTAGGATAAGGGTGAACAGTGTGAAGCTTAATGCTGCTAAGGATTTGGTGATACATTTCATGATACATCTGCTCCTTTCTTTCCTTCGGTAAAGCCGATGGCGCTAGCCACAAATATTAAACCGATGGCGACCAAGATCAGGGGCCAACCCATCGCAAGCAACCGTTCAATACTAGCATTCATCGATCCAATCGTGGCGACAATGAAAAAGAGTCCAGGTATCAGCGGCCACCAATGCGTTTTGCGCTGGTACACTAGAGCAATCACATAAATGGACACAAATCCCAAACCAAGTCCGAATCCGCTGAAATCATCGAATCCCAAAATAGTACTTTCGCCAACCATACCCAACCCAAGCCCCATCAGGAGTCCCCCTGGAATTAGTAAGCCGTAGACGCGGGTATACAGGTAACTAGCAATGAATGCACCACCGATGAGGAAGAAGATGATGGCCTCCCCAAAACCTTCTAGAAATTGTAAAGCGAGAAATCCAATACCCACGGCGGTGAGAATCACGCCAGCTGTGAACTTTCCTTCTTTTCGACTTTCCATGCTGTCTCTCCTTGAAAATAAACGTTGCACAAATTGAAACTTTGGACACTACTACAGTTTGGCGTAGATACTTACGTCGATAAATCGTTACACTTACTCGATTCGAGACGTAATTCTATCTTGGTAATGATTTGCGCCGAGATCTACTATGCTTCATGAGATGGCACCATCCCCCGGCGCCGGAATTGATCTCTTACACCCACAATTAGCAGCTCCAACAAGATACTTCCCCCAAGTCCGATAACCGCTGTCCAAGTCATGGCATCTGGCGCAATGAGCGATTGTCCTCGTAATGCTAATAAGCAGTTCACGTTGTCTATGGTGCTACGTGCTGAGTTTGCTCACATAACTATGTTACTTGGATGGAGAACAAAAAGCGTCACCCTTAAGAGTGAAAGGAGGGTGAAATCTGTTGGCTCATCTATGAGAGGTGTGCGAACCAACGATTTCGCTAGAGGTAAATTATTGCGTTCGCACACTTTCGTCTGATGAGCGAATCTGTTTTATCTGTATCAGATGGACAAGAAGCTCTGGATGCCGTTGCCACACAGCCACCTGTTCTTATTCTGCTGGATCTGATGATGCCAGATGTGAATGGTTTTGAAGTGATTTTCCGTTTGCGCGATAACCCAGCCACCCAACACATTCCGGTCAAGAGATCGCCCTTGAACTGTTTGTGAGTATCAACACCGTCAAGACCCATGTAAAGAACATATTCGGTAAGCTCAACGTTCGCAGCCGTACCCAGGCCGTTGTCCACGCCCGCGAGTTAAATCTGATCGACTGATTTATACTCCGCAGCAGCACATTATAACATTCTTTCTCGACTAAAAAGTGTTATTTTATGGCGCTGCTCAGTATAGTTGATGCTTCCCTATTTTCCGCGTTGAGTATCGAATCACCCCAAAGAGTGAAGACATCTCTAGCGACACCTGTTATGATGGATGAAGGAATGAGTCGTATATAACTTGCGTGTTTCAGTCGGGTATAGCCCCATCAAGAGTCCAAGTTATTTAATGCCCGTTCCTAAATTTATGTTTTGGGGTACAGATGAACGCACAAGTCGAATCCAACCACCTAAATCAAAATCTCGATCCCCTGTCCCATCGTCGTTTAAATGGCATTGGACTCATTGGCGCGCGCCTGCTCTGGGCAGTGGTTTTCATCGCGCACGTGGGGGCCTTTCTCTATCTTCTCCCTGCCTACTATGATCGCAAACTACAGCTTGCAGAATCCATTGTCACCCGCGCAACCGCACCGCTCTATGCCGGTGCCTTTGTTGCTCGTGATGTGTTGACCATGGTTGTATTCGTCCTGTTTGCCATCATCATTTTCTGGCGACGACCGGACACCACAATGACGATATTCACGTCGATTCTCCTCATTCAAATGGGCGCTGGTACAGGTTTTGTCTTTGGTAACGTTCCAGCAGATCTGCCTTTCGGGCAATTATTGGGGGGGCTAGCCCAAGATGCAATTGGCGTTACAGTGGGCGCTTTTTTATTTGTCTTCCCCAATGGGCGCTTTCGGCCAAGGTGGACAAAATTTCTCGTCATTGGTATGGCGGCCCTTACCCTATTATGGACAACGTTTCCGCGGTCATCGCCCCTCCACACGACAAATATCATCGATGCGCCTGGTTGGGACTTTGTCCAAACACTCTATATCTTGACGAGCCTGGGCGTGATGATTTATCGCTATCGCAATACCAGAGTTGCCATAGAGCGACAGCAATCAAAATGGTTAATCTATACGCTTACAGTCCTGGTCTTTAGCCAACTGCTTTGGGTCGTTTTCTCAAGTCTGCAAATAACCGACACGCCAGATCTTTTCTTTGACCTGGGCATCGCAACGATATTTTTCTTTCTTCCCAGTCTGGGCATTCCGATAAGTATTGCCTTTGCTATCTTGCAGTATCGGCTGTGGGACATAGATGTCCTGGTGAATCGCAGCTTGGTTTATGTAACCTTAACTGGCTTCTTGGGTATTCTCTTCTTTGCCTCTGTCTACTTGTTGCAAATCGGCTTTCGTACGCTCAGCGGCCAATCCTCGGAGGTAGCCATCGTCCTGACGACCCTACTCATCGCTGTCCTCGCACGGCCCATGCATGGACGTGTGCAAGACCTTATTGATCGTGCGTTTTATCGTTCAAAGATCGATGCACAGAAAGCCGTTCTGGATTTCACACGCGAAGTCCGGATGATTGTAGACCGAGATGAGCTGCTAAAGCGCTTGGTGGAAAAGCTGACGAGCCTGCTTCAAGTTGCTTCAGTTGCCATCTTTTTGCAGGATGTCAATGAATCGGATACTGAACACATAGATGACCAAAAAGATCGGGTGTTTGATCTCAAAGAGGGAGATATCGCGTGGCATAAAAGCGATGGGCCACATCCCGCAGAAGAGACAAGTCGAGGCCCTCTGAACGAGTACAGAAAAGACCAGTCCGCAGATCGCGAACTTGAGTTAAGCGTGGCAGAAATCCATAAATTGCAAAATGGATCATCAATACGGCAGAACCATCTCCTTTTACCACTAATCGCGCAGCGGGCAGAGGCCAACGAGTTGATAGGCGTCATGGCACTGGGACCCCGCTTAAGTGGGCAAGGGTATTCCAGCGAAGAACGCTCATTGTTGGAAGGTCTCGCCCTGCAAGCGGGGACAAGCGGGGACGGCCATCTACGTGGCGCAGCTAGCCGAAATTCAGCGTCAGAAATTGGAAGAAGCAAACCGCCTCAAGAGCGAGTTTCTGGCGACCATGTCCCACGAACTGCGTACGCCACTGCATGCCATTGTCGGATACGCTGACGTACAGATCCAGGGGATTTTAGGTGAGCCGCTGCCGAAACAACGGGAGAATCTCAACCGCATTCTGGTCAACGCAACCCATCTGACCGCGCTGATCGACGATGTACTAGACATCGTCAAGCTTGATGCTGGTCGCCTTGACATTGTCCTTGAACCTTTCACCATACGCGATTGGCTCAGGGAGCTTGTTCAGCAAGCCGCTGGTCTGGCCGAACAGAAGGGACTCACTTTTGAAGTCGTGTTGGACGAACAACTGCCTGATATGATATCGGGCGATCCCCGACATCTGATGCAAATTGCCATCAACCTCGTTGCAAACGCAATTAAGTTTACCCACAAAGGCAGTGTTCGTGTCGATGTGAAGGTGCGCAACCAAGACAATTGGGCATTGATCGTGCGTGATGCTGGCATCGGCATCCCTACAGAAGCGCTCGACCATATCTTCGAGCGCTTCTGGCAGGTGGACAGCAGCTCCAAACGGGAATATGGCGGTACAGGTTTAGGATTGGCGATTGTACGTGAACTTGCCACGCTGATGGATGGAGAGATACAGGTCGATAGCCAAGTTGGTGAAGGGAGCACCTTTACGGTCATACTACCGCTGAGAAAACTATAATAGTCGGTAAAATTTTCATGGTAAATACATGATACACCATCAGTCACTCTTCTCATTGGCAAAAAAGATAGTCGCCATTATCTCAACTCCTGATGATAGACATGAAATATACTGGAGATGAAAGCTTGTCGTACGTTTTCGTCCTTTTGCTACGAAAAGTCCTATTCGTACAACTCTGGATTGGCTGCCTTAAACGCTTCTGCCGACTCTACGATCAACCCTTGGACAATGTCTTCATAAGCAATCGTCCAGTCACCGATGGGCACCATGCGCTCGCCGTCGAATTCATGCATTTGTGCAAAGGGTGACCCCATATGGTCGCTGTCCGATGTGGCCAACTCAGGTGGCACGAGATCTTCAAGACCGGTCTCAACCAGTGCTTCGGGCGTGATGTGTTCATAGCCCCAAACTACCTGCTCGCTGGTTATGGGATGACCAAACTTCTCGCCCGCCAGTTGGATGGATAGAGCTGCGATGGCCATGTTAAAGACGCCACGATTGTAGAGTTGCGTCCCGACTTCCTCACGGGGGCCAAAGCCTTTATCCGCGTCATGAACCTTTGTCAGCAGTGTTGAAATAATGGGAATATCGGTGCCAGAGCTAGCCCAGTAGTTGGCGCGCACGCCTTTGGCAATGTCCGCTCCAGCAAGCTCAATGTCCTGATCAGTAGGTGACCAGGGGCTACCGATGATCTGCGACATCGGATAACCAACCCGCGCGGCTTCCTGCAAAGAGACGACTGTTGACTGGCCCCACATGCGCAGAATGACCCAATCTGGTTGGCTGCGGTCTGCAATGTCGGTCCAAACTGCGGTCTGCTCTAGACCAGGCCACTCGACTGGGAAAGTCTGTAACACAAATCCGAACTGCTCGGCTAACACCTCCATCAGTGGCAGGGTCTCGCGTCCATAGTCAATATCAGCATAGACCATGGCAATCTTCTTGCCCACCAACGCATCCTCACCCCCTCTTGTTTGGCGATAAACGCAGTTGTGGCGGCTTCGACCGTCCAGTAGGTCGGCGAGAGCAGGAAGTTGTACGGGAATGCCTCACCATAGGCTGCCGCCGAGATGCCGTAGCCAGTGTGTAGAATGGGCATTTTGTCCTCAAAGGCACGGGGCGTCACTGCATAGGTCGTTCCGGTGCTGAAGGGAATAAAGGTGACCATGTTGCCTTCCGTTTTGCCCCGCTCATAGGCTTCCACCCCTCGGGGCGTTTCATAGCCAGTTTCGATTTCCAAAACCTTCACTGGCCAGCCGTCAATGCCTCCATGATCATTGATATAGGTGGCCATATCTTGTATCCCATTGCCCATAGGGGTACCGGTATGCTGATAGCTGCCAGTGCGATAGCCAGCGACCGTTATGATGTATGGCTCTTTTGGTGCATCGGCCTCGACGGCTGCATCTGAGCCGCCGCCACCGTTTGATACAGCCGACCCCGCTTGTACACATCCCGCCAGTACAAGCAAAATACAGAGCAGGATCGACAGGATAAGTTGCTTCTTCATGTTTATGTTTGCCTCCGGTTAGTAGTGTAACTATGTTATTTACGATTAACTAGTCTTATACACCAAGACCTCGCCCGCCGTAATCTGCGGTGTGCTGGACAAAAGATCGGCCAGATTTTCCTTGACCCAACCGGCGGCTATTTGATTCGATCCGGCCGCGTCTGCTTCGCTTTCAAAGATCGTGATAGACGCAACCGTGCCGTCCCCCGCATCGAAAGCGTAATAGCCGAGAAAGCCTGGTGCTTTGCTGATAATCGGCACAAACCCCTCACTAACATGCTGCATGACCTTGCTGACGACATCTTGCTGGATGCTTTCATAGCGTCGTACATTTGCGTACATAATCTGCTCCTTTCTGAGGCGAAGACCCCAATTAAGGAATCGGAATTAAATAAGTTGAACATGTCATTCTCGAGTGAAACGAAGAATCTATGTTCAACATATTTAATGCTCATTCCTAAATATCCAATCCTTCAAAGACTTGGTCATTGACCGGTTTTGAATCATTAAGCCAACTGTCGCTGATACTCTGCACAAGACGCCGGTACAGTCCCGCGGATTTGTATTCATCCAGATCCTCTTTGGTTCGGAAATGCATCACCGCTCCATATTGGGTTGGATCATTTTGGGAACGGATGAATTCTACATGGTGCATCCCTTCGACGCCGCGCACTTCCGAGGCAACTTCACGCAGCCAAATCTCGACATCTTTTTCGGGCAGGGCATGGTACGTTACAAAGCGAACGATCATGTGCACTCTCTCCTTTCGTTATTAATCTTCAGACGCTTGTTTGCAGACCACTGCAGTTGGTTCAGGTAAAAATGAATTCGCTCTGTCATCAAAGTTAACGTCTGCCTGTTGCGCAGACGTTGCTACGCGCGTTGCCAGATGCGTTGCACAGAGGCGAATTTTTTTGCGGAGGATAGAATGCGTTGTACATAGTGGACTTGATGGCCGATTCCGAACCGTCAACTGCGTGCGATAGGTTGGGGTTGCAAGTCGAGTGCATCGCACGGTTGAGCTGTTGAATAGACGATCCATGCGTTGTTTCACCTGCGCAACGCATTCTCGCTTTTCTGACCCCAAAGTAAAATGCTCCCTGTTGTAAAAAAATCCGTTGTACATTTGCGTGATTTGACGTATAATGGAGTCAGTTTTGATTCGATTGCCTTTCGTACAATTTGTGTTTTCTCAGAAAAGTTGCCTACACAGATACCTAAGGCCAATCCAAAAAATAAAATATACGCGAGAAGGTGTTAAACTAGCTCTCCAAAAGGAGCAAAAATGACAATCTCGCCAGAAATGGTTGAAGTCTTGAAAGAGACGAAGGCCATGTTAAGTGGATACGAAAGAAGGCACTTCATGGCCCAAACGGTCAAAACGATATGCGAAGGGAGTCCGACGAAAGCAGAACGAGAGTTGGGCTGGAATCGGGCGACGATAGCCAAAGCCCTGGAAGAACTAGAAGGCGGCTTCTGTTATGTCGACCAAAGCCACCGACGTGGTCGCAAAAAAGCCATATCCCCACTTTACTGGCCGATATGGTTGAAATCGCCGATCAATTCAGCCAGACCGATCCCACCTTTCGACCCCCCAATTGTACACTCGACTAACCGCCGCCGAAATGCGTACCCAGCTCATCGAGCAGAAAGGATACACAGATGAGGAATTGCCTGGCGAAGAGGCCATCCGCTTGAAGCTCAATGAGTTAGGCTATGGCTCAAACCGGGTCAAAAAAAGTCAACCAGTGAAAAGATCCCAGAGACCGATGCGATCTTTGATAGAATTCATCAGATCAATCAAGAAGCGGATGCAGACGAGACGGTTCTGCGCCTCTTGGGATGCCAAAGCGACGATTTTACTTGACCGTTTCTCGAGAGAAGGGATAAGTCGAGTGGTTGTCAAAGCGCTCGATCATGACTTTCAAGATAAGAAGACCGAGAAAGTCACTCCTTTTGGCATTTACCTCCCTTCAACCAAGGAACTCTTTCTTTACTTGACTCAGTCGAAAGTGACGAGTGACTGTATTGTCGACTGCCTGATTGATTTTTGGGAAAGCGTACGTGAACACTTTCCTCACGTCAAGACCCTCGTGATCAATCAGGACAATGGTCCCGAAAATCATACCCGTCGGACTCAGTTTATGTATCGTCTCTCTATTCAGCTCGCCTGCTACCCTCCTTATCACAGTAAATACAACCCCATCGAACGGGTTTGGGGCCATCTTGAAAAACACTGGAACGGTTCTCTTCTCGATTCTCTTGAGACCGTTCTCAATTTTGCCCGTTCTTTTCGCTTTAACCAACTACAACCCTTCGTTCACCTGAATTCCACTCTTTATGAGACCGGCGTCAAACTCACTCAGAAAGAGATGGACCGTTTGGAACAACGCTTCCAACGTTTACCTGGTTTAGAAAAATGGTTTGTCCTTATTCCCCCTCTCCATTCTCTCGTTCGCGTATAATTATTTATTTTTTTGGTTTAGCCTAAGGTGCCTATAGCTTCGGCCATCCCACGAGCCATGGTGGTGTGATGCAACGGTTCTGGGGCACTCGATGCTATCATGTCCACACTTAAGGTATTGCTGCTCGGCACCCCTCGCATAGAACTAGATGGTACGCCCGTCACGATTCGGCGTCGCAAAGCGTTCGCCTTGCTGATTTATCTAGCGGTGACTCAAGAACCTCATACGCGTGAAACGCTGGCGACCTTGTTCTGGTCTGACTATGACGAGAGGCGGGCGCGTGCTTACTTACGACGCGCCATCGCCGCCATCAACGAGGCGCTCGGCAAAGGGTGGCTATTGGCCGATCCTGAGCAAGTTGCGTTTGAACCATCGGCCAACCTCTGGCTGGATGTCGATCACTTTCGGCAATTGCTGGCAGAGTGTCAAACAGACGGTTACCCGTCAGATGATTTCCGTGCCGATTCTCTTGTCCCGTTGCGCGAAGCAGTTGATCTCTATCGGGGCGACTTCATGAGCGGCTTTCCCCTGCCCGACTGCCCCGATTTTGACAACTGGCAATTCTATGAAAGAGAGGTGCTGCGTCGCGGGTCTCAAGAAGCGCTTGAGAAGTTGGTGCATATCCACAGCAAACAAGCCGAGTATGCTCAGGCCATTCCCCTTGCCCAGCGTTGGTTGGCGCTGGACCCGCTGCAGGAAGCAGCCCACCGTCACCTGATGCAACTTTATACATGGACTGATCAACAGGCCATTGCTTTGCGTCAGTATCAAGAGTGCGTACGTCTGCTTAAGGCGGAATTGGGGGTTCCGCCAGAAGAGGGGACGACAGAATTGTTCGAGGCAATCAAGGCGAGGCGCTTGCTGCCGCCGAAGGAAATGACCAACAAGGATCGCATCCCAACTCTCCCTGATCCCCAATCGCCCCAAAATCCACATACTCAGAGCAGGCGTTCTGCAAACCTCCCATCCCAACCCACACCCTTCATCGGTCGCGATCAAGCGCCTCCTTCTCGATGAACCAGCCTGTCGCTTGTTGACATTGGTCGGTCCTGGGGGCATCGGCAAGACGCGTCTGTCGCTCCAATCCGCGACAAGCGTTCAAGACGACTATGCACAGGGCGTCTGTTTTGTCCCGTTAACCAGCGTCAATGATCCCGGCTTCATTGTCTCGGCTATTGCGGAAACGCTCAAGCTTTTATTTCACGGCAGCGTTGATCCCAAAGACCAACTCTTCAGCTATTTACGCCAGAAGGAAATGCTGCTGATACTCGATAACTTTGAGCACCTTCTAGCTGGATCTGAATTGTTGGCTGAAATCACCTCGATTGCACCCCAAGTTCAATTGCTCGTCACCTCGCGCGAGCGACTCAATCTGCAAGAGGAATGGGGCTATGAGGTGCAGGGAATGGCGTATCCAGAGACGCCAGATGAGACCGTTCAGATCTTTGACTCATACAGTGCAATACAGCTATTTCTTCAGTGTGCTCATCGTGCCAAAGCCGACTTTGACCCAACCGACGAAGACATGCCGTATCTGATTCGGATCTGCCAATTGGTGGACGGTATGCCGTTGGGGTTGGAACTGGCCTCCACCTGGCTTCGGATGATGTCCTGTCAGGAAATCACACAGGAGATTGCTCAGAACTTAGATTTCCTGACCACCGCGATGCGTAATCTTCCCGACCGACACCGATCTCTACGCGCGGTTTTTGACCATTCTTGGCAGTTACTTTCAGAACAGGAACAGGTAATCTTTAGAAAACTATCGATCTTTCAAGGCGGCTGTACTCAAGACGCGGCTGCGCAGGTCGCGGGTGCCTCATTGCCGCTTTTGTCTGCCCTGGTTGATAAATCGCTACTGCGTCGCACCCGGGCTGGACGATATGAAATTCACGAGTTGATCAGACAATTTGGGGCTGAGAAATTGTCTGAGATTGAGACGGAAAAGGAACGGATAGAGACACAACATGAGCAATATTATGCTGCTTTTCTCAATCAACGCGCAGCCGACTTTAAGAGCCATAGGCAGAAGGAAGCCTTGGGTGAAATTCTAGCTGAGATTGACAATATACGGTCTAGTTGGCATCGGGCTATTGCCCATCAACAGCTCGATGCCATCAGAGATTCCCTCGACGCTCTTTGGTCATTCTATGAGATGCAAGGCTGGTTTCACGAGGGTGAGCAAATCTTTGCAAGTGCTGCAGAAAGCTTTGCGTTTGTACAAATGGGGCAAGGCTTAGGATCAGAAGATGAGCTAAAGATTGCTTGGGGGCGAGCGTTGGCGTATCAGGGATGGTTCTGCTGGCGACTCGGTCAACAGAAGCGGTCCAAGCAATTGATGCAAGAGAGTATTCCCATCTTGCAAAACATTGGTGAAGTAGCCCGGACGACGCTAGCCTTCACCTACTATGTACTGGGTCTTTGCGACCTGGGAACGGGCAATAAAACAACAGTCACATCTAGCTTTCAAAAGAGCTTGAGCCTTTACCAAGAAGCTGGCGATCGTTGGGGGCAGGGAATTGTATCGGTCCTATTGGGCAAGATGATCAAAGATACAGGGAAATTACAAGAGGCGGCACAATTACAGCAAGAAAGTGCGAACCTGCTTGAAGAACTTGGCGATAAGCGAAATATGAAATTCGCCCTTGGCTATCTAGGGAGCAACTATCTGTATCTAGGGATGTACGCTCAGGCCGAACGTTGTCTACAAAAAAGCTACCAGATCAGTTTAACCTTGGATGATCAGACTGGCATTGCCTGGGGATTGATATACTTGGGCCATTTTGCTATCTGGATTGGGGAACATGATAAGGCCCGATCATATCTGCAAGAAAGTCTGAATCGCTGTCAAGAGATGGGGAATCAGGCCGGAATTGCCCGTTCTTTACAAGAGCTAGGCACCATATACTGTAGACAAAACGACTTCGACAAAGCCGAAGAGCTCTATCATGATAGCTCGACTATTCTTGAGGAAATAGGCTTGACTGGGCTCATGGCGTTCTGTTCAGATTCGTTGGGACTACTCGCTTGTGATCGGGGGGATCTCTCTTTAGCAAAACAGCACTGGCAAGACGCACTAACATTGCATCAGGAAAGTAACCGTCTGTTCTGGATACCCCAAACGCTGGCCAAACTCGGTCACGTTTCGTGGGCATTGGACGAAAAGCGAGCTGCACAAAGATTCTATCAGGAAGCATTGACAACAGCTCATCATATGGGAACAGTTCCTTTCGTCCTTGACACCTTAAGCGGTACAGCTTTGCCTCTATGTAAAGGCAATCGAACCGATCAGGAACAGGCGGCAGAACGGCTGACGTTCGTGTGTCACCATCCCGCTGTTGGCTTTGAAACGAAGACGAAAGCGAGCAGACTCTTGAGCGAGCTGGCGAGTTCTTTACCAACAACCGTCTTTGCATCGGCGAAACAGCGCGGCCAAGCACGAGAATTGACGAGTACGGTCACCGAAATATTGGACGAACTTTCCAACCTCAATTGGGGCATCCTCTCTCAACACCGGTTTAAGAGACCATCCCAAAGTGGGGGCTGTCTCTGATAACTAGGGGAGGTGGAGTTGCATGAATTGTTCTATTACATTGCAACCTCTTCTGTGCGTGGAAATGGGACACTTGCTGTTCCGAATACCTTTGCCCTGGTTTGGGATGCTCTCCTAATTATATTCGTCACATTGCATGTTTACCTGAATAAACTCTGACAATGAGCAGACAAAACCGATTGTCTTCCACTAATACCATATCGCGGGTGCGAAAATGTCTTTCAATTTGCTGACAAACTACTCAGAGAAATCGTGTTGAAGATGTGAGTTGACCCAAAATAACATCTGCTTTTTCTTTATAGACCCGTTGTTCATAAGAGATAGAAAACCGGGGGTGGTTCAGAATTAGGTTTACACTTTTGATACATAGACAAAAATCTATATGAGGTCATTTTCTGCCTGAGCATGGCTCAAATTAGAAAATATAAACATCTTTTCTCTTTGCAAAAATGTAAACCTAATTGTCCGCCTAAAATGAACCACCCCGAAAACCGTCATAAAAAAGCAACCACAACAAATTTTGCCAGATAAAAAGAGGGGGTAGGTTAATGAAAGTCTGATTTTATAGGGAAGTTAAACGGAAGGACTGTTAACCAAAGATTGTTTGTATCAGAACGTCAAGGAACCCAGAAAAACTACCAATTCGGAACATCGGTCGTCGCCTAATCTATCTCAGTTAATCCAATCACTGCATACAATTGCTTCTGTTCTATCCAGGCTGGCAAAAATTCATCCAGAGTAACGACTTGCGGTGCGGTAGGGAAGAAGGGATCATTGAGGTGAATTTGATCCTCTTCTATGCCAATGACAACGACAGCATGATTGGTAGTTTCATTCCAATACATTAAGTATTCCGTATCCACATAGACAATCGGTGGGAGTCCACTCTCTAGGTGCCTTTTCAGGATCCCGATACTGCCCAATTCTTCGATTGTTACAAAGAGTCCATAAGACTCCAACCCACTTAGATTACGGAACCAAGTTCCAAAAGATTGAATTTGCAGCCGCTGCATCAATTGGGGATATGTGTACGGGACCAGGAGATAATCGAGGACCATTGCGCTGCATGCCGCCAGACAGTCAGACTGCTGGCTCTGCTGTCGGTGTGAGACGGCTAACAATGTCATTCGCTTTTTCTCGTAGGTGCATGATTTCCTCATTCGACAAAGGGACGACTTTATCCGTTCGGGCATCTACATCGATGGTTCCCAGCGTAGCCACTTTGTCAAATCCATACCAATATAAATCCACAGCCAGCCGCCAGATCGGATGCTCGCCTCCAAGAACCAACATGGGATTGTTAGAACGTAAGGCCATACCTACTTCAAGTCCCAGGTAGGAATTGGCTGTCCGTCGAGCCTCTTCAGGCTTCACAGCAATTTCTTCCGAAAACTGTCCCTTCACTCTTAGTGGTCCAGCTTGAGGCCAGGGTTCTGTATATTCATAAACGACCTGAAACACGAGTTCCCTCCAACTTCTTTCCTGATCGACAGCTAGTTTCCCTCTCATTGTAACGATCAAATTCGCCATCAATCATATCATATGTGGAGGCGATCCTACTATAGCCTGAGATTGAGTAGGGCCTTTGTCGTGAGTCGGACCCAGATTGGCTTAAAATATATTATGGGGGGCATTCATACTCCGACTGAAATTCGAGTATTTTTGTGAATCCAGCCTGTTTAGAAGTTACGCAGTTGGTCGGTTGAGTCGGGGACAGTTTCCTGTATCGAAACCAGCAACTGCGTAACCGCTACTGTTGTGATAAAAGTTGCAAGACGACGACGGGGATGGGTTCCGATACTGGCTTTATATCAGTATCTATTTTAGCAAAAAAATTAATCCTATACAACATCTATTTTTTTGCGAATTGTGTTGTGGTTGATGGGCAAAATGTAGCTTGCTTCTAATCTTCGTTGGTGCAGATTTTATGTCCGCACCAACGAATTCCTGATGGTTGATCTACTAATGATCTTTTCTTGTAGTATCAGTAGATCCAAAATGTGCCTTTTATCCGCGGAGGTAGCATTCTCTATTACACGCAGTAGACATAATCCTGCATTTCTCAGAGGTAGAGCGTTCAAATGGCGAAAAAAGACGCAGTAGAGAATCTCGGGCCATTTGGCACGCTCGAGTCTGTTCAGACTGAGAAATGCAGGATTATGTCTACTGCGTGTAATAGAGAACGCTGCGCCATGCTATGGCGACTCCGCGAGAATTTGGATCTACTGAGGCTCTCATCTCCCTTTGGACAATCCGATGAGCGACTCGTCAGCCCAATATGTACTTCAACTATTACACGCGTATCGCCCAAACCCGCTGGGAACGTTATAGCTTTTTACGGGGCTGGTGGCATGTGTATGCTGATGACCCACGCTGGACACCTCCCTACTATCCTGGCCTGCGCCGTACCCTACAATCAACACAAGACCCGCACTTGACACGCATGTCAGCCGCTATGCTCTATGTGGAAGCGATCCCTGGTCGGTGGTCCAATAGTGGCACGGGTGGCACCTACAGCGCTGGCATCATGGAAGAGACGGTGGGGGCAACCATCATCCACTGTGACCCGCGCCGTCAAGATGCAACGGCTTATCTTGCACTGCTACGAGTTGTCAATGATGAAGAGTGCTTGGAACGACTCATGGGAAGTGTCATGGAGCATCTCTGGCAGCGGGGTGTGCGTCGCGTTATCGGCCCAACTGGACTCTCACCCCATCTACAAAGTGGTGTCCTGCAGGATCATTTTCACCAACTGCCTCCGCTTCACACCCCATATAATCCACCCTATCTCCCTGAAGTTATCAGTAGCATGATGCGCCCATTGATCGAGAGTAGACTCTACCATACGACTATCCCCGCCCAGAACCTCATCATACAGGATCATCATGGAGACCCTAAACCTTGGCAACGTGGACCAGCCCAACTATTTCCATTAGCTCCCCGAAGATTAGCCAAGAGCTTGTTGCCGCTGCTGAGCGAGGCTTGCGCCTCTTGGAGCCACTGGCCGCCACTCGACAGCCAGGAGGCACTCTTTCTCTTGCGCCAGCTTGAACCGTGGCCCCTTTGCGGCTGGTTGGCGTACATCAATCGCAATCCGGTTGGCTTTGTGCTGCTCCAACCGGACTTGACAGCAAGTCTGCGGCTGGCTAAAGGCGGGCGCAATCCGTTGTGGCGACCGTGGCTTGCCTGGCGTGCTCGCAGACCTGCCTCCGCTGGACGTCTACTGTTTGGAGCTGTGTTACCCGAATGGCAGAGACAGGGGGATCGGCACTCAACTGTGGCGGCAGGCACTTCTCACGGCTCAACACCAGGGATGGCGGACGCTAACCGTTGGTCCTGTACCTGTTGAGGTTGATGCTGTGAGTTTTTTGGAAAGGCGTGGCGCACAGCCGCAACAGCAGTACGTGCTTTATGAAGGGGAACTATAGTCATCGGGTATCCGTTCCGCCGCTTTCTGATTGCCACAACCACCGCCAAGTACGGCTCGTTTTGGGCGAAAAGTGACTGTCACCTCTTCGTTCGGTGCAGCAAGATGAACTGTTACGATTATTTATTCACGCGTTAGGACAGGTCGGATATCTGGCTTTACTGCACCGAAACTATGCACAACAGTTTCGCAAACTTGTGATTCGGTCACAGGGAGACACTACAAGTCACCAACCACTGGCTCTGCCAGTGGTTGGTGACTGTCAGTCATGTAGCTCTCCACCGAGACCATAATACTACTAACCTCAGCCGCAGGCTCAACAATCGAGTCAGCAGTTGTTGCCAAAGAGAGCAACATGGATGGGGTACTCACTCAGACCTGTTATTGCGGGATTGGCATGAGACCACCAGAGTTGAAGGCGGGTTGGAGCGCTTGATACCCGCCCCCCCAGCCAAAGCGATGACTTATAAACTATACCTGGTCCCAGAACATAAATAGCGGCGGGAGCAACGACCGCAACTGATGGTGCCACATAGAGGTCGTTGGACACCGTAATGTTCAGACCGATTGTGCCCTTGAGAGATCCACTGCTATGCGATGCTGTCAGATCGTTGGACACAGTCGCATTCAACACAGCGCCCGTCAGTAGACTTAGCGAACTGCTTGACTTCGATCCCAGAGTTGTCTGCCCCCCCGCCATATCGAAGGATTCATAGTGAGCTTCCTCCATGTTGATGCATTTGAATATTGGGCACGAATCCGCAGGGCCATTGCTGAATCGAACCTCTCCGTCGGATAGTTCGAATGGATTGTTTTCTGAATTTTCGCCTGCATGTTCCAGGTTTGCAAGAGGTTGGATCCGAATGGTCGTGTTCGTATACCCAGCGGGAGCGTATATGGTGATGCCTGACATATCTATGTCGTAACTCATCTTCCAGTTGTCCGGATCGATGGGCTCATGAAAATGATAGTAGCCTGCGGGCGGTTTTAAGAACGGTGGCATCAAGGCCAAACCACACATCCGCTCCAAACTGGGCAACTTCCCGCACCCCGGTCCGGACTCCGTTTTTGAGCGTTTGAACCCAGGTAGGCTCCTCGTCGTGTCCATCCGGATCAAAGTAGTTAAGAGGATTGTTGCGCACGTAACTGTACCGATTATAGCTCTGCGGATTCGCTGTATCCGGCACAATCGAATCTGCGCTGGCGAAGCGACCAATCTCCGGTAGGTAGAAGCGGGCGTTCATGTAGATTAGACCCAGATCATCATTTTGTTTGTGTCCAGTAAAGCCGCGGTCGGTCAGTTCTGCGCTGGGCGGTTGGCCTCGGTAGCCACCGAAGGGCAGGTAGTAGGCGTCACTCTCGGTCACAGGCTGTCCGGCGAGATGGACACGATCCTGCCCGTAGCTCAAACGGCTCGTGCTGCCCAAGTGGTCTGTGTGGATGTAGAAGAGACCGTTCTTGCTGGCATCCGGATCCCCGGTAATGTGCGTGGCCACAGTCTTGCCGGCCAAGCCGAACGTCGTGCGTCTTATTCTGATGATCTCGATCTCCGACCCTGGTTCTTCTGGATCTTCGTCTTGTGGGTTGATCGCACCTGCGGCCTGGGCCATACTGGAAGCGTTCGGCTGCATTGCCTCTGCTGCTCCGTCTGCGCTGATCAACACCAGAGGCAGGAAGACTGTCTGAGTTGCCTCCTGATCGAGTGTGCCGATGGCTTGCTCCGTCCCGCCATTACCATTGATGACACGTACCTCCTCTTCGTAGCCAGGGGAAGGGATAGTAGACTCAGTAGATCCAAATTTGGCGTTTTTGACTATTTTCAGTCGGGAGAGAAGGGATTTTGGGGCCATTTTTTCAGATCTCAGTTGCCAAAAAACAGCCAATTTCATATCTAGAAATCGCTTAAATTTTACGTAAATGCTAGGTATTGACTGGCGAATACGTATTTATGTCAACTAATTAGCCCAAATTCTCTCTCTAAACCTGAAATTTGGATCTACTGAGACTTGCGTGCCATCGGGCTTCAACGTCTTGACTCGCTGTTCACTTTCTCCATAGCCGAATTCGGTTGTCTCTCCATTGACGGTCACCGCCACCAGTCGATTCAGCACGTCGAATGTCTGGTTGTGGAGCTGGGCGTTCTCGTTGCGTATGTCCATATTGCCGTTGTTATCGTAACCATAGGTCCACGACGCTCCTCCCATTCCAGGTATCTGAATAGCCGTGACAGCATGGGGACGGTCCCCATTGTAGGAATATTCGTACTGAATGGTATTCTCAAAACGGCGGGCGATGTTGCCCAGAACATCATACTCGTAGCGACGATCGTATTGGCCTGGACCCGCCCCAACGGTGAATGCATGGGTCAGACGGTTCAGGTGATCACACTCGAACTGCTGCACCTGGTTTTCGTTGCTGCCGTCCTGAATGGTGCGCACGTTGCCCACGGCATCGTATGTATAGCTTAGGTTCTGAATAGCACCGCTGGTGATGCTCTGCAGACGGAAGTTGTTGGGTGTGTAGGCATAGTCAGTCGTCAGGTTATTGCCCAGCCCCATTTGCCTCACCTGACCCATGACATTGTGATCCACATGCGTCACAAGCGGGTAGGTTCCACCATTCCCCGACCGTTGTAGAGTCAACGACTGCTCCTTCCCGGTCGTAGCTGATGATGACTTCATCCTGGTTCGGATAGCGAATCTGCAGCGGGCGGTGTTTGGCGTCAAAGCTCAGGGTCATCATGGTGAAAGAAGTGCCGTCAATGGTGCGAGTCTGGCTGATGCGGCGGCCCAGCCCATCATATGCGAACACGTTCCGATTGCCTTGGGGATTCGGCCCCATTTGACTTCGGCCAATTGACCGATGCCGTGGGATGCGCTGTCGTAGACATACGTTGCCAGGTGGTTGGGGCCGTCTGAAGGTGGCGCACTGTCGGGGCAGGCAGCGCTCTCATCGATCCTCTGGCGATCAGCCGGTTCAACTCGTCGTAATAGGAGCAAACTCTGTCGCCTTTGGCATCGATCTGGAGTACCCGGTTGCCAGCCACGTCGTATGCATATTGCCAGTCGCCCATATCCGGGTCGCTCATGGCGATCTTGCGCCCAAGGCTGTCGTACTCCATTGTGCTCGTAACAGGTGTACCTGTGGCATCGTTGACCACTGCGATCAACTGACCCAGTGTATCGTAGCTGTAGCGGGTCACAGCATAATCAGACCATTCGGTCTCATAGGGTGACTGGCAGCCGAACCCGTCTACGGCCCACTCGTTGTCACAGTTGCCGATCATCTCCACCACTTCGGCCAGCCGCCCCAACACGTCGCTGCTGCTCCGCTTGCGGTGGCGATTGGCGTCGATTACATCATGAACGGCGAGCCCCGCTTCAATACCGTAGGAATGTACCGTGCGCGTGCCGTCCGCTTTGATGGCCTGCTGGATTCGTCCTACGCTGTCGTATTGGGTTGCCACGTGGGCCTGGCTGGTGCAACTCTGGGGTGGCTGTAACCCGCTGCCGTCCGCCACAGTGAAAGGCTGGCTGGCACAAGTCTCGCGGCCTAAGGCATCATACCGGTGTACGCTCACCACATCGGTGGTGGCACCATCTACCAGGCGGTTGCGCTCAGTATGCTGAATGAGGCGACCCAGTCCATCGTAGCGATCGATGCTATGTTCGGCCACAGTGCTGCCCGGTCGGGATAGAGCTTCGATACGGATGGGTGTGACAGAAAGGTTATGGATGTTTATGCCTCAGGTTAGATTTGCCAATTGTGTTTCAACTGGTTCCGGCATCCAATCTGCTGTCACGCCTAGATCACCCAAAATGACCTGGGCGGCATTATACCCTGGCAATCCTGTCACATTCCCGCCGGGATGGCAACACGAACCGCAGAGGTAGAGTCCGGGCAGATAGCCGCGATAGTGACCTGCGCCGGGGAAAGGTCGATTATAGCCCACTTGGCCATTGGTAAAAGCGCCGACCAATAGATCGCCTTCTCTCATATTTGGCAACGTGCGCTCGGTATCCAGTGGACTGCGCGTAAAGACATGGCGAACCACGTCGTGCAGATTGGGTGCGTATTGGCTCCACAAATTGAGCATGGTGCGGCCATGTTTCTCTTTGGCCCCATCCCAATTTTCGGCATGAGCCTGCAGGTGGTAGGGCAACTTTTCCCACATAAAGGCAGTATGTTTGCCTTGGGGTGCCTGGGTGGGATCAAACTGAGTTGGGCAGCTTCCCCACATGATGGTCGGCGGAATTGTGCCGGCTTTGTGGTGCTCGACGATTTTCAGATATTGCGCCACATCTTCCAGCCCCAGAATCACCATAAAGGCATCGCGGAGATGGCGCTCATTCTCTGCCGCTCGATAGTGGGGCGGTTCTGCTAGATTGAGGTGCAGGGCGAAGAGTGGTGCGAGCAGGTTGTATTGAAAGTCTCTGGCTCGCTTGCGCCATGTGTAGGGCAGCAGATTCTCATCCAGAAGGGATAGAAAGGTCTGCTGGGGATTGAGGCTGGACGCCACGAAATGTCGGGCACGGATGCGTGTTCCATCTATGGCTTCAACACCAACGATCCGTTCCTGTTCGACAATGAATTTATGTGGCGTGGTCTGCAAGCGGATTTCGCCGCCCCGTTCTTCCACAGATTTCACCAGGGGCCTCAGCCAATTTTGCCGAACCACCTACGCACATCTGCGCTTTGCCAGGGTTGGCCAGTAAAGCTGCAATATGATGTCCAAAACCAGGGCAACGCAGGTCAACCTCGCGTAGACCGTTGAAGAACAACAGACCCGCTTGAATCGCAGGATGTTCAAACTCACGCTGTACAAATTCCAGCGGTGAGAAGGCACTGACGGCCAGCAAATGCCGACCTTCTGGGCTCTTTTCCAGCAGCCTTTGCCTCTGTTCTGGCGGTAAGGGCGGTGTTTGGCCTTCAGGGATCATTTTCTGCACAATCGGCAGAAAATCATCGTGCCGCGTCGTAGGGTGGCTGCATCCTTGGGACTGAAGCGCGCAAAAGAATTCGCCGTTTTCTCGATGTCGGTCCACCACTCCAGAGCATGGTCATTCTTGAGCAACATGGCTACATTTAAGGCTGGCTCCAGATACATGGCACCATGACGTTCCAGCTCCAGGTCACGGTACCAGGGCATCTGGTTGACAGCCCGATGGTAGAAGGAATGGGTGTTGTGTTGAAAGCCGGAATTATGAGGGTACTCCACAGTTGACAGCCCACCGCCAACGACGTCTCGCTGGTCGATTGAGAGTACATCTAAACCGGCTCGACAAAGATATGCCTGCAGAATTAACCCATTGTGTCCTGCCCCAACGATAATGCCGTCATATTCGTCAGACATGATTAGGATACCTTGATCATGGTCTCAGCCAGCGCAAAAACGCATGAGCTACGTTCGCCACCAATGCTCTTTTTCCAGGGATGGCGCGTATAGGGTTGACCAGGAACAGGGGGATCATTTATCTTGGAAGCCTGGGTATTGTTCATAAACTATCCCCTGTTTACCTGTATCGAGGCCAACAATAATGGTGACCAAATCTCCTACTCTATATTGCATATCTAGTCATTATATCAGGAAATGGGTACCGATTCACCTGAAATCTGTCGTTGATTGCAACGGTTTAATCGGGAGAAGCACACTTCCTTAAGCCCATTTTCACCATGAAGGCATTGAAGATATTGAAGGTTCTCTGACTCAATCTTCAATCCCTTCAGTATCTTCATGGTGGTTTTACCCTTTTGCAGTGGACTCAGTGAAGACTCTAACGATTGCGGTCTGCTGAGTTTGACAGCCTTGGGGTATTGAGATACAATCTCGCCTGTGGTTGAGATCGAGTATCATTTGTGAGGAGAAATGGTTACATAGAACTATTTCGTTCTACTCTTCACACCCAAGAATAGAGAAATGTATCAATATCGCCGTCAACTGTTTAAAGTCTTTGTGTCCACAATCGGTCTGATGATTTCGCTATTAGCCGTGGCTTGTGCCGTTCCAGTAAACAATACCCAACAACCAGCGATTGAAACCGCACATAAGGCTGAAGAACATGGCGATAAACTACCAGAATTAGCAGCCGTTTCATTACCTAACGGCGCGCAGTTGCAGGTTGTGGCGACGACCAGCATTGTTGCGGATATTGTGGCGAAGATGGGGGCGATGCGATTGCGCTGACTCAACTGTTTCCTCTGGGCGCAGATGCTCACAGCTATAAAATAACGCCGCAGGACATGGCCACGTTGAGTAATGCCCACGTGATCTTTATCAATGGTCTTGGCCTGGAAGAAGCCTTAACCACAAATCTAACAAATATCGGTGGTGTGTCAGTGATTGCTGTGAATGCAGGCGTCAAAATGCTGGTACATGCTGATAAGCATAGCGACGACGAGCAGGGTGATGATGAACATGCGCACGAAGCCGGTGATCCGCATACATGGTTTAGCATTCATGCAGTAAAGGTGTGGGTTGAGAATATTGCAAGCGTCCTGAGCGATCTTGACCCCGCAAATGCCGAGGTTTATGCAATGAATGCTGCAGCCTATCGAGCTGAGCTTGAAACCTTAGCCACCGAACTGGATGACCTGGTCGCAACGCTTCCGGTTAACCAACGCAAACTGGTGACTGATCACGAAGCAGTGAGCTACCTAGCTGCAGCATACGACTTTACGATCATCGGAGCCGTCATTCCTTCATTCAGCACGATGGCGGCCCCATCCGCGCAAGAGTTGGCTCAATTGCAGAAGCAGATCGAGACTGAAGGAGTGTCCGCCATCTTTGTAAGTGTGAGTGCCAACGCCGATCTATCCACACAAATTGCGCAAGATCTAGGGATACAGGTTGTGCCAATTTATGTCGAATCTCTCAGCGCCGCGGATGGCCCAGCGGCGGACTACATCGCCTTCATGCGCCACACGTTGACAACAATTGTGGAGGCGTTAGCACCATAATCGTGCCATAATCGTATAGAGGATACCATAATGGACAATAACTTAGTCAACCAATTACGCGCGGCAGGCTATAAGATCACGCCTGCCCGTTTGGCCGTGTTACAGGTAGTGGCCGAGTCAGCTGACCATCTTGTGTCCGCTACGGTTTTGGAACGCGGGCGCGCGATTTATCCTAAGCTGGGGCGAGCAACTGTTTATCGCACGCTGGAACTGCTGACGGAGTTGCGCGTTTTGCGGCCAATTTACGGCGGCAGGGATGGACTCCACTTCATCCGCGCCGAGGGTGGGCACCACCACCTAGTCTGCGCTGACTGTGGCGATACGGTGGAGTTTGACGATTGTGTTGCTACAGAATTAGCCCACGATCTGACAGATCGCTTTGGCTTTACGATCCAGAGCCATCTGCTGGAATTCTACGGAGTATGCGCCCAGTGTACGTCCAGGGGGAATATCTGAATAGCAGGAGTTACGCAGTTGCTGGTTTCGATATAGAGACAATGCTCCTTCCTCAACCGACCAACTGAGGGTACCGACGAGGAGGATATTCCTACCAGAAAACTACCTCTGACAATTGGCTTTGCTTTTGTTTGGCCCTAGAACTAACTGAGATATTCACCAAACCTTATACTGATTGGGAGAAAAATGATGCTGAGATACCGATTGCTCATTTGTTTGCTATTCGTTTTTGCCACCGCGTGTGTGCCTGCAACATCAGATACCATAGAGCCACAAACTGCGGCATCCGCGGCAGCGTCTGAAACGGCGCATGAAGCGGAAGATGAGCACGGTGAAGATGAGCCCAACAATAAAGACGCCGACGAACATGGACAAGAAGAAGGTGACCACAGCGATGAAGACGAGAATGAACGTCGAGAACATGGTGCACATGAGCATGGTGCTGCCGCATTAATGATTGCGTGGTCGGGCAATGAGATGGCCATTGATCTGCAAACACCCACCTACAATGTGCTCGGTTTTGAATACGCACCAACTTCCGATGAGGAGAAGGCTTTGCTGATGGAGAGTGTAGCAGCGCTGGAGGAAGGTGGTCTCTTACAGCTTAGTCCGGATGCTGAGTGTACGCTTGTGTCAGCCAGTGTCCAGACTGAGTTTACTAAAGAAGGTCACGACAGCGACGAAGAAGGTCATGATAAAGAGGGCCATGATGAGGAAGGTCACGACAGCGATGAAGAGGGTCACGGCGAAGAGGGTCATGACGAGGAAAGCCATGACGAAGAGACCCACTCAGATATAGCCATCTCCTACAACTTAGAATGTCAGCAACCAGACAACATTGCATCGCTGGATGCCAGTGAACTTTTTGCCCAGTTCCCGAACTTTGAAGACATACAGGTACAGTGGATTTCAGATACCCAGCAGTCCGCCGCCGATTTGACGCCTGACACTCCGGTTCTCTCGTTCAAATAAACAATGTCTGAACCCATCATCCACTTGCAAGATGTCCGCTTCCGCTGGCCCAGGCAGGAAGCGGACTTGCTGGATATCCCCGAATTGGTAGTGAATAAAGGCGAGCATCTCTTCATTCAGGGGCCAAGCGGCAGTGGCAAAACCACACTGCTAAACCTTCTCACCGGCATCAACCTACCCACTGCTGGTTCAGTCACTGTGTTGGACACCCCATTGGAGAACTTGAGCAACAGTCGGCGTGATCAGTTTCGCGCCGACCATTTGGGCGTTATCTTTCAACAGTTTAACCTATTGCCCTATCTTTCTCTCCTCGAAAACGTGCAGCTTCCTTGTGGGTTTTCGCAACGCAAAAGAATCAATGCGGGCGATATGCATGCAACAGCCCTCCGCCTGCTGGCTCATCTAAGTATCCCCGAATCTCTGCTCAACCAACCCGTCGCCAAATTGAGTGTTGGTCAGCAACAACGCACAGCCGTTGCTCGTGCCCTCATTGGCAGCCCAGAAATCGTCATTGCCGATGAACCAACCTCTGCATTAGACAGCGGCAATAGCGATCGATTTTTGGAATTACTCTTTCAAGAAACTGAGGAGCAAGGGAGTACACTAATCTTTGTCAGCCATGATCAGCATATCGCCCAGAAGTTTCCGCAGGTGATCGACTTGACCAAAATCAACCAGGCGAGGCACGGTCTGTCATGATACTCATTCGCATCGTCCTCAAAAGTGCATGGCATCGGCGCACAAGTCTGCTCTTGACGATCCTGTCCATTGCCATCAGCGTCACACTGCTGCTGGGCGTGGACAAAATTCGGAAAGAAGCCAAGAACAGCTTTATCAACACAATTTCTCAAACGGATCTCATTGTTGGCGCGCGCAGTGGACCAACGAACCTACTGCTCTATAGTGTGTTCCGCATTGGCAATGCCACCAACAATGTCTCTTGGGAATCGTATGAGGAGATCACTGCCTTTGAGGAAGTGGCGTGGTCGATTCCCATATCGCTGGGTGATTCGCACCGTGGCTTCCGCGTCATGGGAACCAATACCGATTACTTTGAGTATTATCAGTATGGGCAAAGTCAACAACTGGTATTCACCCAAGGGCAACCCTTTGCTGATGTGTACGATGCGGTGATTGGTGCCGATGTTGCCCGCTCACTTGAGTATCAGATCGGTGATGCGCTTATCATTGCGCATGGCCTTGTTTCGACCGAATTTTCGGACCATGATGATAAACCATTTGTGATCACGGGCATTTTGGCGAGGACGGGTACGCCGATTGATCGCACTGTCCATGTCTCTTTGGAAGGGATCGAAGCCATTCACGTCGATTGGCAGGGTGGGGCGCGGTCTGCATTACAGTTATCGGCCGAGCAAGCGCGTAAAATGGATTTGCGTCCAAAAGCGATCACGGCTTTTATGATCGGTCTGGACAATCGTATCAACACCTTTCGCCTACAGCGCAAAATCACTGAGTATGACGAAGAACCCCTGTTGGCGATTATCCCAGGCGCAACACTGGCCGAACTCTGGCAGACTATTTCAGTCTTCGAACAAGTGCTTTTGGTCATTTCGGGTTTTGTGTTGATTGCAGGTCTGTTGGGTATGTTGACCATGCTTTTGTCGACGTTAAACGAGCGCCGCCGCGAGATGGCCGTTTTGCGTGCGGTTGGTGCGCATCCCTATCATATTCTGCTCTTATTTGTACTGGAAACATTGTTCATTGTTTTCATCGGCTATTTGCTTGGTGTGAGTCTACTCTATTTACTGTTGGTGGTGACTCAGCCACTGCTTGTGGACTCATATGGCGTCAACATTGCCATTACCTCACCGGATGCGCAGCAGTGGCTTCTGTTTGCCGTTGTGCTTCTTCTGAGTGTTTTGGTGAGTTTGATACCGGGTTTAATTGCCTATCGACGATCGTTGCAAGATGGATTAGCGATCAAAGTATGAGAGGTGCAAAATCATGATTTCCTTTAGACAAACCAAGGTGTATGGTACTTATGTCCTCTGGGTTTTGATAATTTTTTTCGTTGTATCATGTGGCGGCTCAGGACAACAAGGGGGGATTACAAAGGTAACACCTCTGCCCCCAGGAGAACCGTCAGTTGCCTATGGAGCATCACTGAGCGAATGGGAAGAGGCCACACAGGCCAACACAGGTCAGAGCGCAAGCAGCAATGATGGTCGCAGTGGGGAGACACAGTCCGTTTCGCCTCTCGCTGACCCGGCACCTGTTTCGCCGTTAGCTATGCCAGAGGTAACGGCAGCAGACATCGGTGTCCCATTCACATTGGATAACGTCGTTTATCGCCAAATCTTGTGGGATGGTCTGATTCCTGTGGACTTTACAGCCAATGCGATTATGTCCAAATATGAGGATCAACTAGCTAAGCTTGAAGACGGTTCGCCCGAAGCATCAGATCTGTACAGAAAGATGCAAGAAGAGTTTAACAATGCGCCGGTGAATGAAGTACTCAATGAAACGCTGGTGAGGCTACCCGGTTTCATCGCTCCACTGGAGTATACAGACAATCTCATTACTGAGTTTTTGCTGGTTCCCTATTTTGGTGCTTGCATTCATGTACCGCCTCCGCCCGCAAATCAAACCGTTTTGGTGCAAGCAGCCGAAGGAGAAGGCATCAAACCGGAGGATTCCTACAACCCCATTTGGGTCATGGGTAAACTCACAACGGAAGGAACAACAACTCAACTGGCTGCCGCGGGGTATTACATACAAGAGGCGATTTTTGAGCCATATACGAATCCGTAGTAAGCACTAGGAATCTTCATCCCCGCCGAACCTCCTGTCTGGCGCTTCTCCGTCAAGGACTCGCTCGAGGGTGCCAGGGATGAATCACTCGATGTGATCGATGTCGACGCCATCACCGGTGAGGTATTTCCATTGACGGAACGCCAGATTCAGATGATTGTGGGAGGCTTGTGTGCTGCTCGAAGGCTTCAAAAACAGGCTGCAACAGCATGACTATGATTGTCTAGTGACATGTTGCAAGCAAATTCTCGACAGCCTTGGCATTGAGAGAAGTGAAAAGTGGCTATGGGACAAACTGGTCGCTTCATCTGGAGACGTAACGGTCTTCACGAATATTACCAACTTATCTACAGGATTAAGGATAAGCCAGAAGACATTCCTGTGGGCATGGTCTGAACGCGATTATGTGTACGCTGTCATCCGCCTAGCTTGAGGCTCAGGCTCTTTCCTTTGTGCCTGCAGGTTTCTCTATTCCTGACCGCGATTCGGCAATAGAGATGGGACGAGCTGAATACATGGACTAGGAATATTAGGATGAAAGAGAACGAACAAAATAATTTGCCAAAACCAACGACAGGTTCTGCAACGGTTCGACTTTGGCACGATAAAGCAAAATTCATGCGCGCTTACTTTGAACACTGGCTAAGTAATGAAGCTGAAGACATCGCTTTCCTACGGTTAGAACCACAATCCATTGCAGCCGATTCTATCTGTATCTCAATCCACGACGAGTCAGGAAATACTCTGCAGACTGCCTTCTTCATCCCAAATGATCAGATAATTTTGTCAAGTGCTACCGATGGGGCAATCAGCGCACTTTGCAGCTATTTAGCCCGCCAGAATCTTGATGTTCCTGGAATATTTGCTCCTGCCCCAACAAGCCGATTAGCGGCTAAGATGCTAGAAAGATTAACAGGCAAGCACTACCAACTCGTTAAGGAGGTGCTGCACCTTGAACTTCAGCAACCACCCAAAAGTCGCCTTACTGACGGAGTCTTCCAAGCCGCAGAGAGTCGGGACTTCAACGATTTGGTGTCACATCGAACGGCGTTACAAGAAGAGAGCAACACGCAGAGACCATTTGACTCCGCGCAATCTGTACGGTCTGACCTAGAGAATGGCACGCTCTATAAATGGGTCGATAATCGCGATAGAATCGTTGCCAGCGCAAGCCTATATCATGATCGAACCCCGACAAGTGCCTATATTGACCATGTATATGTCGCACCAATGGTTCGTCGACAAGGCTATGCATCAGCACTTGTCAGCAAACTCTGCGAATGCGCTGTAGAACAAGGAAGAGTGCCTCGTCTCTCAGTCGATGCAGTGAATCAACCAGCTTATCAGACTTATCTGAAGATTGGCTTTGTTTTGGCAGGGCGAATGGATAATATCAGGGCAAAGTAGATAACAAGGAGACCAATCAAAAACGGATGCACGCTCAGATCAAGAGTGACTGATCCAAAGAATGAGTGTCGGCAACTGACACAAAGTCCTTGATGGCGAGTTATCGGCACCGCAACAAGGGGAAAAACGGATGATTATAAACATCTTATCGGTATCGTTATACTTTGCTCTGTATGAAAACCGTAGTTTGGTCTCTCTGCTAGAGCTTTCGAAAACTACGGTTTTCATCACAACCGCAGTATAGTTGGGATATGAGGGTAGAACATCTGTGACGAGGTCAAAATTGGATTGGCACAACGAAGTCCATATCGTAGAAGGCAGGGAATTTGAGACAAAGTCATCACCAGTTGAGATAAACATCGCAGCGTTCGGCGCTACAATAACTGTGTAACGTTGCATCATGATTCAGACTACTGGCTCTGCTGTCGGTGTGAGACGGCTAACAATGTCATGCGCTTTTTCTCGTAGGTGTATAATTTCCTTATGGGCTTGATGGATTGCAAGGCCATACCCCATCAAGCCTCAAGAAGCAATTGGCCGTGCGTCGAGCCTCTTCAGGCTTCACAGCAATTTGGCCCAAAACAAGTAGGGTCGGGTAGCTGGCCAATGAGCTGAGTGTAGAGACTACACCGCTTTTTCAACCAGCCTCCACCAAACCCGCCGTGTCGTCGAGGAAGAGGCCAATATGCAGATGTCTCAACTCAAACTATTCCTATTCGGTGCCCCCAAAGTCGAGCTAAATGGCAATGTTGTCGATCTACAGCGGCGTAAAGCAATGGCCATGCTGGTCTATCTCACGATGACGCGTCAAAGCCATCGCCGCGATGTCTTGGCCCTCTCTCTTTTGGCCCGAATCTGGGCAGAAGACAGCGCGTAACGCGCTGCGTCGCGAGCTGCATCTGCTCCAGCAATCTCTCGGAGATGGTTGGCTGGAGGCGACGCGCGAGGTTGTTGCGTGTCGATCAGATGTTGAGATTTGGGTTGATGCTGAGAAATTTCGACAACTTGTAGAGCAGGTCAAAGGGTCGGCAGAGATCGATGCGCTGGTCGAGGCTGCCGAACTCTATCGAGGCAACTTTCTGGCTGGCTTCACCCTCTCGGACTGTCCAGAGTTTGATGAGTGGCAGTTCTTCGAGGCCGATGGATTGCGGCGGGAGTACGCAGGTGTGCTGGAGATACTGGTTCGCCATAACGAGGAGCAGCAGAAGTTCGAGCCAGCCATCGACTACGCGCGACGCTGGCTGGCACTCGACCCAATGCACGAACCAGTCCACCGCGAGTTGATGCGGCTCTTTGCATTAGCTGGTCAGCAGGCCGCTGCGGTACGCCAATATGACGAGTGCGTACGCATCCTGGACGAGGAATTGGGTGGGTGTGCCACCAGAAGAGGAGACGACCCAGCTCTTTGAGGCAATCCGAACACGGCGATTTTCCGCGTCGAAAGGCGGCGTGTCGGACGCGAAAAATCGAACTGATGCAGCGTATGAGAACCCAAGTGCTTTACCTACCTTAGAACGCTACGTCGTCGGAGAGTTGCTCGCTACGGGTGGGCATGGAGAAGTCTACCGAGGCCGCGATACAGAAACGAATACTCCCGTTGTGATCAAACGCCTTAAACCCGACGTGGTGCAGCGTCACCCTGAGTTTGTTGAGCGTTTCCAGCGAGAGGGTGAGGTTTTGCGTCAGTTGGATCACCCGAACATTGTCAAAATTCTGGCCGTATTCGAGCATAAAGGGCAGCACAATATCGTCATGGAGTACATATCGGGCGGTTCGTTGCGTGATTTGCTGAAACAAGAATCGCCGTTAGCGTTAGAGCAGGCACTATTGATTAGCTTGGAGTTGGCTGACGCGCTTAGCCGCAGCCATCACCAGGGCATCATTCACCGCGACCTGAAGCCAGCGAATGTGTTGCTGACCATGGATGGCGCGCCTCGCTTGACCGACTTTGGTATAGCGTACTTGGTGCGCGATGAAGTGCGCCTAACCCAATCGGGTGCGCTCCTCGGCAGCCCCGCGTATGCCAGCCCCGAAGTGCTAAACGATGAAGAGCCAGACGCCCGCAGCGACATTTGGTCCTTTGGCGTGCTGCTCTATGAGATGCTGGCTGGGCGACCGCCCTTTGTGGGCAAAACCATCACCGCTATCATCACGGGGATTATGAGCAAGCCTATCCCGCCCATCGTTGAGTTGCGAGCAGATACACCGCCTGCGCTGGTGGATCTGTTTCGGGGCATGCTGACCAAAGAACGCACCCAACGCATCGCCAGTATGCGGCAGGTGGCGGCAGAACTAGAGGCCATCCGCGACGGTAAGGCAACACCGTTCAGTCGAACACCACTCACGCCATCCCCGCCACCAGTTCAGCAGCCTGCCACACCGACGAGTGCACCTCTATTGGCACGCCCCTTTGCACCCGTTGATCAGCAAGTCAACCACGCCACTTCAGCCGACGAGTCGGTAAGAGAGATGCCCTCATTTACCCCTGTAGAACCGCAAGTGTTTGTGGCTCGTCAACAAGGGATGGATCGACTCGATGCTCAGCTCGATTCTGCACTGGCTGGACAGATGCAGATCGTCTTCGTTACTGGCGAGGCTGGGCAAGGCAAGACCGCTCTTCTACAAGCCTTTGCCCGTCAAGCGCAGGTGAAGCATCCGCAACTGATTGTCGTTAGCGGCAACTGCAATGCCTATACGGGCAGCGGTGATCCCTATCTGCCCTTCCGCGAAATATTAGAGTTACTGACGGGTAACATGGAGGCACGTTTACGCAGCGGCAGTTTGCCGCGAAGACAGGCAGATCAGCTTGGACAAATTGCACCTCATACAGTGCAAGCATTAGTAGAGCATGGGCCGGATCTGTTCAATGCACTGATCAAAGCACAACCATTGCTCAAACGCATCAGCACGCAACACCTAACCCAACCTGACTTGGTGGCAGAATTGCAGCGCATTGCGTCACGCGAGCAGCTTGGTACGTCTGGCGTGCAGCAGATCGCCCTCTTTGAACAGGTTGGCAAGGTGCTACAGCGGGTGGCCCTGCGCGCGCCCCTTGTCTTGATGTTGGAAGATCTGCATTGGATCGATGCGGGTCAGCCGAACTATTGCTCCATCTGGGCAAGCGTTTAGCGGGCTATCCCATCTTGATCGTCGGCGCGTATCGCCCCAATGACGTTGCATTGGGGCAAGATGGTACACGGCATCCGCTGGCGCAAGTGATTCACGAAAGCCAGCGTGACTTTGGCGAGATCCTGCTTGATCTGGATCAGGCGCAAGGCGATGCCTTTGTCAACGCTTGATCGATACCGAACCCAATCGCGGACGACACCTTCCGTGCCACGCTCCTCCGGCAGACGAGCGGCCATCCCCTCTTCACGGTGGAACTGCTGCGCGATATGAAGGAGCGAGGCGATCTGATTCAAGATGCCGATGGCGTCTGGATTGCCAGGCCCGACCTCAATTGGCAGGAGCTGCCGGCCCGCGTTGAGGGAGCTATCGGCGAACGCATCAGCCGACTAGAGCCAGCGCTCTACGAGATTTTGCAAGTAGCCAGCGTGGAAGGCGATACCTTTACCGCTGAAGCATTAGCTGATGTATTAAATATCGACGCCCGGACAGCGGTTCAGCAGATCAGCCGCGAACTCGATAAAAGCATCAGCTTGTGACGCCCGTGGGTCTGCACCGGGAAGGCGGTAGACGACTCTCGCGCTACCGCTTTCGTCATATTCTGATTCAGCGCTACCTCTATCATCAGCTTGACGAAATGGAACGAGCCTATCAGCACGAGGCAGGGGGATGTGCTGGAGACCCTCTACGGCGAGCAAGCTGGCGCGGCTGCCATCAGCCTGGCCTATCACTTTGTGGTCGCAGACAATACTGAACGCGCCCGGCCGTATCTCCACCTCGCAGGCGATCAGGCGCGCCATGCATCGGCCATGCAGGAAGCTGTCTCCTACATTGTCGCGCTAGCAAACTGGCCTGCTGATGACGTAGCCGGCAGGCTGCGCTCGACGCAAGTTGGGTGAATGTTTATGGATTCTTGGCAGGCTGCAAGATGCGCTTCCCGTATTCGAGGAAAGTTACACCCAGTTTGAGGGGCTGAAGAATCAAGTCGAGGCAGGCGCGATTCAACGCCTCATAGGCCGCATCTACTGGGAGCTTGGTGATCGTAATCGTTCGCTGAGCTATTACAACAAGGCACTGACAATTTTGGAAGCGATTCCAGAGAGTGTGGAACTTGCATGGGCCGTCAGCTCGATTTCGCAGATGCACATGCTGGCGTCCGAGTACGAAGAGGCTGTCTCTCATGGCTTACGGGCAATTGCGCTGGCCGAAAAGCTAGGTGCAAACGATGTACGCGTTCACGCCGCGACCAATGTAGGGGCAGCCTACATGAGTACCGGCAATATAGAGGCGGGCGAGGCGATGTTACGCACCAGCATAGACGAGGGTATCGAACTAAATCTACCGCACGATGCCTGTCTCGCCTTATTGGGTCTGGGCGAGGGGTTGAGCCGACTTGATCGCTACGCCGAGGCATTGGATGTTCTGAAAAGACTGAGCGTCTATGCAGAACGGATTCAGGTACCCCTCTTTGGTGGCAGTGCCGTGATGGAGTTGATGCGGCTGGACTGGTTGCTGGGGAACTGGCGCGCGGCACTCAATCGTCGTCAGCAGATCTTCGAATGGATCGAACGGGGGCAGGGGATGAATTACGTGCTTGTCTTTAGCCATAATCTCTTTGCACAGATGTATAGCGATTTGGGCCAGCCCAAGCAAGCGGCGCAAGCTTTACGCCAGATCGCTGAGCAAGTGCTTGGTCGTGGAGAAATGCAGTCGACTGGACCATATCTGGCCCAAGTGACGCGCACACAGTCGTCACTTGGTGCGAAGAAGCCAATGCCACATATCGAACCTTCCTCGATGCGCTTGATGCTGCGGCATCGCTTCACACCACGATCGGTGCAAGCGCCCTGCTTTCATCTATCTGGTCTTTGGCGGCACGAAAGACGGAGGATGATCTGATCTGGCCAAGAGATTCCAATCTCATCTCACACGTATTGAAACACAGACAGCTAACAGTCCACAGTATCAGATTGGTCTGCTTGAGGGACAAGCAGTTATCTATCTCTATGAAGGTGCCAATCGCAAGGCTATCGAGCAATTCCAAAACGCTGTGGATGGATGGCGGAAACTTTCACGTCCGTATGATGAACTGGTGCGCGAAATGGCTTATTACAAGCGCTGCGCCAAACAATCGAACCAACACAAGCGCAAGAAGCAGCAGACCGTTCATCAGCTCTGATCGAGCAGCTTTGCCATGACGCGGAAATGACGCGGAAATGCGAGAATCTTTGCATCGTCGCTGGTACAGGAGATTCGGGATTCTGAACGCGCGCTCAAGAACAGACCGCCTACAAACCTGCCTGCCCAACCGACACCTTTCATCGGCCGCGCAAAGGAACTTGCCGAAATCCGCCAGCTTCTGCGCGATGATGCGAACTGTCGGCTACTGACGTTGCTTGGTCCCGGCGGCATTGGCAAGACGCGGCTGGCGATTGAGGCGGCAACGGGTCTGCTGGATCTGTTTCCCGATGGGGTCTACTTTGTGGGGCTGGCTGCGGTGGGTACAGCGGAAACTATTGGCACGGCTATCGCTGATGCGTTCGGATTCACCTTTTCTGGAAACATGGAACCAGACGCACAACTGACGAATTACCTGCGAGCTAAACGACTGCTTCTGGTCGTTGATAATCTGGAACATCTGCTCGCAGGAGCCGAATTATTTTCCGCATTTGCGCTGGCAGCCACCCAGACCAAGATACTTGTCACGTCACGCGAGGCGCTTCGCTTGCAGGAGGAGTGGCTCTACCCGGTTGGCGGAATGACTATCCCCAAAGAGGCGGCTCCATTCACAACGGTGACGCAGAATGGTGCCATACAACTGTTTGTTCAACAGGCGCAGCGGGCAGATGCAGCTTTTGTCTTGAATGATGAAAATCTGCCATCTGTCATCCATATTTGTCGAGCAGTGGACGGCATGCCACTGGGTATTGAGTTGGCTGCAGCTTGGTTACGTACCATGACGTGTGACGAAATAGCCAAAGAGCTTACGCAGAGCATCGACATTTTGACCACATCAATACGCAATGTGCCGCAACGGCATCGTAGTTTGCGCGCAATCGTCGAGCAAACCTGGCAGAGATTGACGAGCGAGAGCAAATGGTTTACAGCGTCTCGCGATATTTCGCGGTTCCTTTCGCGTGAGGCCGCACAGCAAGTAACGCAAGCATCGTTGCTCGATATTTCCTCGCTTGTCGATAAGGCGCTTTGTCGCCATAACGACGGGCATTACGAGATGCATGAATTGCTGCGTCAATTTGCTTTTGAACAGCTCAATGAAGAGGAATTGCAAACCTGCACAGCTGCAGCACAGTCAATACTTTGCCGCGTTCTTGAGAGAACAGCAACAGTACGTCACGTCAGCACAGGCAGTGGAGATGTTGCAGAGAGTTGCTGATGCATTCGACAACATTGTGGCTGCGTGTCACTATCTGTCAGATCAGTTGCAATCTGGTGACAATGTTGTGCAGTTCGCTCAGCTGCTGAATGATTATTTGCCTATTTTGACCGTTTACTGCAATCGACGCGGACTATACCGCGAAGGGCAACGCATTCTCAGGTATATACTTGACGCATTAGACCGTCTTCCTGCGGATCAAGTGGCGCAAGATGCTGCCGTCTCTCGGCTACATTTTCAAACACAAATTGAGCAGGCGCATGCCTTAATGCCGCTCGGTCGCTATCAAGAAGCCCGGGACACTCTTCTGTCGTTTATACCACGATCACGTTCACCAACCAACGAAGAGCAGCTTCCCCATGCATTGAGTAGATTAGGGGCAGCCTATCGACAACTTGGTGAGCTTGCAGAAGCTGAGCAGTCGTTGTCACAAGCCCTCGCGCTTTATGAACGGATTGATGGACAGATTGACCTACAGCGAAAAATCGCTCTCGCGCTCCTTGAATTAGGGTCCGTCAAATTTGATCGTGCGTTATATAAAGACGCCCACATCTACTTTCAACGTGCCTTAGCCATCTATGAAGATGCTGGCGATGTGGGTGGCGTAGCCCGCTGCTTGCATGCAATGGGGATTGCCTACGAAGCGGACGGCGATATCGAGCAGGCTGCGCCCTACTATGAACGTGGATATCGGTTGGCGTTGCGGGCGGGAAACAGCGTGCAGGTAGCGGTTCTGCTCGCAAAACTCGGCAACTGTGCCTACCAAGCTGGCAACACAGATGAAGCACTCGAGAAATATCTGGCGGCCATTGATGTTTTTCGCCAGTCTGGCCACATGCCTTGGTTAACCGATCGGCTTATAAAAGTAGCGGCCATCTACATTGAGCGGGCCGAGTTAGATATCGCAGCGATCCATTTAGTCGACGCATTGACATTTGTACAGCAAAACAATCTTTCGCTTTTTGAGGCAGATGCGCTTGCAGTTGCGGCACGGTTGCTTGCTCACATGGATCAGCACGCGCTCGCCGTTTCAATGGCGACGTTCGCGTCTGGCAGCAAGCATCTGCAGGACGGCTATCTTCAGTTTTGCGAAACGGTTCTCCACACTCTGCATGAAACAATGGACGCAGCCGCCTATGATCGGGCACAGACCTTTGGCCGCGATTCGTCATCTATGCCCATGATTGATGAAGCCATCCACGCGCTCGACTGACGCGATATCGGTCAATGGTGCTGCTTAAAAATCTCGGTCTGTAGCGTGTGAAAGACGAATGAGTATGCTGCCGATCAACCCGTCAGCAATTCCACCTTCTGCTCTTCTGATGTTGATGCTCATGTCGTCTCTATTTTCTAGGCTCATATCGGTATGCGGCTGAAATTGCCCTCCTTTTCAGAGAGACTATGGTGCAATTTCAGTATGCCGCCCATATGAGCGATTTTCTAAACGCTCCTGATTGCATTGTTCTATGTTTGGCGATTGCGGCATGAATTTCCCGGCCACGGGCGCAGAGAAGATCACGCGCCGGACCAAGTCCATGGAAAGTGACTCTTCGCGATTCCACGGCAGAAGATAGACCGTGCGCCATTGGGCAGTAGCCCAGAATAAGATTGGCGACCAGACCAGCCATTTTAAGGTAGAGCAGACTCTCAAGATAGGGCACATAACTGCCCACAGCGACGCCAATCGTAAATGCAATGCGCACCTGCGCGGGGAAAGCGGCAACGCGGAATCCAACCAGATACAGGACAAACATCGTATGCGCTATGCAGAAGAGCGTCACATATTCGTAAAAGGTGCTGTCGAAGAGACCTGTCAGCAATCCGACCCATGTTACAAACCATAAACTCCAAACCAATGATTTTCTGATGTGTCGCGGCATCCTATTCCAAGACGTGTCATTCTGGTTCACCACACTTTCTCCGTCATCTTGTCAGCTCGACTTTGTACAATTTGGGCACATTAAAAAGTCAATAAAGAAGGAACAAAGGGAAGCTGATGTAAGATAGGAGTGAGAAAACAACTATCAAAGAGAGGAGAGCCCAATGTTCCTTCCAGCAGAAATAATCCCGTTGTTCGAGAGCTTTCGCCCAGTCTTCACAGAACCGACGTACCAAAGGCACTGGTCTTGGTGATAGGGACGGTGTTAACGAAGGGAAGACGAACGGTGACAGCGGCGTTGAGAGTGATGGGATTGGAGCAAGAGGGAGACTGGTCCAAGTATCACCATGTGCTGAATCGAGCGAAGTGGGATGGATTGATGTTGAGCTATATCTTACTGCACTTGATTGTGGATACGTTTGTGGTCATGGGAGCGCCAGTCGAGATAACGGTAGACGAGACGCTAGAAAGGCGCTGGGGTCCCAAGATCAGCAAACGAGGACACTGGCGAGATAGCCTGGCGTCAGGCCGGAAGATGAACGTAAGCACGAGCGGATTGCGGTGGCTGGTCTTCTGTGTGGTGGTCAAGTTGCCGTGGAGTGACCTCTACTGGTCGTTGCCCTTTCTGAGCGTCTTACTCACAACGCCGAAAGTCAGCGAAACGCTTAACAAGCGCCACCGGACAGTAGCGAAACGAACCATGCAGGTGGTGGCCTGGCTGCGTCGAGCTTTGCCAGGTCGAGAAATCAAGCTCATCGGCGATGGGGCTTACAGTGTGATCGAGTTGGGCTTGCGCTGTCAATCCCAAGGAGTCACCTTGATTGGGCCTCTGCGACTGGATGCGCGTCTCTTTGACTATCCACCCTCCCGTTTGAAACCTGACGGCACAAAACGACCTGGTCGTCCTCCTGTCGTTGGGCAGCGACTGCCCAATCTGGCAGATGTCGCCCTCTTCCAAACCACCTGTTGGCACCGCTGCCGCATTGACTGGTATGGTGGAGAATCTGAAGTCGTCGACTGGGCCACTGGTATTGCCTTTTTGGTACTCCACTGGCACTACCCCGCTCCTTCTGCGCTGGGTTTTAGTCCGCGATCCCAAAGGCCAAGCTGAGACCGTCGCTTACTTCTCCACCGACATTCATCAGGCTGCCCCCCCACATCATCGCTGATTTCGTCAAACGCTGGTCCATTGAAGTCACTTTCGAGGAAGCCAGGGCTCATCTCGGTGTCGAAACTCAGCGCCAGTGGAGTGACTTGGCCATTGAGCGCACTACTCCTGCTCTCTTTGGTCTTTTCAGCCTTGTCATTTTGATGGCTCATGCCTTCTCTCCTGATGGCTCTATCCCTTTGCCTCAAGCTGCTTGGTATCACAAGACTCACGCCTCCTTCCATGACCTCCTCTCTCTGGTTCGCCGCCGCTTATGGTCCCATTTCCTTTTCCAGACATCCCACATTTCACCTGCTCTTCGTTTATTCTCTCCCTCTCAGGTGAACACCTTACTTTCTGCTGTCTGTTATTAACTTTTTTAATGTGCTCAAAACTTACAAAGTCAAGCTAAGAAGCTGTCTGAAAAGGGTTCGAGCGTGTCATTCTGAGTGGAGGTACGGAGCGAAGAATCTTCTTTTTGCACTTAGAACGTGGGAGTCTCCCTTCGGAAGACTCAGGGCCCCAAAACCTCCTCAGAATGACTTTTCAGACAGCTTCTCAGGGTGGTATAGCACAAAGTGTGTAAATCGCGGATCTCAGTCAGAGAAAAATCGAATTTACACACAATTTGGCATACCACCTGTCAGAATGTGTACCACAAAGTGTGTAGATGGACGCCGCTCAGTCAGAGAATCGGCTACATTTACACACTTTGGGACATACTCCCTCTTGTCAGCAATGGACGGCTCGCCGCGGCATCTTTAACACTCACGCTTTAGCGAGATGCGACAACATTGCTCTCAATCGTTTGCCAGGCCGCATCCCCAGGTGCTGGAATAACGCTCAGAATCTGTACATGGGTATCAAATCCGAAATTGCCAGGGTAGCTACCGAACGTGTTCCCATCACTATGATAGGCAGCCGCAATGACATTCAGGCTATCCTCGGTCGTCGGCTCAAGTGCATCCATAGAGACGCTATAAGAAAGTGCGCCATCTCCATCGGCAGAAACAACGTTCTCAGAGCCGTCCGCAGCGCCACAGGGCAAGTCAATGATCTCGAAGTTGGGTGGTAGGTTCATGCGGGCACACCAGATGGTGTAAACACCATTGGGAACAAGGCTGGACAATTCTAGTTCCAATTCGGCTTTGTCGCCGACCACTTTGTAGACACCGGTACCCGTACCAGCCAACCACTCACCCATGGTGAAGCCAAGTTCCATGCCTCTCTCATAGGGGCCAAAGGGATTCTCACCCAGAACCAGTGGATCATGTTCGATGCGCTCGGTTGTGGCGTAGACCGGCGCATCTAGATACTGGTCGGTCTCTTCTAGCTGAACACGAACAACCTCACCTTCGTTCTCCCCAAGAATATAGACATCCTGTTCCGGCATACTTGCCATTGGGTGGGTCACAAACTGGAGTTCAACTTGCTGGCCCGCCTGCTGGATGGGAGTACAAGCGGCGACTAAGAGCGATACAACAAAAAATAGAGCGGTAAATATTGATTTAGAAAACATATGAATTTCCTTAAAATTTGATTTGAAACTTACTTGACGGTTGCGATACTGCTGCTCACAGTCTAACGGGCGGGTGTTGCTCTCTGCCTCGCTCGTTGCGTTCCAAAAAGCGATCCAGGCCCTTTTTGCATATATACAAAAATTCCCATGCCCGGATGTATGCCAGAGTTTTGCCCATATCCTAAGTTAACCTTTTTTCGCACGTAATATAGATAGATATTCATCTACAATATAAGAGGTTTTCTTAGAATTATCCAGACTCAGTAGATCCAAATTTGGCGTTTTTGGCGATTTTCAGTCGAGATTGCAGGGATTTTGGAGTCATTTATTCAGATTTCGGTTACAGAAAACAACCTATTTCATATCTGAAAATCGCCCAAATCTAACGCAAAAACTAGATATCGACCGGCAAATTTGTATTTATGTCAACTGTTTAGCCAGAATTCTCTCTCAAAACCTGAAATTTGGATCTACTGAGACTGAGATAACGGCTCTTAACTTGGGATAGATCGTGCATCGATGAAGCCGTTTTTTCCGAGATGGAATCTGACCTATAATAAACTCCATTATCTTTCCCAGCTTGTCAGACGGTATCAACATCATTCCAAACGGGTGTCCCGATGGACGAATTAAATCCATTTATCAGTCTGCGCACGATTTTGGCTGATTTATAGGGGTGGTTCATTTTAGCTGGATAGATAGGTTTACACTTTTAGAAACAGAAAGAACGTTTATATTCTCTGATTTCGCCGGTTCTCAGAGAGAAAACGGTCTCATATAGATTTTTGTCTATATATCAAAAGTGTAAACCTAATTTTGAACCACCCCGATTTATATGCAATCTTAGTCGAGGCGCACAAATCCAGCCAAGTCGATATCCTCATGGGTGTGGTGCAACGTGAGTATCCAAAGAATCAGCACCTCCGTGAGGCGTGCAATGAGTATCGGATTTGGTTAAAGCAGGTTGGCCTCAACTTTGAATCGACAATCGATGAGAGTGCTCCAGCCCCAGGAGATTCACCCTACAAAGGATTGCGATTTTTTGACCAAGACGATGCTGATCTATTTTTTGGTCGAGAGTTGTTAACTGCCAAACTGGTTGGTCATTTGCGAGAGCATCGGTTCCTGACGGTGGTTGGTGCATCGGGTAGTGGGAAGTCGTCTGTGGTCCGAGCTGGAGTGATTCCGGCCTTAAAACGTGACGCACCTCTGGCTGATGGCACACGTCCGCCTGATGGCTGTACGAACTGGGTGGTACGTGTGATTACTCCCAAAGCCCACCCGCTCAGAGAATTAGCAGTCGCCCTATCGCAAGATACGTCGAGGATGAAAAGCACTGTCCTGGACAGCTTATCCAACAATGTTCGTAGTCTTGACTTAGAGGTTCGTCAGGTCTTGCAACAAACGTCAGCCAACCGCTTATTGCTGGTGGTAGACCAGTTCGAGGAATTGTTCACCCAGTGTCGAAACCAGAAAGAGCGCCAGGCGTTTGTCGATAATCTACTCACCGCTGCCATTCTAGAAGAGAACGGACCAACCATTGTCATACTCACTCTACGAGCTGATTTCTATGCCCATTGTGCTGAATTTGACGGGCTACGGGAGGCACTAGCCAAGCGGCAGGAGTATATCGGTCCCATGACCTCTGGTGAGTTGCGTCAGGCGATTGAAGAACCGGCACAGCGCACTGGGTGGGCGTTTGAAGCTGGTCTCGTGGACTTGCTGTTGCAAGATGTGGGTGATGAGCCAGGGGCGTTACCCTTGCTCTCTCATGCCCTACTAGAGACTTGGAAACGTCGTCAAGGACGTACTCTCGTCTTTGAAGGATATACAGAGTCTGGACGAGTCCAAGGAGCCATTGCCCGCACCGCCGAGACGATATTCAATCAATTGGAGACAGAACAACAGGCTATTGCCCGCAACATCTTTTTGCGCCTGACCGAACTGGGTAAAGGAACCCAAGACACCCGTCGACGAACTGCTTTGACTGACCTCATCCCAGAATCGGACAAGGCATCGGATGCCGAAAAGGTGTTGACAATCCTGGCCGATGCTCGCCTGATTACCACAGAACAGGAAAATGCAGAAGTCGCTCATGAAGCGCTCATCCGAGAATGGCCTTTGCTGCATACATGGTTGAATGAAGATAGAGAAGCGCTACAGACCCATCGCCGTTTAACTGATATGGCTAAGCAATGGGCGAACCACAACCAGGACTCTGGCTTTTTATACCAAGGAGTTCGTCTAGCAGAAACAAAAGAATGGGCCAAAGAGCATGGCGAGGAAATGAATGCACTAGAGCGAAAGTTTCTCACAGCGAGTCAAACGGCTCAACGGCTAAGCGCCATTCTTAAATTTGGCGGTATCGTTGCGATTGTTACATTAGCCATCGTTGCCTTTATGATTTATCTGGGTCGAGAACGTCGAGTAGCGAGTGCACTAGAGAGGCAAGAAATCGCAGTCACCCAAACAGCTATCGTTGAACGGGGGAAGGCAACGGCTGCTTTTGCCAAACAAGAAGCAGATGCTAAAGCAACCATTGAGGTGCAAGCAACTGCTGAATCAATACAGCGTCAGGCAGCTCAAAGACAGAGCAAGATTTCTCTCGCTCGACAGTTGGCGTCTCAATCTCTGACATCCATCGAGACAAATCGAAGCATTGAATTAAGTTTATTGTTAGCGATAGAGTCGGCAGGAGCCAGTATAAAGGCAGAAAAAAGCATTCCGCAAGTTTACCAAGCCTTGCACCAAGCCATCATTGCAGGACCCACAAAATTTTTTAGACATGAGTCTGGGGTCGAGTCCGTGGTCTTCAGTCCTGATGGCAGCCGCCTGGCCACTGCCAGTTCCGATAACACGGCCCGTATCTGGGATAGTGAGAGCGGGGAGCAACTGGCTCTCCTCCAACATGAGTCTGGGGTCGAGTTCGTAGTCTTCAGTCCCGATGGCAGCCGCCTGGCCACCGCCAGTAGGGATAATACGGCCCGTATCTGGGATAGTGAGAGCGGGGAGCAACTGGCTCTCCTCCAACATCAGGACATTGTCTGGTCCGTGGACTTTAGTCCTGATGGCAGCCGCCTGGCCACCGCCAGTAGGGATAATACGGCCCGTATCTGGGATAGTAAGAGCGGGGAGCAGCTGGCCCGCCTGCAACATGAAGGTAGCGTCTTGTCCGTGGTCTTCAGCTCCGATGGCAGCCGCCTAGCCACCAAAAGTGACGATAATACGGCCCGTATCTGGGATAGTGAGAGCGGGGAGCAACTGGCTCTCCTCCAACATGAGGATAGCGTCAGGTCCGTGGTCTTCAGTTCTGATGGCAGCCGCCTGGCCACCAGAAGTGACGAAAACACGGCCCGACTTTGGGGAAACTTGTGGTGGCAAAGCCTAAATGAGTTAGTCTTGTTGGCTTGTCACATTGTCAGTCGTCCCCTAACAGAAAGGGAATGGAGTACATATATGCCGAGTACAGAGACCTATCGCTCAACTTGCTCAGATTTGCCTGCTGATGAATCAACAACACCTACATCGGGTTAAATGGATAGAAACGCTCACATTCATCCGACTATGTAAGTCTCGGCGTCATTCCGTACAAAGTCTACGAATGCTTCAAAGTCCTGCCTTGTGAAGGGCAGATAAAGGTTCAACAAGATGCTGTAAATGGGTTAATAAAAAAGGCAATGAGTTAACCTATCCCTTCTTTTCGCCCTCACAAATTTTATTGTGCTTGCCTTTTAACCTGTCCGATTCAGTCACTTTCCCACACTGGAAACCATCCTCAGAAATCGAGACTCTTTTGGGCTTTAACTCCTTGTCCGTTTTATCGGGGGAACTTCATAAGAGGATTAGCAGAAATCAGGAAATTCTTGGAAGCTTCTCTTCTATGCTATGATGATACTCGAAGATCGAACGATAACGCTTGACAATAGATTTGTGATAGGGATGTGAAGATGATGGAAATAGTGTATGAATATGCAAAAAGCTGGCCCGAGAGCGGTCCCTTGCACGTGACTGTCCCCTCTGTGGCGGTTGATATTCCTGTCTCTCCAGATACTGCCAGGCGACGAGCCAATGGCTATTTGGGCATGAATGTTGGTGTGCTTCTAGGTACCAGTGATCCGCGCTTAATTGTTGGCGACCGACCCATTTGGAAACTAGCTGTCAATCTGCACTTGCCGAACATCGGCTATGTTGGTCAGGTGGGGACTATAGCGGTAGATGCAACCAGTGGGGATGTGATTCCTGCTTCTGCCGATACCATCGAATCCATCAGGAATCGAGCTCATGACCTTATTGTCCATTTCGCACCGACGACAGAGCCAGCAAACTGACTGTTTAGCCGCTTGCGCTCAGATGGTCTTGCAATACTTTCAAATCCCCATCTCTTATCCTCGACTCCTTGCCATTCTCGAAACCGATCAAGCTGGCTCATACTTTTCCAAACTCCGCAATTTGGAACCCGAACTCGGACTCACAATTGAGTTGGCTCAAGGGAACGATAACCTTGACTTCTTCTATGACTATTTAAACCAAGCTTTGCCCATCATTGCTTATGTCAACACTGGAGAACTGAGAAGCTACTGGAATGTCGAGACCTTTCATGCTGTGGTTGTCGTCGGTCTGGATGATGAAGTGGTCTATGTAAATGACCCTTATTTTGACGATGCCCCCAAAGAAGTGGAGCGTGATGAGTTTATTCTAGCCTGGCTCGAACAAGATTTCTGGTATGTCGTTGTTCGATTAGCCGAGCCATAATGTTTGATCGTCCTCCTTCGGTGCAAATTGGTCAAACAGATTAAGGAAGACCTCGTTCAGTTAATCAAGCGAAGATTCAAAAGAAGAATAGGCTTAAAGATCAATAACAAGTCAGAAAAATGATTCAAATATTGTTTCTTGCCGCAAATCCATCGGATACACCGCCATTGAAACTCGATGAGGAAAGTCGCACCATTGACGAGGCACTTCGTCAGTCGGAATATAGAGAGAATTTCGACTTTCAGCAGCACTGGGCATTGCGCATTCATGATGTGCAAGAACTTCTCATGAGGTATAAGCCTCACCTTGTTCATTTTTCAGGACACGGAACCGATACAAACGAGTTAGTCCTCATTGATGATTCTGGTAATGCAGCTCCGCTTACCTTAGACGTTCTTGAAGGGATATTCGCAGTACTCCAAGACAATATTCGATGTGTGGTTTTGAATGCCTGTTTCTCGGAAACACAAGCCGAAGTGATTGCACAACATATTGACTGCGTAGTAGGAATGTCAAACGCCATTTCAGACACTGCCTCAATAACTTTTGCCAAGTCATTTTATCAAGCTATTGGGTATGGACGTGATATTCAATCTAGCTTTGAATTGGCGTGTCTTCAAATTTCCTCTTGGAACCTAGATGAACAATATATCCCTCAACTGGTAGCACTTCACATAAACCCAACTCAGATATCCTTCATTGAGGGTGTTCCAGAACCATCCACAAAGCGGAGAGAACGTCATGACGCAAAGAATAAATATCGCAGGCTTGAGGAAAACAAAGACAAAGATTTCTCTACTGTCATTAGAGCTCAGCTTTCTGATGCGAAAAAGGTAGTTGAAACCTTAACCACTGAACAATTCCGAATTATTCAGTGGCTGCGTGGACATCGACGGGCTGCAATTACTGGATGTGCTGGTTCAGGCAAAACTCTAGTCGCTGCCGAAAAAGCGGTTAGACTCGACAAAGCAGGATTGCAAACTTTGATCCTCTGCCATAACCCCACACTAGCAGCATACTTTTCCAGTATACTCACAGGTACCGGAGTAACGGTTAACGATTTTACATCTTGGGTTGATGTTTTGTTGGGTAGAAAAGTAGAGTCATTTCGCACGTGGACCAACTATTATGAACCTACTCAGAAGGATATCGATTCAGCCTTCGACGTCTTGACAAATACCAGAACAGCCTATGATGCCATCATAGTTGATGAGGCACAAGACTTTCGTGATACGTGGTGGATATTAATTGAAGCTGCCTTAACTGACTCACAAGGTATTCTCTACATTTTTTTCGACGACAATCAATCTCTTTTGCCCCAGCGTTCAAAATATCCCATAGAGGAAGCACCATATACACTATCAAAGAACTGTAGAAACGCAGGTCGAGTATTTAACCTCGTAAGATGTTTGCATCCACAAGCCCCTGAACCATCTTTCTTTCTTGCTGATAGTGGCATTGCAAAACTGACCACATGTGATTTAGGACAAGAGAAACAAGCTATTGCCTCTGCAATTCAAGCTGCATTACGATTGTTCTTACCTGAACAATTGACTGTTTTAACCACTGAGTCTGGGAATTTTGAAAATAGTATACTCAACGGGCTAACTGTTCAGAATCCCCCTAAGTGGAAGTGGCAATCTGCGGTCACGAAGTATCTTAAACAAATGAGCCGCACAGGTGCTGTAAGAAAACCGCTAACTCATGAAATTCGGGATACTTCAAAGTTGGTGCTTAGCGATGAACCTTATCCAACTGAGCAAGATATTGAGACTGTATCACGATTTGCACAGAGACTCATTAATGCTGCTGGTTCATTAAAATCGACTCAGTCAACCTTTACTTTCTGGTAAAAGAAAAGAGATGAGGTGAGAAATGTGACAAAAAGCGGTTAGCAGTTCATCCAAAAGGTAGAGAACCCAAAAAGGAGGAAGGAATGCTAACCGCGCCAGAAATAACTATAGCAGTACTGATGAATGTATTGCAAGTAACGCCGATGGGAACAAACGTAAATGTAATGCGTCTGATGTGGGCAATGCTGAATGGGTCGTTTCTGAAAAGTCGAGGAGCAATCCATAGCGCATTGAAAGAAAGCGGGTTTGAAGATGAGGAGCTCCGGCGAAGCTGGTGGAGCTTTCGATATGGATCATGGGATATCACAAGTCTGCTGGGGTCGTGGCAAGAAGAAGTGGAAAGGGGAATGGGAGGCAAAAAAGTTAGAAGGGTACCGAGTGAAAAGCATAGATATCACAGGGTTCTGGCGACCGAAGCGGCAAGGGAAAGTGAACCGACTCTATAACTCAACGGCTCGTCGGGCATTGCCCGCGCTCATCTTTGGAGTGATGATAAGCTCGGGGGAGATAGGCGGGAAGCGAGTGCCACTGCTCAAGGCAATCATGAGATGCACGGTTGGAACAAAGGAAAGTGAGTTTCGGAAAAAGCTGCTGAAAGAGACGAAGAAATCACTGGAGTCAGACGAAGTGGCGGTGGTCGATGCCGGGTTTACAATCAGAGAAATGCTAGAAAGCGGCATAGACCGATTTGTCCTGCGGGAAGCCATTAACTGCACAGTGCGCCGCAATGAGTTCCCCAAACGCAAAGAAAAAGGCAGACCACCTGAATATGGTGATATTGTGCGTCCGCTCTCTCGCAGCTATAAGGGAAAGCGACTCGAGGCTACAACTCCGGACTCGTCTGGTCGCTTTCTCTATAGTGGTCGCCTGATTTGCTATCAAGCATGGCACAATCTCGTCCCCAGAACAACCAAGGTGGATACAGCCAACCGTACCTACTCGATTTACGTCATTCAGGATCCGGCCTACAACACACCTTTGGTTTTGGCGACCGTTATGACTTTGCAGCCTGAAACCATTTATCTTGTCTACCTGGAACGCTGGCCTGTTGAACATCCCCCCTTGGCTTCCAAGCAGATGATTGGCTTACATCGTCAATTTGTTCATGCCGATGAGGCTTGTTTCCGCTTACCTGAACTGGGGCTGCTTGCTGGCAATCTTCTTTCCCATTTAGCCGCTTCTCTTCCTCCCATACCGACTGGCTACTGGGCTCGAGAGCCTCAATCCACTCCCGGCAGGCTGCGCCGTGTTCTCTCGAGTGCTCTTTTTCCAACTCCTGACCAACTCGACCCTGACTTTCGGAAAAAGGCCTCGGTTTCACACCATTTCCCTAAAGGCGTTCTCGCTCATCGCCGCCTCAATGCCGCTGCTTAAACTAGCCGAGCACTATTTTTACATTTTATCCCGTTTTTTCAGGGTGGATTCTTTTTTCCGCCCCCTTTCGGTTTGCCCTTTGTCACTCAAGCCTTTACCAGAAAGTAAAGTCAAACTATAAATGGTTTATTAACTCCAACAACGAGTTGTTGTTGAACAGAAGACACAAAGAGCCACGGGTCAAGTTGGCATTCTATTTTAGCACGCCGAATTGGACTGACGGGATTCCAAGACCTGACACCTATAGCGTTAATCATGCCACAGACTCGAATAAAGGAAATGAAACCACAATTAAGTTTCATAGCATTTCAACGTTCAAGGGACTTGAGGCAGATTCAATAATACTATTTGTTAGAGCACCTAGAGATAGTCTCGACTCCTACATGTATGTTGGAATATCGAGGGCTAGATTTTATCTGGATGTTATTCTTGATAAACAAACGGCTGGGAGGTTGCAAGAAACATCATGGTATGGACGGTTAACTGAATTAGCTGAATAGCTTCAGGCAGAAGGATTTACTCTGATACCTACGAGATGTTGTTTGTCAGACGAACCGGCCATGGAAACTGGTCTCAGTTTATGGTAACCTTGACTCCCTGACTATTGGATCTTTGCCGCAACTTTAGGCAGACAGCAATAGCACTCTTCATTAGGATATTTTCATCTGGAACGTTCTGGAGGGCTTACTCAAAATCCACATTAAAATCCATAGTTGCGATCGTAGTTATGTCAGCAGTCTAATCTTCAATTAACCTAATTTGTAGAGAAATTAAATGCGAATCTCCTTAACCTTTCTGAACGAGGGATAGGTAGTGATATCGAATTGGTTACAAATCGAACTGAAACTATCATATCAGCTGTTAGGGAACTACAGGTTCTTCATCAGCGTATTCACCTTTCGTAGTTATTATTATCTTCAAAAATAGCAGAATAACTTTTGTCCTCAACTTGTCTGCTTGGCTCGACAGGATGTATATCCAACCCGATGGCATTAAGAAATTCTTGGTCGTTAGAATATGCCGCAAAATAGTCATCAAGATGTAAACGGATATTCAGTAGTTTGTTAGGTCTTTTATGAAGTTCCTCGATTTTTTTTAGCATCTTAGACCGTTCACCTTTTAACGCGTACACAGCAGCTAAGTTATATTTTATATCGTGTACTTCATAATCGGCGGTTGCATATTCTTGGGCTAACAACAAATCCGATTCTGCCTCATCTAGTTTATTCAAGCGCTTAGAAACGGCGGCGCGGTACGTAAACAAGCGCGCACGAATATTGATGTCCATATCTTTAGGAATATACACAATAGCTTCGTTATATGCTCTTAAAGCTTCCAAATTAGTATGATAACTTTGACGAGAATTTTGATAAGCAACACCTCTAAAAAAATGAATTTGCCAGTCATCTGGAAAGTATTCAATATATCTATTGTAGTATTCAGCCGCTTTTAACCACTGTGCAGATAATGAGAATCCTTTTGCCATCTCCAAATGTAGAGTAGGATCATCGAGGGCCTCTTTGTCACTGCCCGCATCTTTTTCCAGACTCAAGATCTCTTTTAGGACTTCAGCAATTGTTATTTTGATCTCCTCACGAAGAACGGAGATAGTTTCATCTGTGACAAGTGTTTCCTTGGTGATCTTCTCCGTGCGCAAAATTTGTGCTAGTTTTTTGCGTGATTCTTCCTGTTGGTAAATTGCCCAGTTGGAGTATTTGTCACAGACAGAATGCAAAGATGTATTGCCCGGATAATGCTCAAACGCTGCATTTAAGAGACTGTGAACCTTATTTTGTCTTTCAGCTTCAGTTAAAATCTCAAACCAAATCTCAATAGCGCTACCATTGAAAGAAATTCGATCAGGATTCAGACCTGCATCATGAATGAGTATACGAGCCACATTATCATTAGGGAACAAGTCAGAGAGCACGCTGCGAATCTCTTTGAATATTTCAGATTTTTCCATAAAGTCGTCCAAATAGTTCTTACTTCAAGATAAAACCCACTGAGACAACTGTGGATGAGTGCCAACTGAATATGTATTTGATCTTGTATATACAGAATGCAGTTGATAGTGTAGCTTGGATTGGCTCATGAAGCCAACATTGCTCAAGGAAAGCAAAGCCGATTTGAAGGTCAGATGATTGCAAGGGAGAAGATTGAGGGGATCGATAACATAATTGATAAGGCACACTAAATCCTTGCTTAGATGCAAGCTACTACCCGACCATCGGTCTCTGGGTACAAAAAAACGTCTTTTACGTCATAAATTACACATCACAGAGCTATAATAGTCGTCAATTTTATAGCAATCACAGAGGCAATTTAAGGAACCTTTTTCTAGCAACGTATCGCTGGCCGTAACTCTTGCGATGTTTTTTGCGTCTTGGCTGATTGTAGAGGTCTGAATCCATTTTTGTGCATAAGGAGTCTGGCCTATAATAAAACACACCATCTTTTCCTAGCGTGTCACACGGTATCAGCACCCATTCCAAACGCAGTGTCCTGATGAACACATCAAATCCATTTACCAGTCTGCGCACGATTCTTACTGATTTGTATCCAACAGAAAACGATGCACGACGTGTGGTTGCAGATGCAGGTCTGAACGCCAGAAATATTGAGTTCAGCTCTCAGGCCACGAACAACTGGCACGCCATCTTAGTCGAAGCTCAAAAATCTAGCCGAATCGATGTCCTTATAGCAGATGTCGCACTGAATGATTATGCAAATCATCAGGAACTCAGTAAGGCGTACGATGAGTATCAGGTTTGGTTCGAGCAAGTTGGGCCAGATTTTGAATCTGCAATCGATGAAAAGGCACCAGCTCCGGGAGATTCGCCATACAAAGGACTGCAATTTTTTGACCAAAACGACGCTGATCTGTTTTTTGGACGAGAAGTGTTAACCGCCAAACTAGTTGGTCATCTGCGAGAGCATCGGTTCCTGGCGGTGGTCGGCGCATCTGGCAGCGGGAAATCATCTGCAGTCCGAGCTGGCGTGATTCCAGCCTTAAAGCGTGATGCATCTCTGGTGGATGGCACACGTCCACCGAATGAGAGTCTGCACTGGCCAGTCTATGTCATCACGCCTCCCGCCCATCCACTCAAAGAACTGGCCTCCACCCTCACCCAAGATGCACTGTCCGTACGAGCCACCTCTGTGCTGATGGATGACTTGGCTAACGATGCACGTAGTCTTGACTTGGCAGTCCACCGGGTCTTGAGCCAAACGTCAGCCAACCGCTTGCTGCTCGTGGTAGACCAGTTCGAAGAGCTGTTCACACTTTGTCGGGATGCGAATGAGCGCCAGGCGTTTGTCGATAATCTACTCACCGCTGCCGTTCTAGAAGAGAACGGACCAACCATCGTCACACTCACCCTACGAGCTGACTTCTATGCTCATTGTGCTGAATTTGATGAGTTACGGGAAGCACTGGCCAAGCGGCAAGAATACATCGGTCCTATGACAACCGATGAGTTACGACAGGTAATTGAAGAACCCGCACAGCGCAACGGCTGGGAGTTTGAAGCTGGTCTTGTGGACTTGCTGTTGCAAGATGTGGGTGATGAGCCAGGGGCGTTGCCCCTGCTCTCTCATGCCCTGTTAGAGACTTGGAAACGTCGCCAAGGACATACTCTTACCTTTGAAGGATACACGGAATCCGGCAGAGTTCAAGGGGCCATTGCCCGCACCGCCGAAACGACATTCAACCAGTTGGAGACAGAACAACAGGCCATTGCCCGCAATATCTTTTTGCGACTGACCGAACTGGGTGAAGGAACCCAAGACACCCGTCGCCGAACTGCTTTGACTGAACTCATCCCAGAATCGGAAAAAGCATCGGATATAGAAAAGGTGCTAACTATCCTCGCCGATGCGCGCTTGATTACCACAGAACAGGAAAATGCAGAAGTCGCTCATGAAGCGCTCATTCGAGAATGGTCTATGTTGCGTCGTTGGCTTGACGAAAATCGAGAGGGGCTGCAGATTCATCGACGCTTGACAGAGGCTGCTCAAGAGTGGGAGACGCTGGCGCACGACCCTGGCTTACTCTATCGAAGTGTACTCCTGGAGCAAGCTCTGGAATGGGTCAAGGAACATGAAGAGGAACTCAACGAGGCAGAAAGGTCTTTTCTAAAGGCCAGTAAGGAGGCGATTGAGACAGAGCAACGCGAGAAAGAGGCTGTTCAGCAGTACCGATTAGAGCAGGCTGAGGCTCTTGCTCTAGAACAGCAAGGACGAGCGGATGAGCAGGAGCAGCATGCAAAGCAGATGGGGCGCCGGGCATTTTATCTTGGTGTAGCATCAGTCGGTATGCTTATCGCACTTATCACCACTGGCTTGTTTTTCCAACAGGCTACAGAGCAACGCCAAGCCGCACAAACTTCTGAAGCTGACGAGGCAATTGCTCGCCAAGCAGAAGCATATGCGAAAGAAACAGCAAAAGCACAACAAATCATTGCTGAAGATGCCCAACAGGAAGCCTTTACTCGTCAGTTGGCCGCTCAAACGATTTCCTCGATTGAATTAAAGCAGGATGCCGAGTTAAGTTTACTGTTGGTAGTGCAATCAGCCAAAGCAATGAATAACACAAATACATATATCCAGCAAGTGGATAATGCGTTGCGTAGAGCACTTGCTGTAGCGCCAAAACATATCCTCCGCCACGAGGCTAGTGTCTGGAACGTGGTCTTCAGCCCCAATGGCAGACGTCTGGTCACCAGAAGTCAAGATGACACGGTCCGCCTCTTCGACAGCGAGAGCGGCCAGGAACTGGTCACTCTCCGCCACGAGGCGAAGGTCGGGTCCGTGGTCTTCAGTCCCGATGGCTCTCGCCTGGCCACCGCCAGTTGGGACGGTGACAAAGGAACCAGCACAGTTCGCCTCTGGCGGATGAACATGAGTGATTTAGTGGAGCTTGCCTGTCAAACACTAAGTCGCAACTTCAAACCTGAAGAATGGAAACTTTATGTGGGAGACACCAGGCCTTATCAGACGACTTGTCCAGATTCGTCTAAAACTGAATCATCAACTCTAAAATCGACAACTTTACCTGTAGTTACTTCGACACCTGTTTCTATACCATTCTTGACATCAGCTTTGACGAACACACCAGCTCCAACGTCCACATCCTTGGGTAACTCGCCTCTCTCATCTCCATAAAGTTCTTTGGCCAACTCTTCAGTTTGTGGGGTATACAAAGGACGAACAATATGTGATATTAGTCGTTGATTTTATAGCAATGACAGGAGTAATTTAACGGTCGTTTTTATATCAACCACAATTGTGATTTAGTGTCCCTTTTTCTAGCAACGACTTGGTTGAGAGAAATAATCAACGATCTACTTAGTTTGCCCCTGATCTTGATTGGTCTCCTACTTGGGTCTGTAGTTACCAGAGGTGAGCAGACATGCGATACAAGAACTCACACAGCGCAATGACGTTAGCAACAGTACGAGAGCGGGAGTTACATAAGGCCGCAGAGCGGATCTGCTCCGGCGCGTTTGGCGGTGAGATTAAGCTCGGACCCCCTCAGACCATTCGGGATTGGGATGGACGGAGCTGGACACGGCGCTTTGAGGTCGTAGATGCACCGTCAGGGGTACCTAGGTCAGTTGTGGCGAAACATTTCCTACTTGGCAAAGGACATAGCTTTGATGAATGGGCGGGGCTGGCTTTTGTCAATAAATTTGCTGATGGACTGTCACCGGTACCCACGCTATATGGAGGCGATGTCGACCTTGATCTGATTATCATTGAAGATCTGGGCGACGCTCGGCAGTACGGCTTGGGCACCATCTTGCGAGGCGATGACCCGAAGCGGGCTACAACCATGTTAGGTGAATTGATGTCAGCCGTCGGACGGATCCACGCCACGGGCTTTGGGAATGAACAGGAATATCGGCAGTTGCGCAGATCATTACCGCCAAGGCTGAGGGACGATTTTCATATGGTCCATCAGTTTGAGGAGATGTTGCATCAGTTTGGCCTGAATGCCCGAAGCGCTGGTTATCAGGTATCTAGATGGGCCGAATCAGAACTACAGTCGGTCGTGACTGAACTACGGAATCCTACTCAATTTCTCGGCTTTTCTCATGGCGATGTTTGCCCGTCCAACGCAATTCAGCAAGGTCAGCGGGTGCGCCTATTTGATCTAGAAGTCTGTGGGTACCGGCAAGTGCTGCTTGACGGCGTTTATCCTCAGGTGCGTTATCTCAATTGCCAGGAAGCGGGTCGGATTCCGACAAAAACTCAGCGACACATCGCAGACGTCTATCGCTCAGAACTTGCCAAGCGTTATCCATTGGCCAATGAAGACTCTGCATTTGGGCGAGCCTTGGTAGTAGCTGGTGCAGCTTGGCTGGCATCACTAGTGGTGCGTATACCGTCAGCGCTAGCGAAGGACCGAAAACGGATGATGGGAACGGATCGGCAACGAATCCTACATGCGCTTCGAGAGTTTGGATTTCTTGCTGCAGATCATGGGCAGCTACCAGCATTAGGTGATGCGGCATTGGAATTGAGAAACAACTTACGCGCTCGTTGGCCAGGCGACCACCACCATCTTGCCTATTTCCCGGCATTTCAGTAAAAAAGCCAAGCTGGCATGGGGTAGACAAAGGGCGAACAGCAAGCGGTCAATGGGTTAAGTAAAAGGAAGACTCATTAACCTATCTCTCTTTCGGTAACTGCATTGTCGAAGTGGAAATAGTGTCTGTCTGAGGGGTGCGCCAAATATATTGACACTTCGCGACCAAAGTGCCAAATAGAAGGGGCGTGAAGCTATTCGATTTCCGTCAAGCTGAGTACAGCGTATTGATAACCACGATTAGACCACTCCAGCAAAAATAGGTCTATGTCAACTGCCAAAGGGGTGTCTGATAAAGCAGGATCATTGACATAAACATGAGTGTCATCAAAGCCAACGACCACGACCGCATGGTTATCTACATAGGGCCACTCATCAGAACGATCGGCATCCACAGACACAATCACAGGGAGTCCAGTCTCGAGATAAGGGGCAAACAATGTGAGGTCATCACGACCATACCCGTATTCAATGTTGAGACCTAGTTCATCAGCCAGAATTTTAACATGGGGGAAGGGCGTTACATCACCTGAGCTTAAGAGTTGCCATAACCAACTCTCGCTTTTCTCGATACCAAGATAGCTCAGGACCATTTTACAGCAAGCGACCAGACAATCATCTTCATGCCGTTGCTGCCAATGGTTGAAGTTGTTTAATAGCACGCACATCCTCCCGGATCGCTTGAAGCTGGGCGTCGGTTAATGGGTCGATTTCCGCAGTTTTGGCACTGACATCCATCACGGCCAGTGGCCCAAGGGTATGATAAAAAATGGAAAAACGCCAAACCGGTGGGTCCGAGGGAACAAAGGTACCGCCTGACGCCTTGATTTTTAGCCCAACCCGGTCGCTGATCCAGACATTTGCTTGAATCCGTGCATACCGTCGTAAAATATAGCCATTCTCATCTTTGGCTAGTTCGTTGCGTGCTTGAGCCGCTTGCACAGCCCCCGCTTCACGCATCTCACGGACTTGCTCATCATTCAACACTTCTATCTGGCCAGTGGTTGGATCTGCCCAAAGAGTACCAACTGCAGGTGTGCGACTCATATCATCTCGTTGGCAGAGAACTGTAAATCCCCAACGACCATCTTCACGCGATCGTGCGTGTCCCGCTCTGTATTCAGGCCCCATTGCTTCCGCCAAGTAGGTATTAATCGTGGTGCGAACATCAGTTTCAGTCATTTCAGTTGTAGATATCATGCTGAATTCACCTCTGGATAGGCATGAACGTGGAAGGATAGCGACCTATTTCTATCCTATACTGATCTCGCCAATCATAGTGCATTCTGGCATAACCACGCAAACCAACTCAGATGACAAAGAGTCCATAAGACTCCAACCCACTTAGATTACGGAACCAAGTCCCGAACGATTGAATTTGCAGCCGCTGCATCAATTGGGGATATGTGTATGGGACCAGGAGATAATCAAGGACCATTGCGCTGCATGCCGCCAGGCAATGGCGTTTGCGCCCACTGCGTGATCAGACTGCTGACTCTGCTGTCGGTGTGAGACGGCTAATTAATGTCATTCGCTTTTTTTCGTAGGTGCATGATTTTCTCATTCGACAAAGGGACGACTTTATCCGTTCGGGCATCTACATCGATGGTTCCCAGCGTAGCAACTTTGTCAAATCCATACCAATATAAATCCACAGCCAGACGCCAGATCGGATGCTCTCCTCCGAGAATCAACACGGGATTGCTAGAACGCAAGGCCATACCGACCTCAAGTCCCAGGTAGGAATTGGCTGTCCGTCGAGCCTCCTCAGGCTTCACAGCAATTTCTTCCGAAAATTGTCCCTTAACTCTTAGTGGTTCAGCTTGGGGCCAGAGTTCTGTATATTCATAATCGAACATATCTTTGGTTATGACGTTGCCCAAGAGGGGCGACTTGATTCAACTGGACGTTTGTTCAGGTTCATCCTGTTCTACAGAGCGTGTTCAAACAATACAGAGTATGGTTAGATTGCAGATGAGACGATTGTCTGAAAATCTCAACAATCTAAACTTTATCCTGAAGTTGCCAAGCCAGTGAAAGGAGGCAATAAATGGCGACAGACAAGAAGCAGCTTGCGGATTTGATGAATCTTACGTCCGGCGACAAAAAACACGACCCCAGCGCATACTCCACGATGGGGGTCTTATCCGTTTTATACGATCGTATTCTCAACTATGATGTTTCTAATCCACAGAGCGAAGAGCGGGATCGCTTCATCATGAGCAAAGGTCACGGTCCTTTGGCACTCTACGCAATCCTTGCGCAGAAAGGGTTCTTTCCCTCAGATGAGCTCAAGAAGTTTCTAACCTGGGACGGAATCTTGGGGGGACATCCGGATCGAAAGCGTGTACCGGGAGTGGAAGTCTCAACGGGCTCACTTGGGCATGGTTTTCCAATGGCTATCGGTGTGGCTCTAGGTCTGAAAGCCAAAAAGAACGATCGCCGAGTCTACGTTCTCATTGGAGACGGCGAAGCGAACGAAGGCTCTGTCTGGGAAGCAGTTCTTCTTGCGGGAAACTTGGGTCTCTCGAATCTGACTGCAATTCTCATTGACAACCGCTCGAGTTCGAGAGATCTGGGAGACATCGCAACAAAGTTCAAAACCTTTGGCTGGGAAGCCCAGACTGTCGATGGGCGGGATGAAGACGCCATCGAAAAAGCACTGTCGTCTCCCGCAGTGGATCGACCCAGTTTATTAGTTGCGGAGGTACTGCCAAATGTCTGATTTTATGCGTGATAGAATGGGTCAAGTCGTAAGTGCTCTGATCGAAACGGACCAAAACACAGCTCTGATTCTGGCGGATATCAGTACAAACTATTTTGTGGATGCCTTAAAGGGTTTTCCTGAGCGCGTGTTCAACCTCGGCATCATGGAGCAGACGATGGTCAGTCTCGCCTCGGGACTCGCGCTGGAGGGTTTTCATCCCATTGTTCATTCCATTACTCCCTTCGTGACGGAACGGCCCTTTGAGCAGATCAAGGACGACTTCTGCTATCAGGGGGTGGGAGGAACATTAATCAGTATCGGTGCCTCTTACGATTACGGAACAGATGGCATGACACATCATGGCTGTGCCGATGTTCCGATTCTCAAGACACTCCCCAGAATGCAGATATGTGTTCCTGGCACGCCAGATGAGTTTGAAGCGCTGATCCGGCAGACCTACACCAATGGTGCACCGACCTATATTCGCACCAGTATTCAGCAGAACAATATCAGTCGTCCCGCCAGCTTTGGCAAACTGCACATCGAACGGGAGGGGAGAGATGGAGTTGTTGTGGCTGTAGGGCCGATGCTCGAACGGACGCTGGCAGCTGTTGAAGGCATGGACCTTACCGTGCTTTATGCCACGACAGTCGTTCCATTTGACGAGAAAACTTTGCGGAATGCTGTTTCCAAAGCCTCGCCCAATGTGATCTTGGTAGAACCTTATTATGAAGGGGGACTCGTACAGGACATCGCAAAAGCGCTTCAGGCCATTGCAACTCGGATCGAAGCGATCGGCGTACCGCGCCAAGTCTTGGAAAGATACGGACCTCCTGAGTATCACGACAGAGAAATTGGCCTCACTGCCGAAGGGATCCGCACACGGATCACCAATTTTCTCAAAACTGGCAACCTTGCTTAACTTTACTTTCTGGTAAAAGAAAAGAGATGAGAAATGTGACAAAAAGCGGTTAGCAGTTCATCCAAAAGCTGATATGGATATCACAAGTCTGCTGGGGTCGTGGCAAGAAGAAGTGGAAAGGGAATGGGAGGCAAAAAAGTTAGAAGGGTACCGAGTGAAAAGCATAGATATCACAGGGTTCTGGCGACCGAAGCTGCAAGGGAAAGTGAACCGACTCTATAACTCAACGGCTCGTCGGGCATTGCCCGCGCTCATCTTTGGAGTGATGATAAGCTCGGGGGAGATAGGCGGGAAGCGAGTGCCACTGCTCAAGGCAATCATGAGATGCACGGTTGGAACAAAGGAAAGTGAGTTTCGGAAAAAGCTGCTGACAGAGACGAAGAAATCACTGGAGTCAGACGAAGTGGCGGTGGTCGATGCCGGGTTTACAATCAGAGAAATGCTAGAAAGCGGCATAGACCGATTTGTCCTGCGGGAAGCCATTAACTGCACAGTGCGCCGCAATGAGTTCCCCAAACGCAAAGAAAAAGGCAGACCACCTGAATATGGTGATATTGTGCGTCCGCTCTCTCGCAGCTATAAGGAAAGCGACTCGAGGCTACAACTCCGGACTCGTCTGGTCGCTTTCTATAGTGGTCGCCTGATTTGCTATCAAGCATGGCACAATCTCGTCCCCAGAACAACCAAGGTGGATACAGCCAACCGTACCTACTCGATTTACGTCATTCAGGATCCGGCCTACAACACACCTTTGGTTTTGGCGACCGTTATGACTTTGCAGCCTGAAACCATTTATCTTGTCTACCTGGAACGCTGGCCTGTTGAACATCCCCCCTTGGCTTCCAAGCAGATGATTGGCTTACATCGTCAATTTGTTCATGCCGATGAGGCTTGTTTCCGCTTACCTGAACTGGGGCTGCTTGCTGGCAATCTTCTTTCCCATTTAGCCGCTTCTCTTCCTCCCATACCGACTGGCTACTGGGATCGAGAGCCTCAATCCACTCCCGGCAGGCTGCGCCGTGTTCTCTCGAGTGCTCTTTTTCCAACTCCTGACCAACTCGACCCTGACTTTCGGAAAAAGGCCTCGGTTTCACACCATTTCCCTAAAGGCGTTCTCGCTCATCGCCGCCTCAATGCCGCTGCTTAAACTAGCCGAGCACTATTTTTACATTTTATCCCGTTTTTTCAGGGTGGATTCTTTTTTCCGCCCCTTTCGGTTTGCCCTTTGTCACTCAAGCCTTTACCAGAAAGTAAAGCTTAATATATTTGACCACAAGACAGTCTTAGCCTTTCCCAACCTCCTTCGACTATCACTTTTATCACTAAACGTCAGGATAATTGGTTCTTACTCAATTTTGCTGTTTGATACAAAGGCTCTGAAATGAATGGCATATCCGCTGTGTGATGAAGCAGTAGGAGAAATAGAGAACGGTAGTAGGAATATCGTAAGGTAGACGTAAACTCAGGGAACAGTGAATCGCTCTATACTAGTAATATCCATTGCCCTTTGAACCAACCATTGTTGTTAGGATGACTTGATTGAGCATCGAAAGAAGAGGTTATCAGATGTCTCACTCACTGGAAGGCATGGGCTACGTTTGGACTGGTAAGCAGTTTTTGGATAATGTTGAATATATCCTCAATCCCCAAGCCCACATTGGTACGTTGGTGGTGGACGACCAAGTTGATGGGGAGGTCTCGATGCAAGGTTTGACCTTGTATTTGCAGGATCAGCAGCCGGTCCGCTTTAGCGTTAGCTATCGATGCATTGTTAAACCCCAAGTGTTCTACCGAATCCAACTCGACCCTCTCTGACGATATCCGCAGAGAGATAGTGGGTTCCGGTTGTGCGTAGTTTGTCAACCCATCGTTAGAATGCAGCCATGGGAGGTTATTCTATGCAAACGGTGGTATACCATAAATTGTGTAAAAGTGACTTAGTCCCTCTGAGGAATTGCGAATTTACACACAATTTGGGATACCACCATGCAAACTGCACCTCTCTTTTGAACCGGAATCCTGCCCCATGTCTTGTGTATCTCAACTCGGATCCTCTCATGCTGTGGTCGATGCGACTTTCTCATCGCTCCCCCTCACGTCATCTCAACAATTTCCCCAGCTCGTTTTAGACTCCGACGCATCTCCCCCAAAATCTTGGTCGCTTCATCCAACTAAGCCATGCACAATTGGTCGATGCCACACCTGTGACATCACCCTCACGGATCAACGCGTCAGCCGGTATCACGCACGTCTGTGTTGGCAGGGTGGGTGCTACCAAATTGAGGATCTGGAGAGTAAGAATGGGACCTACCTCAATGGACAACCGGTTGAACGACCGACCCCATTGCGGCATGGTGATCAATGTCAGATTGCCATTTGCTTCATCTTGACGTTTGTCAACCAAGAAGAAGCCGAGGTTGAGACAACCGGGTAGGGGAGTGGTCAACATGTACCACTGTTGCGTTGTGTTCTGATGCAGGATCAGGCGAGATTTATTCGCGTGGTCCTTCAGGATACAACCAACGCTCCATCTCAATTGAAACAGAATTCCTTGCGTTTTTCGACGATATAGATATGATGGGGGCGTGGTGCGTATTACGTGTTGCGTGAACCGGTCGAGATGGTTGTTGGGTATTTTGGGGCTGGGTTGGTTGATACACGATGCTTGTGGTGACGAAGAGTGGGTGATATGATGACAAGATGATTGAGATGAATAAGATGATTGAGATGAACATCCTATCATCTTATTCATCTTGCTCTTTGGTTCTGGCTTGTCCAGGTTCGGAACAAGGCGAGGGTTGAGTAGCGATGGGGAATGATGCGGGCACACAGGGCGACAATGTAGCGGGCGATCGGGTTGGCCGAGACCAGTTTCGTGTGGAGAGTATTCGTGCGGAAGCGGTTATCCTGGGTGATGGTGGAACGATCAATGTAAACCAGCCGGTCAAGCGAGAGCCGCTGGCGGTGAATGTGCCGTCAATGCCGAACCATTTTGTGGGGCGCGAGGGGCTGCTGGCGCTGTCGGCGGAGGGGTTGCCGGGGGTGGGCAAAACGACACTGGCGGTGGCGCTGGCCTATCATCCGGCTCTGTTGGCTCATTTTGCCGATGGGGTGCTCTGGGGTGGCCTGGGGAAGCAGCCGGACGTGATGCGGATCCTGGCGGTCTGGGCGCAGGAGTTGGGGCGGGATGTCTCTGGGCTGGAAAATGAAGCGGAACGGGCCGAGGTGGTAAAGAACGCTATTGGCCAACGGGCGCTGCTGCTGGTAATCGATGACGCCTGGGGGTTGGAGGAAGCCAACCTCTTGCGCTGTGGCGGACCCAACTGTTGCCACATTCTGACCACCCGTGATCAGGCGATTGCCCGGGCCTTTGCGGGAGCAGCCCAAGTGGAGAGCGTGCCGGTGTTGGACGATGAGACGGCTTATCAACTCCTTGAAGAATTGGCACCAGAAGCCTGTGCAGCTGATCCAGGGGCTGCCCGGAGGCTGGCTATAGCAGCCGGTGGATTGCCCCTGACGATTGAGCTATTGGGTGGCTATCTGGCGGCACCGGAGCGCAGCCTCTTCCCCGATTTGAGCATGGCGGCGTTGGCCGAGATGAGCGACCCGCAACAGCGCCTGACCCTGGCCACGCAACGGCTGGGCACGCACCAGAACCAGAGAACCACCCTCCAAGAGACGATTGCACTCAGCGTGGATGCGCTGCCAGACGCCGCCCAGGAGGCATTTTATGCATTGGGCGCCTTTGCACCCAAGCCAGATTCCTTTGACCGCGCGGCGGCTGAGCAGGTGACAGAGGTCAATACGAGCACATTGGCGCTGTTGACGGCCCGGAATCTGGTGGAAATCAACCAGAAACAGCGACTGGCCCTCCACCAAACCCTGGCTGAAGTAGCCCAAACGGAAACGGATCCCGCCGCCATCGAGCGACACCGAACTTATTACCTCGAGCTGGTTAATGAGAACCGAGAGGATTGGCAGCGGATTGAGCCGGTTTATGGTCAAATCAAGTGGGCCTGGGAAGCTGCGCTCGACGATGAAGAACGATTCGAGTTCATCTGGGCTTTATACATCTTCCAGAGCCGCCGGGGCTTCCAGAATGATGCACAAGAGTGGATTGAACAGGGAGTCGAGTTGGCAGAGACTCAGGGCTGGCAGCATGAACTCGGAAGGCTGCTGAACAATCTGGGCTTAGTCTACAAAAACAAAGGGGAATGGGAGAAAGCCATCGACTATCATGAGCGCTCATTGGCAATTGATGAGCAGATGGGAGACACCCACGGGATGGGCCAAACTTTGGGCAATTTAGGCATCGTCTACGATCTCCAAGGGAAGTGGGAGAAAGCCATCGACTATCATGAGCGCTCATTGGCCATCTCTGAGCAAGTAGGGGACAGCTACGGTATGGGCATTTCCCTATGAATCTGGGCATCGTCTACAAAAACAAAGGGGAGTGGGAAAAAGCCATCGAGTATCATGAGCGCTCGCTGACCATCAAAGAGCAAGTAGGGGACACCCCTGGCATAGGCCAAACTTTGAGCAATCTGGGCTTAGTCTACGAGAGTAAAGGGGAGTGGGAGAAAGCCATCGACTTTTATGAGCGCTCGTTGGCCATTCACGAGCAAGTGGGGAACATCCTCGGCATGGGCAAAACCCTGGGTAATCTGGGCTTAGTTTACTATCGCCAAGGGGAGTGGGAGAAAGCCATCGAGTATCATAAGCGCGCACTGGATATCAAGGAGCAAGTGGGGGATACTCACGGCATGGGCATTTCCTTGGGCAATCTGGGCAACGTCTACGAGAGCAAAGGAGATTTCAAACAGGCAGAGGCTCTTTGGCAGGAGGCGCTGAGCAAGTTGCATCCAGATTCTCCAGAGTATCAAAAGGTGTGGGGCTGGTTACAAGAGGGTGATTGATGAGGGCGTTTCAGGTTGGGCCGCTTGTTTGTACTGTTCTGCTTGACAGGCTCGAATCGATTGCACTATAATCGGCGAATCAATACACATTAGATGCCGAAAGAGAGGCTTGCATGTACAAAATGCCACCAACCGTACCGATCTCGAACCTACGGAACGATCAGGATGAGATCTTGAAAATGATGGATGAGCAACCAGTGATGCTCACACAGCGCGGCAAGGCTCGCGCGGCGTTGGTCAACATCGAGCAGTGGAATCATTTGATGGATCTTCTCGAGTTGTATCGCGCCTACTGGCGTGCTGAGTCTGCTCGAGTACAGAGCGATATGGAGGGGCAGGAATGGGTCGACGCGGACTCGATGATTGATGAATGGGCTGCCAAACATGGGATGGGCGCACATGTTCCGGTTCCAGTGGAGTAAAGAGGGTCTCAATTATCTCAAGGATAATCAAGGGCTGATCAACGAGCTGGAACTGGCCTTTGCTGAGTTTCGAGGACGAGGCACGAGAACGCCGGAACAGGGCGTAGTCGATCAGATCGCCCCGCTTCAATACATCTGGGGCATCCACGAGTATATTGTCCTGTTCCATCTGGTTCCGGAGGATTCGGGCTGGAAGATTCGGGTTGGAGTGATTAAGCCAGTCCGATCTGTTTATGATGAAATCCTGTTCGGGGAATAATCGACGGTAGTAGAAGATTTGTCGAACGTGTTGCGGTGCATACAGCTATGGCTTGCCCTCCCATCTTAATCGGCGAAAGGCTCGGTATGATGGAAGTCAACTATCGGATCGTGGAAGAAATGATACCAGAAAAGGAATGGAGAGTCGTGGGGGTGATTGCTCTATGGCCGGACGACCCACCTGCAACTGCGTGGAATGCTCCAACACACGGTCAGCCGCGCGATTTGGAACAAGATTCGCCAACGGGTTAAGGGGAACAAACTGAGGGGTGGTTCAAAATTAGGTTTACACTTTTGATATATAGACAAAAATCTATATGAGACCGTTTTCTCTCTGAGAACCGGCGAAATCAGAGAATATAAACGTTCTTTCTGTTTCTAAAAGTGTAAACCTATCTATCCAGCTAAAATGAACCACCCCCTAACTGACTCTTGAAACCTATAACGATTTTGCCTCCGTTGGGTGCTGTGTAGGCAAATTTGGCAGCACCACCGTTTCCTCCCCAGGTTTTATGTTGGTTTTTATTGGTCACAATTGTGAGACTATCGATGAAAGCGCCATATTTGCCATAGACCTGCACGATATATTCGTCTGGGGCTAATCGGAACGTGTCGAGTCGGCCACCACCGCCGTGTCGCCGCCCGACTCGATTCGTGTAGACTAATTGAATCGAATCAATATACTGACCGCGCGGACTCTTACTTCCGTTATTCTTCCTCTCCCCGTATTGGGTGCTACATCGTCAACAAAGAATCTCCCGCTGGTTCCACCAGATGGACCAAGCGTAATTGCGCGAGAATCAATACTGTTTCCATCTTGCATAAACACACCAATCGCATCTAAGAATTTACCAGATTGGCCGAAAAAACCAACGATTTGGCCGCCAGATAGGACTTCGCAGTACAAGACTTTCCTTTCTGTGTTGGTTGTTGAAAAGTCTCTGAGGAGATTAACATTGACACAAAGGTGTCGGGTTGAACTTAATTGTTTGTTGCCGCCGTTTTTGTTTGAGACGCCGTCCAAAACATATAGGTTAGGGCTTACGCAGAGTTCTCTCGTACGGGCATGATATATCATGCCCGTACGAGAGAGAGAGCACACCATATTGTGCGTAAGTCCTATAGGTGCTGAACAGGGCTAGATGGTGTATCACACAAGATGGGGAACAAGCATGATGCTGCTCCTGATCGTTTCGTTGTGCTGTTTGGGAAGCGAAAAAGCTGTTGATGTGGCAAGAACTTCCAGGCTGCCGGGTAGGAAAATGCGCCATCTGTACGAAAATTCGCTCTTAAAGTCAGCGGCACAGATAAACCAGCGGATAAAGCCGTTTCTGGCTTGCCCCTTTAGCGATTCGATTGTGCGCCATTCCCCTTGCTTGGAGAGATATTCCACTTCTGCCCAGTAGGTGCTTTCCGGCTGAATTTTCAGTTCTAGATAAACGTCCATGTTGCGTTGTCTCCTTGAATGCGAAACTTGCATGACAAACAGCTACACACTTCTAAGGCCATAGCAAGAAATAAATTGGGCCAATCAGAGCAGGTAGCACGCCCACGTGCGGCACTGGTGCAATGGCGACCGGCACGGGGCGTGCCTACTGAACGGCGGATTTAATTTCTTGCAACGGCCGAAGTAAAGCATCCAGAAACAGGCTAGGGGGAACGACTATTTCTGGATGCTCAAAGCTTTTTTGAGGATACACCGGCTTTGTTTTTTTTGTTCTTGCTACTCTCTCGCCTCAGGGCGGATGTCTCCTGACTGCCCCTCTATACCCTCTCTACACCCTCTCTACCAAAACCATTGACGGTCATGATATTTCGAGCTAGACTCTAATCAGAGTTTCTTCAAGGAAGCCGTACAACATTTTTCTAGAAAGAGTGAGAGTCTATGCCTACAAACCGAGTTTGCCCGTTGGCTGAATTGACAGTCGAGAAAATAGAAGAAGACATCCATCCAGCCTTACAAGGGTGGGATGAACAGAAACCAGGTAGCGATTCAATCAGGTATTTACGGTTATTTCACGACTTGATTCGACAAAAGGGTTGTACTGGGCGTGAAGCGAATAAAATCATCTTCGAACAGGGTGTCAATGAGTTAAGATGGCGCAGTGAAGACGATGCAGCAAAGGCCCAACTTCTGGAAGAAAAGTACAAGGATGGAATGACGCAGGTAGAGCTCTGTAGCATATATCATATCGAGCAAGCTGGTTTTTTCCGACGGTTACAAAAAGCTAGAAGAAGACTCGCCGAAGTGATCTATCAGTTGGAGCATAAAGCTCGTAGCAAGCATCGCGATAGACAGTTTCGACGTCTGGAAACACCCACTTATGAGTTGTTGATTGGTGCAAGTACAGTACAGCAGAATTTAAGAGATTATTTGTTGACAGATGGCGCTCCTTTTCTGATTGCGTTAGAGGGCATCGGAGGAATCGGCAAGAGTGCCCAGCTCGATCACTTCTTGAGAGAAATAATCCATGAAGACCTGTGGGATGAGATTGTTTGGATCAGTGCCAAACAGGAAAAACTGACGAATACTGGTCGCCTAAGAGAGTTAGGTCAGCCACCCCTCACAACCGAAACATTGATCGAGCGTTTGTTCAAACATTTTTTCCCCGAGAGTCAGAAAGGTGAGTCATTTTCCAGTCAGATGGCATTGGTTATGTTAGAAGAGCGTTTGAGACAGTCCCCCTGCTGTCTTTGCCTCGATAACATCGAAACAGCCCCCGACATCGATGCGTTGCTGCCGACACTGGAGCGTCTTGCCAATCCTAGTAAAATCATTCTAACCACCCGTGAAGAGATTGAAGAGGATGATCTTTCGATCACGCACATTGAATTGCCTGAATTGACAAAGTCAGATGCGTTGCTGCTCATGCGGGAAACAGCCAGCACAAAGCATTTGCTCCATGTGAGCAGCATGAACGATGAGGACCTGGAGCGCGTCTACAATGTGGTCGGCGGCCACCCGCTTGCTCTCTGTTTATTGATCGGCCAGATAGAGAAGTTTGGACTGAACCAGGCGCTTGAAGATATCCAAGAAGCATCTGGCGTATCGAACGAAAATCTTTTTACCTACATCTATTTACGAGCTTGGAAACATCTAACAGAAGAGGCGCGCATTGTGTTGTCCGTGATGCCTTTGCTTCGCCCACAGGGTGGAGAATATGCGTTGCTGACTCATATCACACAATTGAGCAGGGGTGACCTGCGCAAAGCATTGGATGAGCTAATTGCATTAAGTCTGGTGCAGACACGCGGTCATGGGACTGAAATGCTCTTCTCCATCCACGGACTCACCCGCACATTTCTGCGCGAAGAAGTACAACAGAGCGTTGCGGACTTGGCTACCGAGGAATCTGCGCTTGATGGATTTGAATCCTATGTTGTCCGAGCGATTGACTTTGCCTGCACAGAAATTGAGCAGACCGGACCAATTTTGCATCAGACTGAACAAGAGCAGGCACTGCATATTTTAGGGTATGGATTAGACCTTGCCCCGCAAAATAGTGATGTCTGGCCTCCGACACGCCATCTATTGCTGGAGTTGGTGCCTAGGCTTGAACGAGCCGGTTTTCACTCCGAGTGGGCTTCCTATGTAAAACAGGGTATCGCAGCCAGCAAAGCGAATCGTGATCCACTGCATGAAGCTTTTTTGCAGTTACATCTGGGCCGACTCTATCAAATCACTGGGAACTACAAAGCTGCACATGACGTTTTGGCCTTAAGCACAGATTATTTTGAGGAAATTGATGATGTAGAACATCTCGCCACATCTCTCGCACAGCGCGCCTATATGTATGCTCTGCAGCGTCGTCATAAAGAGGCGAGACCGCTTCTCCAGCGAGCAATCGAGCGCCTCAGCGTGACGGATCCCCAACAAGAGTACGTATACTACATAGAGGGGTTGCTGGCACTCAACGACAATGATGGTGTTACGGCCGAACAGTGGTTCAAAAAGTCGCTTGATCTGTGTGAAGATCTGGGCGACAAACGATTGATCGCCAAACGACTGGGCAACCTCGGTACAGCCCTCTACATGCAGCAAAAATATGAGCAGGCGCTCGCCTATTACAACCGTGCGCTCGCTTTACTGGCTGAGCTACAGGACGAAGTGCAGGCTGCGATTATGCAGATCGGGGGCGGAATTGTGGGGCTTGAGCGCGCCCAACCCCATCAAGCGCTGGCGGCGTTCGAACAGGCCGAACCCAGCTTGCGGAAAGGACATGAGGTGCTGCACTTGGCTGTTTTGGATGTCAATGTCGGCATGGCGTTCCATCAACTGGGAAAATGGCAAGAAGCTGAGGAACGATTTCTGCGTGCAATTGCCCGGTATCAACAGCTCAGGGATTTCCACAGGGCCGCCAATGCGATGTATGAGTATGCACTGGTTTTGTGTAAACAGAAGTTTATCGAAAGAGCACAGCAAGCGCTGGCCGGCGCACTTGACTCTTTGGTCCAAAGCGAACCCGGTCCAGGGCGAGATGCTCTACAGGCGACAATTACCGAACAGATTGGACAATTGTCGTAGCAGAACAGTTCACCCAACAGAACTCTGCTTCAAAGGAATATCCGCTGGGGACTCGGATGCCAGTCAGCTGGACGGCACCAAGAAGTGTCGTCAAACGATAGAGGCCTCAAGAAAAAAGAATTCCCGTATAATCCGAAAACGAGAAGCGACATAGAATAGCCTCTATGACGCTTCTCTCAGAGGAAAAGCGATCACATTTGGGAGATTTGCAGGATCAAGCTTGCCAGAGCGATGACAACTGCGAGAATTTCCCAAGGCGTGGCCGTTTCACCATTGGGCGGGGTTTTGTAAATGAGTTTGAAGGCCCCCCACTCAATGTGGATTTGCATATTGCCTCCTTTCTGACAGATTAGGTTCTGTTGACATTATGAAGTTCTGTTACAAGGGAGCTATACGCCCAAAGATCTCTTGTAACAGAGCCGGTGTTGTCTAGATTAACTACCAGGGGGCCAAGCTGGTGGTCTATTCGGAGGTCGGTCAGCCGATCGGGGTTGAAAATTTAAGTTTGTGTTCATAATGTTTTCCTTTCCATATCAGATTTGTAACAGTTACTCTCTTCTGGGACAGCACTTTTGTTTTCATGTCGTCTATCCTGAAATCCATTTTAGGAAGCAGAAGGGAACCCAGCGGGAATGGCTCATAACAAGAATTCCCGATAATTCCCACTGGATTCCCGATAAGTCAATAGAATATGAAGAGGATTTCTGAGTTGCTATTTCATCAGGAAATGCAACAAGAACAGATTGGTCATTTCATTCCAAAATAAATAGGGATGATGCAAATACTCTTACAGAGGGAACAGACCTGATGAAAAAGAAGATAAATCTCTATGTTTTAGGAACACCTAGAGTCACCATTGAGGAAGGTGGAAAAGAAGCTGATATCGATTTAGCTGGAGATGATAATAAACTCTTAGCTCTAGTAATTTATATTCTTATGGAAAGAAAAAAACAACCCCGTAAAGAGTTGTCTAAAATGTTCTGGGGAACAGAGGCAAACCACAGAGAGACTCAAAAAAAGCGGGTACAAGGGCTGAAGAAATTACTGGTGAGGAAAGGGTTTAGAGAATATTTCAAATTGGAGAGAAATTATGTGAGTCTTTATGAAGATGTAGTCTGTTATATTGATGCAATCGAGTTTGAAACTAAACTAGACAATATTTCAGCGAATGAACAAGTAGAGACTTTAGAAAATATTGAGGCGCTTTATAGAGGAGAATTCTGTGCTGGCCTTGATGTAAGGAATTTGCCTAAAGGATTCGGCGAAGAAACTGATTGGGAATATTGGAAGACTGAACGGGTATTGTATTACGAAAACCGCTACAAATATCTATTGTTTGAATTAGTAAAATATTTAGCTGGCACACAGAAGGCTTTAGGCTATACACGAAGGATATTTGATGATAATGATTATGCACTTTGGGATTCGTCAAGACAGAAGGTGTTTTTTGAAAAACATATTGAGCTATTGCTTGCTGATGGTGATAACGATGCCGTACTAGCAGCATATAAAGCAACGCAAGATGCAGAAATCAAATTGACGGATCGAACAAAAGACATTTGCGAGGAAATTTCTGCTGATAAGGGTATAGATATTGCGCAACGAATGCTTGAGGAATTTGAGGGGAAGTTAGAAAGAAAACCCAGACGAGAAGGACTGATTGGCTGGAAATCAAAAGAGATAGACGCTTTGGTGAGTAGGGTTTACGAAGAGCGTATATTGGTTCTAACTGGCCCGCTGGGGGTAGGGAAAACCGAACTGGCACGAACAATTGCTTTCAACATACAGGAAAAAGGATGGTTGGAGAATGGGGTAATCGATGTATACATAGAAAACAATGAGATAGGGGGGGGAAACGAGGCTATAGGAGAGATATTCAGAAATATTGATCGAATCTTAATGTCGAGCTTGAAGTCTGTGGAAACCTCGTGGTTCGAACATGTGTGTAATAGATTACATGATAAAGCTTTACTTTCTGGTAAAAGAAAAGAGATGAGGTGAGAAATGTGACAAAAAGCGGTTAGCAGTTCATCCAAAAGGTAGAGAACCCAAAAAGGAGGAAGGAATGCTAACCGCGCCAGAAATAACTATAGCAGTACTGATGAATGTATTGCAAGTAACGCCGATGGGAACAAACGTAAATGTAATGCGTCTGATGTGGGCAATGCTGAATGGGTCGTTTCTGAAAAGTCGAGGAGCAATCCATAGCGCATTGAAAGAAAGCGGGTTTGAAGATGAGGAGCTCCGGCGAAGCTGGTGGAGCTTTCGATATGGATCATGGGATATCACAAGTCTGCTGGGGTCGTGGCAAGAAGAAGTGGAAAGGGGAATGGGAGGCAAAAAAGTTAGAAGGGTACCGAGTGAAAAGCATAGATATCACAGGGTTCTGGCGACCGAAGCTGCAAGGGAAAGTGAACCGACTCTATAACTCAACGGCTCGTCATTGCCCGCGCTCATCTTTGGAGTGATGATAAGCTCGGGGGAGATAGGCGGGAAGCGAGTGCCACTGCTCAAGGCAATCATGAGATGCACGGTTGGAACAAAGGAAAGTGAGTTTCGGAAAAAGCTGCTGAAAGAGACGAAGAAATCACTGGAGTCAGACGAAGTGGCGGTGGTCGATGCCGGGTTTACAATCAGAGAAATGCTAGAAAGCGGCATAGACCGATTTGTCCTGCGGGAAGCCATTAACTGCACAGTGCGCCGCAATGAGTTCCCCAAACGCAAAGAAAAAGGCAGACCACCTGAATATGGTGATATTGTGCGACCGCTCTCTCGCAGCTATAAGGGAAAGCGACTCGAGGCTACAACTCCGGACTCGTCTGGTCGCTTTCTCTATAGTGGTCGCCTGATTTGCTATCAAGCATGGCACAATCTCGTCCCCAGAACAACCAAGGTGGATACAGCCAACCGTACCTACTCGATTTACGTCATTCAGGATCCGGCCTACAACACACCTTTGGTTTTGGCGACCGTTATGACTTTGCAGCCTGAAACCATTTATCTTGTCTACCTGGAACGCTGGCCTGTTGAACCTCCCCCCTTGGCTTCCAAGCAGATGATTGGCTTACATCGTCAATTTGTTCATGCCGATGAGGCTTGTTTCCGCTTACCTGAACTGGGGCTGCTTGCTGGCAATCTTCTTTCCCATTTAGCCGCTTCTCTTCCTCCCATACCGACTGGCTACTGGGATCGAGAGCCTCGGCAGGCTGCGCCGTGTTCTCTCGAGTGCTCTTTTTCCAACTCCTGACCAACTCGACCCTGACTTTCGGAAAAGGCCTCGGTTTCACACCATTTCCCTAAAGGCGTTCTCGCTCATCGCCGCCTCAATGCCGCTGCTTAAACTAGCCGAGCACTATTTTTACATTTTATCCCGTTTTTTCAGGGTGGATTCTTTTTTCCGCCCCTTTCGGTTTGCCCTTTGTCACTCAAGCCTTTACCAGAAAGTAAAGTAAAGAGCTATTGATTTTATTAGATGGAATTGAGTGCCTTCAGGACACTAATATTGAAGCAACGATTTTACAGCTCGTGGACTTTTGTGACGGCATACGAGTGTTAATGACTAGCCAATATACCCCGTCAGAAATTGGGTCTTATGAAGATGTAAAGCCATTAGAACTCTCTGATGCAGAAAATTTCTTTATCAAGGAAGCCAAACGTACAAAAAAAGATTTCAAGGTTGATGAATCAAATCAAGAAACCATTACAAAAATATGCAAGCGATTGGATGGTTTGCCATTAGCAATTGAGCTGGCAGCGCCATTAAAAATGACACTGACGAAGATTTTAGCCGATCTTGACAAGTACTTATTAGAACTAAAAGAGTTTCGAACACCTTATTGTACTTTACGGGCAGTATTAGATCAGAGTTTTTGCCTTTTGAAGAAAGAGGAAAAAGATTGCCTTTCGAACCTTGGCGTTTTTACTGGCGGTTTTACAATCGATGATGTTGATTCTGTTTGGCAGAAAATAAAATCACCGGATATCGATCAACTTAGGGCTCAATTCAGCTACATAATCACGCAATTGATTGATAAAAATCTTGTAAAAGTTTCATCTGATTTTTCAGAATATGAGCTATTAAATATTATCCATAAGTATGCGTTGGAACGCTTGGAGGAGTCTGACTATGAAGAGGACATCAGAAATGCTCACGCTCAATACTATGGAACCATTGCTATTGAAGCAAATGCCGAACGAGACTTCGCTCGGTTTAACCAGAATCTAGCAAATATACGATCGGGCTGGCAGTGGACCCTTGAACAATATGCTTACTCTGCTTCTCCTGAATTAGCCAAACTGGTGATCAGTCTAGCTGAAGGGACAACCTACATCGCACCAATACGCTACCATAGCTTTAGAGAACGAAAGCTTCAGCTAGAAGCAGCATTGGACATTTCTGAAAAGAATGCAGACAGTGCAAGATGCTCCAAGTTTCACTTTCTGCTTGGTAATGCTTATCGAATGAATGGCGATTTGGAGGGTGCCAAATACCAATACTGTAAAGCCGCTGATTTTGCAGCAGAATATTCCCCTGAAGGCTCCGCCGAATTATTTTGCGCCTTTATCGGAATGGGTGGTTACTTTTCTTGCCTACGTGGCTCTTCCAAAACCAGCGACCTAAACAAAGCCGTTCAATATTTTCATTGGGCATGGCGACTGGCTCAGGATTTTAATGATCAATTTGCCGAGTGCCATGCCCTGATTCAGCTCGGAGATGTACATTTAAAAAAGGATGAAGCCGAATATGCTGAACATTATTATGATATGGCTGCGAACATCGCTCAATCTTTATCGGATCACTACATTGATAGCCAGATAGCGCTGGGGCGTGGGAATTTGTACCGTCTAGAAGCAGATTATGAAAAGGCAAAAGAATATTATCAAGAGAGTAAAGATTTTGCCGAAAAAATCGGTGACAGATGGGGAATAGAATCTGCTAACTGGCGTTATGGCGACGTACTGTGCCGTCACCTGAATGATCAAGATGGCATAACGCACCAAAAAGGGTGGCCTGAACTCGCAAATGAGTATAAAACTCAATAATTGTGGCTCAGTCGAATCTCATATGGTTGAGACAGCGATTGGTTCAAAGAGAAGTTCGGTTCTAGCAATGGATAACGATTCAATCTTGGCAATGAGCCAATTGTTTGAATGCTTGTTTGTATTTGCGATTGATCGAGAGGACTAGGAGTCATTGATATTTGGTCGCCCGCTGAAAAAAACAATATCACGTAACACAACCAACAGTTTGAGGGTGTACCTAAAATATCAAAGAAACCTGATAGGAGAAAGAAGTGGAACTAATCTTTCGTTGTTTTGCGATTATATCATTCTTAGGGCTTTTAGGCATTCTTGTGATGAGCTCATATGAAGACGCAAAGGGCAATTATATATTACCTGAAAAAGAAAATATGAGTTTTCGCAGCAGAGTTTGGGGTGGTTCAAAATTAGGTTTACACTTTTGATATATAGACAAAAATCTATATGAGACCGTTTTCTCTCTGAGAACCGGCGAAATCAGAGAATATAAACGTTCTTTCTGTTTCTAAAAGTGTAAACCTATCTATCCAGCTAAAATGAACCACCCCCAGAGTTTTAAGCATATTTGTTCTTAAGATTGGTGCATTCTTAACGAAATTAGTCGAGATACTACTTGTATGGACTATCAAGCTCATAACAAAACTTCTTCAGGTTGTTGCCATAGTGTTTGAGCGAATTATCCGTTTCCTTTCCTTTATATACCAAAGGTTACGTGGCATATTTATTTCCTTAACCGTGGGGTTATTTTCTTTTCTATCTTGGGGCGCTGGCAAAATGGCGAATACGTGGACATTTTGGTCGTCGTCCTTTATCGTCATTTTACTCACATCATGGCTAACGGGGATTGTTTATATCGAATTCAATTTACCTGGTAATCGTCAATGTGTGATCGTAGATGCCCGAGTTTATGATATAGATGACGAGGTAAATATAGTATTGTCTGAGGGAATTTGGGATCTGATTGACGAGAATAATAGCATCGATGTCGCTATTGCCTCATTTAAGTGGGTGATTCATCATACAGATACGAATGATCCACGTCACCAAATTGCCCAGCATAATTTAGATTGTGTACTCTCGGCTAGCAAGGTGGGGGGTGAATCTCATGCCATTCGTGAACTGGTGACAGTCTACGCTGCTTCGGTCGCAGCATTTGAACGCAACCGTGCGCCGCAAACGCTGACCAACCAAGATCAGGAAATCCTTCCTCTGGGAAATCGTTTTTGGGATGAGCCTGTGGATAGTTCCAAGAGATGGATTATTGAAGATCCTTGTGATGAGAAGCAAAGAGTCGCTGTGGAGATCTGTTACGTCGTTAAGATGTCCGTCGAGATGGCACCCATGTACGACTCTGCTTATCTAATACTATTCTTGAAGAGTACTAGCATTCGTTACATTAGTGGAAAAATTGTTCCTAAGGGATTTTATATTCGGAGATTATCTCATCCTATGACGATAACAGTGAGATTGCCTCAATATGGTGAATATTACTACAAAATCGATGCCGCGCCGCTGAGTGATACGATTTCCCTTCGCGAAAATCGGATTCCTACGTTAATAGGCTCAGTAGATCCAAATTTCAGGTTTTGAGAGAGAATTCTGGCTAAACAGTTGACATAAATACAAATTTGCCGGTCGATATCTAGTTTTTGCGTTAGATTTGGGCGATTTTCAGATATGAAATAGGTTGTTTTCTGTAACCGAAATCTGAATAAATGACTCCAAAATCCCTGCAATCTCGACTGAAAATAGCCAAAAACGCCAAATTTGGATCTACTGAGGCTGTGGAATCATAGAGATAAATGAAGCGGATGAACGATATTCCCTGTTGATTGAAGAGCTATTTGTTTGGATTATAGATAAACTCATTGGCGCTCAGGATGTAGATTGTGGAAGTCTCAACTGGAGAAATTAAATGTAATCAGCCCTTGATCCTTCACCCCCCTTGCACACCAACCCAATCTATGCTAAAGTAACCCCCAACGCGACAAGACGGCAGCCCAATGGACCACCGCCTTGTCTACAAACGAAAACTATTAACTTCGCCTGATGCAGGTGCGTGAACACCCACACCAGGCTAACCCGAACCGTTGACACATCCAACGGCAGGGCTAAAGTGCATTGTATCATGCCATGAAACGTGGTGCGTAAAACGTGGTGCGTGAACCGTGATTCGTGACATGATTGATACAGTTTCTTCTCTGCCTGCTATCGTGCACTGTCTCTTGTGGCAGTGCTGGGTCAAACGCCGCTCAACGGTTTTGGTTGGGCGGCGTTTTTTGATTCCAAGGTCCGAGGTCAGGACTCCGGACTAAAAAAGAGGAGAGACGATCATGATCCAGTTTATGAATATTTTTCAAGCGATTACCGAGGTTGGTTTGCCGATGTCCACGGAGTTGGTGGGGTTGAAGTTGTTGGTGGCCGCGCGGGATGCGGCGGGGCAACTGGAGTTGCGCTGGGATGAGTTGCTGGAGATCTGCCGGGTGCGCAATCCGGGGTCTGCGACGCGGCATTTGGCGCGACTGGGGCAAACAGGTGTGCTGCGGTTTGCTGTCGATGGGTTGGTGACCATCGAGTTTGTCGACGCAAGCGAGGAAGAGCCAGAACAAGGAGAGGAGCGCGCAGAGCCAGTGGACCAAATTGGCGCGTGTGAGAAAGAGGCTCAGTAGATCCAAATTTCAGGTTTTGAGAGAGAATTCTGGCTAAACAGTTGACATAAATACAAATTTGCCGGTCGATATCTAGTTTTTGCGTTAGATTTGGGCGATTTTCAGATATGAAATAGGTTGTTTTCTGTAACCGAAATCTGAATAAATGACTCCAAAATCCCTGCAATCTCGACTGAAAATCGCCAAAAACGCCAAATTTGGATCTACTGAGGCTGGGGCGAAGGCTGAGGCCGAGGAAGGGGTGGTTGTGTCTAGTCTGGGAGAGAGAGATGAGACGGAGACGGACGAAGGAGATGGGCGCGCTGATCTGGCGCGCGGGACCTGTTCTGCTTGTCTGTTTGTTGATCATACATGCGTACGCGAAGAGAACAACACACAGACAGACCCATTGGACCATTTTGGCGCGCAAGGTGAAAAGGCTGAGGAAGAGGATGCAGAGCTGGTGTTGACGGAGGATGAGCGGCGGGGGGTGGCGTTGTTGACGGATGAGGCGGTGGGGATGGCGCGGCAGTTGGTGCGGACTTTGAGGATTGTGTCGGCAGGTGGCCACCTGGTGGGATGAGTTGAGCAGGGGTTGTGCGGGGACGGGGCGTTGGTGCATCGGTTGCGCCATCGTTTTAGCGTGGCGCGGCAGTTTGATGCCTTTTTGGGGAGTGAGTTGTTTGAGCGGCATGGGTTGGCCGCTGTGTTGGGGCCGCGCAAGCGGTCGGTGTTGGAGGAGTTTGCGGATGTGATTATTCGGTGAGGCTGAAATAAAGAGCTGATTCTATCTGGGGAAATTCCCCAGATAGAATCAGCTGGGGATATTTGAACAGAGGCTCATCTAAGAGCGTGTTTTAAAAGTCATTCTGAGGAGGCTTTGGGACGAAGGAGCCCATGTTCTAAGTGCAGAAAGAGGATTCTTCGCTCCGTTCCTCCACTCAGAATGACACGCCTTGACACTTTTAAAACACGCTCTAAGAAAATTGTGCAAGCCGATATTTCGTTAGAGGGAAAATAGTTTGTTTGCACAATTTCGTCTGATGAGCGTTAAACAGATTGGAATGGATGAGCATGGCAAGCATTCGGCAATGGATTGCGTGGGTGGAGCGACGATTGGAGGCACTGGTTGTGACTGAAGGGCTCCACGTGGGGCTGACGGGGGTGACGCAGGGACCGTTGACGGTGACCTTTCGGTTGCGCTTGTTGCGACCGACGCCGCGGGCGCTGAAGAAGCTGCTGGGGTTGGGGCCGGCGCTGGCCCAGGCGCTGCAGGTGGATGGGGTGCGCATCGATGATACGGCGCGTGGGGTGCTGGTGGAGGTGCCCAGTCCACAGCCGCGAACGCCGAGTGGTCGGGACCTGGCGCGACAGACGCAGGGGCTCACGGTGGCGGTGGGGTTGGACCAGTGGCGCAGGCCAGTGCGGGTGGATCTGCGCCAGCATCCGGCGCTGCTCTTTGTGGGGCCGACGCGGCGGGGCAAGACCTCGGCCATGAAGTCTGCGCTCTATGCCTTGGCCAGGCAGAACCCGTCCGATCTCCAAACAGGTCAGGGATTGCGCTACGTGATTGTGGGGCCGAAGCGGCAGGACTGGGTTGCCTTTGGGGATGCGGCGGGCTGTCTGAGCGTGGTCAGCGATCCCAGTGAAGCGGTCCAGGTGCTGGAGTGGGCGGCTGGGCGCCTGCTGCCACAGCGGAGTGGTGGCGGCCAGCGAGGAACGGCGGTGCTGTTGGTGATCGATGACCTGGTCAATCTCTTGAAGCGGGTGCCGCAGATTGCCGCGCCCATGGGCGAGTTGGCCAGCATGGGCGGTGGGGTGAATCTTTTCCAGCTGATCGGCACCCAACACGCTGGCTCCAAGAGCGGCACCGGGGGCAGCGACGTGGAGGATAACATCACGGTGCGCGTTGTCTACAAGCCTTCCTCGGCCACGGCGGGGGCGCGGTCGGCTGGCGTCGGAGGCCTGGGGCTTGAGCAGCTGAGCGGTCGCAAGGGGGATGCGCTGCTTGTGCTGGATGGGCATCCAATGCGGGTGGCAACGGGGTATACGAGCGACCGGGTGATTGTGCAATTGCCGGGGGGGAGGTCTGACAAGATGATGAGGGATAGGGCTGAGGATGAGGCGAAGGCGAAGGCTGAGGAAGAAGTAGTGGAGGCTGAAGGGCTGTCTTGGGCTGGGGGGCTGGGAGTGGCTGAGCTCGGTTGGGATGCCTCCCGTGACAACCAGGTACAACCGGTGCAACCGGTTGCCCCAACCGGTGAGGTGGTTGTGACATGGCCGATTTCGAGGCGACCGCCGACGGTGGAGGAGGCGGCGGCGATGCGGGCGATGAAGGCGGCTGAGCAGTTGAGTTTGAATAAGCTTTGTTTTCGCTGTTATGGATTCAAGGATGGGGCTGTGTTGGGATGGGTGAAGGAAGCGGTGGAAGATGACAGGATGACGAGATGACAGGGTGACGAGATGACGGGGTGACGAGATGACAGGATGACGAGATGACGGGGTGACGAGATGACAGGATGACGAGATGACAGGGTGGTAAGGGGTTGTGTGTTTAGGGTGTTTGGATACGGATCTGAAGACAAATGGAGGGCAAGGTTGCAAGGGTGTGGAGCCAATCACTCTGCAACTTTGCAACTTTTATCATGAAAAAGATATTTGCGATGATTGTGGCGACTCCGGTTTTGGCTTTGTTTGCTGGGGTTGGGGTGTTGGCTTGGAACATTAGTCGGACGTGGGACGCGCGGAATACGAATGCGTTGATCAGCGGGATGATTGCCGCGTGCAGTATGGCCGGCATTGTGGTGGCGGGGATTCTGGCCGCGATTGTGGGGATCCCGCTGGCCATGCGGTTGATTGATCAGTGGCAGCAGGGTGAGCGGTTCAAGGGGACGGCTGGTGCGTGGAACGCATTGCCGCCGCCATCAAATCAGGTGCGGACAAATGAGACAATCCCGAAGCAGCTCGGTTATCGAGAGCCACAGCCACCAACGATCGAGATGAGGGAAGAGGGAGGGTCCTGGCAGAGTGCGGGGCTGGGTGCCTATGATTTGTGGGAGGATGCAGATTCAACGGATTTGCACGAATTTAAGTAAAGTCTAGAAAGAGATTAGAAATAGGAGACGGATTTTCACAGATACACACGGATAAAATCCTGAAAATCTAATCAATCCGTGTCCAAATACTTTCTCGGCTTCACTTAACTGACTCCAATAGAGATGATGAGGATTCAGAATATGGGACACGGATGAACACAGATTTCACGGATTGACTCTGAGAGAATCCGTGTTCATCCTGAAAATCTGTGTCCTACTTTTCAATCCCCATCATGTCTAATAGAATCTGCGTTCCACAATCAGCTTCATTTAAGGAGAAGAGGACGATGAAATATTTCCTTGGATTTGTGTTGTTGCTCTTTTTGGGCGTTGTGGGTTGGCGCATTGGTGAGAGTTTGAGCAGCGATGCGACTGCGCTTTTGGTGTTGGTATCGAGCCGGCCGCGTGAAGAGTCTGTGCATCCGCCTCGCCAAGTCGCCCCGCCTCCACCCGTTATTGTTGTCGAGCCACCGGAACACGCCAAGCTCTATGATGTTCCGGTTGGCACCAACGTCAGCGAACTGCAGCGGTCGTTGCCGGGCTGTTATGTGGTGCGTGCGGTATGGGCAACAGGTGGCTGTGTGGGAGCGGAAATAGTCTTGTATATTTGCCGGGGTGGTTTGGTTTTGTATTCTGTTTTAGCAGTGATATAGTAGCGTTTAATTGAGAACGCATGTTCTGTGATATATCTGCATCGATAGGGGAAAGTGGGAAGGAGAGCTCAACAATGAAAGCGGTTTTCAATTTCAAAGGCTTGGTGCATTTGGTGATGATTGCCTTTGCTGTGGCCAGTTTGGGCAACGTCCACGCTTTTTTGTCCAGCGCCGGACATCCCTCTGAAGTGGCTTGGGCGTTGGGCATTGCATTAGGCTCGGCGCTGGTGATAGTGGCCATGATGATCACCCATGTGGATCGAGAAGTGGATCCAGATGCTTTTTGGTGGCTGGTGGCCACAGAGATTGGCAGGGTTGATTTCAGGGGCACTCCAGGCCGCAGAATATAGCAAACATCTCCATTTGGCCTGGTCCGTCATTTTGGGCTTTGGCATTCCTCTGGTGGGCGAGGTCTGTTTGGCGTTCGCTGCCTCTGCCTACATTAGAGCCCGCAGTCGGGAGCGCTTTCGCACGGTATCCGTCACGATTGAAACCGCCGTAGCCGATCGACTGGAGTCCGCCATTGATGAACTGGATCCCCAGACCATCAACCGGCACGTGGCCAAAACCATCAACCAATTGGCGCGCTAGGCTGTTGAGAGCGTGGCAACACAAGCTGCCCACTATTATCAACGTCCGGCAGCGGAGGACGCAACAACAGATCTTGCCGTCGTTGCGCCCGCAATGGATAAAGAATCTGCCCAAATACGTCGAGATGGTGCGCCCACTTTGGAGATGGCCAACGAGCAGCGGGCCATCAACACCCAGGCCAAAAAGTCTGCCATCCTTGACGTTTTGATGAATGAAGGACCGCAAGGAATTTCAGCAATTGCGGCAGCGATTGGCGTACATCGAGATACAGCCCGCCGTTATCTGAATGAATTGCTCGATCTGGGCCAAGTTGAAAACGTCAATCGCAAATGGCGTTTGGTGAAATTGACGGTGCCTGAACCTGAGCAGATTGTCTTGAATGGGAGTGGCGTATCGGGGTAATGGTTTGGCAAGATTCTGCGCTTTAGAGAGAGCCTGCTCTATTTACACACTTTGTGGTACGCACCCTTGGATATCATGAAACCTTTACGTCCTGTCTTGCGTAGAGTTATATGTAGTGTGATGGTTTTCTCTTTTGGTTTCTCCTGAAAGTGTGGGGTTAGAAGAGCCTGGTCATTGAGATCAGGCTCTTTTGCGTTTAAGCGGGTGTCTAACCCATTCCATTCCCCGCGCTCGAAATTCATCCTAACCAACTCAACAAGCGCTAATTTCACCATGAGCAAACGATGACAAAAGGGAATTGTGATCAGCTCTGCAACTGCTCCATCAACTCTGCTAATCGTTCTCGGATTTGGCTGACTTCCGTATGTTGAAAAATCGCCTGACAATCTTCTTCCGATTGCCCTTCCAACGCTTTATCTGCGACATTAAGCTGGTGGTGTAAACGAGCAATCACAAACGCCGGTGGCTTATTGTTGGACCTTTTCTCATCTAGTTCAACAAGCAATTGTTCACAGGCCTGAAGAAGATCTTTCCGACGCCAGGCATCCGGCAGAATTTCTCGTGCCTGATTCAGCGTGGAACAACCCAGATGGCGTGATTCGTGAAGTGCTGTACCCAGTCGTTGGTGACGAACGGCTGCGCTTGTTAGTATATGAACAAGATAATCGAAGGCGGGTATAGTGAGGCTAACGCCCAAAATCAGCGGCGCGAGACGGAATCTGAATTGCTGGAAACGCTTGATGCGCTTCGGCTTTCAACCAAAAAGTGAGCTCTGAGCGTCCGCTGCATTTTGTTTGTTAGGCGAATTCCTAAAGCGAATTCAAGATCAAATTAGCAATAGCGGCTCAGTTCGTAACTGAGCCGCTATTGCTTTTATACTTTGTTGAGCGATCACATTTACCTTGAATTAATTTGGGGAATGTAAACCAATTCTATTCCCTTCCGTATCAATAAACATTGCGAAATATCCACTTTCATCAGCGTGGAGAGTTTTAGGAACAACAATTTTACCGCCTTTCTTCTCGACCTTATCTAGAATCACTTGAAGATTATCTCCGCCATTGAGATAGATGGTTACACCATTGGCCGAAGGCTTGTAACCCTCTCCTTGAATTATGACTCCAAAAGTCATTTGTCCTTCACTTGGGAACAATCCCATTTGCATTCCTGGGAAATCCATTTTCTCGATTTTAATGTCCAAAATTGTTTGATAAAAGTCGACTGCTCTTGAAATCTCTGTTGCTGGAATTTCAAAAATGGAAACAAAATTTTTCATATCATTTATACCTCGTTTAAGATTATACTTCGTTTAAGATAGATAATACACGATCCGCAAGGTATAAAATTGTAAAAATGCGACACTATTAACTTTACTTTCTGGTAAAAGAAAAGAGATGAGGTGAGAAATGTGACAAAAAGCGGTTAGCGTTTCATCCTAAAGGTAGCGAAACCAAAAAGGAGGAAGGAATGCTAACCGCGCCAGAAATAACTATAGCAGTACTGATGAATGTATTGCAAGTAACGCCGGTGGGAACAAACGTAAATGTAATGCGTCTGATGTGGGCGATGATGAATGGGTCGTTTCTGAAAAGTCGAGGAGCAATCCATAGTGGATTGAGTGAAAGCGGGTTTGAAGATGAGGAGATCTGGCGAAGCTGGTGGAGCTTTCGATATGGATCATGGGATATTGCAAGCCTGCTCTCATCGTGGCAAGAAGAAGTGGAGTGGAAAGGGGAATGGGAGGCAAAAAAGTTAGAAGGATACCGAGTGAAAAGCATAGATATCACAGGGTTCTGGCGACCGAAGCTGCAAGGGAAAGTGAACCGACTCTATAACTCAACGGCTCGTCGGGCATTGCCCGCTCATCTTTGGAGTGATGATAAGCTCGGGGGAGATAGGCGGGAAACGAGTGCCACTGCTCAAGGCAATCATGAGATGCGAGGTAGGCACAAAGGAAAGTGAGTTTCGGAAAAAGCTGCTGAAAGAGACCAAGAAATCACTGGAGTCAGACGAAGTGGCGGTGGTCGATGCCGGGTTTACAATCAGAGAAATGCTAGAAAGCGACGTCGACCGATTTGTCCTTCGGGAAGCGATTAACTGCACAGCGCGCCGCAATGAGTTACCCGAACGTAAGGAAAAAGGCAGACCACCCGAATATGGTGATATTGTGCGTCCGCTCTCTCGATGCTATAGGGGAAAGCGACTCGAGGCCACAACTCCAGACTCGTTTGGTCAATTTGTCTATAGTGGTCGCCTGATTCGCTATCAAGCATGGCACAATCTCGTCCCCAGGACAACCAAGGTGGATACAGCCAACCGCACCTATTCGATTTACGTCTTTCAGGATCCTGCTTATCACACACCTTTGGTTCTGGCGACCGTCATGGCTTTACAAGCTGAAACCATTTATCTTTTCTCTCTGGAGCGCTGGCCTGTTGAACATCCCCCCTTGGCTTCCAAGCAGATGATTGGCTTACATCGTCAATTTGTTCATGCCGATGAGGCTTGCTTCCGCTTACCTGAACTGGGGCTGCTTGCTGGCAATCTTCTTTCCCATTTAGCCGCTTCTCTTCCTCCCATACCGACTGGCTACTGGGATCGAGAGCCTCAAGCCACTCCCGGCAGGCTGCGCCGCGTTCTCTCGAGTGCTCTTTTTCCAACTCCCGACCAACTCGACCCTGACTTTCGGAAAAAGGCCTCGGTTTCACACCATTTACCTAAAGGCGTTCTCGCTCAATGCCGCTGCTTAAACTAGCCGAGCACTATTTTTACATTTTATCCCGTTTTTTCAGGGTGGATTCTTTTTTCCGCCCCTTTCGGTTTGCCCTTTGTCACTCAAGCCTTTACCAGAAAGTAAAGATTAAACTATTTGTAGAAAAGAGAAGAAAGTGCCATATTTTTGTTCCCTAAAAACTCTTTTGGACTAATTCCTGTAAACTCCTTAAAGTCTTTAATAAAGTGAGCTTGGTCATAATATTCACTTTCATAAGCAATGCTAGTCAGGGTTTCTGCCTCTTTATTGAGCAACATTTTTAAAGCAGTTTGTAATCGGATTACTCTACCTAACTGCTTTGGGCTAATGCCAATTTGTTTTAGGAATTTTCTTTCAAGTTGTCTTCTTTTCGATAAGTCTTGTTTGAGGATTTTGTTAATTGGTGTGCTTCCTTTTGTTGACAAAAGAGTATCAATTGTAGTTTTCACAATATTATCAATAGTTGTTTTGTCATTTAATTTATCGAAAAGAAATTCTTCTATGAACTCTATTCGTTGCTCGGTGTTTGTTGCCTTTAAAATTTTTCGTTCTAATTCTTTTGCAGAAATTTCTCCAAATAGAAGATCTATTGATGTTTCTTTGTTAGCTAACTCTTTAATAGGTTCTGCAATGAAATTTGCAAAACCATACGGGTAAAAACTTACAGCAAATGTATTGACATACCCTACTGGTTCGATATAAAAAGGCTCAATTCTTTGTCCAAGTACCATAGCTCGAGGTTGTAGTATAAATTCATCTTCCGAAATATACCGCTTTATATCGTCACCAAGAATAAAAGCCATTTCAATACAACCGTCAGGTATAATCCGTTGTCTTTGCGAATCATCTTCGGCAGGCACTTCTAATGTCCAATAACAATTAATACTACTGTGCAGCAATATATTGTGAAACACAAAGGAAATTCGTTATATTTCTGGGCATATTGCTAACAAAACGCAAACAGAATGCAAAGGAAAAATGAGATAGACTGAAGAGCCAATAAAATGAAGCAGTCTTCGATGAAAGGAAATCAAGATGAAACTTGCTCAAGCAGTCAATCAATATGACTACAGCCAACTGGAAAGCCCGCCGCTGCTGGAACTGACAGAAGAGCAACTGGCGGCACTGGCCGACCAACTCCAGGAGTATCATGCCATATAGTCCATACTTCAGCCATGTGGCTCAGAGAGCATGCGTACCACTACATGCGAGGCTTGTTAGACCCCGAAATCAAACGCAAATCGGCCGAGAACATCGCGCTGGCGACAGTAGGAGAATCGGGTGTACGCCCCCTGCAAAGCTTTGTGGGTCAGAGCCGCTGGAGCGGTGAAGCGATGCTGGCGGAACATACTCGACAGACAGGTGAGTTGTTGGGAGACGCAAATGGCGTCTTACTCCTGGATGGGAGCGACATTCCCAAGCAAGGAGAAGAGTCAGTGGGCGTCAAGCGGCAGCGGTGTGGCGAACTGGGCAAGATCGCCAACTGTCAAGCCGGAGTCTTCCTGGGATATAATAGCTCATGGCTATACCTTACTGAACTGTCGGTTGTATATCCCCCAAGAATGGTTTAGTGATGAGTATGCAGAGAAGCGGTACAAAACCGGTCTTCCCACTGACCTGACCTTCCAAACAAAAAATGAATTGGCTTGGTCCATGATTGAGCAGACGCACGCCCTGGGTGCGTTGCCCATCCGCTGGATCACTATGGATGAAGCCTTTGGCAAAGATACTCATCTGCTTGACTGCATTGATGGCCAAACCGCTTACAGCTACTTTGCTGAAGTGCCCAAAGAGACTCGTGTCTGGACCTCCAGCCCCCAGACCTATCTGCCCGCATCATCTGGATGCGGGCGCAAAGCTTCCAAGCTCCGCGTCCGGCCTGGTGAACCTACGCCTCTCACCGTTGCTCAACTCGCTGACACCTTCCAGGAGCATGAGTGGCAACAGCATGTTCTCAAAGAGGGCTCCAAGGGCTTCATCGTTGCTTCCATTGCTTGTCGCCGCATTGTCTCTGTCCGCAATGGGCTCCCCGGTTCTGCTCTCTGGCTCATCGTCCGCCGCAATCCCGATTGCTCTCTGCAATACTTTCTCTCCAATGCACCCCTTGAGACTTCCTTGGATGACTTCGCCACTGTTTCTGCTTTGCGTTGGCCCATTGAAACCATTTTTTGAACAAGCCAAGCAGTTTCTCGGACTCAACGAATATGAAACTCGCAGTTGGCTCGGTTGGCATCATCATATGACCTTAGTCATTTTGGCCTTTGGTTTCTTGGCTCGTTCTCAGTTTTTCCTCAAATATGATGCCCCCGCTCTCACTTTGCCACAGGTTGTTGAACTTCTCCATGCCGTTCTGCCTAAACCTGTCTTGACACTCGCTGAGACTATCGAGCGCCTTCGCTACAAGCAACGTCGTCTTGCTTCCGCTAAACGCTCGCATTATCTTGTGCAAAAATCGAACATTATCGAGCCTTTACTTGATGCACAGTAGTATTAACCAAAGATTCTAAATCTGGGTGAGGCTGAAACGTTCGATAAATCATTAATCGCTCATTTTTTTTGAGTGACGCCTAACTCTGTGTATACGGCGTCCTTTTATCTCCCCAAACCATCCAGTGTAGTCAGGGTGGATTGCGGGTCGACCCTATCGTTCCGACGAAATGTCCAGTTTTCACCCGTGCAAAGTATAGAACACAAGTTGCCCGTATAAAACTTTTCGAGATTTCTCAAAATACCACTTCTTCTATATCACTATTATAAGCCTGGCTGATTTGGTAAACAAAAGCCTGTAGGGCTTACCTGTTAGCCCTACAAAACACCGCTTTTGCTAAACAATAGTTGTACGAGTAGAGTCCAGGAAACGCTATGTCCTATCGATCGACGAGCGGAAGATAGATAGTTGTTCCCATGCCAACCTCTAGTACAGCCAGGCGAGCTTTCAAGCCATCGTTGTCTTCTGCGTAGAACGCAATTTGATAGGTTCCTACTTCGGTAAAATCATCAAAGGTCCCACTGAACAGATCGCTACCCAGTGTCTGAAAATCGATAATCGGTACGTCTTCCGGCACCAACTCTTCGGCTCTGGTTGGAAGCTCGGCTGAAGGAGCATATACGGTAGCCCATACCTTTTTGACTGACTTGTTGTCGCGCACTTCAGCGCGAAGGGTACCTGTGCCATTCGCTATTACTTGCGGACCTTCTACTTTGACAATGTATGGAGCCCATGTGTCAGCTGGGAGGTTGTCCGTAGCAGGATTGTGGTCGCTCGTCACCTTGCCGCCATCGGCCGCCTCGTTGGGGATTCCGTTACCGTTGGCGTCGATCCATGGCTGCTGTAAGCTGTAGAGACGATTGACCGAAAACTGTGCATCCCAGAAGGAGTTGGACATACCGTAGCCTTCACGCAGGGAGGTTAGGAATCGATCGGAGAATTGCGCACCCTCTGCAGAGGCGTAGGCTACGTTCTTCGCATTGGTGGAGGTGATGATTAGACGATCCTCGCCGCTAATACTTTCATCCCCATCGATGAAGCTACCCGAATTACATGCCTCGATAATCACGTTAATCTTCAGTCCCGGTTTCTTTGTTTGTAACTCGGTGAGCCATGCATCCAGGTCCTGTGGTCTGAGCCGTACACCATTTGGTTCGTCGACATAAAAGTTGTCCAAGCCGCCGTGATCCATCAGATAGATGGTGAGCGGATTATTCGGGCCAACTTTATCTTGCGCCCAAGTCGTGATGGCGGTTTGTAGATTGGTGCTAGACGCCGCCGCATCGTAACCGGATGCAGATGGATCAAAGCCCATGTAGTAGATTTCATCGTCACTGTAGCCGTTGTCCTTGAAAAGGTGGTAGGCCCGTTGAATGACATTATGAATATTCGATTGCAGCCGGTCGTTCATTTTGAGCCGGCCCTCCAGCAAAATGACAGCACCTTTATTCGACTGGCGTTGGGTGACGGAGACGGAATAGACTGCCTCTGCTCCGAATACCTTGGGATCGAAATTGAAAATCTTGAGGTATAAGGTGGTATTGCTGGTGGACGATAGATCCAGCCGGACGCCAGGGGTAAAGGTCTCCTCGAACTTGCTTTCCAGACTGCCACCGCACTCGCTATACACCTCCAGAGTGACGTCGGCCCTCGAGTTGGCCCGGGTCTGCACTTCGATGCGATACTTCTGGCCAGACTCTGCATCGAAGCGCAACCAGTCCGTGTCGCCCTCATTGTGGAAACTGTGTTCTTGGCGCGTACCATTTGGTGTGATGGTCCTCGCCTCGGCGCAACTGTTGTCAGACTCAAAGGTGTCGGCGTTGGATTGGACGCTGGGTGGCGTGGCAATGGGCACCACTGTCGGCGTCTCCATCCCCTGGTAGACCACCTGTACCGTGTGGTCGGCAGCGGGCATGGTCAGCGTGTTGCTGCTGGCCATACTGGAATCGTCATCTGTACCGCGCCAATTACTGACTGCCCAGCCTGCAGCGGGGTTCGCCGTGAGCGTGATCGATTCGTTCACCACAAACTCACCCACTTGCCCACAGCCACTGGACTTGTTCGGTGTGGTGACGGGATCACTGCCGCTGCCTGTATGGGATAGAGTCAGCGTATAACATATTGGCTCGGTGCTTACGGTTAACGGGCCTGCATGTATTGCCATCACGTGCCGTGGCACTGCAGCATGCATCCGTATGGCGTACTCTCCGGGCTCTATGCGCTCGCCCCGTACTCCCTCGATGGTGTACACTCCATCTCCGGCAGTCACATCCCCGTTTGTCCCGTTGTCGAACATCACGTGATTGACGAGGACGTCCGCCCCCTGGTAAACGCCCTCCTTGAAGGTCTCAAAACATGTCTTGGGTGGTCCATCATCTCCCCCGGTCACCTTAGCACTGAACGTCGATGCTGTTGATCCATCGGTCAATACGTAATTGGGTGACAAGGTCACATCCGAAATTGATGGGGCACCATCAGTGGAATCCGGATTGATGTCTGCAACCCATATCTGAGGGATGTTCCCCCCCAGTGGCTCGCTGGTGAATACGAACCGTCCCCCATCCGCTGTAATGTCCACCGTGGGTCCGATCCCTGCCCTGTTGAATGGGGCTCTATCCCATCCCTGGGCCCTATATCCCAGACAAGGAGCTGTCACCAGATCCACTCGACCAGTCCCATCCGTGTTCAACAGCGTGATTGGAACATTCCCCTGTGCGATTACCTTCGCTCCGTCTCGGTCATCCGCTCCAATTTTCCACTTTGGCCTATGTCGCTCAGTATCTCGATCCGATTACTACCATCAAAGTTGATAGAGTGCGCGCGGCCCAGGTCGAAATTCATCTGGGTCAGTACCACCTTGCTTCCGTCTCCACTGATCGCAAGTGCATCATCATCATGTGGAGCGAACTCCGTCAGAATGCGAAGGCGTAACCCATCGTAGGTTATGGTGTGTCCCTCGCTCTTGAAGTTGAACGTGCCAAAGACTAGTCGTGAGCCATCGTCGGAGATATCGAACTCCTGTCGAAAGGCCAAGTTCCGCTGAACTCGCTGCCGTCCATGTCGAACAACTGCTGTGACATCTCTCTATAGCTAAACAGCTGCGTGAGTCCAGAACCGTCCGCGTTCACCCTCCATACCCCAGCAACTTCGGCACCTCCGCTCACGTTGGTAAAGTAGACCTGACCCCCATCAAATGTGATGCGAGGTCTGATGCGCAAATCTGGTCCGACTGTTCCACCCGTTGGCGTTGGTATCTCTGTGGCGATGCGCTGCTGGTTGGTGCCATCGGAGTTGGCAACGAAGATCTCGCCGACACCATCGGTCCAGATGATCGTGGAGCCATCGGCACTGATGTCAATGAAAGGGGTGATGAAAGGGGGGCCTGTTCTAAAGGCCTGGTAATCAAATACCTGTATGAAGTTGGTACCATCGGGATTGACTGTGAAAATCTTTTTGGTAGAGGTAGCGAAGATAACCTTCGAGCCATCGGCGCTCACTTTCATGCGGAGTATGTTGGGGATGGTCTCCCTGTTCTGGATATCGGTGATCTGGTGGTAGACTATGCTCTGAATGCTTGATTCCTCTGTCTGCCCATGCACAGTCATTGACACAAAAACGACAGATAGCACGAGGGCAAACGTGATTGCTATTGCGGTCGTCCTTCTCTCTAGGAACACCTGAAATATATCTGTCAACATTGAATGAGTTTCTCCCTAAACGCGGCTGTCCTAATCCATCAGCAGGTTTACGTATGAATTTAGTCCGGCAGGCAAGCGTTGTGAAGATATCGGTGCGCGTTTCTCGCCGATATACAAGGATGGTGACAATTGACACTCGTGTCTTTCAGTCAAATCACCGCAAGCGTTTGGTATGATGGTTAAATTTATACTATAGGAATTTTCTTTTGGGGGGACGTTATTTACTCCGGCAAGCCGGTCCACTTTTACGCTGGTTGCGCATGTTCAGCATCTCGAACAGCTGAGTGGTAATCAGGATACAACCCTGGAATCCGCTCCACATAGGCTGGTACTTCGTCATCGGTAATTAAACGTCTTGATTTGTCTCGATGGATGTCGGAGATTGAATTGCCAACTGACAGGTTAGAGACGCTTTTGCAGCTTTGGTGGTCAGGTGAGATGATCTCCAACCTTTTCAGGGTGAGCGATGCGGAATTATCGAACCTGCTTGGCTCGAATTCAGCGACTTACGCAGAGCGGACGTTTTTCACCCGAAATCATGTTCGATTCCCTGGTGTGGCCCTCTGACTAAGTGTTTATCCGAAAAGTTCTGTGACCATGCATATTTGCTCGAGAAACAGGTCGGACTCACAACCACTTTTCGGATAGGTTCTAAGGGTCGGAGATAATCTCACGTTTCTACCGCAGCTTTACGTTCCTGGCGAAACAGTACACCGGCACTGATTGCTGCGCCCACAGCAAAAACTGATCAATTGTAACCGCCGGACTTCTTCCTCTTATTGGGTTGTGTCAATTGCCTATCGGCTAGGAGTCGTTGACATTTGACAGCTCTCCTCAGAGAAATCATTGCCCAGAGCGACCAACGCTCTGAGAGCGCACTCTAAATGTCAACAGAACCTAGTCTGTATTAGAGAACTAAGATTTTACTATAACCTGGCTCGCTACAATCAGAGCTGGTCACCCAACGGTTAGCTTCTCCTAATTCAACTAATGCACAAAAAGTTCATTTTGGCAGATCCTTATTCTGATTTGTCATCTTGCTCTATCTGAGGATTTTTGCAAGATACCTTGACAAAACGTTTCCTATTCTTGTTTGTCAGCGATTTATAGGCAGGACAGTTCACCCTTCTTCTCGATGACCCCAGATCTTGTCCGTTCCTCAACCCCATTGCCGGTGTTGTTGCCGAAGGTGTGGGTCTCCTCCCACTTGCACGCCTTCTTTAGGCCGACCTCAAACTGAACAGTAATCAGGTCGAGGCCGATGTCCACATGACCTTGATGTCCAAGATTGGTCAAGCCATTGTTGCTATGTGCGAAGAACGCTTGTCCATTGATCTCAGGATCAACCAACGAGTCACCTACCAACTGCCCCCACATCTTCCATGCGAACAGGTGCGGGACTGGGTCTGGTTTTATCAGGTCTGTCTCTTTCTCAACATAGAACCGGAAGCGGCGTATGCCAAAAGCATTCTGCCGATAGCCGTTTGCGAGGGCTGGACGGATCGTCGTTCCATTCAGGTTGCCCAACGACTCAGGGACAGGGCTATTGCTGTTGTAGTCATAGCTGGAGACAATGCGATCGTGTTCGACAATGTTTATCCAATCATCAGTCGATGCAAGTAGGAGCCAATGTACATATAGGTCATAGTGAACATCGTTTCTACTTTACTTTCTGGTAAAGGCTTGAGTGACAAAGGGCAAACCGAAAGGGGCGGAAAAAAGAATCCACCCTGAAAAAACGGGATAAAATGTAAAAATAGTGCTCGGCTAGTTTAAGCAGCGGCATTGAGGCGGCGATGAGCGAGAACGCCTTTAGGGAAATGGTGAAACCGAGGCCTTTTTCCGAAAGTCAGGGTCGAGTTGGTCGGGAGTTGGAAAAAGAGCACTCGAGAGAACGCGGCGCAGCCTGCCGGAAGTGGCTTGAGGCTCTCGAGCCCAGTAGCCAGTCGGTATGGGAGGAAGAGAAGCGGCTAAATGGGAAAGAAGATTGCCAGCAAGCAGCCCCAGTTCAGGTAAGCGGAAGCAAGCCTCATCGGCATGAACAAATTGACGATGTAAGCCAATCATCTGCTTGGAAGCCAAGGGGGGATGTTCAACAGGCCAGCGCTCCAGAGAGAAAAGATAAATGGTTTCAGCTTGTAAAGCCATGACGGTCGCCAGAACCAAAGGTGTGATAAGCAGGATCCTGAAAGACGTAAATCGAATAGGTGCGGTTGGCTGTATCCACCTTGGTTGTCCTGGGGACGAGATTGTGCCATGCTTGATAGCGAATCAGGCGACCACTATAGACAAATTGACCAAACGAGTCTGGAGTTGTGGCCTCGAGTCGCTTTCCTATAGCATCGAGAGAGCGGACGCACAATATCACCATATTCGGGTGGTCTGCCTTTTCCACGTTCGGGTAACTCATTGCGGCGCTGTGCAGTTAATCGCTTCCCGAAGGACAAATCGGTCGACGTCGCTTTCTAGCATTTCTCTGATTGTAAACCCGGCATCGACCACCGCCACTTCGTCTGACTCCAGTGATTTCTTGGTCTCTTTCAGCAGCTTTTTCCGAAACTCACTTTCCTTTGTGCCTACCTCGCATCTCATGATTGCCTTGAGCAGTGGCACTCGTTTCCCGCCTATCTCCCCCGAGCTTATCATCACCCAAAGATGAGCGGGCAATGCCCGACGAGCCGTTGGTTATAGAGTCGGTTCACTTTCCCTTGCCGCTTCGGTCGCCAGAACCCTGTGATATCTATGCTTTTCACTCGGTATCCTTCTAACTTTTTTGCCTCCCATTCCCTTTCCACTCCACTTCTTCTTGCCACGATGAGAGCAGGCTTGCAATATCCCATGATCCATATCGAAAGCTCCACCAGCTTCGCTGGAGCTCCTCATCTTCAAACCCGCTTTCACTCAATCCACTATGGATTGCTCCTCGACTTTTCAGAAACGACCCATTCATCATCGCCCACATCAGACGCATTACATTTACGTTTGTTCCCACCGGCGTTACTTGCAATACATTCATCAGTACTGCTATAGTTATTTCTGGCGCGGTTAGCATTCCTTCCTCCTTTTTGGGTTCTCTACCTTTAGGATGAAACGCTAACCGCTTTTTGTCACATTTCTCACCTCATCTCTTTTCTTTTACCAGAAAGTAAAGGTTCTAAAGCCTTCATCTATAGTACACTCGGTCGACTTGCAACTCATCATGATGCTCGTATCAATATCGAACGTGATCTGATTGCCTACTCGTATGGGCTGGGACAAATCGATCCTCAACTTCCCCAATTTCTTCGCAACCGAGCCGTCGCGAACCTGGATGGAAAAGCCATTGATCAACGCCACAAAGACATCTTTATCACTGAGACGCTCGTCATTGGTGACCGAGATCGAGACAGTTTCGGTCTGGTGTAATGTATCAAGCTCAGTCTTATCGACGGGGAACGTGTGCATCCCAGATACGAAACGCACGTGGGTAGCCTGAACGATGTCGTATATCATCGAGAAGTCAGCATCATCCGATGCAGTGCCCGTACGAGCCATGTGATGCAGAGAGACGTCCCGGGGAAGAACTTGATCAGTATCGACTTCAATCCAGTTTCCAAAGCGTCCGGTTCTATGTACCTGACCTAGCCACTCATGCGTAAAACCTCGCCAGATTAGCGTTACGTCCGTGTCCTCGGCGGCTTCTCGGAGGGAGTCCTCGAAGGAACATCCTGCAGTAGACAACAGGACGAATGCGACAACGATACAGACAAGGATATGTTTAGCGTATTTTAATCGGGTTCCGGCATGAAGTCGCATCAGAATCAACAACCCAACTATTTTGCAACAAACGGCAGGAAGCTTCGATAGGGCAGATTCGTGGGCAATTCTCCCAATGTTCCACCCGCCCTTGTTTCATCATCGGTGTTTTGGGGATCCGTAGGTTCGTAACGAATGCCCGCGCTCTCAATGTGGTCGCTGACGTTGCCCGCGGCGTCACGGAAGCGCGCATAGACAAAGGCAATACCCGTCTCTGGATCGGGTCGCAGTCGCCAGTTCATCGACGGCGTAAACGGTCGCCACTGGGCCGCGGCCAAATTGGGCCGATTGCGCACCTGCGTGGGTGATGTCGCTGGTCCCATCGGGCAGCAGCGGATCCAGGAAGGTGAGCGTTACGATCTCACTCGTCGTGCTGTAGGCACCGCTGTTGATAAAGACGGTACTTTCAGGCGCATCCGTGTCCACATCGGGCAAGGCCAGAAGCGGGGGACTGGGCACGCCGACAATCCCCGGTCGCGCCAGGGCCTGAAGCTTATAGAGATATGCTTCACCATTGGTCAATCCGGTATCGGTAATGACACCGCTCGTCGCGGGGAAGATGGCGATGGCGTTGTACGTGATCCCATCGCTGCTGCGCCACAGGCGGACCCCGTCAACCTCTGAGCGGGGATTATAGTGAAGCGTCACGCTGGCATCGTTGTTATCTACCCAGAAGTCCACAACTGGCGGAATCTTATCATCGGACGGGTCAAGCGGGTTGCGCCCCTTGGCAACTTCGCTGCCGTCGGTTTCGCCGCCCCGATCCGTGTCGGGATGGTCAGGATTCGTGCCCGCAAAAAACTCTTGAATATTGGTCAGGCCGTCATGATCCGGATCGACGTCATCATCGTCCACGGTTGGGTCTGTATTCTCATAGCGGAGTTCCCAAGTGTCGAGTACGTTGTCCTGATCGCTATCATAGTAGACGGCATCACGAGGTCGATAGGTGAGCACCTTGTAACGGTCAAAGGTATCTCCGTGAGCACTGATGGCAAAGGTGTAGTACTGGCGATTCTCTTCCGGCCCCTCGCGGAAGTTGATGCGATCATAGCGGTGCCCATAGATACCATCATTCGGCGCATCATCGTGGGTGCTTTGCCATCATAGAGCGTAATCGTCTCTTCGACACCCCCCGGTCGGCCCACAACGGCGGTCACCGCGGCACCTGCGGCTGGACCGTTATCATCGGTCAGGCTGACCTGAAGTTGAATGGGCATTCCCAGCACGCGGCTGCTGTCGCTGGGCGTATGGGCATAGGCGTGCAGTTCGGTGCCTTTTACCACGCGGGCCGAGAGGCTGCCGACCCAGTTGCCGCTACCGCCAAGGTCCACCTGATATTTCCCGGCTTTGACTTCGTTGACGTAGAAGACGGTATGATTCTGGCCATCTTCCAGCTGCGTAAAGGTAATGCCCGCTGGGCCAGTAATAGTAACGTTGAGCGCGTTCGCCGGATCCGCCCAGTTGAAGGCGAAGAAGCCTTCGCGCCCACCGGTTTCATCAATCTTCACCGAAAACGAGCTACCGCTGACCGTGGCCGATGACCCCTGCCAGAGCCGCTGATGCCCGTGGACGCTGTCGCCAATTTGACGGTAGATATCGGCCAGATCGTTCAACTGCTGCTGTTGATCTTGGGCCGCCGCATGGACAAGCATCCCCGTGGCGTTGGCGTTGAGGGCGTGGAAGCAGTGGTCTTCTTCACGGAGGCCACAGGTCGCGGCCGCAATGGATCGCATCAACTCGGTGTCCGATTCGGGACCAAAGGCAATGGCATGGACCTTGGTTCCCGCGCTTGCGATGTTGCCGATGACGGCATCGACAGAGGGACTCACATTCTCTTCGCCATCGCTGAGCAGCACCATGTTCCAGATGTTGCCTGAAGGGACGGTGCTCAGTAGAGCTTGCCCTTGGGCCAGACCCGCGCCGATAGACGTCTGGTTACCCAGCGGAATGGCATCGATGGCCAACCGTGCACTAGCCCTGTCGCCGGCGTTGTCGTTCTGATCCTGAATGGGCGTGAGCGGAAATACAGTCGTCGCTGCGTCGCTGAAGCTGACCACGCCCAGTTGGTCGCCCAGTTGGGTCGTGTCTGCATAGATGCGGGCCGCACTCTTGGCCGCGGTAAATTTGCTGCCTTGATTCATGCTGGCACTGCGGTCGATGACCAACACCTGATCTTTAGGAATTATGTCGTATAGGACCGCGTTCGGCGCATCATCATCGGCACCACCCATAACCAACTCAACATGGAGATCGTGGGTATCGCCCAGCGTGGTGTTCGGCACGTTTGGGGCTTGGACAACCAGCCAGTATTCGTTTCCAACCTCTTCTCCGTTGAGAATTTCTGCCTCTTCACCACCCACCGTGACTGCAAAATCCTGTTCCCAGTCCAGACCGGAGATCGGGTCATCTAAACTGCCGTCGGTCACTGCCAGCCAGACCTTAAATCGGCCGGCATCAGCCGGATCGCCAACCGCCGCCGGCGCGTCGACGTGCGGACCCGTAATAGTGAGATCAGGCGGGGTTGATGAACACCACATGGTCCAGTCGAAGCCTTCAGGCGCGTGGTTCGAGGCGACAATACCTGTCATATACGTATATTCATCCCGGTTGAGCAGGGTAATGCTGAACTCTTCGCCATGGTGACGCTGCAGGTCCACCAGATCGTCTGGCGCACCCACCGTAGGCGATTGCGCCCGCAGGACCCAACTGTGATAGAGACGGCTGTTCGCATCGCCCGCCGCGGCCCAGTGGGCAACGGGACAGGTGGCTGCGTCTGGCAATTCGCCTTCATAGTAAAGCGCGCCATACTGAGGCATTTCACCCGTGACTTCCAGCGTTGGCGGAATGCTAGCGACGGCCGTATACGTAACGGGATCAACACGTCCGCCCTGCCCTATCATGAGCTCGCTATCCGTGAATTCTTCGGCTTTGGCAACGGCACCGTACTCACCGCTCAATTCATCCTGATAATCAAGTACGATCTGCGGATCCCGGTCATCGATCAGGCTGCGGTCCAGGGTCGCCACATTATAATCTTTGGTATAGTTGGCAATCGTAAAATCCCAGAAGGACAAATCAAAGCTGCGCCCAATGCGCGCAAGCAGGGTCAGGTCGACCGCCAATTGGCCCTTGATGTTGAGCGGGTCTGGCGACCACTCCAGCACGTCTTCGATAAACTCTATGCCTTCGCCCGCCGTACCCACAAAGCCACTGCCTGCCTGTTCGGTCAGATAGGTCCACCAGAGCGCGGCTTCATATTTGGCACCTAACAGCCCGACGGGAACCGTATTTTCTTTCCCGTCGGCATTGGCATCAAAGTCCTTTGGAACGGTGGGGTTTTTCAGATAGTTCTTGACCGCGCCCACATAGCGGCTGCCCGCATTGACGTCCATATCGAAGAAGACTTTATCCTGCATAAAGCGGGCCTGACCTTCAACGAACCAGTCGTCCACACCGCTGGTGGCATTGTAGGCATGTTGGACCGCGTGCCAGACTTCGTGGAGCACTGTGGAGCGTGGGCCGGGTGCGGTTTTGAGCATGGTGGCTGTATTCAGCTCTATCCCCGACCCATCTGATGATGCGCTACCTCGGCTATCAATGTCATATACGTAAACATCTCGTTCCGTAACCTCAGTCCAGAAGGGTTGGCGCAAGCCCCAATCGTTCACGTAAACATCCACGCTCCGTTGCAGGTTGAAGGATACGCTCTCCACGTTCGGGACTGTCGCCCAATTGCCCCAATTCGTGGTGAAATCGAGATCGACCACGTCCACAACGCCGTCACCATCTTCATCGGGACCGCTGTCCAGAATGCCATCGCCATCGGTGTCGATGGTCGAGACACAATCGTTCTGCTTGTCCACACCTGCGTCACATTTACACGTGCCGGTCGTATCGGGAATGCAGGTATTGGTGAACCAGACCTCATACGTAAGCCCACCGGCGGGAATCCCCGAAACGGCATTGGATAGAAAGTCGGGTTTGCTGCCCGCCTGCAGAGCGGTCGCCAACGTGAATAACAGCGTCAAGTGAACCATGATGGTTATCAGACGCCGTCTAATTCTAACAGCACTTAATTTGATTGGGAATTTACTACGAATTAATTTCATCAGATTGTCCTCGTGAATAAGTACTGCAATGAAAGCGAATGATGCCAAACTCAGTAGTGTACAATTTGTCATTCTGAGGCGGCAGTTTGCCGAAGAATCTCGGTCTGCCACAGAGGCATTCTTCGCAAACTGCCACTTAGGCTTGTCCTGTAAGAAATGACAGTACGACCAATGCGGCCGCTACAGAATTGTGACACAAATCCAGAGCTATAGAATCCCCTCTTGGTGTGAAATTCATCACCACAAGGTGGTAAATCGGGTTCAAATGATTAGGAGTCGTTGACATTTGACAGCTCTCCTCAGAGAAATCAATGCCCAAAGCGACCAACGCTCTGAGAGCGCACTCTAAATGTCAACAGAACCTAATGAAAATAAAAAGGGAGAGGCGAATCGCCTCTCCCTTTTTGACACTTATTTGTTCGTATCAGTCGACCCAAATTTTCGCGGAGGAGGCGTTCTCTATTACACGCAGTAGACATAATCCCGCATTTCTCAGTCTCAGTAGATCCAAATTTCAGGTTTTGAGAGAGAATTCTGGCTAAACAGTTGACATAAATACAAATTTGCCGGTCGATATCTAGTTTTTGCGTTAGATTTGGGCGATTTTCAGATATGAAATAGGTTGTTTTCTGTAACCGAAATCTGAATAAATGACTCCAAAATCCCTGCAATCTCGACTGAAAATAGCCAAAAACGCCAAATTTGGATCTACTGAGTCTGAACAGACTCGAGCGTGCCAAATGGCCCGAGATTCTCTACTGCGTCTTTTTTCGCCATTTGAACGCTCTACCTCTGAGAAATCTTACTGCGTGTAATCTCTAACGCCGGTTTCGGTCGAGTAACGCCGCATTAGAGAATGCTCTCCGCGGGCATAAGGTACATTTTGGATCGACTGAGTATATCTACAGCAAACCGAGTTCTTGAGCCTTTTGAATAGCATGAACACGTTTACTGCCGAATTGCTAGTCCACAAATTCACGGCATTAATGAGTTTTGGGACATCCAAATTCAACAAAACTAGCTTCTTCTGAGCCAGTATCTCATTCGAAACCGTACGGTTTCGTCGAAATACGCCCGCTGGTCCAGGTTCACGAATTAAGACTTGATTTTGTTAAAGGGACGATATAGGAAGATTCTGTGAGGGCTGCTGTCTCTGCCAGAGCCCAAAGGATCTCAACGGTGAGTCTCAGCAGTGCTTCAGGCACTGTGGCGTCATCTTGCAGCAGAGCTAGTTCCGAGGCAAGGAATCCAAAAGAACCATCAGCTTGTTGCTGGTCGAGCAAATATTCTTCTGCATCAACCAGCCAAGGATCCCCCAAACCAAGGTGTGCTGCCGCCCGCACCAACGCTGCTACCACAGAAAGATCACCTACCCTTGCGTAGGACAGGGCAACTGCCCCCCACGTCCGTGCGAAATGACGGCTGCGCGCTTCTTGATCTTGCCACGGCCCTGTCCCTGAGAGGCTGATGGTCTGGGCCAGTTCCAAGATTTCAACACGGCTCATCTCAACGAAGGCCGCAGTTGTTGGGAGATTAACTGCTCCCAAGCTTTCGCATTTTGGCCCACTGGGGTTGCCTAGAATACGCTTACAAAGCAGTAAGCCTAGTTGCCGCAAGGCAACCATTTCGCTTGTGGGTGTGGATTCTTTCTCAAGCCACCTTTGTGCTTGAACAGCGGCCTTCGTTCGATTCGGAAGGTAGGATCTCATTATGATCACCAAAATGATTTAGGGCGGTCGAGCAATACAGCACTCCCACCAAGGTCGTATGATAGCAGTGACGAAAAATCAAGTCATCTTTCTCCAGAATCTGGGACGATTGAAGTTTCTTCTCACTGGATCGGTCTGCTGGGACAGCACCGTCGCTGCGCCAAACGTGTTGGAATGCCTGAGCTGCGCCAGCATAGAAGGGGGAGTCGCACTTGCCCAGGCAATTGAGGTTGATCAACAATTCACCCACCAAGTCCCAGTGACCTATCCGCCAATAGTGGACAAGTAAGCACTCCACCACCTCCGTGATATACTCGACTTCCACTGCTTTCAAAGGGGTGGGACGGTTGCCAAAATCGGTTAGGTAGAACATGGTGTGCGTAATTGAATAAGCGGCATCTAGATCGAGGTATGCTAGGCTACAGCGGCATCCCAAAACGGTTTTCTGGTACAGTCGATACCAATCGGGTTCGCGGTGCAGATACCCAGACTTCCAGAGCAAATGCTGTCGGTCCAAAAGTCGATATGGTACAACCTCGAATGCTTCGGGGAAACCCCAACGCCGCAGGCGCGTCAAGGTATCCTCGTAAAACGGGGACTGATAACCAGTCGCTCGTAACATCAGATAAGGCAAAAGCAGGTCAAACCCTTGCGGCGGACGCTTGCGTGCCATCTCGGCATAGACTGGGTTTTCACAATGCTGACGGATAAAAGCCCGCCAAGCCGGTAACTTCTCAGACAGCGAAAGGTACTCGGCAAGGGGGCCAGTCCCCCATTCTTCAAGATAGCCATAGACGGTGGCGAACTCGGCAAAAGCCTTGACTCCAGTGGTGGACAGGCGTCCGTCCTGCCAAGGGCTGAAGAAGTTGAGATTCCTGGTCAACCACTCCAGGCTTGATACAGCGAATCGCTGCAAACACAAACGGTCACAGTCGAGAGCTCGCTTTTCCCTAACATTTCTCTTTTTGGACATTTCTAACCTCATGCACTGACCGTGAACCCGACCCAGAAGCTGTAGCACTCTACAATACCTCATTCTTTACGCCGGTTCTACTGGTTCTACTGGTTCTACATCTTTTGGTCTTGGCTCTGTATGGATTAAAATGAATTTTTCGTGAATCAAAACATCAGTGCGCGCTGCTGCTCGCAGCGTCTCCTGTTCAGTAAGGTTCTGCGTCAAATCCATGAGCCTTTCCACTGTGAAGTTGGGATCGAGAAGTCCACTTTCCATAATCAACTGTATTGCCTTGACACCCGTATCGTTATTCGTTTCCATAATCAATCTCCTTGTAATAAGATAGAATTGTGCCTGGTACCACGTTATTAACCAACAAACTTACAAGATACCCTGCCTCACTGACCACTTTCTAGGTTCTCTTGACATTTAGCACCCAGACGGTACTCGGTTCTCAGAGCGTTGAATGCGTTGTGCAATGATTTCTCTGAGGGAGGCTATCAAATGTCAACGACTCCTAGTCTCAGTAGATCCAAATTTCAGGTTTAGAGAGAGAATTTGGGCTAATTAGTTGACATAAATACGTATTTGCCAGTCAATACCTAGCATTTACGTAAAATTTAAGCGATTTCTAGATATGAAATTGGCTGTTTTTGGCAACTGAGATCTGAAAAAATGGCCCCAAAATCCCTTCTCTCCCGACTGAAAATAGTCAAAAACGCCAAATTTGGATCTACTGAGTCTGAACATTGTCAAATTAGATTTGTCAGGTTCAACATGCGGCCGCTATATGTACGATTATATTGATATTGGTTTGCCGTTTCATCCCCGCTTGGTGGTAAATCGATCCCCGCTAGGTGGTAAATTTGCTTGTGGTATGGGAAAGTTTAAAATCGGTCCCCAAGCATCTTGCCCATTCGGTGCGGACGAGACGTCCGAGGTCCGGTTTGGGGAACTTTTTGCTCTGAAAATGTCAAAAGGGAAGCTCAAGAGCTTCCCTTTTGACTGTGACCATTGCTGATTGTGACTACAATAGACCTAGCGCTTCTGCTTCTCTAATGGCTAGAACCCGCTTATTGCCAAGCCCACCTGCACGAATGCCAAGTTTGCTATAGACGGCTTTGAGTTGGCGACCGTCTCCTCAGCTTTATAGAGTTGATTTGCAATTTCCCTATTTGACAATCCGTTCGCCATCAGCTTGAGCACTTCGTGTTCACTCCGGCTCAATGATTCAACAACGGTATCGCCAACAAGGTTATCCGGGGGAATAAACATGATGGCCTCCTTAGACCAGAAATAGTTGGAAATAATATAGCTATTCGAACCGTCTCTAAATAAGACACTGTTCACTGTTGTTGATAGCGTATCTTGTGAGCGTGATTAATACGTGATCTCGGCTTATTTGAGTTGTACTGAAGACATTCTGAAACCTGCAATGACGAACAAGATCACCATTCATCTTTTTGGATGGCCCCGTTTACACATCGATAACAAGACCGTTACCGGCTTTACCTCAGATAAGGCACTGGCGCTACTTTGTTACCTGATAGTCGAAAAACGTCCGTGTGCACGCGAAACGCTACTCGGTCTCTTTTGGCCAGACGTGAGTCAGGACAAAGCCCGCACCAGCTTGCGCTCCACCCTGGCAAATTTGCGTAAACTGGTGGGGATTCTTTCGAAAGCGATTACAAGACCACCGCGTTTGTCGCAAAGTCGACCTGCTGGATCGATATTGATGATTTTCTGCAGGGCGTGGAATCTGAGGAGCAAACGGTTGATGATCTGCACAGAGCGACCGAACTCTATCAGGCAGAATTTCTGGAGGGACTATCGCTGACGAATGCACCAGAGTTTGAGCAGTGGCAGCTTATGCAGCGCCGCCAACTGCGTCACAAGATGCTGAACGCGTTAGAAGAGCTTGTGGAGCATGAGTGGCAGCGCGGTGATGCTGAGGCCGCTATCCGTTATCTACATCGGGTGATCGCACTGGAGTCATGGCGGGAGTCAGCCTATCGACAGTTGATGCGACTGCTGGCACGACAGGGCGAATATGAATCTGCATTGACACAGTATCATGCTTGTTGCAGTGCACTGGCAGAGGATTTGATGATCGAGCCAACGGAGGAGACCCAGCGACTCGCAAAGCTTATTCACGATTTGCGCAACCAGACGCAGCGCCACAATCTGCCGACATCGTCAAAGCCATTTGTGGGCCGTCAAGATGAATTGGCGAAGATTTCCCAACAACTCAATGACCCAAACTGTCGATTACTGACACTCGTAGGTCCGGGTGGCATTGGCAAAACGAGACTCGCAATTGAGGCTGCTGCGAATCAGATCGAGCGGTTTCTGCATGGTGTTCTGTTTGTTTCACTGATCGGACTGACCTCCACGAAACATCTCGCCACGGCGATTGCTGAGGCAATGGAGTATCCGATTCAAGGGAATCAGCATCCAGACAAACAGCTTTTAGATTGGCTTCGGAACAAGGAATTATTACTTGTGTTGGACAACTACGAGCATCTGCTGCCGAACACGAATTTGTTGAAACAAATATTGCTGGATGCTCCTTCCGTTAAGCTATTCGTGACAAGCCGCGAGCGACTCAATCTACAGATTGAGTCGCTGCATCATCTAGTGGGACTCAATTTCCCTTCGTTCGAGATACCAAGAGAGCGCAAGCCAGATAAAGGGGCATATAGTGCCGTGGATCTATTTGTGCAGACGGCATCCCGAGTACAACCACATATCGTACTCGATGAGGCGCGGGCAGACGTGAACCGCATCTGTCAACTTGTGGAGGGGATGCCACTGGGGATCGAACTTGCGGCGGGGTGGATGCACCTATTAACCAGCCAGCAAATCATTGAGCAACTGGAAAAGGACATCGAAGTGCTACACACGACAGCAAGCGATGTCCCTTTACGTCATCGCAGCCTACGCAATGTTTTCGATTCTTCATGGGAAATGTTATCGGTAGAGGAACAAACTATACTTGCAAAGCTGGCGATTTTTCGCGGCCGTTTTACCTTTGCGACGGCGGAGACCATAGCAGGAGCGACGCTCTCCGTATTAAGTGTGCTGCTGGATAAGTCGCTGTTGCGTCGCGCTGATGATGGTCGTTTCGAGCTGCACGAGTTGGTGCGTCAATATTCGATGGGGCAACTTTCCGCGTACCCCAATGAATATATGAGTACGCTGAACCAGTACATTGATTTTTATGCCCATTTTCTGAGCGAGCGCAAGCATCAGCTACGCGGACCCGATCAGAAGGTTGTGCGAAAAGAAATACGGATGGAATTCGGTAACATTCGCCAAGTCTGGAATTGGTCAATCAAGCATCGACGGCTATCTGCGCTGCAGAAAATGACCCGCAGTCTAATGGACTTTTATGATATCCAGGGCTGGTTTAACGAAGGTCAAGCAGCGTTTGGACGCGCAATTCAGGCATTCACAACAGAAGATTCGCTGTGCAGCCGATCTTCACCTGATGATACAATGGATCAAACTAGAGACGCTCAGCATCAAGAGCTGCTGGGACAGCTTTATGCCTGTCATGGGTGGTTATGTTTTACGGCCGGTCGTCATATACAGGCCCGCGGGTTTTTGCAGAAGAGTCTTCAACTCCTCCCGCCAGGTAACACCTATACAAAGAACGACAGTGAAAGTATCTATCCGTTGGTGACACTCAGTTCCATTGCATTTGCACAAGGTGAATATCAGCAGGCACGGCGCTACATCAACAATGCATTAAGATGGCAGCGCAAAGTGGGCGAACGCTGGGAAGAAGCATACACTCTGGGCCAACTTGCTCTTGTTCTGCTGGCACTTGGAGAACCAGAGCAGGCATATCATTCACAACAAGATGGCCTTGCCATTGCAGCCGAAATCGGCGACCAACGTCTCATTGCCCTTGGCACCAATTTTCTTAGCCCCATCCTCTGTCTGCTTGGCGATTACAAAAGCGCTAAACAGATGGCCCAGCAAGGATTGGAGATGAGCCGTTCCATTCATCACGTTTGGGGCGGTGCGCTCGCGCAGTTTCATCTTGGCGTTGTCTCTGCTCTCACCGGCGAACATCTCACAGCCTACGAACATTTCCAGAATGGCCTTGCTGAGTTCCGGCGCACGGGTGATCCATGGGGAACAGCAAACACGCTAAGCCAGTTGGCTCCAATTGCAACGCTTCTGCAACAGCACGACGATGCCATCGACTACACTCTTGAAGCTCTTCGATTGGCGGTCGAGTCCAATCTTGCGCCCGTGATGCTTGATGTGCTGGCCAGTGCAGCAGCGATCTTGGCTCAGAATCAGCAAACCTCACAAGCACACGCTCTCCTCACACTCGTTCATACACGTCCAGAATCCACCGCAGTGGCAAAGCTTAAAGCAACAATGATTGCCGCCATGCTGCCAACTGATGAATCTGCTCAAAACCTGTACGAATCGCTTCCATTGAGCGCAATCATTGCAAACGTTCAGGCAATGTTGGCGCAAATGAGGAAGGAAACAGCATGAAACGCAAAATCTTGCACTCTTACAGCGGTCTTCATCACACTCGTGCCTGCATCTACGCCCCTAAAACTGTCGATGAATTGCGAACGTTATTCCAAGACGCTCAAGCTCAACGGAGGCGCGTCACGCTACATGGCGGCGGCTACTCATTTGATTCACAGGCCCTCAATGACGACCTGGTTATTGCGATGGATAACCTTCATGCCATTAAGTCCATTCATGAGAAGCGTGCTCAAATTACCGTCGAGCCAGGAGCACGCTGGCGGGATATTTTACAGCAACTGCACCCACTTGGGTTGACGATGCCGATTGTTGTCACAACAGGACAGACCACGGCGGGTGGTACACTTGCCGCTAATTGCTACTCGCGCAATTCATGGCTACATGGCAAAGAGGGGGATCACGTTGAGCGCTTTCAACTACTGACTGTTGCTGGTCAGTTGCTGGAATGTAGTCGTACTGAAAATGCCGACTTGTTTTACGCGGTGATTGGAGGATTCGGTTCCATTGGAGCTGTGACGGAAATCACCTACAACTTGCTACATATCGGCAACAAAACCCAAATCTATACTTCACTCCAAAAAGTGACATCGATCGAAGCACTCGTTTCCTTGCTGCGGCAATATAGTGCCGAGCTCAAGCTTGAGGATTGGAACGCGCTATACGCCGCATTTTTTCTGGTCGGTGCGGACGTTAAAGGCTTTGTTGCCCGCTCGCGTTACGATGACTGTAAACGCTACCGACGATTCTTGCTCTACCGTTCTACTTCATTGTTGAGTGTTCCGTTTCAATGGCTTATGCGTTCCGCAAGGTTCAATCAGTGGGCGCTTCAATTTGGGTTCCACTTCCTTATCCAAAACAACGAATCGTTTCTCGACGATCTTGAAGGGTACACTTTTTTCATGGAAGGCAATCGCCTGGCAAAAGAGATTGCTCAGAGATTCAACATCATACTGCGAGTTATTCAACAGACCTATTTGGTTCCAATAGATAAACTGCATCCGTTTCTGGATCGGGTTGTTCAAATTTTACAAAAGCACAAACTGCGTCCTGCAATGTTAGATATTGTGCCTATTCAAGAGGATGATTTTCTTTTATCCGCTAGTCGAGAGCTCCCAGGATATGCCGTAAGCTTAGCTTTCGAGGATTTTCGCGCAAATGACCTTGATACAGTTATACAACAGCTACAAGAAATGAGTGCAGTCTGTCAAGCACAAGGCGGACGCGTTCACTTAGTCAAAAACGTCTATGCAACGCCAGAACAGATTGCAGCGATGTATGCTGAATCAGGTTTCCGCTTCCTCAAATTGAAACAGCGTTTCGACCCCAACAATGTTCTACGCAATGAATTTTTCGAACGCGTTTTTAGCCAATTTACTACAGCTTCATCACCTTCAGCGTAAATTTATAGGTAGTACAAGGTCTGGTTTACACTAACTTGAGAGGGGTATCCTCATCCAAAACATCCAAAACGGATGAAAAATACATTCCTTAAGATCGTACACCGACCTTCAATCTCCGGAAACTGCGGATTTGGAATGAGTGAAGAGCTCACTAAGAAATACGGAAAAGTTAGTGAGAAGGCGCATGAGACACAGACTGTGCTTCCCCTATCCTAACTTGGGTAATTTGGCACAATACCGCGTGGTAATAACCGACAATTATCATCAGAAGGGATGATATGCTTGATGGTAATGGCGTCCTCTTCAACGAGAATGCTTTGAACTAAAAGTCGCAAAACTTCCTGCTTCACTTGTGGAGTAGGATTCTGCAAAGCAATCTGAACCTGCTGACAAAAGGCAGCAAAGTCATCAATAATTTGAGCTTTGGCAGATTGCTGCTCTTGCGGACTCGTTCGTATGCAGTTTGTTGACCACAAGTTTGTGCGTGCAAATGTCCCAGCACGGTCGCAAAATCAAGCAAGGCAGCCACAGTCGCATCCTTATTTGTTCCTTGCACAACTTCTTCCAACTCTTCGCCTCTGCCCGAGTCTTCTATCCCAGGCAGTTCCCCGGCCCAGTCCCCCGCGCAAATGCGAAGGCTGACCAGCGGTTGTGTAGTGACCTCACTCAAAAATTGCAATCCGACCCATTCGTTATAGAAGAAATGCTTCAAGCGGGCGTCCGCATAAGCCTGCTTAACAATAACGCTGGATGGTGCATTTGCTGGCCGGTTAAGCAAATGAAAACGCCAAACATGATGGTTCTCATCAAATGCGTTGCCCGCATCGAGTTCAACGTCATCGTTGTATTGCAAGGTCAAGAGGCTTTGTACCCGCACTTTCATGGTTGGCAATTGCTCGTGCATTTCGGGCATGCGGGCTTCTCCTTTTGCGCATCTATCGCAGCGGTTGATGACACCTTGTTCCACCTAGTTAGCAGCGACCTTCTTGAGTGTACGTGGATTCGCAGTAGCATCCGGTGGTCGCGTCATACCTGCAAGTCTCTCGGGTTGTAGTTTTACACCCATCGACCTCCACTGTGACGGTGCCTCCGAGCGCCTCGCAGATTTCTTGGGGAGAGGGGGGCAAGAGGTCATCAATCCCAATAGTGCCGCTCAAGAACAAGTAATACCCAAGCCAAGGGAACCAGCCGTGCCAAGAGGGGACGATCTGCGACCAGTCGTCGCTGTAAGTTTGAAGGCTTCCCCTATAACTCCTCAATGATTGGTAGATGGATGCTTCCGCAGTAAATCCAGGCATATTCATTTCAATTTCTCCTTTACTGATTTAACGGTCATAGTACGGCGACATCTTCGTGACCAAGAACGGAAATTCCTCGGTTATGTCGCAGCGTACAAAGAACTTCTCGGTAAAATCCGTATTGCGGTTGGTATACGAGAAGATGACATCGACGATATTGCGCGTGCTACTCAAGGGTGAGGGCCGCACTTCCGCCCCAGTCAGTGAAAAGTCCCGCCCAAATTCCTCGGCGGCCTTGGCATAGATGGCGGGATAGCGCATGGCGAGATAATTTAAGGCACGGTGCTCATCGGTTGCGCCGGCGTTGTCCGTCAGTTGTATGATCCGGTCGAACAGTTCCTCGGCCGCTGGGCCAAATTGTTCGGGTGCGATCATATCCGGACAAGGGATGGCCTTGATCAGCGCATCGCGGTCGAACGAGTAGAACTGGTCGAAGGAAACAATGGGAACCATCAACCCGTTGCATATCTGCGGCGAGGCAATTGGTCCGCGCATGCCGATGACGACATCAATGTCATTCGGGCTGGAGGCAGGTCGGATGGCTTCCACTAGCAGATCGATGTCCGTTGGGTCGCGTGGCAGCAGTAGGTAGGTTTCCATTCCTTGGATGCTCATCACCCAACACAGTTGGCGCACCAGATAGCGGTTCGCGCGCTGGGACACAATAGCGTAGAAGGTTTGTTGATCGGTCTTGCCGGCAGTGTCCGTCCGGCCGCCTGGGCAAATTCCTTCTCCGCAGCCACGTTCGGGAAACGCGCCTCAACCCGGCCGATGGCATAGACAGAAGAAGCCACCTCAGGGGCATTGGGGCTTGAACTGGCATTCCCGCCGCAGCCACAGGTTCCGCCGCCTGCCTGTGGCAAGATCGACGTACTCGTCCGGGCATCGGGATAAGGAGCCACGGTTTGCACCTCATTTCCTGTATCCGGTTGTTCCATCGTTTCAGTTGGTTCGTTCATTTTCTTGCTCCTTGTAGTTATCAGTCTTAACTGCGCTTAACAAACATAGAAATCCGAATTCAAGCGGCTCTTTACTTCTGTCGCCCCTTGTTGAAAACCATCCAGCGGTTGAGCAAAGCTGCCCGTTTTTCGCAGCCTCCGCAGGGTTTGACCCCAATATACGACATAGCGCGTTTGATGACGTCGCCAAGCCCAATCTCCTCGTCTGTAATAAATCCAGGCAAGCGCACCTGCTTCGCCGACTGTTCAGACGGATCTGGGGAGTCGTTACCTGCATCTGACTTGGTCATGCGATTTACCTCCACTCATTCACTGCCAACAGGGTTCGGTAGGCAGCCTCAACATTCAACAAAGGCGGCACAATGGCGGCGCGCCTCGTTGTCGATGGCTGGGAAAGGGCGAGTTTGATTTGTCCTGCCATCGCCGTAGGAAATCCTGACCACAACAGCGCAATCGCCCCGCTCACAAACGGTGCTGCCACGCTCGTGCCACCGAGCGTGAGGGGCTGTCCTTCCGTGCTCAAGCTAGTGATGGCATCACCGGGGGCGCATAGACCCCGCCTGCCGATGGAACTGCCCAGATTCGATTCGTTCGTCGGTCTGCCAGTACCCTTGCAAGCTACGACCGGGATGACCCACGGATGGCGCGTGATGGCGGAAGTGCCGAGGGTGCCTTGATTGCCTGCCGCCGCCACAATAATCACACCGCGCTTGAGGGCCTGGTTGAGCGCGGCCTCCAACGCTTGCTCCCCTTTGTTGGAAGGTTGCGCAAGGGCCAGGCTCAGGTTGATCACGCGTACACCGGCGTCGATACATTCGATGATGGCCGTAGCAAGCTCCTGGGGCGTCGCGCTGGGCATTGAGTCGATTCCGATGACCTTTTCATCAAAAACAGGTCGGATTAGGAGTGTACAGTTGGGACAGATGGCAGGGGCGGAAGAAGTCCGCCTTGCACATAAGATGCCAGCAACAAAGGTTCCATGCAGGCACGCCGTGCTAGCGGCCTGTGTACACAGGCCGCTGTCATTTCCGGGCATTGCACGGAGATGTTTGCCCGCCAGATCGGGGTGTCCGGTCACGACCGGTCCATCGATCAGCCCGATCTTTACGTCAGGGCTACCGCTGGTGCGAGCCATCAACGCTGTGAGTTTAACCAAGTCTAAAGGGTTCATAAGAAACTGTCCTCGTTAATTCCCTACTGCTGCACCAGACACGCCCGCGCCACCGCCAGTATGGCCATTGCCGGATTCGAGTGCGGCTATAGCGCTACCATCAACACCGCGGTTGATCGAGTCCTTCCCAACACTCTGGAGGGCAAGTGGCCATTACTTCTTCAACTGCATTAGCGAACGCATCATTGGCCGCAGCAAGTTCTCTCTCTGCATCGCTTACCTGTGTTCTAAGATTATTTGCGAACAACGCAAAAAGCCCAACCAAGAGCAGAAGAAGCCCTGCCACACCAAGTAAGAAGGCTGCAGCAAATGGCCCAACAACAGGTATTGGGAAAACCGACCCCGCTGCAATTACCAAAGCCGAAATCACACCAAGAAGTACTGCTATGGCTGTATTCCAGCTGCTAAGCGACTTTCTAAGCTGGTCAAGTTTACTACAAATGCTTAAGATTTTGTTTCTAGCAGCCTGCAACCTCATGCGGGCTTGGACACATTCTGGAGAATTACACTCTGCCTCCTTTGAGATTTTTGTTTGCTCCTGTTCGGTCAATTCGGGACTCATTTTTTGCATGATATTTTTCCTTTCAGGATCACATTCTTGCTCTCGCTTAGTCCAATGCAGCCGCCACAGCATTGTGACACAACTCCATCGCGATGGAATCCCCTCCTGGTGTGAAATTCATCACCATAAGGTGGTAAATTGAGCTCAACTGCTTAGCAAAAACAAAAAGGAGAGACGAATCGTCTCTCCTTTTTGACACTTATTCGTAATCTATCTACAGCAAACCAAGTTCTTGCGCCTTTCGAATAGCATGAACACGTTTACTGCCCGTTTGCCCAACACGAATGCGAAGTTTACTGTAAATTGACTTCAGTTTAATCATATACTCTGCACGGGTTAGAAATGAACATTCTTGGTCAGGCCAAATGTCCAGTTTTAACCCGTTCGCAGTATACAAGCCAGATGACAGAGATGAAGTCAATAGCTTGTACTCCCTTTGACGTTTATAGATTTGATGCGGCTGAACTAGCGAGCGATGAATATCTAGATACACCCCCTTCTCTCTCCTGCCCATTGTCGCCTACAGCCATATCAACTCCGATGAAAGCCTCACCTCTAAAGTCGCCACTGACAATCTCAACACCAACGAACTAAGGATACTATAGATTTGGGCCTGCGGCGGCACTCAACAATCAATTGCATATCGACAAAAAGTTGTCGATGTTGATCCGTTAAGGGCCTAAGTTAACCTTTTTTCGCACGTAATATAGATATGTTTGTGTCTATGTTACTATAGGTTTTCTTAGCATATATGCGCTTACGTTAAGGGCCTTTTTGTATGAAACACTTTCGTAAAGAGAACCGATACATAGATGAGGGAAAGCCTCTGTTTGTGGCGCTTGATAAGAAAGGGTATATTACAGAAACGCAGATTGACTGAATCGGAATCCTTCGCAGGAGTATAAAGCAATTGTGTCAACCTATGACCAGAAAAACCAAGAGGTGGAAAATCAGACCAACATTGCTGGAAATGCAACAGGGGTCGACGTTGGTGATGTAGAAGGTGGCATCAACCGTGCAGCCATTATAGGACGGGATGCAATTCGTAGCATTTTGGTCACAGGAGACCATAACAAAGTCTTTGTTGGTGACTATCAGCGCCTGCAAGATGCCTACATTAAGCCGTGGGAAGTCTTTGACCGAACGAGTCGACTCCCCTTTACCGGCCGTGAATGGTTGCTGGAGGAGGTGGATTCATTTCTCAACAAACATGACCGAGGATATTTCATCCTGGAGGCCAACGCAGGTTTGGGCAAGACAGCTTTTTTAGCCTGGCTGGTCAAAGAACGGGGCTATTTCCACCATTTTTGCGAGTTAAGTCCTGGGACAGAAGGAATCAGTGATGGCTTGAAAAATCTGGCTGCGCAGTTAGCATTAGCCTATGAATTAAGGCCCGAAGGCGTTCTCCCCGATGCTGCTTCTCGCCCTGATTACCTCTACGACCTCCTCAAAAATGCTGCTGAAAAGCGAGATACGGGTGAAAAAATCGTGGTGGTGGTGGATGCCCTGGACGAGGCAGGTGCATTAGGCAATCAAAACGTGCTGGGGTTACCCACCGGTCTCCCTGAAGGCGTCTGCTTTATTGTCTCACAACGGCCAGCCACAGCACCGCTGACAGTTAAAGACTCAGCCACCTTTCGTGAGTATTTCCGATTTTCAGCTGAAGATGATGAAAATCAGGCAGATATGCGTCGCTTTCTGGAATATGCATCAAGGCGACCGACAGTTGTCCGTTTACTTCAAGAAAGTGAACAACAGTACACCTCAGAACAGTTCATCACGACGCTGATGGAGAAGTGTGGCGGTGTCTGGATTTATCTCTATTTCGTGATACAGGAAATCGTACAGGGAGAGCGTTCACCGCTCGACCTGGCTGCCCTGCCCGAAGGCATGACGCAGTATTATGCGCACTACTGGCAACGCTGGCGTCACACAGACGAGCAAGAGTGGGATGAAGTATATCTCCCCTTATTGACTACACTGGCAGCATCACAAGAAGCTTTGTCCTGTCAACGACTCGTTGAGTGGTCTGGAGCCAAAATAGCAGAACGGAATCTGCGCCGGCTGCTTGAAAGAGAATGGCGTCCCTTCTTAGCAATCGCTAAGCAAGGGAAACATAGCCGCTATCGCTTTTATCACGCTACCCTGCAAGAATTCTTCGATGGTCAGCTTGCACAGGAGAACCTTTCCCTGGACGAAATAGAGCTAGCCGAGGAGTTATCTGAGGAGACACAGAGACGCCACAACCATTTAGTAGAGCGTTATCTACAAGCTTGGGGGGGGGTTTGGAGTCACACCTTCAGGGATTGCTAGATGCACAACTGCGAAATTTAGATGACAGATATGGCCTTCGCCACCTAGCGTATCATCTCGAAGCATCTGGTCGTATTCGTGACCTACATCGCTTGTTGCGGGTGGAGTGGAGACTTCCGCAGAAAGCTGTTGCTACGTCAGAAAAGGAAAGTGAAAACAGACCAACAAAAGAGCAGGACAGAGTTGGTCAAGACGAAGGTTATCAGAATGCTTGGTACACAGTTAGAGAAGAGGTTAATCAGATAGGTGAGTATCTAGCTGATATTTCTCTTGCCCGGCAACTGGCTGAAAAGCGTATTTTTGACAGGAGAGACACTGGCTCTTCAGAGATAGCTGGTGTCAGAGGAAAAGAATGGCTGAACACCTGTATCGGTTTTCAGTGTCGCTATGCCTTAATTCAAGCTTCACTCAACATGCATGCAGATAATATCAGGTCTGGTCTTTTGGTTGAATTAATAATGCAGGAAATCTGGCTCGCTGGGCAAGGTTTATCATATGCAAGACAAATAACGGGGTGGTTCATTTTAGCTGGATAGATAGGTTTACACTTTTAGAAACAGAAAGAACGTTTATATTCTCTGATTTCGCCGGTTCTCAGAGAGAAAACGGTCTCATATAGATTTTTGTCTATATATCAAAAGTGTAAACCTAATTTTGAACCACCCCCAAATAACAGCTTTAAATCAACAAGTTAAGATACTAGTCGCCTTAGTCCCCTTTCTGCCTAAAGAGGAACACCATAAAGTCTTGCAAGAAGCGCTCGCAGCAGCTCGCTCCATCAAGGGGGATTCCTCCCGGGCTAGAGCCCTGGCCAACCTCACTCCTCACCTGGCTGAACTAGGGCAGCCTGACCAAGCACTCGCCGTGGCTCGCTCTATTAAAGATAGCTCCTCCCGGGCTAGAGCCCTGGCCAACCTCGCTCCTCGCCTGGCTGAACTAGGAAAACCTGAAGAAGCGCTGGCGCTGGCTCGTTCCATCAAGGATAGCTCCTCCCGGGCTAGAGCCCTGATCAACCTCGCTCCTCACCTGGCTGAACTAGGAAAACCTGAAGAAGCGCTGGCGCTGGCTCGCTCCATCGAGGATAGCAGATACAGAGCTAGAGCCCTGACCAACCTCGCTCCTCATCTCTCTCCAGAACTACTGCAAGAAGCGCTGGCGCTGGCTCGCTCCATGGAGGATAGCTCCTCCCAGGCTAGAGTCCTGGCCACCCTCGCTCCTCGCCTGGCTGAACTAGGAAAACCTGAAGAAGCGCTGGCGCTGGTTCGCTCCATTAGAGATAGCTTCTCCCGAGCTAGCGCGCTGGCCACCCTCGCTCCTCATCTCTCTCCAGAACTGCTACAAGAAGCGCTCGCAGTGGCTCGCTCTATCGAGTCTCGCTACTACCGAGCAGAGGCCCTGGCTAATCTCGCTTCCCATCTCTCTTCAGGAGAACAACAGACAGTGTTGCAAGAAGCGCTGGTGCTGGCTCGCTCCATTAGAGATAGCTTCTCCCGAGCTAGCGCGCTGGCCACCCTCACTCCTCATCTCTCTCCAGAACTGCTGCAAGAAGCGCTGGCGCTGGCTTACTCCATTGAGGATAGCTACCATCGAGCTAGCGCGCTGGCCACCCTCGCTCCTCATCTCTCTCCAGAACTGCTACAAGAAGCGCTGGTGTTGGCTCGCTCCATCGAGTCTAGCAGATGCAGAGCAGAGACCCTAGCCAACCTTGCTCCTCACCTGGCTGAACTTCCTCAAGCTGACCTCTATACTCTCTGGTGCGAAACATTAAATGTTCTTTCCCTTCGTACCAGAACTGATTTGTTACCTGACCTAGCAGCACTCTCGCCCGTGATTGCTTGCTTAGGTGGGCCATCTGCCACTACAGAGACCGCTCAAGCAATTCAAGACACTGGTCGCTGGTGGCCATAGATATGTCTCAAGTTAATTAGGATAATCTTGGTACAAAACGTACTAACTTAAGGAACCTTTTTATAGTAATGGCATCGTTGGCCATAACTCTTGCGATGTTTTTTTCGTCTTGGTTGATTGTAGAGATTTGAATCCGCTTTTTCGTATATGGAGTCTGACCTATAATGAACAGCAGTATCTTCTGCCAGTTTGACACACGCTGTCAGTAGCGAGTCCAAATGCAGTGTCCCGATGAACGAATCAAATCCACTTATCAGTCTGCGCACGATTCTTGCTGATTTGTACCCAACAGAAAATGATACACGACGTGTCGTTGCAGATGCAGGACTGAACGCAAGAAACATTGAGTTTAGCTCCCATGCCACTAACAACTGGCACGCAATCTTGGTCGAAGCGCAAAATTCAAGCCAGATTGATGCCCTCATGGATGTAGCGCTGCGTGAGTATCCGAAGAAGCAAGGACTCAAACAGGCGTATGATGAATATCGGACGCATCCAGGTCTGCTTCACGAACTGGCTGACGATGCCTATGTGACTCAACCTGTGCAGAAACCACCCCTCTATGTCAATGTGCCTTCGATGCCGAACCACTTTGTAGGACGGGATGAACTGTTGGAGGAAATGGTGAGCCTGCTCCTGTCAGGAAACCATTTGGCCTTATCAGCGGAAGGGTTGCCAGGGGTAGGAAAAACGACTTTAGCAGTGGCTCTAGCTCATCATCAAGATGTTTTGGACTACTTCAAAGATGGAGTGTTGTGGGGTAGTCTAGGGAAACAACCGGATGTGATGAGTCAATTAACACATTGGGCCAATGCGTTAGAGATAGATGTATCTGAACTGAGAAATGTGACGGAACGAGCACTGACTATTAAAAATGCTATCGGTCAACGCTCTCTGCTACTGGTAATAGATGATGCTTGGGATTTGGATGCTGCGAAACTATTGCGCTGCGGGGGACCAAATTGTTGCCATATTCTCACTACCCGTAACCAGTCAATCGCACGAGACTTTTCTGGAAAGAACCAAATAGAGACTGTCCCCGTGCTAGACGATGAAACGGCCTATCAGCTCCTAGCAGAATTGGCAGAAGAAGCCTGTGCTGCTGCCCCAGATGTTGCTCGGAAACTCGTTAAGTCAATTGGAGGATTACCCCTAACGTTAGAGTTGTTAGGCGGCTATTTGGCTACGGCTCAACATAGTCGATATCCTGAGCTAGCCAAGGTCTCTCTATCGCAAATGCTCAGTCCCCAAAAGCGACTGCAACTGGCCACACAAAGATTAGGTACTACAAATAAACCCGAAGTCAGTCTTCAAGAGACAATAATGCTGAGTTTAGAAGACGAAAGTCTACCGAAAGAAACAGTCGCTACCTTTTATGCACTTGGGGCTTTTGCACCGAAACCGGTTTCCTTTGACATGTCGGCAGCGGAAGCAGTTGCTGAAACAAACCTTGTTACACTAGCGATTTTAGCGAACCGCAACCTACTGGATGATTCAGACCTTATTTTTGCGCAACGGGAAGGGAATTCTATTCGTTGACGCAATAAGAGCCTGATTCTATTCGATCAAATTCGTCAAAATGCCGAAAAAAGGATAGCCTCAAAGAAATTCATTAGAGATACCCGATCCAAGGAGGCATTCATGGCAATAGAATTCGGACTAACGAACGAGATCAGCAATACTCAGTATGCACCATTAGCTGCGTTGCTGGCACACTACCATCAAGAGAAAGTGCTAACTGCGTTGAAGAAGATCGAAATACCGGTCAAAACGTATGAATATACACCAGCAAGTAAGTTGGAACAGGTGCTGGTTAGCATATTATGTGGTTGCGCAACGCTGACTGAGTTCAATACAAAGGTCAGACCAGAAAGACTCCTTGCGAAATTTATGGGATGGAGCAGCTTAGTGAGCAATCAAATATGTCTCGTACATTAGACGCCCTAACTCTAATGAATATCGGTAGAGTGCGGTCAGCGAAATCTGCAAGCCTCTAAGCCAAATACACAACCACGATTGGCGAGGGTTCTTGTGGTTAGACTTTGACCTATCCGGATTACCATGCGGCAAAAAGGCACAGAAAAGTCAAAAAGGCTATTTTAGCGGCAAAAAACGCAACGGGACGCCAATTGGTCCGTGTAAGTTCGGTTAAATACCATGAAACGGTTTGGTCAGACCTCTATCCAGGAGTCAGCATACAGCTCCATCGTTTCAGCCAGCCGTGCTTGCCACGGAAAGTTCATTAGAGTTAGACGAGAAAAAACGCGAGCGAGTCGTCTGGCGCACCGATGGCGGTGCAGGTAGTGAAGAAAATATTCGGTGGCTGCTCAACCGCAACTATCAATTTATGATGAAGGGCAACTCCAACCGTCGTGCCCATCTGTGGGCGCAACAGGTGACTCGATGGGATCCTTGCGGTGACGTCTTTCTGGCTGAAATTCCATCACCTATCAAGTTTAATCGCCCTGTACGCATTTTTCTCAAAAAAAGAGTGAAAAACGAGCAAATTTGTGTCAGTTACTACATTTCGACCATCAAATTGCCATCCAAGCGTCACTTCATTTCATATTATGACAATCGAGGTGCGGCTGAAATCGAACAATTCCGTAATGATAAAATGGGGTTACACTTAGCTTCTCGTCGCAAGACCCTATTTCTAGCTCAAAAATCTCTTATCCTTTTGGCTGATTTGGCGCATAATTTGATAGGCCATTTCCATCAGCAAGCTCTCGTGGATACTAGATTTGAACCTTTCCGGCAGAAACGAATTGTTCGAGATCTATTACAAATACCTGGTTTTCTCTCTTTTCAGAACGGCTCACTTTCACGGATTGACCTGCTAAGTTCACATCCTTATTCTCGTGACCTTCTGATTTGCTTGAAATCCTATCTAGAGGCCGATTAGAAACCCCCTCTAGTTGCATGAACGAATAGAATCACGCTCTCGTTGCGCAAAAATAAGGTCACAAGGTTTAGAAAATCTAACCCTTCATCAGGAACTAGCCAACACAGCACGTAGTCGAACACCACCAGAAGCCATCGAGCGTCATCGAAACTACTATCTTGCCTTAGTTAATAAGAACCGGAAAGATTGGAAAAAGATTGAATCAGTTTATGGTCAAATCCAATGGGCATGGAAGGCTGCACCGGATAATGACCAACTTTGCGATTTTCAATTGGCGATACAAACCTATCATCATCGTCGAGGGTTATGGGGTGATTTGGTCGACTGGCTTCAGCGTATTCTTCACCTAGCACAATCACAATGCTGGCAAACACGGGAAAGCCATATCCTCAACAACTTGGGCAATGTCTACAGAAGGCAAGGGCGTTGGGATGACGCCATCCAGGTATTTGAGAAGAGCCTTTCCATCAAACGTGAGTTGGGCGACACACAAGGCGAAAGCTATACTCTTAACAACGTAGGCGATATCTACAGAAGGCAAGGGCGTTGGGATGACGCCATCCAGGTGTACGAGAAGAGCCTCTCCATCGAACGGGAAGTGGGCGACACACAGGGCGAAAGCCATACCCTGAATGACTTGGGCAATGTCTATAATAATCTAGGGCGTTGGGACGACGCTATCCAGATGTACGAGAAGAGCCTCTCCATCAAACGGGAAGTGGGCGATACGTATGGCATAAGCTATACCCTCAACAGCTTGGGCAATGTCTATAATAATCAGGAGCGCTGGGATGACGCCATCCAGATGCTCGAAGAAAGCCTTTCCATCCAACGAGAGTTGGGCCATATGCATGGCATAAGCTATACCCTCAACAGCTTGGGCAATGTCTATAATAATCAGGGACGCAAGGATGACGCCATCCAGATGCTCGAAGAAAGCCTTTCCATCCGACGAGAGTTGAGTGACAAACACGGTGAAGGCCAAACTCTCATCAATCTGGGCTTAGTCTACGCCGCCCAAGAGGAGTCACAAAAAGCTGAAGTTCTTTGGCAGGAAGCACTCACAAAGCTAAATCTAGATTCTCCAGAGTACCAACAGGTATCGCAGTGGTTACAAGAGGTTGATTAGAAATTGCAGAAGTATCACTTTGCCAACGTTCTCTTGTACCAAAATGCTACGTTTTTCTTTACTTTTTAATCCATTGTCCTACTCTCAAGCTCTGCAAAAAAGTGTGCGATTATTCCAATATCCTGCCTGATGTGGGCTGGACAAAGGTTGAACAGAAGGGGTCAATAGGTTAATAAAAAAGGCACACCCTTAACCTATTGGCACTTAGCATAGTCAAATCCCATCCTGAGCAGATGGATTTTTTTTATTGAGGAAGACACACCTTGAGGGATAGGAGTGGGTAGGGAAGAAATACCATAAGTTAGCCTGATAAATCGCCCGTAATAAGGTCAAGGCTTGGGCTAACCGGACGGCAGTCAGCGACCTGTATTCTCCGGGCACGCTCCTCACTTTCTCTCCGGTTGAGCGTATTTGTTAGGCGTCTTCACGGTGCTCATCGGTGAGTCCTGACCGATTCGCTCAGATTCTAAGAAGGATAGCCATTCCAGTTGGTTTACCTCTTGCTCCCTGACCGATCATCTTCACAATCGTACCTCAATTACTCCGTAAGCAGCCAATAACTCGAATCGATTTGTGGATTGAACAAAGGACAGAGATCCAAGAGTTATTCGAGAAGGGAGTTATAATAGATCTACTTATTTACATCCAGAACTCATCACCAAAATCAGGCTATTTTCGTGCAAGGCATTCGAGTCATCGTCTTCGTGGCGGTTTTGTGGTTGTTTAGCGGTTGGTTAATGGGGCTCGCAGTGCGAGCAGTCTTTCAACTCGATTGGGTATGGCCCTGCATGTCGCTCAATTTGCTTTTCGGGATGCTCTTATTGCGTTGGGTGACTCGCACGGAGCGGGAGCAGGAGATTTTATTTGAGGGGGCCGAAAGAGGAGACGAGGAGTCATCGTTAGCTGCGTGGTTGGTGGCGATCCCGCTGACCTTGATACTGCTTGCCGTGATCTGGTTGCTGATGGCGCCATTCTTGAATTATTATTTTAATGATTAAGGGGAACTTGTAAACGGATAGATTTGCATAAAGGATACACACTAAACCAATCCACCAGGATAGTTGATGCCAAAGTGGAGCAGTTTGAATGTAGTAGAGAGGATCCGGTCGATAACCAAATTGAATAAATGTAACTGCCCAAGTAGCCAGAAGAACGAATCCCACAATTCCCAACGTTACAAACGGAAATAGAAGAATAAAAACTCTCTGCCCTAGTGTCCGTTTTTCTGTCGAGCGAATTGACTTTTGACCAAGCTGATAGGAATACGATTTGCCAATCAGCCTGTAGGCCAAGGCATACAGCAGCATTTGAGGGGTAAATAAGACTCTTTCGATTCGTTCAGTCATGGTCAGGGATTATATCACCGGGTGGAAATAAGTGACAAACAGCTTGCCGGTTCCTGATTACTCACCATACTGATCCTGTTGGAACTAAAGAAAACTTCTATTAAGAGCTCCAGCAGATACTTCGTTGACCGATTGTTTTCCACATCACAGAAGATGCGTCGCCGTGGATTCCACGGCATTTGTGACGAAGAATGAAGATAAAGGAGAGCACTATGATTGTGGGTTTAGACATTGGCTATTCACATGTGAAGCTGGTCGGGGATCAGAAACGGATTCGCTTTGCTTCCACAGTCGGGAACTGGGAACAGGAACATTTTTCCCTAGACATGGCAGCAGAACTAGGTGCTGGCGCACACCAGCAAAAGGAACCTTTGGTGCTAAGGGTGGATGAGGTTACTTGGATGATAGGAGAGGAAGCTGTTCTACAATCTCGGTTCTTATTCCGTCGTGAGGATCGAGACTGGATTTCATCATCAGAGTATAACCTGCTCTATCTTGCCGCACTCACTCAACTGACGACCGCCTCAGGACCGTCACTTCAGATTGTCACGGGCTTACCAGTAAACTATTTCGGCGATCGGGAGAAGCTGGAAGACCACTTACATGGGGATCATCAAGCCCAGCTTCTAGGACGACGACGGCAGACTTTTAAGGTCGAACAAGTGCAGGTTATCCCGCAACCATTTGGTGCACTTTTGTCAAGGGTTCTAAACGAGCAGGGCGAGGTTGTGGACACAGATTTGGCGACCGGTCGGGTGGGCATCATTGATATCGGAGGGAAAACCACTGGCTTTCTGGTGGTCGATAACCTGCGAGAGATCCCCAAAGAAACCACAGCCATTCCCACTGGCTGTTGGGATCCCATTCGGGTGATTGGCGAAACGATCAACGACCGATTCACAGGCTTGGATTTATCCAGTCATGAGGTGATCCACGCGACAGTAGATGGCGCTGTCAAGTACTTTGGAAAGCAGCACGATATCACCCAAGTGGTAGAGAGCGCCCTAGAACCGTTAATCACAATGATCGTCGACGAAACCACTCAGCGTTGGAACGGGGGTGCACGTCTGGACGCTGTGCTAATCACTGGCGGTGGTGCCTTTCTAATCGGGGAAACCCTCGGAAAACATTTTCCACATGCCCAGATAGTGGATGATCCTGTTTTTGCCAATGCTGAAGGATTCTATCGGTGGGGTAACAGGCTCTGGCGGCAGTAGTTAAGGATTCATGATTCACCTAGCTGTTTGAGATTCTCAACAGTGTCATGCACCTGGATCGGGTTCGAGTAACTCAGCTCGGAAAACAAAATCCTTGATTCAATGAAAGAGACCCGAAACTCATCCAAAGAACAGGTTTCGGGTCTTTGGTTTTGAAATAGACAGAAATACTTCAAATCCCTCTCATGAGCTTTTGTCTTAACATATTAACTGTCCATAGGACTCATCATGGATCAGAGTATGAAAGATTTATCTATTAGAACCACTCTTCTATATTGGTCTATATTGGAAATAAATATTCCTGCTGATCCTCATTATCCCTACTTCTTTTGTTGCATATATGGTTTGAAACCAAGATGGCGCGAATGTCGCTCAGCGCTATCTTGGAGCTTGCTCTAAAACCAGATATGAGCAAGACAAAATGGAGGAAGCAAAAATGATTTGCTCAGATTCTAAGCAAGAAGCAAACAATAATATTAGCAACTTCGGAAGGGGTGGTTCATTTTAGGCGGACAATTAGGTTTACATTTTTGCAAAGAGAAAAGATGTTTATATTTTCTACTTTGAGCCATGCTCAGGCAGAAAATGACCTCAATATAGATTTTTATCTATGTATCAAAAGTGTAAACCTAATTCTGAACCACCCCATTTTTGCAAAGAGAAAAGATGTTTATATTTTCTACTTTGAGCCATGCTCAGGCAGAAAATGACCTCATATAGATTTTTATCTATGTATCAAAAGTGTAAACCTAATTCTGAACCACCCCCTTCGGAACAGTGATAATTCTGATACTCCTGATGTTCAGCGTTATTGCTTGTTCTTCTAATACAAGTCGTGCAAACGATGTGAAACGTCGAGTTCCTCGTCAAAACAGTGCTCAAGTTATAAATGTCCAAGCTGTTCATGCAAACACTGATGAAGATGCGGATCTCCAAACGACTGAAGGAGAACGCGAAACGGGCATTGTTAAGTGGTTTAATGACCAAAAAGGTTATGGCTTCATCACACCTGATATTGGGGGAAAGGATATTTTTGTACACCACACCGCAATTCGTGGCGATGGTTTTCGTTCGTTGTCAGCAGGACAACACGTAGAATACATAATTGTCCAAAGGACGAAAATGGATTAATCAAATGCGAAATCCCTTAACCCATCCCTCTTTTCATCCAGCCATTTTTGTTACGTTCAGCACATCTACAACAAAATTGATGTTTCCACCCGAGCTGGTGCGACCCTATTCGCCATAGAGCACAACCTCCTCAGTGCATTTGACTAGTGGCCCTAAGCACCCCTGAAAAGATAGGTTGCCTGAAGCTTTTGGGCGATCTTCCTCATCGAAACCACTCTTCCACAAAACCAATTTTTTAAAATAGGGCAGTTACCCGATGCGACCAAGCCGAAAGCCGCCTAAACTTAGGACGAATACATTTGGTCTGGGTGCTCGATACCCAACATACATCACATAAAACTTTACTTTCTGGTAAAGGCTTGAGTGACAAAGGGCAAACCGAAAGGGGCGGAAAAAAGAATCCACCCTGAAAAAACGGGATAAAATGTAAAAATAGTGCTCGGCTAGTTTAAGCAGCGGCATTGAGGCGGCGATGAGCGAGAACGCCTTTAGGGAAATGGTGTGAAACCGAGGCCTTTTTCCGAAAGTCAGGGTCGAGTTGGTCGGGAGTTGGAAAAAGAGCACTCGAGAGAACGCGGCGCAGCCTGCCGGGAGTGGCTTGAGGCTCTCGATCCCAGTAGCCAGTCGGTATGGGAGGAAGAGAAGCGGCTAAATGGGAAAGAAGATTGCCAGCAAGCAGCCCCAGTTCAGGTAAGCGGAAGCAAGCCTCATCGGCATGAACAAATTGACGATGTAAGCCAATCATCTGCTTGGAAGCCAAGGGGGGATGTTCAACAGGCCAGCGCTCCAGAGAGAAAAGATAAATGGTTTCAGCTTGTAAAGCCATGACGGTCGCCAGAACCAAAGGTGTGTGATAAGCAGGATCCTGAAAGACGTAAATCGAATAGGTGCGGTTGGCTGTATCCACCTTGGTTGTCCTGGGGACGAGATTGTGCCATGCTTGATAGCGAATCAGGCGACCACTATAGACAAATTGACCAAACGAGTCTGGAGTTGTGGCCTCGAGTCGCTTTCCCTATAGCATCGAGAGAGCGGACGCACAATATCACCATATTCGGGTGGTCTGCCTTTTTCCTTACGTTCGGGTAACTCATTGCGGCGCGCTGTGCAGTTAATCGCTTCCCGAAGGACAAATCGGTCGACGTCGCTTTCTAGCATTTCTCTGATTGTAAACCCGGCATCGACCACCGCCACTTCGTCTGACTCCAGTGATTTCTTCGTCTCTTTCAGCAGCTTTTTCCGAAACTCACTTTCCTTTGTGCCTACCTCGCATCTCATGATTGCCTTGAGCAGTGGCACTCGTTTCGCCTATCTCCCCGAGCTTATCATCACTCCAAAGATGAGCGCGGCAATGCCCGACGAGCCGTTGAGTTATAGAGTCGGTTCACTTTCCCTTGCAGCTTCGGTCGCCAGAACCCTGTGATATCTATGCTTTTCACTCGGTATCCTTCTAACTTTTTTGCCTCCCATTCCCTTTCCACTCCACTTCTTCTTGCCACGATGAGAGCAGGCTTGCAATATCCCATGATCCATATCGAAAGCTCCACCAGCTTCGCCGGAGCTCCTCATCTTCAAACCGCTTTCACTCAATCCACTATGGATTGCTCCTCGACTTTTCAGAAACGACCCATTCATCATCGCCCACATCAGACGCATTACATTTACGTTTGTTCCCACCGGCGTTACTTGCAATACATTCATCAGTACTGCTATAGTTATTTCTGGCGCGGTTAGCATTCCTTCCTCCTTTTTGGGTTCGCTACCTTTAGGATGAAACGCTAACCGCTTTTTGTCACATTTCTCACCTCATCTCTTTTCTTTTACCAGAAAGTAAAGTAAAATAGGGTAAAGAAGGGGTGGTTCAAAATTAGGTTTACACTTTTGATATATAGACAAAAATCTATATGAGACCGTTTTCTCTCTGAGAACCGGCGAAATCAGAGAATATAAACGTTCTTTCTGTTTCTAAAAGTGTAAACCTATCTATCCAGCTAAAATGAACCACCCCGTAAAGAAAATGAAAAACTCAAAAGTGGTTAAAACGATCTTGTTTATTTCTGGTCTGATTTTGTTAGGTATTGGCGCAGCGACGCTGTTTGCCCCCGTAGATTTCTTGGGAACAAGTAACATTGACTTGGGTGGTCAAGTCAATTTGTTCAGTGAGATAAGGGCCGCGGGTGGGGCCTTGTTGGCCAGCGGCATCTTAGTCATAGCGGGCGTTTTCATAGCTCCACTCACGTTTACCTCCACTGTGATCGCTACAATGGCGTTCCTTTCCTATGGTATCGCTCGAATATTAGGGATGGCCGTCGATGGCATGCCGGCTCAAGAATTTGTAGCGGTAACTGGTGTAGAAATGATTATCGGACTGGCTGGTGTTTTCTTACTCTTGAAATATCAGGACAGTAAATAAGGTTGTCATCGGATATAAAATAAGTGAACGAAAACAGACAATAAAAGGATAAAAATCATGATTAAGGCTAAACCAAAAATAGTGACATTTGTCACCCTAATTGACAATTTCAAGGGTTTGTAGAGGGTTCGCACCTCAAATTTGTCATGTTGTAACCTTTTTGACGCTAACAGACCCTCAGAGGTGTTCTAAGGACTCGCTTGTATAGGGTTTGAACACCCAAAATCAGGGACCAAGGTGACAAATGTCACCATACGTAAAATAATTATACGCGAACGAGAGAATGGAGAGGGGGAATAAGGACAAACCATTTTTCTAAACCAGGTAAACGTTGGAAGCGTTGTGCCAAACGGTCCATCTCTTTCTGAGTGAGTTTGACGCCGGTCTCATAAAGAGTGGAATTCAGGTGAACGAAGGGTTGTAGTTGGTTAAAGCGAAAAGAACGGGCAAAATTGAGAACGGTCTCAAGAGAATCGAGAAGAGAACCGTTCCAGTGTTTTTCAAGATGGCCCCAAACCCGTTCGATGGGGTTGTATTTACTGTGATAAGGAGGGTAGCAGGCGAGCTGAATAGAGAGACGATAGTGCTCAACAAACTGAGTGAGACGATACATAAACTGAGTCCGACGGGTATGATTTTCGGGACCATTGTCCTGATTGATCACGAGGGTCTTGACGTGAGGAAAGTGTTCACGTACGCTTTCCCAAAATCAATCAGGCAGTCGACAATACAGTCACTCGTCACTTTCGACTGAGTCAAGTAAAGAAAGAGTTCCTTGGTTGAAGGGAGGTAAATGCCAAAAGGAGTGACTTTCTCGGTCTTCTTATCTTGAAAGTCATGATCGAGCGCTTTGACAACCACTCGACTTATCCCTTCTCTCGAGAAACGGTCAAGTAAAATCGTCGCTTTGGCATCCCAAGAGAGGCGCAGAACCGTCTCGTCTGCATCCGCTTCTTGATTGATCTGATGAATTCTATCAAAGATCGCATCGGTCTCTGGGATCTTTTTCACTGGTTGACTTTTTTTGACCCGGTTTGAGCCATAGCCTAACTCATTGAGCTTCAAGCGGATGGCCTCTTCGCCAGGCAATTCCTCATCTGTGTATCCTTTCTGCTCGATGAGCTGGGTACGCATTTCGGCGGCGGTTAGTCGAGTGTACAATTGGGGGGTTCGAAAGGTGGGATCGGTCTGGCTGAATTGATCGGCGATTTCAACCATATCGGCCAGTAAAGTGGGGATATGGTCTTCGGCTTTTTTGCGACCACGTCGGTGGCTTTGGTCGACATAACAGAAGCCGCCTTCTAGTTCTTCCAGGGCTTTGGCTATCGTCGCCCGATTCCAGCCCAACTCTCGTTCTGCTTTCGTCGGACTCCCTTCGCATATCGTTTTGACCGTTTGGGCCATGAAGTGCCTTCTTTCGTATCCACTTAACATGGCCTTCGTCTCTTTCAAGACTTCAACCATTTCTGGCGAGATTGTCATTTTTGCTCCTTTTGGAGAGCTAGTTTAACACCTTCTCGCGTATATTTTATTTTTTGGATTGGCCTAAAAGTGTATTGATCACTGGTGCAAATGCAGGACTAGGCAAAGAGAGTGCTAAACAATTAGCCTTACAAGATGGCATTGAAAAAATCTACCTGGCGTGCCGAAGCGAGGAGAAAGCGAAGATTGCCCAACGTGAGTTGGAAGAGGCAACAGGAAAATCAATTTTTGAAATCGTGCTCATCGATGTTTCGAACTTGAATTCCGTCAGAGCGGCTGTTGAGTCGTTGAATGAACCGATTGATGCCCTGGTTATGAATGCCGGGGGGACAGGCGGAAAAAACTTTGCTGATAGAACCGCAGACGGTGTGACGCGACAATTTGCCGTCAATGTGCTGGGACACGTCGTTTTGCTTGAGGCGCTTTTGAAAGCGAAAAAGCTAACCCAAGTGGCCTTATATGCTAGATCTGAAGCAGCTCGTGGTGTGCCAAAGATGGGGGTTAAGCGACCTAAGCTTAAAACATCGTCAGTGGATGAATTTGTGTCTATTATCGATGGATCATTTTTTGCTAAGACAAACGATCCCTTGGTTCCCTACGGGCCTGTAAAATATGTGGCCGCTTTGTGGATGTCCTCACTGGCTCGCCAATATCCACACGTTCGGCTGGTCACAGTGAGTCCAGGCTCTACCAGTGGGACAAATGGTGGGGAAGATCTCGCACCGCTGATGAAATTTATCTTTACCAAGATTGGCCCCCTGTTATTGCCATTGTTTGGGTTGATGCACAAGGTAGAACTGGGCGCTAAACGATACGTAGATGTGCTCAATGATAAGTCATACAAGAGCGGTGTATTTTATGCGAGTAAAGCGCCTACGCTTACTGGCCCGCTCGTCGATCAAGGTACGATATTTGCTGATTTGAACGGGGTGGTTCATTTTAGCTGGATAGATAGGTTTACACTTTTAGAAACAGAAAGAACGTTTATATTCTCTGATTTCGCCGGTTCTCAGAGAGAAAACGGTCTCATATAGATTTTTGTCTATATATCAAAAGTGTAAACCTAATTTTGAACCACCCCATTTGAACAACAGAATATTTCAAGACAACGCGAATGAAGCCATTCACAGATTTATCAGTTGATCCTCGCTACCCGACCTGATTGTAGAGATTTGAAACCATTGTCGTCATTCTTGCTCCAAGATTTTGTAGCCTACAGTTCGCTTTTCGAGCCATGAGACCCGCTCAATTGGATCGAGATAGTCGACTAACTGCAGCACAATATCCAGCGGCAGCGGCTCTAACTGCGCCTGAATCTGTTCGTCATCCACCTGCACGGCGCCCCCTCGTCGGATAAAGTTGCTGAGCAGGTAGGGCGCGCTGGAGTTGGCAAATTGACGCAGCCAGCGTGCCCACAGGCGCAGCAGAGAAATCGCAACGAGAGCAATCGTCACGGTCCGCTTGCGGCAGATGCAAGCGCCCCTCCTCGAGAGCCTCAAGGGCCTGGGTGAGGGTGCCCAGATTCTGGGCGTGGGCGCTCAGGTTCTGAGCGTGGGCCACATTGGGATCCTCTGATTCTGTATCGAAATCGCTATCATCTGCTTCACTATCATCTGCGTTGCGATTGTCTGGCATTGGCGACGATCTGGACAGTCAATTCTGAGGGGAGTGTGCCACAACGTTGTTGGAGGTCCGCGTCCATGAGCCACGGGCTTTTCGTCCGTTCGTTCCTGCCACCAGCTCGACCAATCGGTCAGTATATCCTTTAGTTCAGCATCGTCCTGTATGACTTGTCCAAAGAGCACGCGTGTGAGCGATTTTGGAAATCAATGTGCTTTCGTCGGTTACTTGTCGCCATTGAGATTGGAGTGCCGACCATTCCTGCGTGTCGGCAAGACCCGCCAGCCACCCCAAGCCCGCATCCAGCGTTGCAGATTCATCGACGCGCACACCTGCCCAACGCAAACCGAGAGCCAGTAGCAACGGAGTGACTGAGTTCTATCGTTCTTCTTCAATTTCTTCTCCCTCAATTTCTTCTCCTCATGGGATAGCCCATATCTGACGTGAGCCAGGGAAGACGAGCATCCAATACGGCTCGTAGAAGCAGAAAGGTTCCTGCATAGTTCGTTGCGCCAGATTGATTTGCCTGCAAGTTTGTTATACTTTGTGCTTGTGGTGCGCCAGATTGTCGTGCGCCATTGTTTCTCGTATGGCATCTGCCGTTTCTTCTTCATCACTTCGCTCGAGCCTGGCAGTTTGTCCAAGAGTGGCAAGCTGCTGTCCCCAGCGTTCCAATTGCCAGAAGGCTGATTGGGCACGCTCGATATCCCTTGGCAGCCGCCCACAAGCATCCAGGGGTTTTTCGGTTTCGGTACCTGGTGTACCCATTGCCATGCCGCCAAGAGCGAACGAATTAGCGAAAAGGCGAGCGGATCGTCTGCCATTGGGGCATGAGTTGACAAGAGGGCGTAGAGTCGTAGTCCATTAGCCGCCCTATTCTCAAGCGCCCGCCGCAAATCGTTCAGGAGCGTTTCTTGACGGAGCGTGGGAGCGCGTTTGCTGCCTGAATGGAGTTCCGTGGGTCCGATGAACAAAGGTGCCGCCTGACGCCTTGATTTTAGCCCAACCCGGTCGCTGATCCAGACATTTGCTT
>JAHBNG010000010.1 GCA_019217005.1 Chloroflexi bacterium TSY
AATATAACGAATTTCCTTTGTGTTTCACAATATATTGCTGCACAGTAGTATTAAGGCGATACCAAAAAATATAAAGATCCACAGATTGACAGGATGAACAGGATTAGAAGAATGAAAATCGAGTCAATCTCACCCATCTGTAGACGTTTAAAATTTGAGTAAGCTGGCGACCGGTAGAGTCGAGCCAAGGGGACAGGCATGGGGGCGCCATAATCGTTCACTTTGCTGTGCCGAACAAGGAGGTGACACTTCGCATTCAAACGGGCAGGTAAGTTACAACTTGGTCTCGCTTTGTGCGAAAGTGACTGTCACCTTTGGGGATAACGTGAACTGTTACGGGGCATCATTTAAACTTCGGACAACAGGGGTGATTCGGGGTTCGGTTGACAAAGTCACGGAGTCGCCATGAATGTCGCAGCATTCTCTCTTGCGGCAGTGTTGGGTGGAAACCGGCGGGAGAGGCGTTCTCTCCCGCCGGACCAAGTGTCAACCTATGTCTATCGCCATTCTGAACTAGGCCGACGCTAGGTTCATTATCTATGGAAGGATAGTTGTCCGAAGTCTATATGATGTGACTTTGAGCTCGTTTGATAAATCAGGAGTTTGGTTGCCTCAAAACGACCCGATTGGTAAAATTTGCATGCTGCGTTAGGTTGTGCCAAAGAGAGGCGTGTGTGATCCCTCGTTCCTGCCGTCGTTGCAATTCTTGTTCTATGACATTATCTAGAGAGTGTTGTGCTTCCCCGAATGTGCCAGCCTCATTAAATAGGTCTTCTAGTTCTTGTTGGGAAAGTGACTCAACATTTATTTCGTGTGTTGCCTTTACCCAGTAACTTAGCAAGTTGTTCATCTATCTTAGCTCCTTCTCAACAAAATGTTTTCTCGCACATAAACCGAAAACGCTCATCAGACGAAAGTGTTAAATTCATCAATTATTCGATAGTTTGAGCGTCTTTACTTTCTGGTAAAGGCTTGAGTGACAAAGGGCAAACCGAAAGGGGCGGAAAAAAGAATCCACCCTGAAAAAACGGGATAAAATGTAAAAATAGTGCTCGGCTAGTTTAAGCAGCGGCATTGAGGCGGCGATGAGCGAGAACGCCTTTAGGGAAATGGTGTGAAACCGAGGCCTTTTTCCGAAAGTCAGGGTCGAGTTGGTCAGGAGTTGGAAAAAGAGCACTCGAGAGAACACGGCGCAGCCTGCCGGGAGTGGATTGAGGCTCTCGATCCCAGTAGCCAGTCGGTATGGGAGGAAGAGAAGCGGCTAAATGGGAAAGAAGATTGCCAGCCAGCAGCCCCAGTTCAGGTAAGCGGAAACAAGCCTCATCGGCATGAACAAATTGACGATGTAAGCCAATCATCTGCTTGGAAGCCAAGGGGGGAGGTTCAACAGGCCAGCGTTCCAGGTAGACAAGATAAATGGTTTCAGGCTGCAAAGTCATAACGGTCGCCAAAACCAAAGGTGTGTTGTAGGCCGGATCCTGAATGACGTAAATCGAGTAGGTACGGTTGGCTGTATCCACCTTGGTTGTTCTGGGGACGAGATTGTGCCATGCTTGATAGCAAATCAGGCGACCACTATAGAGAAAGCGACCAGACGAGTCCGGAGTTGTAGCCTCGAGTCGCTTTCCCTTATAGCTGCGAGAGAGCGGACGCACAATATCACCATATTCAGGTGGTCTGCCTTTTTCTTTGCGTTTGGGGAACTCATTGCGGCGCACTGTGCAGTTAATGGCTTCCCGCAGGACAAATCGGTCTATGCCGCTTTCTAGCATTTCTCTGATTGTAAACCCGGCATCGACCACCGCCACTTCGTCTGACTCCAGTGATTTCTTCGTCTCTGTCAGCAGCTTTTTCCGAAACTCACTTTCCTTTGTTCCAACCGTGCATCTCATGATTGCCTTGAGCAGTGGCACTCGCTTCCCGCCTATCTCCCCCGAGCTTATCATCACTCCAAAGATGAGGGCAATGCCCGACGAGCCGTTGAGTTATAGAGTCGGTTCACTTTCCCTTGCAGCTTCGGTCGCCAGAACCCTGTGATATCTATGCTTTTCACTCGGTACCCTTCTAACTTTTTTGCCTCCCATTCCCCTTTCCACTTCTTCTTGCCACGACCCCAGCAGACTTGTGATATCCCATGATCCATATCGAAAGCTCCACCAGCTTCGCCGGAGCTCCTCATCTTCAAACCCGCTTTCTTTCAATGCGCTATGGATTGCTCCTCGACTTTTCAGAAACGACCCATTCAGCATTGCCCACATCAGACGCATTACATTTACGTTTGTTCCCATCGGCGTTACTTGCAATACATTCATCAGTACTGCTATAGTTATTTCTGGCGCGGTTAGCATTCCTTCCTCCTTTTTGGGTTCTCTACCTTTAGGATGAACTGCTAACCGCTTTTTGTCACATTTCTCACCTCATCTCTTTTCTTTTACCAGAAAGTAAAGCTTTACTTTCTGGTAAAGGCTTGAGTGACAAAGGGCAAACCGAAAGGGGCGGAAAAAAGAATCCACCCTGAAAAAACGGGATAAAATGTAAAAATAGTGCTCGGCTAGTTTAAGCAGCGGCATTGAGGCGGCGATGAGCGAGAACGCCTTTAGGTAAATGGTGTGAAACCGAGGCCTTTTCCGAAAGTCAGGGTCGAGTTGGTCGGGAGTTGGAAAAGAGCACTCGAGAGAACGCGGCGCAGCCTGCCGGGAGTGGCTTGAGGCTCTCGATCCCAGTAGCCAGTCGGTATGGGAGGAAGAGAAGCGGCTAAATGGGAAAGAAGATTGCCAGCCAGCAGCCCCAGTTCAGGTAAGCGGAAGCAAGCCTCATCGGCATGAACAAATTGACGATGTAAGCCAATCATCTGCTTGGAAGCCAAGGGGGGATGTTCAACAGGCCAGCGCTCCAGAGAGAAAAGATAAATGGTTTCAGCTTGTAAAGCCATGACGGTCGCCAGAACCAAAGGTGTGTGATAAGCAGGATCCTGAAAGACGTAAATCGAATAGGTGCGGTTGGCTGTATCCACCTTGGTTGTCCTGGGGACGAGATTGTGCCATGCTTGATAGCGAATCAGGCGACCACTATAGACAAATTGACCAAACGAGTCTGGAGTTGTGGCCTCGAGTCGCTTTCCCTATAGCATCGAGAGAGCGGACGCACAATATCACCATATTCGGGTGGTCTGCCTTTTTCCTTACGTTCGGGTAACTCATTGCGGCGCGCTGTGCAGTTAATCGCTTCCCGAAGGACAAATCGGTCGACGTCGCTTTCTAGCATTTCTCTGATTGTAAACCCGGCATCGACCACCGCCACTTCGTCTGACTCCAGTGATTTCTTGGTCTCTTTCAGCAGCTTTTCCGAAACTCACTTTCCTTTGTGCCTACCTCGCATCTCATGATTGCCTTGAGCAGTGGCACTCGTTTCCCGCCTATCTCCCCCGAGCTTATCATCACTCCAAAGATGAGCGCGGGCAATGCCCGACGAGCCGTTGAGTTATAGAGTCGGTTCACTTTCCCTTGCAGCTTCGGTCGCCAGAACCCTGTGATATCTATGCTTTTCACTCGGTATCCTTCTAACTTTTTTGCCTCCCATTCCCCTTTCCACTCCACTTCTTCTTGCCACGATGAGAGCAGGCTTGCAATATCCCATGATCCATATCGAAAGCTCCACCAGCTTCGCCGGAGCTCCTCATCTTCAAACCCGCTTTCACTCAATCCACTATGGATTGCTCCTCGACTTTTCAGAAACGACCCATTCATCATCGCCCACATCAGACGCATTACATTTACGTTTGTTCCCACCGGCGTTACTTGCAATACATTCATCAGTACTGCTATAGTTATTTCTGGCGCGGTTAGCATTCCTTCCTCCTTTTTGGGTTCTCTACCTTTAGGATGAAACGCTAACCGCTTTTTGTCACATTTCTCACCTCATCTCTTTTCTTTTACCAGAAAGTAAAGAGCGTATATTTGTACACTTTATCATCGATGAGCCACCCGAAAATAGTCATGTCTCTAATACATAATGAGTCAAATGAACCGAAGAAAAATACATCTCCCCAATCAGTTTCAGCGGCAGATAGAGGAAATTCAAATGAATGATGAGAAAGAAGGCACAGCCTGCATCCCTCAATTCCTCAGGGATTCAGGGACGATAACAGGGATTGTTTCAATCGGAGAGCGAATCACATCGACAGACTCTGCGAAGACCCAAGCGCGCCGTTCACCCTGCAAGACAATTTGCAGCCAGGCGTTGTCGACTGTACGACCCTCAACCACCCACTGCGTTCCGATGGTCAGCAGCTCCAGTGCCTCCGAATGAGTCGTAGTGTCCGCCCGTGCATTGACATTGTGCCTATGGGGAATTCGCACAATTGCCAAAGGAGATTGTTGGGGTATACAGACCGTTGGGTCTATGGTAGCCGTGGCGGTGGGAAGCGGTCGCTGTGTGGGTGTTGGGGGCGCCGTTGGTGTATGAGTTGGCTTGCGCGTTGCCGTGGGCTGAGGTTGAGGAGACCGAGTTTTGGTGAGAGCCGCCCTGAGCAGAAGCTCAATCTGAGCAACAGACTTGATTGATGAATGGACAAAATTGGTTTGACGGATTGTTCGTAGTTCTGGCGTGACAAAATCTATCGGTGTCGATATATTGGTGGATGACATCGCACCAACTTGCGCAATTCTTTGAGCCGTCCGATCGGTTTTCCCAGTTGGGAAGCGTGATGGTTTACTCTGTAATGGAAGATGATTTATCTTCGATTCTTCGCCCATCTTTGCTTCAGTTGCTTGATTTCGGATTGGTACAATGAGCATCTCTACTACAGGGGTTTGTGATGGTTTTGACTCTTGTGCAGAGACGACCGATTCAAATTTTGTCTCAACAGTTGGGGGCTGATGGGTAGTAGGGGTTGTGTCGGAGGCATTCTGGTCAATCTTCGGTGTACTTTGCGGAACGGATAAAGTTGATCGTGAGCGTTCTCTATATTGAGCTGTCGGAACTGCGAGATCCAACGCCAGAATCAAGCCTCCATTGATGAGCAAAACGAACAAGAACAGGAGCAATATTAGACGAAGTGGAAATCGATTCAGCGTTTGTGTTTTGATTTTTGTCGGTTGTGTGTGTTTGAGAAGAGCCTTGTAAGCCGTATTGAATTCTTTTAGTTTATGCTCAGCGTAAATTTTGTCGAGCGGTCGACTAAATCGGTCGGGGTGAAAGATTCGAACCAAGTTCCTATATCGGGTTTTGATTCGTTCTCGGGACGCACCTGGGGAAAGATCTAAAATGCGATAGTAGTTGTCCATCTAGCAATTCCACGGGAACACTCAAATTCTCTCCGTCATCAGATGGCAATTAGGAATCGTTTACGAGCTACTAAACTGAGCTCTGTGTGAAAACATGGTTTTACTTTATCTGAGAGAGCTGTCGGGAAAACCATGTTTTCATCACAACCGCAGTATAGGCGATTCCAAATCAATCATTATCCACAGATGGGCAGGATTGGGAGAGGGAAAATCTAGTTAATCCTGTCCATCTTCCGGCTATACTATATATTTTTCAAATTATAGGTACTGCACGAATAAGCTGCTTCAACGTTTGAATGCTGTACGAATAACCTGTTTGTTTTCTACGTTTGTTGGTATTTTTTGGGGTCTAATGGAAGTGCATGAAGTTTTCAATGAGGAGTTTGGCTCTCTGGTATCCGTATCTGTCGTTGCTGTGAAATGATAAACGTTATCACCACCACTATCGTGATTAGGATTAGCATTAACGAAATGGGTCGAACCAAAAAGATACTCAAATCACCATTTGCTCCGCCGAGCGCTTGTCGGAAGCGTGCCTCGAAGATGGGACCGAGAACGATTGGCACAGATGGAATATCGTGTCGGTTCATAACGTAGCCAAGGAAGGCAAAAAAGAGCGCAATGAGTGGGTCTGAGAGTTTATAACCGCTGGTATAGGTGCCAATTAGACTGAGAGTGAGAACAACTATGCCGATAAAGCGCGGATCGACGACAGTAATGTTAACAAGCCAACGTGTGGTCAACATGAGGAAACCAACTATCACAAAGTTGGTGATCAAGAGGCTTAGAAAAAGACCCATCACAAACTCAGGACGAGTCTCGAAGAGAGCGGGACCGGGCACGACATTGTGGACATAGAAGACCGAGAGCATCATGGCGGTTAGTGCTTCGCCGGGAATACCGAGCGCCAGTAGCGGAATCATGGCTGAGGCTGGGACCGCGTTGTTTGCTGCTTCGGATGCAATGATCCCTTCCGGCGCGCCGTTGCCAAATTCCTCTGGATTCGTTGAGAGACGCTGGGCCAATGAGTAGCTAAAGAATTGGGCCATAAATTCGCCGACGCCAGGTAGGATATCCATAGCAACCCCAAACCCGGCAGACGAGAAGAGTACCCGCGGATATTTGAAGATTTCGACCAACCCCGCAAACGCGCTTGACTTTAGCTTCGGCATCTGAGGTGTCTCGTTCTTGTCGATCAGAAGCATCAGCCCTTGGGACATTGCGAAGAGTCCGAGCACCATCGGGATGAGCGGAATACCGGCCAACAACCACGGCTGGTCGAAGGTGTAGCGCTGGGTCGTGAACGCACGTTCGATACCGATCGTCGCAAAGAACAAACCAAGCCCTAGCGTCATTGCGGCTGCAATTGCCTTTTCGCGGTGGGCCAAAACAACGACAACCATGGCAAAAAGCGCTGCCATTGCGAATTCTGCTGACCCAAATCGCTTGGCAAAGTTTGCCAGCGGCAAGGCGAGCAATATAAGCACAATCACACTCGAGACGCCGCCCACAAATGACGCACTGTAGGCCAAACTTAATGCCCTCCTTCCTTCACCCCGTTGCGTCAATGGATAGCCATCATAGGTGGTGAGCACGTTGACCACGGTGCCCGGCGTGTTAATGAGAATCGACGGAATTGCACCACCATACATGGATGCGGCATAAATACCCAACAACAGCGTCAGTCCGGTCAACGGCTCCATGGCGAACGTCACAGGCAATAAGATGGCAATCGCCACGGCTGGTCCCACACCAGGGGTTGCGCCAATGACGACGCCCATGATTGCGCCGGTAAATAGCGCAACAAGCACCTGAACTTGAAGAAGCTGGTCGAGACCAGCGAGTAGGGCATCCATTTAGACACACGCCGAGATGATCTGTAAGAATTTAAGTAAAGTCTAGAAAGAGATTAGAAATAGAACACGGATTTTCACAGATACACACGGATAAAATCCTGAGAATCCAATCAATCCGTGTCCAAATACTTTCTCGGCTTCACTCAACAGTCTCAAAAATTGTTCATTAAGAAAATGCGCATTTCTCGCGGAAAGAGTTGGTATAACTCCGCGGGTGGTACCCAGACGCCTAACCCCCAACGGAAAAGCGCAATCAGCGCGATGGCAAAGAGCAGGGCAGTTAGCATCCATTTGGTACTTCGCAGACCAACGCGTATGCAGAGCATCACGATGAAGATCAGGCTGGAAAGAAAGTAACCAATTTGCCCCAGCAGCCAGATATAGCCAATATAGTAGACAAAAAACTCGAGTGGCTTGAGCCACTGAAGCAGCTCGGCGGACAGTCTACTGGATTGGTGCGGTCGATTCAATGTTCTCCGCTTGCTGCGTATATGGTGGATGACAAGATAGCCGGCGCTGATCGTCACAACTAGCAGACTTAGCCCTGGCATGAAGGCAGGTTGCGTCCACCAACCTTGATTCTTTGGCCCTGCCTTCGTTGCTACTGGGAGCAATAGCAAAAAGCCGACGCCACAGAAGAGCAAGACGCCATATATGATACCGATACCGGGTCTAGCAGATGGAGCTTCGTTTTGCATCTTCAAGGATCAATGGTGCCGCGTTTATTCTCCCATGCGCTCGACCATAGCTGCGATGGTGTCCCAATCGCGGTCGATGAGGGCCTGTGACTCTTGGGCGTCCAGCCAGTAGATTGCTGCGCCTGTTGTTTCTGCAACTTCCGTGGCTGCATCGCTGTTCAGCGCAGTTTGGGCAATTTCAGCAACCATCTCCTTGACTGCCTGGGGCGTACCTTTTTTGACGAAAAGACCGTTCCATAGAGCGATGTCGATGCCACCTTGCTCGCCCAGCGTTGGCGTATCCGGGCTAACGGCGAGACGATCAGCACCAATGGAGGCCAGAATCTTGACCTCGTCCAGGCAGGGGAGCAGAAGTTGGATCGTGGTGTTAATCACATCCACATCGCCAGAAGAAAGGGTGGCGCAGTCCAAGGCATCAAATGCGGCTTCCGATGCAAATGACCCATCGAGATCTTCCATACTCAGTAGATCCAAATTTGGCGTTTTTGGCGATTTTCAGTCGAGATTGCAGGGATTTTGGAGTCATTTATTCAGATTTCGGTTACAGAAAACAACCTATTTCATATCTGAAAATCGCCCAAATCTAACGCAAAAACTAGATATCGACCGGCAAATTTGTATTTATGTCAACTGTTTAGCCAGAATTCTCTCTCAAAACCTGAAATTTGGATCTACTGATACTGAGAATAGTGGCACGGGTTGGCACGAGCCCAAAACCAAAGTGACCGAGGCTTACCTCGTTCTCTTGGGAGTGTGTTGCCAACTCGGCCATGTCATTATAAGGTGCATCGCCTGCAGTTGCTATCACAAACGGATAGGTGAGAAAAATCCCAATCGGCTCAAAGTCACCCCGTTCATAAGTAGTGTTTCCACTCTGAATCTGGACAGTGGGGATTCCGATGACGAACGAACCAATTGTGTGTCCATCCGCTTTGGCTTGGAAAACTTCGGTTGCTCCCACGATACCGCCACCTCCAGGCGTGTTGACAACCGCTGCCGGAACACCTGTCTGTTCCTGCATTTCTTCCGCGATTAGGCGTGTCAGCACATCTTCTAAATCGCCGGGAGGCCACGGCACGACAAATTGCACCGGACGTTCAGGGTAGTCAATTGCTTCTTCGGCCATCGCTTCGTCGTTGTCGCTTTCTGCTGGTGTCGCAACAGGTGCGACACATGCTGCGCCTAACAAGCTCACAAGAAGAAGGATCAATCCCACGAACCAAACTGATTTTTTCATGCGTTTCTCCTTTAAGTTTGTTCACGATCATCGCAGTATTCAAATAGGACGCGAATTTGGGCTAATTCGGTTGATGTTCACAGATCTTGCCCGATGAAATCCGTAAAAATCAACCAGATCCATGTGATCCGCTTCCTATTTCTGCATGAAGAGGAACTATATGTGTTAAATTGATGCTCGTAGTTTGCGTTTTTGGGCCAACTCTACCAATGCATCGAACAATTTCTGCTGGCTCTCATCCTCTGCCGCTGTCAACTCTGGATGCCATTGGACAGCGAGCACTTGCGGATGATCGGAGAGTTCGACCGCTTCTATGATGCCATCCGACGCGCGCCCAACTACGGTGAGACCAGGTGCGACTTTGTCAATGGCTTGATGATGCCAAGAGGCAGTGGTTACGCAGCCCGATCCGAGAATCTGCGTCAGCCTGGAATTGTCATCAATCTGAACGGCATGGGGGATCGGGCCATAAGGCTTATCTGGCGGCTGACGGTGATCGATGGCGTTAGGATAAGCATTCGGTATATGGGGGATGAGCGTGCCACCGAGGGCGACATTGAGAACCTGAAAGCCACGACAAATACAGAAGAGCGGCATCTCTCTATCTAGCGCCCGTTGGGTTAACTCGAATTCGGATGTATCGCGTTCCTGATCAACCCAGTAAACATCATTTGTGTGATCGTTTTCCGTATAGCGCTTCGGATCGACATCGCCGCCGCCCGACAAAATGAGACCATCTAGGGTATTCATCAGTTCGTCCAGGCGCGGCTCTCCGGGTTGGATTAGTAGCGGGATACCGCCCGCACGACGGACTCCATCTGCGTATTGACCAGGAAGCTGAATATAGCCCCGCTCGTCGCGGTGATAGGTGGTAAGACCAATCAGTGGAGTATGTAGGTACGTTTTAGTCAAATCTGTTATACTCTTATCTAACATATGGACTTCAATGGATAATCAAGACGTAGGACCAGCCATATAGAGACAAGCTCGAAAGGAGTGGCATATGAAAACATTCTCCAATTGGACAATCGTTGAAGTCGAGGCTGAGTTTGGCATTGAGCAAACTGAAGAGAATGGGTTGCTGGATTCGTGGATGACTGTTGAGTCTCAGCCATCGCCAACTGAACAGCATAATCTAGAACGCCTCCAAAAACTGCTGCTTCAGCGAGTCTATGATTGGAACGAATATGAACTCAGCTTCAACTTTATTGGTCCCTTGCTAACAATGATTGACTTTAATAAAAAGACTTATCGGGCATTTATGGAGCGAGAACTATCTGTTCCTTATGGTGACGGAACTCTGTCGGGTACAGTCGATTTTGTCGTTGCACAAGGAAGAAGAGTCCCTGAACGCCCCTTTTTCTTTATCCACGAATATAAGCGAGAACGCGACAAAAATAGTGATCCACTGGGGCAATTGATGATTGAGATGGTCGCAGCCCAAATTCTGAATCAAGATGAAGGTCTCCTCTATGGCGCTTACGTTGTCGGTAGATATTGGCATTTCGTTGTACTAGATGGCAAAGACTATGCCGTTCATCGGGGACTCAATGCCGCTAGTGCTGAACTAAATACCATTTTTGGTGTACTGAAAAACACAGAGGCTATCCTCGACCGCATGAGCGAAACTGACTAAACCTCCACATATGAATAAGCACTCGCCCGTTCATCTTCCACTGACTTCTCATCAAACCGGAAATAGGAGCGTGGCGGCAGCACACCCCACGTATTGGACGAATAGGGATTATCTTTGTGTACAACGGGTTGGTGATCCGGTTCAAGAATTTGCATATCGCAACAGAGTTCAATAAAGTATTCCTCCTCCCACATGCGCCAATAAGTGGCTAGATTTTGCGCCATGCCGTGGCGCAGCGGTCCCCAAGTAACGAACCGTCCATGTTTGGCAATGTGATCCAGTGCGTTGCGCATGTCGCCCCAATCGACCAGATCATAGGCCACGTGGTGCAGATGATTGATCCCTTTCTCTAAGAAGGCAATCACATGATGATAGGAGTTAATGTGCATCCAGACAGCCACATCTTCGATCCAGTCAGTGGTGCGGAAACCAAGCACATGTTCATACCAGGTGTGGATGCGCTTCACATCTGACGTAAGGTAGTTGAGATGACCCAACCGCCGTGGGTGGTACCCTTGTAGCGTTGAGGTTGGGATCATAACTGGCGGGCGCACGTCTTCTGGTTTTTTGCGTTCGATCAAAACCACGCGATTTCCATCCGGGTCGGTGAGCAATAAGCCTCTACCCCGTTGCGGAACCTGAATATCGGTGGTCGATTCGCCGCGTTCGGTGATGAGTTTGGCCGCAGTCTCCAGGCTGAGACACGCTTCAAGTTCGTAGGCTACATAGTTTACGTAGGGTCTCTGCGACCCGGCCTTTTTTAGAACCAGACAGTAATCTTCGTGCATACAGCGCATAATCGCGTGGTCCCCGAGTATTTCGCCATGCAGGCCAAGCAGGATTTCATAGCGCTGAAAGGCTTCTTCAACATCTTCTACCCACATGCAGGTGTGATGGAGATTCGTACATAGTTTGCCGTTCATACAGTTTCGTCCTTTACCTCCGCGTTGCAGACGCCCTCACTGCCATCCAAGCATCAAATTCGTCTCGGCTATAGTGATCCACCCCTTGCAGAAAACGCTCCAGATAGCGAAAATCATCGTGCCCCCAAAAGAGCTCACCATCAACAACAACCGTCGGAACGCCAAACGCACCCCTCTCGATGGCCTGGGCCGTATTCTGTTTAACACGATTCTTGATTTTCGGTTGCTGAACTTGAGCCAGTCCATCATTGGGATCGAGACCAATCTCCTGCAGCAGGGCGCCAACAATCATGGGATCCGTCACATCCTGGCCTTTTACCCAGACGGCTTCAAAAAGGTGGCCGATGAGTTGAAACTGCTGTGCGTCTGACATATCTAGCACGGTGACACGCAATGCCAGGAGTGGGTTGAAGGGATGTGTGGCGGGTGTGTGCAGTGGAACATTTAGTTCATGCGCCTTGCGTAGAATGTTGAGTCCAACCCAACGTCGCATCAATGGTGTTTCTGCTGGCCCCAATCGACCAGATTCATTCAACATTGCCGCAAAGAGAACAGGGATTGGAGAGACGCTACGCCCGTGCTTTTCTGCCAAAGCATGGATCTGAGTCCAACCAATATAGGCATAGGGAGAGATGTAATCGAAGTAGAAATCCATAGTAAATCCATCATGACTGATAGTCGCTCACCTTGACTTCCGCCTCATCTTCTGGCATGGCAAGGGCGACGTGGAGTGTGTTCGGTGTCACTTCAGGTTGGAAGCCGACTTTGACGAGATCGTGGTCCATCTCGACAATCGTGTTGCTTAAACGTCCAATGCTGCTGACCTCGACTTCGACCACGTCGCCGGGCTGGACTGGACGCGAATTGGCAGGTGTGCCAGTCAACACCAGATCCCCAGGCAACAAGGTAATAAAGCGGGCCAGGTCGGCAACTTGATAGGCAATAGAAAACATCAGATCATCACCTGTGTTGGCCTCCTGTACCACTTGACCATTGACATAGGTACGCAGCTCAAGGTTGTTCTGGTCTAAGTCTGTCGTGTCGACCAAGAATGGACCGATGGGGCAGTAGCCATCGATGCCTTTGACGCGGGTCATCGCTCCTCTGTCTACGTGACGCAGATCGTGCAGGCCAAAGTCATTCGCAATCGTGTACCCTTTGACGTATTCGAGCGCTTCTTCAGGCGTCACATTGGAACAGGTTTGTCCGATGACGACGGCGACCTCACCTTCATAATTAAGGAACTTCGTCCCGCGCGGTCGAGCAACGGTTGCCCCGTGATGTGAAACCGCAGTCGATGGCATCATGAAAAAATGTGGCTCTTCGGGAATGCGCGTCATCTTATATTCAACGCAGCGGCTGCGGTAGGTTAGGTGAGGAGCGAGTACCTTGCTTGGATTCGTTACAGGGAGATAGTCTGCTTCATCTACATGAATGACTATGCCGTTTTCTAGCTTGATCTCATCGCCTTCGACGAATCCCCAAGTTGGGATTCCATTGTGGTTGACATGAGCATGTTTCATTTTGATTGTTCCGTGAAAAAATGTATCTATTTTTCATGCTGGGCAATCACTGGCCCGCCGTTGACGGAATAGGCAAACGAGAAACGAAAGCCTTTCATCACCTCGATGGGCGTAATTGCTTGGAGATCTTCAATGGTGTCTGTATAGAAAGTCAACTCAGCATCACCTTCCCAAATTTCGGTGGCGTCGCGGTCATAGCTTTGGGCTTTGACGAGTTCGTAGACGTCGGGAACCAGGCCATCATAGGCCGGAAAATGGCGGGTGTTGTACATGGGCGGACTGTTGACAGTGGGACCATTTTCAGAAATTTGGCGAAGCGTGACTACTCCTCGCGCAATTTGTCGATCATTTGCCGTACAGGTGGCACCAAATCGGGAGCCGGGTGCCACTGGGACTGCACACTTTCCCACTGCAAAGGAGCGCGTCATGTGAATCGAACCGAGTTTTTTGGGAAATCCTTGAATGTAGCCGCGATACATTGCGAAGTCTTTATCCACCCAGATGTAGACGCAACGACTCGCCGGTTGCCCTTGATATTTGCAACCAACCACAATCAGCATCTCTTTGTATTGGGATTGGATCGGATCAACCAGTTCGTGCATATCGTCCGAGCAGGATTGCCAATCGGCAAAAAGGACGGCGCAGGCTCCGGGATCATCAGCTGGTTCCAGTTCGGGTGGCAGCAGTGCGAGCACATTGTCGGGATTGGTGCGGTACTCGATCAGCGTAAAATCCGCCGAATAGTGCCATGGCGGCGGTGGGACGATCCCCGCTCGCCCGTCCGGTGACAGTGGAAAAGTGTAACCTTGTAAAGGCATGTTGTTTCTCCCATGTTTTGACAAATTAGAGAGAGCTAAATCGTAGGTCACTTCTCTGAAGTGACGGGCGCCAAGACCCCTGGTTCTTCACTTGGAGAGATGGGGCACTTGTCGCTTGTCCCGCCAGAGACGGGACCTACGCCTAATGTGTCGCTTGGATGACTAGCCGGTGACACAAAGAATGAATTGAATAGGTTAAAGGTGTCAATGATGATCAGTCGGTAAACGGTCCCTTTGACTCTGCTATAGCGCCACTCTGCAACCCTGCAACTTTGCAACCTTTCATCAACCAAATGTTCCGTGTCTATGCGCTATGTTCTTGATGTCACTGAAAAAATCAAAGCTCCAAATTCCGCCTTCGCGTCCAATACCGGAATTCTTGTTGCCCCCAAAGGGTTGGGCCAGGTCGCGTACGTAGAAGCAATTGACCCATACCAGACCAGCGCTAATCTGTTCCGAAACGCGGCGGGCTTTGGCTTCGTCCTGTGTAAAAATTGTCGCGGCCAAACCATAATCGGTGGCATTGGCTTTACGAATGGCCTCTTCTTCGGTATTGAATGTGTCAAAAATCAGCACCGGACCAAAGACCTCTTTTTGCCACAGTTCAGATTCCTCGGCCACGTCAGTAAAGAGGGTCGGCCGATAGTAGAGACCGCCTCGATCATGTGGTCCACCACCATAAACCAATGTTGCGCCATCGTCAATTGCTCGTTTAACAAAACCCTCCACGCGCGCAAAATGATCGGGATGAATCAACGGGCCAACGTCAGTCTCAAAATCCATCGGGGTGTCGACCTTGAGTTGGGACGCCGTCTCTTTCATGCGCGCCAGCATTTTGTCTGCGATGGATGCTTCGACCAGCAACCGCGTACCCGCCAAACAGACTTGCCCCGCATTATCATACTGTTCGATCATATTTTCGAGAAGCCAAATCCTGATCGGCATCGGCAAAGACAATCAGTGGAGATTTACCGCCCAACTCGAAGGAAACGGGTGTTAGGTTCTGGGCGGCATTGGCACCTATCATGCGTGCCGTCTCAGGTGACCCAGTAAACGAGATGCGTGCCACAGTGGGATGTTTTACCAAGACATCTCCGGCTTTCTCTCCAATTCCCTGCACGACGTTCAGAACACCGGGTGGCAGATCAGCCTCATCAGCAAAATCGGCCAGCAGAGAGCAAGTCAGGGGTGCCCATTCAGGTGGTTTGAGCACCACTGTACAACCCGCGGCCAACGCAGGACCAACTTTCCAGGTGGAGAGCATACATGGCGCGTTCCACGGTGTGATAATAGCGGCCACGCCCGATGGCTGATAACGCACTCGGTTTTGTGCATTGCGGTGGGGTGTCTCCCAAACGACCTCGTGCTCTTTGAGTTGCTCGACAGCGTATTCGGCAAACCAATGGATGTTGTGCCCCCCCCCCCGCTTCATGACCCGCAGCAAGCTGGCTTCGTATAGCGAACCATTATCGGTGGTTTCCACCTTGGCCAGCGCTGGCACATTTTCCTCGATAATGTGAGCAAGCTTCTCCAGGTATGGAAGTCGCCCCTCCGGCCCTAGTGCAGCCCAGGCCGGGAAAGCACTGTTCGCCGCGGTTACGGCCATGTCAACTTCTTTTTTGACCACCCGCCGAAATTTCGCCCAGCACGCGTCCGTCAATGGGGCTGATATCGGTGAATGTCTTCTCAGATGCAATCCGTTCTCCGCCGATGTAGTGGTCGGGTGAGATGGTGAATTCGTCGATTTGAATCATTGTTGGTTTCTAGCTTTTGTCTATTTTTCCCTATTTCTTCAATCACATCAATCAAGACCTGCACATCTTCTTCCGTTGTCCGATAGTTGACGAAACAAGCGCGCAGCCAATCTTCCCTATCGATTTTGGCACCGACCACGTAGACGCGCCCATCATCCTGCAGCGTCTGGGCTAGCTGCAGGTTGTGCTGATTGATATCACCCGAGAAAGGCTTTCTGCGGAAGAGGACAACTGATAGTTGTGGCTCTTGTCTTAGCTCCAGATTTGGCGATTTCTGCACCAATTTTGCGCACAGCCTTGCTTGATCCAAGTTGCGTTGAATTGCCTTGCGGAAATTCGCGGCACCGTAGGTCCGGAACGCCAGCCACGCCTTAAGCGCACGTAAAGGCCGCGAATATTCGAGCGTCCACTCGACAGGATTCAGCGAATTCGGATCATCGGGAATGTACGATGAATCATGTGAATGCGGCAGTCAATGCGTGTTGATCTCGGACCAGAAGTAGACCACATGGCTTGGGGAGAAAGAGCCACTTGTGGGCGTCGATGGACATCGAGTCGGCCCGTTCCAAGCCCACAAAGTGGTGACGCACATCGGGAATCGCCGCCGCAGAGAGTCCGTATGCACCATCCACATGGAGCCAGATACTCTGTTCCTCAGCTAAAGTGGCGATCTCCGCAATGGGATCAACCGCACCGGCGAGTGTCGTTCCGGCGCTTGCAACAATGGCCAGCGGAGTCACGTTTGAGGCACGATCTTGCTCGACTGTCTTGCGCAGCGCGGCGGCATCCATCCTGCGCAAGCCGTCAAGGGGGATATCGCGTAGTGAGCGACTCCCAAAGCCCAAAATCTCCACCGCCCGCGCCACAGACGAATGGGCGTCGCGACTGACGTAGACGGCCACATCGCTACGCACGCCGTCGATGCGACTGTTCGGTAGCACTTGTTCACGTGCCGCGGTCAGCGCCGTGAGATTTGAGAGCATTCCGCCACTGGTAAAGGAACCATGTCGACCTGGATAACCGATCAATTCGCCGACCCAACGCAGCGCCTGCTGCTCGACCAGATTGGCTGCACCGGCATATACGGCCAAGTTGACATCATGGCTGGCAGCCAGCGCATCAGCCATCACGCCCATTTCCAACCCGCTCGAACCGATGAAGGCAAAGTAGTGGGGCCGGGACTGCGAAAGGCTCTGATCCAAAATCTTATCGGCTTCATCGAGTGCATCAATGGCGTCAATACCCTCATCCGGTAGGGGCATCGAAAGCAGTTCACGAATCGAATCATCTACCTGAGGCTGGGCGGGACGGGCACGATCAAAGCTGTGCCAGGCTCTTTCGATTAAGTGTGCCGTATGAATGAGCGCCCGTCCTCGGCTTAATCCTGTTAGACTCGGTTGCTGTTTGTCTTGCATGATTCGTGACCCTCTAGAAAATTGACGATCCACTGGGCCATAATTTCATTGTCTGCCGTCTGTTCCGCAGTAGCTGCTTCAATACCATCGATCCACTTTGTATCCATCTGTGGACGGAGCCAGTTAATCGCCTTCTGCATTACCTCTAATGTGAATTCGGGATGAGCTTGCAATCCGAGAACCTGTTTCCCGATCACAAACATACCATTGGGGCAGAAATCATTGCCCGCCAAACGCACGGCATCGGTCGGGAGCATCGTCACTTGATCCTGATGGCAAAAATAGAGGTTTCCATGTGGTCGTTCTGGCGTCATCCAAGGTTGTGGACTGAGCACCTCCACCATCTGTGGGCCCATGCCCCACCCTTTCTCCGACTTCTCGGCATGACCACCCAACGAGTGCGCCAATATCTGATGACCAAAGCAGATGCCGACCATTTTGTGCTGCGCGGCATGACAGTTGCTAATGAAGCTGCTCAGTTGCTCGATCCATGGCTCTCTGTCATAGACGCCTTTGGGACTACCCGTGATGAGATAGGCATTGCATTCAATGAGTGATGTAGGAAATTCGCCCTCAGTGATACGATATTCAACAAAGGTTATGTTGTGATTGGTCAACCCAAAAAAATTCTGAAAAGTGACAAATTCATGTGAACCAAACTCGGTTTCGTCTGCAGGCGTACATGCGTTAAGGATGCCTAGTTTCATAGATAGCTGTTTGTTTTGAGATGTATTGATTACATCCATTCAACCCGCACTGGCAAGTGCTTGATCCCTGAAATGAAATTTGAACGTAAACGCTCGACGTTGCCGTTCAGTTCAATCGTTTTGATTTGTGGCAGTAATTCCTCGAAGAGTACTTTAATTTCCAGCCGCGCGAGATGCTCCCCAAGACACTTGTGTGGGCTTTTGAGACCAAAGGCAACGTGATCGTTCGGCGTTCTTCGGATATCAAAGGTAAATGGGTCGGGAAATTGTCGCTCATCAAAATCGGCTGAAATGTACCAGATGATTATCTTGTCGCCCGCTTTGATTTGGGTGCCGTTCAGATCATAATCCTGGGTGGCGGTACGGCGAAAGTGCATCGTTACAGATCCCCAGCGTAACATCTCTTCGACGGCAGTGTCCATCAGTTCTGGCTGTTCTCGTAGCTCAGCCAGGGCGTTGGGGTAGTCGAGCAGCGCCTTCATACCCGCTGCCATGGTGTAACGAGTCGTGTCATTGCCCGCGGCCACGAGTAGCGTGAAGAAGTTCTTGAACTCCAAGTCAGTGAGGACAGAGCCATCGCGCAATGGTTCTGTTAGGCGCGTGATCAGATCGTGTGCTGGGCAACGTGTACGCGCTTCTCGCTGGTGACCCGCATACTCAAAGAGCTTGAGGCTCACTGGGCTACGGAAGGGCAACAGGCGAAAGTCGTCTGTGTCTACCAAATCCACGGGAAAATCGGTAAATTCTGGATCTGCATTCCCAATGAGGGCATCGCCCGCTGCCACCAGCCAACGCCCATCTTGATCGGATACACCAAGCAATTTCCCCAACATACGCATGGGTAGCGTACGCGCAATTTCAGTCACAAAGTCAAATTCACTTTGACCATGTACGGTGTCAATGACCTCCCGTGCAAGCTGGCGCAAATCGTCGACGTACGTTGCGACTGAACGAGGCAAGAAGGGTGGATTTACCAGCCGCCGCTGCGCGGTGTGATCCGGCGGATCCAGTTCCATCATGGTCTCTCGCGCTTTGCGTTCTTCGTCATCCATCTCCTCTAGCCGTATCCCTTGCGCGCTGGAGAAAATCTGTGGCTGGCGGCTGACTTCCAGCAGATCGGCATAACGGGTAACGGACCAGAAGCCAGAGCCGCCTTCCTCTTCGTGCCAACTGACTGGATCTTCGTCGCGCAACTGCTTGAATGCTGCGTGTGGAACGCCACCTGTATAGATATCGGGGTCGATGATGTTGGTATATTGGTTAGACATTGATCTGGATGACTGGATGAGATCTGGATGACGAGATGAAGCTCGTAGGTCACTCCGGAGAAGTGACATAGCCGCATCGGTGGAACCGTGTCACTCCATAGAAGCGATCTACAGTTCACTTGTCACACTCACCGAATGTTAAATAAATGGTGTATAGTAGTTGAGTTCCCAGTCTGTTACTGTTTCGGCTAGTTCGGACCAGTTGGGATTGGCCTCTGTATATTTTTCCCACTCAAAACGCTTGACTGCAATGAGCTGCTCTACAGATTCCCGTCCAAACGCGTCAACAAATTCTGTGTCCGCCTCGAGCACGTCACAGGCGAGCGCTAGATTGTCGGGTACATGACGGTCTGTGCTTTGGCTTTCAAGACAGTCCTGTTCTTCGGCAGGGGGAAGAAGCGTTTTGTTGACCACGCCTAGACGCGCGGCCTGCAGAACAGCGGCCGTTGCGAGATAGGGGCTGGCTGCACCATCTGGCATGCGGTGTTCGATGCGAGTTGCTTTTCCTCGATTGTGCGGAATCCGTACGGTGACGCCCCGATGATCATAGCCCCAGTTCGCCCAATAACCAGCCAGTTGCGCGGGTTGAAGACGCTTATAGGCATTCACTGTAGAGGCACAAAGCGCAGACATGGCCTCATGGCGGTCAACCAGTCCCGCAATACATTGCTTTGCCAGCGGCGAGATCCCATCTGCTGCAGATGAATTGACCATTGCGTTATTTCCGTTTTGGTCGACTAGTGAAAAGTTTACGTGTAGGCCACTACCGCCACGGTCACCAAATGGCTTGCCCGTAAAGGTGAGACGCAGACCATGCTGCATGGCGATTTCACGCGCCATGAGTTTGAAGAGAAAGATGTTGTCAACCGTTTCAAGACACTCGCCATAACGCAGGGTGAGCTCAAAGGCTGGCGTGTCATATTCCGAGTTGATTGATTCAACGGGAAAGCCGACCAAATCTGCCGTTTCCCAGATTTCATCCATCAGGCCAATCGGGTCTACATCAGGACCGGTTCCATAGACATATGCTCCAGGAGTATCCCATTCTGTCCAACCACCTTCGCCATCGGGTTGCAGAACGAATGCTTCCAGTTCGATACCGACGTTGATTGCATAGCCCATCTCATCCCAATCGGCCATGGCCTTTTTGAGAACGTTGCGCGGACCAATCATGAGGGGTTCGCCGTGGAACATCAGATCGCCGACAACAATGCCGGTGTTGGGCTGCCAACTTGGGCGGATATCTTCTTGGCTAAATAACAAGTCGCAATCGGGCAGCCCCTCTAACAAACGAGCACCTGGAGCGGGGCACATGTCTCGGTCATAGGTCAGTGCAAAGAGCGTGATGCAAAAGCGTGCGCCCTCGTTGGCAAGGTGTGCACGAATGTATTTGCCACGGGCAAGGCTAAGATGGTCGGGGAAGAGGGTTCGGATGCGTTTGTATGTGTCTGTCATAAGCTCTCTCTTTCAAACAATTGACATCGATGCCACGCCAGAAATTGCCCATAGACTCGGTCGATCCAATTTCTCGCTAAGTAGGTGTTCTCTAACGTCGGTTATGGTCGAGTAGAGCCATATGAGAATGCAGGGCGATTCCGCAAGCATGAGACACATATTGGACTACTGAGACTACATACAATTGCGGTCTACTGATTGCTAGTTGTTTCCGAACTACAGCTCATTGGCTCGGACAAGCTTGCGGAGCAGATTCGCAAGCGTTGTTTGATCATCCTCGGTTAAGCAGCTGACGAAATTTGTTTCGCCTTGGTTGAACATTGGGAAGACCTCTTCGATCAGTTGACGACCATTGTCTGTCAAGGAAACCTGAACCGTGCGACGATCATCGTTATAGCTGGCAAACTCCCGTAGGCAATATCCTCGTTTCTCCAAATGATTAACCGTGCTTGTCACAGTGGGACGTGAGACTGCTTGATGCTCTGCAATTGCCGACATACCGATTGGTCCCCATATCCAGACAATAAAGAGAGTAGAAAAGCTGGCCCAAGAAAGATCGTACTGGCGTAACACGTTGCGTTCCAGGTTGAGCCTGAACGATTGGCTCGCCCGCCACAGGTTAGAGGCAACAGCCAGGGCTAACAAATCAATCGGCAGACCATCAATTCGTTCTAGAATATCGTGTTCAGCCTGGATAGTCTCTTCAGTTACGCGCATGAATCAAATTTGTATTCTAATAGTTAGATTTCTAAGTATTTTAGTAGACTTGTCACAAAATGTCAAATTAGGCGTGTAATTCCAAATCAGGATGCGATTTGACACAGAATCTGAAAACGTTTACAACCCAATTGTAAACGTTTTCAAAATGACTCATCTGACGATTATCCCTCGACAGAAAATGATTCTATTGCCCGAATTCGTGTTTGCCCTATATTGTCTGATGAACGTTTAATTTTGCCTCTCTCGATCCAAATTACCATAACATAACAAAGGCACAGGAAGTGAAATCTAATTAAGCGGTGGTACTAGATGAGTGTTGGGATTGAGGATGTTGCGCGGCTCGCAGGTGTTTCGATTGCAACTGTTTCTCGGGTTCTCGCTCGAAAACCTCATGTAAGCGAAAAAGCGCGGCGGGCTGTGTTAGAAGCCGTGCAAGAGTTGGGCTATCGCCCAAATCGCGATGCCCGAAGTTTGCGCTCCCAAACGTCCAAACGGCTTGGCCTGATTATTTCTGATATTCAGAATCCATTTTTCACGGCAATGGTGCGGGCCGTAGAAGATATTGCTTACGCATACGAATACACCGTTATTCTGTGCAATTCTGACGAGGATGCGAAAAAGGAAGCACTCTATATTGATCTGATGGTGTCGGAACGTGTTGCTGGCGTAATCCTCTCTCCCACCTGTAATAAGGGTGAAGCAGTTCATCACCTAACTGATGCAGGAATTCCGGTTGTTCTCGTCGATCGATACATTGCGGGTACGAGCTGCGACACAGTTGTTGTGGAAAATGTGACGGCAACCGAAAAGCTTATTACACATCTGATCAATAATGGACATACACGAATCGGTGCCGTCATTGGAACACCCGACATCTCAACTGGTTGCGAGCGCCAAAATGGATATTTAGAAGCGCTGAGAAAAGCAAACCTAGCGGCGATTCCTGAACTATTGCGGACAGGGGTTCCAAAAGCAGAAACCGGCTATGAATTGACGAATCAATTACTCGACTTACCGGAGCCACCGACAGCCCTCTTTACGGGCAATAACCTGCTGACACTCGGCGCATTGCGGGCGATCCATGAGCATGGTTTGTCGATTCCGGATCAAATTGCCCTTGTCTGCTATGATGAAATGGATTGGATGTTCGTCATGCAGCCCCCCTTGACCGTTGTGGCTCAGCCAGTCTATGAGATGGGAGAAAAGGCGGCGCGGTTGATGCTCAAACGTATCAAAGATCCGACGATGCCGCCTGTTCATACAGTTTTGGAACCGACGATTCTATTCCGCGGCTCTTCGCAGGTGTGTAGGCATCGATAACCTGAAATTATTGGCTCTTCAGGAATCCAAGGGATTGACAAACTCGAAAATGGCTAGCGCCGGTTGAGTGGCAGAGCCGTATCGAAACCAAAGCGGATCTACCCCCTGAGATCCGGTTGAGCCAAATTTTTTAACCAATTTCACTAAGGAGAAAATCAAATGAATCCAAGATTTCTACTCTCTCTTGCTCGTACTGGCGTTGTTGCTGGTAGCTTGTGCAGCGCCGCCTGCTCCTGCTGGAGATGGCGGCGATGATTCTGGCGCCGACATGGCAGCCGAAGACATCACGATCGAAGTGCTGACGTTCACAGGACCTCAGATTGCCGAGCCGTTGCAGCGTCGTGGTGCAGAATTTAGTGAAGCCACGGGCATTGGCGTGAATGTGACAGTCGTTCCCTTCAGCGATCTCTACCAGAAGATTCTGAGCGATCTCTCGACTGGTACTGACGCGTTTGATGTATATGTCTTTGCCCCTCAATGGATGGTTGACTATGTCGAGCCCGGCTATCTAGTCAACATCAACGATTGGGTTGCTGGGTCCAGTGATCTGGAATGGAACGATATTGCTCCCTTCTTCCGAGATTTTAGCTCTACGTATAAAGGAGACATTTATACGATTACGCTCGATGGCGACTTCCAGATGGTCTATTATCGTACCGATGTGGCCGAAGAGATTGGGATGGGTGCGCCAAAGACATGGGATGACTATCTGGCCTTTGCGGAAGCAGCTCATGGGATGGATATCAATGGGGACGGTGAAGCGGACTACGGCTCTTGCATCGCCAAAAAACGTAAGGCGCAATCTTATTGGATGATCACCTCTGTTGCCAGTGCATATCTACAGAGTCAAGGCACCTCCCAAGGTGGCTTCTTTAATACGGATGACATGTCGCCGCTTTATGGCAACAACCCTGGCTTTAAGAAAGCTCTGGAGGTATATGGCGCAACCACTGCATTTGGTCCATCCGATGAGTTGAACCTGGATGTTGGCGACACCCGCGGTTTGTGGACGGCTGGGCGTTGCGCACTGACCATCGATTGGGGCGATATTGGAACGCTGGCGATTGAGGAAGGTTCACAGGTGAATGGTGTAACTGGTGCCGTGATCCTGCCTGGTACAACCGAGGTTTTGGATCGGGCGACTGGCGAATTGGTCACCTGTGATGACAGCAGCTGTCCCCATCATATCGACGGTGTAAACCATGCACCCTTTGCAGCGTTTGGTGGTTGGTCTGGTGCGATTAATGCGGCCTCTGATGAGGCCACAGCGAAAGCAGCTTTTGACTATCTTTCTTATGTCAATCAACCGGCGCAATCCAATGTAGATGTGACCATTGGGGCAACGGGCTTCAATCCCTACCGCACCTCTCAGTTTGAGAATTTAGATCTCTGGATCGAAGCCGGCATGGATGAAGCTTCTGCCAACGTCTATTTGGGCGCCATCAAAGACAGTCTAAATAGCCCCAACATGGTTTTAGATCTACGTATCCCCAACAACCAGCAGTATCAGGGGGAAGTTTTGGATACAGCCATCAGTCAATATCTGGCGGGCGAGTTGGACATTGATGGCGCAGCTCAAGCCATTGAAGACGGATGGAATGAGTTGAATGAACAATTTGGCTTGGATGCACAGCTTTCGGCCTATAAGGCGACAATTGGTGCTGAATAGTTTTTCGACGAGATGACCAAAAAGGGATGACAGGATGATGCGACTTCATCCTGTCATTGTGTCATCTTGCTATCTTGTCACCCTGTCATCGAAACATGGAACAGACAACCACATCCAATCCAAAACTCACTCTTTGGGAACGCATCGACCGCGCAGCAGACGATATCTTCATCTGGCCAGCAGTCTCCATTTTGCTCTTATTCTCGATCTTCCCGCTCATTGTTTCACTCTATCTTTCTTTCGCACGAATCAACTTTGTACGTGGCGGTGTTGAAGTTGAGTGGGTCGGATGGTTAAATTACAAGCGGCTGCTAACCGGCACCCAACAGGATCGCTTCTTGGGCGTATTTGACTCATTTTCGTCTTCAGGGTGGATTCTGTTTGGATTTGTCGCACTTGGGTTGCTCTACTTCTTGATTGCCTATCTCCGTACTCCGGGTCGAACCAGCGGCGGTTTTATATTGCGCGCTGCGCTTGCGGCGGTTTTGCTTGGGCTAATGGTGTTGATTGCTGCAACCATGTTCTCTAGTGAAGGGCGACCCGGTACCCTCCCCGTGACTCTTTTTTATACTTATGCAGGCATCATCATCCAATACGCCATTGGGCTCGGGCTGGCATTGATCACTGGACAATCGCTGTGGGGAAGACGCTTTTTTCGAGTGGTCTACTTGTTACCGATGATGATCACACCAGTGGGTGTTGCCTACATGATCCGTATGATGGCAGACACATCAAAAGGACCATTTGCTCCCCTTTGGCAAGCTGCGGGATTGACCGACTTCTCGTGGGTCACGTCGCCGTGGGGCGCACGATGGGTGATTCTCATCGGCGATACCTGGCAGTGGACTCCCTTTATGTTTATCGTGCTTTTGGCCGCGGTTGAAGGTCAATCCAATGAGCCGATCGAAGCCGCCAAGGTAGATGGTGCGTCTAACTGGGACATCTTCCGCCACATCACGATTCCCGCTATCTTACCCGTAAGTACGGCATTGATTCTGATCCGAATGATCGAGGCCTTCAAGCTAGTCGATTTGCCACGCGTCATGACGGGGGGAGGACCAGGTACGGCAACCGAATCGGTCACGATGCATGCATACAGTGCTTGGACCGCGCGGGATTATGGTGGCTCTGCCGCCATTGCATATATGCTGCTGGTCCTTGTAACGATTGTAAGTATCGCATTTGTGAATCTAATCCGACAGCGCACAACGCAAGCTGTATAGAAACTGTATTCAGAACTATGAACGGATTCTTTCGCCGCTCCAGCCTATTCAAACCATCTCCTTTCCAGTCTACGATCTCGTATTTGATATTGGGATTCTGGGCCTTCGTTGTCCTTTTCCCTATCTATTGGCTGGTCGTGACTTCCTTCAAAGAGCCCTATCAAGTCAACGAAGGTCCCTTCTACATTCGCTTTGTAGACTTTCAACCATCCATGCATGCCTGGAATTACATCTTTGTGGATGTGGCCAACGATACCTTTCGTCCCTATATGAACACCATCGTGATTGGGCTGATTTCTTCGATATTGGCTTTGTTGATCGGCGCATTGGCGTCTTATGCGCTGGTGCGCTTTGACTATCGACCCAAGTGGGGGGTGGTGGGTCTCTTCTTTCTCTGCCTCGTTTTGGTGATTGCGGCCATCAATTTTGGTGTACCGTGGATGGTGGCAGCGGCGATGGGGTTAGTGCTCTTCTTTTTGTTGGTCGCGGCGATTGGCAAGCGCTTTGTCCGTACGTTAAGGAATAGTGATATTGCATTTTGGATGATTTCGCAACGGATTCTACCACCAGTGGCTGTCATTATTCTGGTTTATATTCTTTTCCAGCAGGTGGGAAGTACAACTGGTCTCAAATTGCTCGATACTCGCCTTGGCATGATCATCACCTATGTGGCGACGAATCTGCCGTTGGTGGTTTGGTTGTTGCGGGATTACTTTGAATCAATTCCCAGGGAGCTAGAGGAAAGCGCGGTGATTGATGGCGCTTCTACATTTCGAACCTTTTGGTCTGTGGTTCTACCTCTTTCTGTGCCGGGATTGGTGGCGACGTTTCTCTTTGTGTTGGTCTTTGCCTGGAATGAGTACCTGTTTGCGCTTTTCCTATCTAGCTCTCAAGCCCAAACCATGCCTCTGACCGTTGCGGCACAAAATGCAACGCGCGGGCCTCAGTGGTGGTATATGTCGGTATTGATTATGCTTATGATTACGCCGGTGATCATAATGGCTGTGGCGTTAGAGCGATATATCGCCAGAGGATTACTTGTGGGTGCTGTTAAAGGATAATTGGCTCAACCGGATCTCAGGGGGAAACCCGCTTTGGTTTCGATAGGGCTATGCCACTCAACCGACGCTAACCATTTTCGAGTTTGTCACCCCCTACAATTCCTGAAGAGTCGGATCATTAGCATACAAAAAGCCGGAGTCAAAATCGCTCCGGCTTTGGCTGGGGGACAGGGATTCGAACCCCGATTGACGGTTCCAAAGACCGTAGTCCTGCCATTAGACGATCCCCCATTAAAAATAATGAATGGTGGATTGTCAATTTGGAATTGTTAATGTTTGGGAACGCAACAAACGCATTATCCAATCAAAACGATTCATTCACAATTCATTATCTTTGGGTGTGTACCACAAAATGTGCAAATGGAGTAGGTTCTCAGGCTGAGCGGTCTCTATTTACACACTTTGGGACACACTGTCTTATTTTCAGGTGCCGAGACCCAGACTTGAACTGGGGACACCAGCATTTTCAGTGCTGTGCTCTACCAACTGAGCTATCTCGGCAAAATTATACGAAGCAGCGCCTTCTGTCGGGAGGGACTGTTATAATGTGCTGCTGTGGAACGTATCAAAATGTGGTAGAAAATACCTATCTCCGTTAAAAGAGCCGATCCATATTTGGATCGACCCCTTAGTGCTTATCCGAAAAGTGCTGTAACAATCTATTCTCGCCCGAGAAGCTGGTTGGGCTCACAACCACTTTTTGGATAGGTTTTTAGAGCGGGCGATGAGATTCGAACTCACGACCTTCTCCTTGGCAAGGAGACGTTCTACCACTGAACTACGCCCGCATGTTGGATAGATTGTTTGCCCATTCTATACCATTAGATTGTATATTGCAAATCTTGTTAAATTAGAAAATTTGGTGGACCCGGTCGGATTCGAACCGACGATCTCCTCCGTGCAAGGGAGGCGTCATCCCTCTAGACCACGGGCCCGAAGCTACAATTTCATGTTTCATCTGGTGCCGACGAGAGGACTCGAACCTCCACACCCTTTCGGGCAATAGATCCTAAGTCTATCGCGTCTGCCAATTCCGCCACGTCGGCACTGTCCAAATAGTATAACGGATTTTTGTTTGCATCGCAAATTTTAGGAACGAAAATTAAAGAACCTATGCATAGATTCTTCGTTTCACTCGAGAATGATATGCACAACTTATTCAACTCTCGTGCCTCAGAAACCAAATTTCAGAGATGGCGAGACTCAGGTTCAGGTTGATTCATACTCCCGATTCTGTTTTCCGTATCCTCTCGGCTCTGCCGGATTTTACTCTACTGTCATCTGTCTCAGCAACTGATTCCATTATTGTATATCAGCGCTGGCGGTTTATGGCTTGCCGGGTGTTATCCGGCCTTGCCCGCACCGCTGCGACGAGATCGAGCTTTGCCGTGTCGAATATGCATTCTACATATTCGGAGACAAGTGGGCCCGACCCACTCGCCTTGCTCCCAGCTGCACGCTCGCCTAGCCGGATACATTGCTGCATCCGCTGGTGGGCTCTTACCCCACCCTTTCACCCCTTACCTTATAGTGCATCTGTATACCACAAATTGCAAAGCAATTTGGGTGACAAATCCATTTATAGGCGGGACTGCTCTCTGTTGCGGTTGTAGTCAAACGTTCGTTACCAAACGCTCGCCCTCACTTACGGTTTCGTGAGGCAACTTTTCCAAATGTTTTGCTGCTTGCAGCTTAACATTCAGGCAGGAGTCGGGAAGTTCCTCTACGAAGGTTAAAGGCTTCGCAGCGACAGTTTCGATCTACCTGTGTGTGTACCTCGAATTTGTTGCCTTGACTCGAAATTTTGGCTCTGTATCGAATTTGCGTGTAAGAATCAAGAGGAACTGTAGCATGTGAACAAACTTATGTCAAAACGAGCGCGATTTAGAGAGTAGTCTTGGATGAAGCAGGACTTGAATTGCTGTCCTCTATGAGTGATGCTAGACTAGCGATGTAATCTATGGCAAAATGTAATCGAGTAGGCCATACGTTGATGATCCCGATGGCAGTGAAGTTGTATATATCTGCCATGAAGCATAAGTACTGCGTAAACAAAGTATTTTGGCATTTTGGCCCTCACCCCTGGCCTCTTTCCCAGCCTGGGAGAGGGGAATATGGCTCCCTTCTCCCACTCGTGGGGGAAGGGCTGGGGATGGGGGCGAACAGACCGCATAACTTACTTTACGGAGTAATAAGTTAGAATCATGACTGAATCACCCTATTTGATGCTTTCGGTTGAAGATGCGCTAAAGACGGTTTTGGTACAGGCACAGCCTTTGCCGTCACAACTCGTTGAGTTGTCGACGGCTTCTGGCATGATATTGGCTCAAGATGTTGTGGCTGGCGAACCGCTACCACCTTTCCCTGCATCTATGAAAGATGGCTATGCTGTGGTTGCCGCGGATGGCCCTGGTGATTATCCGGTAGTGGGCGAAGTCACGGCTGGATATGTGGCTGATTTTGCGGTGAACCCTGGCGAAATAGCTTATATTACGACCGGTGCCCCGATTCCCACTGGAGCAGATGCCGTGGTGATGGTTGAGGATAGTGAACCATCGTCTGATGTTGATGGTCGAAAACACATACGGATCAAAACGGCTGTTGATGTAGGGGATGATATTCGTCCTATTGGGATCGATGTGGCTGCTGGTCAGCGCGTGTTGGCTGCTGGCGATTATTTGGGCGCGACCGAAATCGGTTTGCTGGCAACCGTTGGTGCAACCAATGTCTCGGTCTACCGACGACCTAAGATTGCTGTTTTGTCAACGGGCGATGAACTAGTTGAACCCAGCGCAGAAATGGGGCCAGGACAGATTCGGGATAGCAACCGTTCGACATTGCGGGCGGCTATTCGCGCCGTGGGTGGAGATGAAATCGATTTGGGAATTGTGCGCGATAGCCAGGGGCAATTGGATGAGCGAGTGAATCACGGGCTACGTGCAGCTGACATTTTGGTTACTTCAGGTGGCGTCTCGATGGGGGAACTGGATTTGTTGAAGCCGTTGCTCGAACAGACCGGTCGGGTTCATTTTGGACGCATTCGTATGAAGCCTGGGAAGCCGTTAACGTTTGCCACAACCCAAATAGGCGGACGGCGCCGCTTGGTCTTTGCCCTGCCAGGAAATCCAGTAAGTAGTCTGGTGACCTTTTATCTTTTTACTGTACCTGCTATGCGTAAGATGGCTGGTTGGCCCAATCCACATCTGCCACGTATTCAAGCTCAATTGACTCATTCATTGCGTTTGGATCCGGTTCGTCCCGAATATCACCGAGCCACAGTAAAATGGGAGCCCTCGTTACATGAAGGGCGCGGGGGATTTGTTGCTGTGAGCACCGGAAGTCAGACCAGCAGTCGTCTGCTTAGTATGCGTACTGCCAATGCTCTTTTGGAGTTACCACAACAGGAAGGCGAGATGACCGCAGGGAGCATGGTGTCAGCATTACTGATCGGTGAACTAGGTATATAAGGTACGTAGATATGACTCAGACAGAATTTTCTAGACTCACACACTTGGATGAAAAAGAGCAGGCCAGCATGGTAGATGTTGGCGACAAGATTGAGACTCGACGCGAAGCTGTGGCCCAAGGCGAAGTGAGAATGTTGCCGACGACATTGGCCGTAATTCGCGATGGGAATGTTCCCAAAGGAGATGTATTAGCTGCTGCAAGGATTGCTGGCATTCAGGCCGCCAAGCGGACACCAGATTTGATCCCACTGTGTCACACGTTGCTGTTGAGCAAAGTTGCGGTGGAGTTTGAAATCGATGAAGCTGGTAGTCGAGTTGTCATTACGTCAACTGTGCGTTGCAAAGGTCAAACTGGTGTTGAGATGGAGGCCTTGACAGCAGTGAGTGTTGCTGCCTTGACCATTTATGATATGGCCAAAGCGGTAGAAAAGACAATGTCAATCGGTTCAATTCGGCTACTAGAAAAACGAGGTGGCAAGTCGGGAGACTGGCAATTAGAGCATCAATAGATCGTAGCCGTTTCATTCTTGGGTGAAGCGAAGAACCGAACGATTGCGATCTGTTAAGAGTCAGATTCAACTAGGTTCTGTTGACATTTCGCGTGCGCCCTCAGAGAGTTGGTCGCATTGAAAGATAGCTTTTCTAAGGAGGGCTGTCAAATGTCAACGGCTCTTAATTTGAACAGAAGGCGATTCCAAAAAAATAGATTATCCACAGATGAACAGGGTTGATAGGATTAGAGAGAGCAGTTCAATCCCCCAGATGACTGAATAGGTGAACATGAACATAACGGTTAGATTATTCGCAACCGTGCGACAGAATGCTGGATGGGCCCAGAAAGAGTTCGACCTAGCGGATGGCGCGACAGTTGCAACATTGCTCAATCAGCTTGCATCTGAGTATCCCGACCTGGATATCCATGAACGTTCTTTATATGCAGCGGTCAATCAGGAGTATGCGCAGCCGGAACGCGTTTTGAAGGATGGTGAGACAGTCGCTCTATTTCCTCCAGTTTCGGGTGGGAATTAAGTTAACTTTTTATAAATCATGACAACAAAGCTTTTCGAGATTACACAAAATCCCTTATCTTTAGACGATGTTGCGGCGCGCGTGAAACGCGCTGATTGTGGCGCAATCACGACATTCGCAGGGGTGGTTCGTGGTGAAACTGCAACTGATAATGGACCACGTGATACAGATTTCCTTGAATATGAAGCGTATACTGAAATGGCGGAACGTAAGATGGCCTCTATTGGTGAGGAAATTTGCCAGCAATGGCCAACAGTTAAATCTGTCAGTATTCTACATCGAATCGGGCGTTGCGAAATTGGTGAACCGAGCGTGGTGATTGCTGTGGCTACGCCCCACCGTGGCGATGGGTGTTTCGAAGCCTGCCGCTACGCAATTGAACGATTGAAAGCAATTGTGCCGATTTGGAAGCAAGAAAATTGGTCGGATGGCCAAGTATGGGTTGAAGGTCCACGTCAACCCGAACTCGATTTAGCGCAACGATGAGCAGGGTCGCTAGATTTCTTGTCGTATAGGAAAGTATAAAAATCAGTCACAAAATATGACCAGAATCTGGCTGTGGATGCTACGCATCTGTAACCAAACACGAAGTGGTCGCTTCGACCTAGCTGACGGCTGATTAGCTGAAAGCTTTTTTAGCACAAGACCGTTGAAGGCCAACAATTTCTTATTTTGGTCGATAGTTTAAGGCCATTCCAGAGAAATAAATTTCTGATTTGCCAAGTCGATTTCTCTGGAATGGCTTGAGCTTTTCCAGATCAAATTAGGGGGTGGTTCATTTTAGGCGGACAATTAGGTTTACATTTTTGCAAAGAGAAAAGATGTTTATATTTTCTACTTTGAGCCATGCTCAGGCAGAAAATGACCTCATATAGATTTTTATCTATGTATCAAAAGTGTAAACCTAATTCTGAACCACCCCCAAATTAGGGATTTTAATTGTTGGAAAAGCCTAAATCCCATATCGTGAAGATTTGTTGGCAACCACACCATCCTATTCTATATGAATTGTTCTCTGCATTTTTGCAGATGCAGAAGCGAGTGTATGTTGTTGGTGGGGTTGTGCGGGATTATCTGCTCAAAGACGAATATTATCCACACAAGACGGTGCGTTTTGCGCAAGCTCATGGTAGAAAAGCGGAAGTAGCAACGGATATTGATTTCTTGCTACCGGGGGTCGCCTTACCTACGGCTCGGGTGATTGCAGATCAGTGTGGTTGGGCTTATTATCCCTTAGACCAAGCACGCGATTTTGCGCGATTGGTTTATCAGTTGCCTGATGAACAACTGATTTGTGATGTTGCTGGCCTTGGACTACAAACAACGTCGCACCTTCATGTAGACCAACACGAACAGCTGTTGGCAGAAGCCCTACGAACGGATCTGAACGAGCGTGATTTTACAATCAATGCGATGGTTTTTGCATTCGACCTAGCATCAGCCAACGAACGAACAAATCGTTGTGGAGTTGATGAGTACTTAGAGTCTCTTTCTGATACATGGTTTGCTGCTGACCTGATCGACCTCCATAAGGGCCGAACGGATCTGAGGGAGGGTATTGTCCGACGGGTGTCGCCAGAGGCTTTCATCAAAGACCCCGTACGTTTGCTTCGTGCCGTAAGATTTGCGGTTCAACTTGATTTTACGATTGAAGACGATACGCGACGTCAACTACAGGAGCTTTCTGCCACAATCGAGCGAGGGAGCTCTGAACGAATTCGGGACGAATTGTGGAAGGGGCTGTCCACTCAAGATCCCGCAACATTTATCGAGCTGCTTCGATCAACAGGATTGTTGACTTATGTTTTGCCAGAGGTAGCCAACCTTGTCGATACGGAGCAGTCCTCTCCACATTATCAAGATGTGTATCAGCATACGCTTTTGGCTGTCCGACATGCTTCCCGATTGCGAGATTGGTTGCTCAGTTTATCATTGTCAAGCAGGAATGAACGCGTAGACGAGGTGCCCACCAATATTGAACGTCGCTTTGATGATCAACATGCAGGCAACTTGCTCCTATCTAAACTGAAAGAGTGGCAGCAAGAATTGGCTGTCCATATGCAAAGTTTGGTTTCTGTCGGACATCGACGCGCCCAATGGCTTGTTTGGCAAGCATTGTTACATGATGTTGGAAAACCCTCATGTCAGTCTTTTGAACAGACAGACGATGGAGCGTATCGAATTCGGTTCTTTGAGCATGAGAAAGTGGGGGCTGATCTAACGAAGAAACGTCTTGAAACTTTACATTTCAGCCGCCAGGAAATCGCGTTAACGACTGCTGTTGTGCTGGGACACATGCGACCACATTGGCTCCATGCCAGTGCCGAAGTGCAACCCCTCAGCCGTCGCGCAATGTATCGCTTTTTTGAGGCGACACGCGTGACGAAATCGGATCCGAAAACGCAGGAGCCAAAAGCTACAGATGATCAACTCCATATTGTTCAAGCAAATCAATTTACGGCGGGGATTGATATTGCTCTACTTGTTTTGGCAGACTACCAGGCAATACACGCTGATTTACCATTAGTTCAGTGGCAACATTATTTAGCGCATATTGGGCAATTGTTCGATTTTGCGTTTAGTCCCGGTGGCTTGATTCAAGTGGTGCGCAATCCACTGCTAAATGGTCACGATCTGATCCAACGTTTGAGTATGAAACCAGGACCTCTTCTTGGTCAGATATTACAACAGTTGGCGGAAGCCCAGGCCTCGGGTGACGTTACGACTCGTCAAGAAGCACTCGAATATGCAAGCAAGTTATTGAGCTCTATGGATGATTAGAAGATTCCCAAGAATAATCGTCCACAGGTTGACAGGATGAACAGGATCACTAACCTCGTCCTGTTCGTCAATGTAGATTTTAACGATTACGATTTTTAACGATAATGTGAATGAGTAAACAGACCTGTCACTATTTGGGGACAATAGATGAACAGAATAATCCGGGCACACCCATCGACTATCCTAGCTTCGAAAATCGATGCTTAGTCGAATCTGCTCCTTCAGAAAGTTCTCTTTTGTTAGCTGATCAGGCGACATATTGTCTGTCAGGCGGATATTCTTATTGTCCACGATATCAGTTGATCCAGGTTTCTAATCATCGATCTTCTGGGGTAGGTTTAGCGAGCAGCGGTCAAATTGATATTGCCTATAACGATCACCTAGATGTTGCATCAAGCGATTTTCATTCTGATTCACCTCCATCTTTTTCAGCTTCTCTTCAAGCATCGATTCCTCTAGAATCAGATATATTGAATCAGAGAATTGATCCGGATGTAGACGACTATTTTTTCTCCAAATTTGACAATTTTCTAGATGGAAATCGCGAGTCCCAAAATCGTCGTACAAAAGCAGTTTGGTTGCTTTCCAGCGCTACGTTCGCTGTGGTTTTTCTTTGTGGCATTGTGTTAGCATTAGTGGCTGGTTGGCGATTGGTGCAGAGTAATTTGCTAACAGCATTGGCTGAGTCTGAGCAATTGGAATCTGGGCAACTAAATGAAGGGAATGGTGATCGAGTCGAAAATCCAACTCGATCCGCTATCATTATTGTAGTGACTGCCACGAGTGAGGTAACTGGGTCACAAAGCCAGGGGGACACAATAGGCAACAATGTCTCTAATGTTGGAGCGGCTAGAGAAAACGGATTAAACAGACGAGGATCCCTCAATCAACAGAGTGTATCGGAACAATCCCAGAATACCAATCAATCTACTTTGCGTACAGATTTCCCTGTGGCAGTTACGCCAACTCCAATTGTGCTAGAGCTTGATCATCAAAACGAGAATGCTCAGGTGGGCAATGTGCAAAATGGTGGAGCGCAGGAAGGCGTTCTGGTTCGCAATGATCAACAGCCGCAATCTGCTGCACCTGTTGTGAATCCCACTGAAACACCTGTTCCGATTATTAATGTCCAGGTACCGCTACCGCAGCCTCCAATTCGACGACCTACGCCTGAATTTGTAATTCCAAGTAGCACGCCTGTGGAGGTGGGTCCAACAGAGACCCCAGTTCCCACTGCGACATGGCCACCACCACTTGTCCTCTTTGGTGCTGCCGAAGAAGAGTTAAAGGAAGGAAAATGTACCAAAGTGACTTGGACTGTTGAGCATGTGCGTGCTGTCTATTATGAAAACCAAGCCGTGAAAGGGAATGGTGAATGGGAGGAGTGTATAGAAGATGATGATGAGACTTATGCACTTACGGTTGTTTTACCTGATGGGAGTACAGATATCTACACCACGACTGTCAAACTCAAATTGCCGACGCCGACACCTTCACCAACCTATACCTTTACACCAGAACCTATTCCAACCGAGACGTGGACCCCATTGCCACCAACAGCCACACCAACACCAAATTACACCTTAGGTGTCCTGCTGAAGAGTGTAGACGACGTCACAAATTATTCTTGTGCCAAGGGCCAAGAATGTGATATTGGATTGCTTGTTAGTAATGTAGGGAATGTTGTTGATACGTTGGCTGTTCATATGGTTGAATCAGGCACATGGCCGCTACAACTTTGTCGCCAAGATGGTGTTTGCGCACAGGATCGGTTAATTCTGACCAATGTGGGTGAGGGCAATACTGCATTTATTACATTGAAGCTTGACGTTTCAGAAGGATCGGAAGCGCAAGTTAGCCAATATCGTTTGCGCGCATCAAGCCAATTGTCGGGTGGTGCGGTCAATTCTGAGACACTTGCAATACAGGTTGAGGTAAAAGAATAAATGTTCAGTAGAGCGCAATCGGGTCATTCCGTTCACGTAGTGGGTGCATCGCACCAACGAAGTGAAGAATCTAACGATTGCGCTCTACTGATATTTGAAAAGCGACATCTCCTATAAATTTTCTGCAATTACCGGTGCTCCTCTTTGCTCTACCCGACTGAAAGTAGCTTTTCTAAGGCCAAATGTTATGAAACCTTTACTTTCTGGTAAAAGAAAAGAGATGAGGTGAGAAATGTGACAAAAAGCGGTTAGCGTTTCATCCTAAAGGTAGCGAAACCAAAAAGGAGGAAGGAATGCTAACCGCGCCAGAAATAACTATAGCAGTACTGATGAATGTATTGCAAGTAACGCCGGTGGGAACAAACGTAAATGTAATGCGTCTGATGTGGGCGATGATGAATGGGTCGTTTCTGAAAAGTCGAGGAGCAATCCATAGTGGATTGAGTGAAAGCGGGTTTGAAGATGAGGAGCTCCGGCGAAGCTGGTGGAGCTTTCGATATGGATCATGGGATATTGCAAGCCTGCTCTCATCGTGGCAAGAAGAAGTGGAGTGGAAAGGGGAATGGGAGGCAAAAAAGTTAGAAGGATACCGAGTGAAAAGCATAGATATCACAGGGTTCTGGCGACCGAAGCTGCAAGGGAAAGTGAACCGACTCTATAACTCAACGGCTCGTCGGGCATTGCCCGCTCATCTTTGGAGTGATGATAAGCTCGGGGGAGATAGGCGGGAAACGAGTGCCACTGCTCAAGGCAATCATGAGATGCGAGGTAGGCACAAAGGAAAGTGAGTTTCGGAAAAAGCTGCTGAAAGAGACGAAGAAATCACTGGAGTCAGACGAAGTGGCGGTGGTCGATGCCGGGTTTACAATCAGAGAAATGCTAGAAAGCGACGTCGACCGATTTGTCCTTCGGGAAGCGATTAACTGCACAGCGCGCCGCAATGAGTTACCCGAACGTAAGGAAAAAGGCAGACCACCCGAATATGGTGATATTGTGCGTCCGCTCTCTCGATGCTATAGGGGAAAGCGACTCGAGGCCACAACTCCAGACTCGTTTGGTCAATTTGTCTATAGTGGTCGCCTGATTCGCTATCAAGCATGGCACAATCTCGTCCCCAGGACAACCAAGGTGGATACAGCCAACCGCACCTATTCGATTTACGTCTTTCAGGATCCTGCTTATCACACACCTTTGGTTCTGGCGACCGTCATGGCTTTACAAGCTGAAACCATTTATCTTTTCTATCTGGAGCGCTGGCCTGTTGAACATCCCCCCCTTGGCTTCCAAGCAGATGATTGGCTTACATCGTCAATTTGTTCATGCCGATGAGGCTTGCTTCCGCTTACCTGAACTGGGGCTGCTGGCTGGCAATCTTCTTTCCCATTTAGCCGCTTCTCTTCCTCCCATACCGACTGGCTACTGGGATCGAGAGCCTCAAGCCACTCCCGGCAGGCTGCGCCGCGTTCTCTCGAGTGCTCTTTTTCCAACTCGACCCTGACTTTCGGAAAAAGGCCTCGGTTTCACACCATTTACCTAAAGGCGTTCTCGCTCATCGCCGCCTCAATGCCGCTGCTTAAACTAGCCGAGCACTATTTTTACATTTTATCCCGTTTTTTCAGGGTGGATTCTTTTTTCCGCCCCTTTCGGTTTGCCCTTTGTCACTCAAGCCTTTACCAGAAAGTAAAGTGAAAACGGTGTTCGGCCTTCGTCGAGGAGTGGGAATTGCTGATCAATTTCCAAGCCACCTTGTAATGTGGAACAAGCCCGAACGATGTCCATGATTCCTATTATCGCCATCATTGCGCTCCTGATATTTATAAATGGTTTTTATGTTGCAGCTGAGTTTTCTGCTGTCAGTTCAAAAAGACCGCGGCTTGCCCAATTAGAAGCGGACGGAAGCCGGTTTGCTGGCTTGATGAAGGATATTCTTGATGCTCCAGTTATGCTTGATGCATATGTGGCTGCTTGCCAACTTGGCATCACCGTTACCAGCTTAATCTTGGGTTTCTACGGTCAGGCACAGTTGACTCATCTGATTACGCCTTTATTTGAGCAATTAGGTCGCGGAGTGGAGTTAGCGGAGACGATTTCCACAACAGTTGTCCTGGTCGTATTGACGATTTTGACCGTACTATTTGGCGAGCTGATTCCAAAGAACTTAGGTGTACGGTTTCCAGAACGTCTAGCCGTTTGGACAGCTCCCCCAATGAGATGGTCCATGTGGTTGTTCAGACCTCTTATTTGGCTGTTTAACGGAAGTGGTCAATTGATTTTACGCCTCATGGGTACGTCCGCTGTGGGTGAGCACGCACATGTTCATTCACCCGAAGAGATACGCATGTTGGTAGAGGAAAGCAGTGCGGGAGGCGTGTTGGATCAGGGGGAGCGACAGTTATTGGTCAATATGCTGAAACTGCGAGAATTAACAGCCCGTAAGGTCATGATTCCACGCAATCGCATGTTTGCTGCAGATATCAATCGAAGCTGTGATGAACTGTTCACTTTGTTAGCTGGATCACCTTATTCCCGATTGCCCTTATATGATGAATCTATTGACCGGATAGTGGGCGTCGTGCATTTGAAAGATCTCCTCAATTTGGTACATGGACAATCGAAAACGAGTCCAACTGCAAAAAGTCAAACAAGCGTAAAGCGGACTGGCGAGGAATTGATAGATGATGTCAGGGAGCAGCGAACTGTTGCTGAGAAGAAGACATCCAATTCTTCACTGAAAAAGAGTCAAAACTTGGAGATTAGTGACAACTTGAAGGGAATTCTGCATCCAGTGGCTCATGTTCCAGAATCTATGCCGGTTGAAGATGTCCTCAAAATTATGCAAAGAGAACATATCTATTTGACGATTGTTGCTGATGAATATGGCGGTACATCGGGAATGATTACAATTGAAGATCTCTTCGAAGAGATTATTGGTGAATTTGACGATGAGTTTGATGCACGTCGCAATATTGTGCGTGTGCAGCCTGATAATAACCTTGTGATTTTAGGAGATGCATTGCTGGAAGATCTGAATGAGTTGTTGAATATACGATTACCTATGGATCAAGTAGAAACGTTGGGGGGCTTGGTGTTTGCGAACTTAGGTCGAATTCCTGAAGTTGGTGACACGGTTCATCTCTATGAGGAGCCTGATTCTGTGGGTGACGAAAGCGAATCAGCGATAGACAAGTTGGACAATCATATTGTTCAAAAATCTTCCACCGATGAAGGTTCTGCCATCATTGCTCGGATTGTACGGATGGATGGCAATCGAGTTGCCGAAGTCAACCTGACTATGCCGGATCATATAGCGCAATGGATGGATGGAGAATCGTAGAATCAACTATGGACTATCTTTTCCCTATCCTCATTATTAGTACTCTCGTCATACTGAATGGTGTATATGTGGCTGCCGAGTTTGCAATTGCATCTGCGCCACATACGCGCGTTGCACAAATGGTGGAGGCTGGCTCCAAAGTTGCACGCCGGATATTAAGGATCTTACGAAATCCGTATCTAATCAATCGTTATATATCCACGGCTCAAATAGGCATTACCCTTGCGACGTTGGGCCTTGGAATGTATGGTGAACATACGGTTGCGCATTGGCTGGAGGGACCGTTGGCCACAATCCCTTGGCTTGGCGAGGCAGTCGCTCACTCGGCTGCTCTCGTTTTGGCTGTGACCATCATTACCTATTTACATGTGGTGATTGGCGAGATGGTGCCCAAATCCTTGGCGCTTCAAGCGCCCGCTCCGTCCGCCGTTGCATTGAACAGCGTGATGACCTGGTCCGAACGCGTGTTTCTGCCATTGACGATTATCTTAAATGCAACCGGTGATGCGATTTTGCGGGTTGTGGGTATACCACCGGCCCGGCCAGAAGAGCGGCTTGTTTCATCGGAAGAATTAGAATACATCGTTGCAGAAAGCTCCGATGAAGGATTGTTAGAACCTTCTGAACGTGTTTTTTTGGAGAACGTCTTGGACTTTCAAGAGCGTAACGTTGGGCAAATTATGACTCCTCGAACACGTGTGCTTGGTCTATCAGTTGATTTAAGCCAAGAAGAGGCACTCAATGCTGTTTGCGCAAATCGACACTCGCGTTATCCCGTATACGATGATAATTTGGATCACATTGTCGGAATCCTACACATAAAAGATTTGGCTCGTTATCTTGCGCGTAAGCAGTCCGGAGACGAGGAGCAAGAAGACCCTACAGAAAGTCTATTTGATCTGCGCAACCTTGTACGCAAACCACTCTTTGTGCCCGAATCCGTAGGACTTGAACTCATGCTGGCGCGATTTCGTCAAGAGCATAGTCAATTTGCTGCGGTTGTTGACGAATATGGTGGTGTAGCAGGCATCGTTACCATGGAAGATTTGGCAGAAGAACTGGTTGGCGAGATTCAAGACGAATACGACGAGGAACTACCCCCTTTTGAGCGAATTAGCGAAAATCGGTTACGGGTACGTGGCGATTTACTGCTAGACGAGTTGGAACAGCATTTTGAGTTGGAATTGGCACATGATGATGCTGATACAGTCGGAGGGCTAATTATGGCCCAGCTCGGTCATGTAGCGGAGCCACGTGATTTTGTTGAGTTTCAGAACTTAACATTCGAAGTCGAGACGGTCGACGGGCTTGCCGTACACACGGCAATCGTTTCTCTTCCGACATCAAAAGAAGATAACGGGAGTGCGTCCCAAAGTGTGTAATTGCAGCCGATTCTTTGACTGAGTGGCGGTCATTTACACACTTTGTGGTACACACTCAAGATAACACAGAAAAGCAACTGTCATCGTGATATGAATGCCATACAAGTACGCAAAAATACAATCAACCAAGCACAACAATATCTCGCACGTAAACCTCTTTATCTAGATACAGAGACAACTGGCTATCATGATACAGATCAGATTGTTGAAATTTGTATCATTGATCACGACGGGCAGGTTCTTTTAGACAGCCTTGTAAAGCCAATTGGTTCGATTCCGTTTGGAGCGGTCCAAATACATGGTATCACGAATGAGATGGTCCAGGATGCGCCAACCTGGCCAGAAATTTGGCCACAAGTTCATTCGCTATTAACAGGTCGTAGCGTCGGTATTTATAATGCCACCTTTGATCTAAGACTCATTCAACAATCACACCAAATAAGTGGTCTGGCATCGTCAGGGTTGAAACCAGAAGCCGGTGCTCAAGCATTTTGTATCATGAAGTTATATGCACGCTATTATGGGGAGTGGAATCATCGTCGCCGCTCCTATCAATGGCAGAGTTTAGAAGCTGCAGGAAAACAATGCCAACTTTCTCTCTCAAATACCCACCGTGCGAGGGATGACACACTGCTTGCACGTGCAGTGCTGAGGCATATGGCACAGACGAACACCTAAAATTATATAGATTGTTATTTCTTTTGAATCGCCAATTTATTGGTCTAGAATCGCCAATTTATACCCATAGCCGCGTATCGTCGAAATAAAACGTGTATCTTCATCTCCACTCGGTTCAATTCGGCTACGAACTCTACTGACCATGCGGTCTATATTTGCGTCGTACACGTCACCCTTGGACTCAGGCCAAACGGCTTGTGCAATTTCATCTTTACTGACAACCCGATTGCGATTTTGAAACAAGAACCAGAGTAGATCGAATTGTTTCACACTCAGAGGCGGATTCAGTAGCTGTCCGTCTACATAGACCTGGCGCGTCGCCGCGTCCACTCGTAAGGCCGGCTCTTGAATCGCAATGATCGAAGGGGCCGTCATTGTGGCAGATGGATCGCGGAACCGAAAACGGGTGGAAGCAAATGTAATTTCGCCTCCATCTTCCAACCAAGCGGTTGAGCCGAGTGCCAAACGCTTATTATTTACATAAATACCGTTCTTGCTCTGTAAATCATGGACCTGATAAGCGTTATCGATTCGATGAATCTCCGCATGGTTGCGGGAGACAAGCTGCTCATCGATCGTAATCGTACACTCTTCAGATCGTCCAATCGTACTTATCTCTTCCGTCAGCAAATATTCTTTACCGGTATTCGGTCCGCTAATACAGATAAGCTTTCCAAATTGGCTCACTTTATCTCCCTCTTTGTCCTTGGTTCAGCGTTTATACTGAGCAGTCCTGTAAGAGTTCATTTTTACCCTTATATGAGTCTACTGTTGTGCTGCTACGAAGCATATGCTGAACTCTATTTGAAACCGAAGCTTGCCTCTCTGGCAGAACTGTTAAAAACTTCTATTATTATTATATCATAATGTCTGTTAGCACAGATTACAAATCTCTGGTAAAATATATCAGGATCGTCGCAATCTGGCAAGGCGTTTGCGTGCCCAATATGGGTAGGATACAAAGTCAATTCCCCGTCGCATTCTTACAGTTAGACGATTTTAATAACAATCGAATGAGTCATCCTATATCGCGTTGTCGTGACTGGAAATTTAAGCGATCTTACAGGACAAACTATTGCACATTATCGTCTGGAACGTCGAATTGGCGGTGGTGCAATGGCTTCTGTCTATCGAGCAACAAACTTAATACTCGACCATACAATTGCGCTCAAAGTATTGATGCCTGGCGCGGATATACAGACGCGGGAGCGATTCCGGCAAGAAGCGCGTACGGTCAGTAAACTGAATCATCCTCACATTGTCGAAACATTCCAAGTCGGTCAAACCTCTGAAGACGGTGTTGCATATATTGCTATGCAACTTGTGGAAGGGCAAAGCCTTTCTTCATTGCTGGAGCGTTACCAAACTCTCAGTGTCGTTGATGCCGCAAGCTTACTTGAACCCGTGGCACGTGCCTTAGACTACGCACACAATTTGGGTGTAGTTCATCGTGATGTCAAGCCAAGCAATATCCTGTTGGGGCGCGTTCGACCGGGTACACCTGGGAGTGTTCAGCTGTCGATGCTGGAATCTCCAGTGATTCCACTTCTTTCAGACTTTGGCATCGCACGCGCCTTGGATTCACCTGAACTGACAAATGCTGGTCGTACGATTGGTACACCAGCTTACATGGCCCCAGAACAATGTGCAGGTTCTCGCGAAATTGATGGACGTGCTGATATCTATTCGCTCGGTACTGTACTCTATCGCTGTTTGGTTGGTCGCCCCCCTTTTGTCGGGACAACAACACAAATTTTGCATGCCCACGTCTATGAACCACTCACGATTCCAGACGAGGTTGTCTATAATTTACCTCCAGTCATTGTAGAAACGTTGCAAAGCTCTCTTATGAAAGAAGTGGAGCAGCGATATCCCACGGCCAAAATGATGGGCGATGATTTAGCCGCGGCAGCGGGACGTCAAGTTGCTGCGCCTGTTGTTGCAACACAAGATAGTGCGGAATCAGGTGCAACTCGCACAATGGAAACATTGCCGACTAGCGAAGATGCTCAAGCGGTTAGCACAGATGATAACACAACGTCTCAACAAGTGCTTGTACCAGGGGGCAAAACCTCGGTTTTTCGTTCACGAACGACGGCAACGCCGCGTTCGCTTTCTGCTGTTGGGTCGACAACGCATCAAAAGATTGTTCGTCCGATAGATCCTTCATCGACTAACCAACGAACAACATTTCAATCTAACCGCAATTGGGTCAGCCTTATATTGGGCGCAATCCTGCTTTTATTGTTGGCTTTTGTTGCTTTTGCTCTGATTCGGAGTATCCTGCCCAATGAGGAAAATGGTGTGACCAACGTTCCACCGGTTGGGCAACCAACGACCGAACAAATTGGATTGGCAACGGATGCTACACCAACAGAGACTGAATTTGCAGATACCACACCAACAGAGACTGAGCCGAATAATGATGCGCGTGCAGCCATCAGTGAGACCGTCTCGATCACAAGTACAGCAATAGCAACGAAACCGGAACCGAGCAATTCTCCTGTTGAATCGCCAACACGGTCACCAACAACGGCGATACTTTCTTCCACCCCACCCATTTCAAACACGGAAAGTATAACCACCGAAATTCCAATAACTAACACGGTCACACCGACCAATACGAATCCGGCCAATCCTAGGCAAGAACCAACAGCCATTGCACCCTCTGTGGACCTCCAGTCTACCTTGGATGATGCGCAGTTTTTTGTCGATCAACGAGATTGGACAGAAGCTCAGCGATATTTGACCCTTGTTCGTCGCGGGAATGCAAGGTTCGAATCTGAGTTAGTCGATTCACTCTTTTTTCAAACCTATGTCGGGCTGGCCAGCGGGTTGGTCACAGAAGCTGTGACTGTTTCCGACAAAGGGATATCTGATTTGCAGGAAGCGACAGAGTTTCTGGATAAAGCTCTAGAGATTCGTCACGTCCCCCAAGTAGCTGCTCTACTAGACGCGACAATTAGCTTCAAGGACGCCAGTCGCGAGGATCGTCCACGTGCTCGCCAAGGATTGCGGGACGCATATGCGGATTATGCAGAGGTTTTGGCAGATGACAATGATTTGTGTGCAGCTGCTGAGCAGATGTATACAGCCATTCGCGTTCTTTACGACGCCGATTTGGCCGATAAACAGACGAGCTATCTCAAGCAATGTCCAATTTTGCAAGATGAACTTGCACTTGTTGATGTTGCTGAACTCGTCGGCGGACGCATTTTTTATTCCTCATTTGCAGATGGCCAAAGACAAATTTTTGTTGTCGATGCAGAAATCGATGCAGAATCCAGGCTTCTTGTCACCAGAGCTGCTCAACCATCTCTCCAACCGACGGGCAACATTATTGCATTTCGAAGCTATGAACCCGAAGGCGTGAATGGATTTGATCTGAATAGTGAATCATTGAAACCATCTGACCGTTCAATACGTTTTACATATAACCCAGAGGATAGTATTGAAAGCCCACCAAGTTGGGCTCCCGATGGGAACCGTCTTGTTTTTGGCAGTACGGTTGAAGGTGATCGGGTGCCTCGCATTTATTGGGCAAATAATGATTCGAGCGGTACATACCGACGGATTGCCGATGGTCGAGATCCTCGGTGGCATCCCTTTAATGACCAGATCGCTTTTAAGGGTGCCGATTTTACGGGAAATAATCCCGGTCTCTATGTCATGAGAAGCGATGGCAGTTTTCGTAGCCGGATCACAACCAATTCGACTGATTCACGTCCTGTTTGGACGCCCGATGGGCGGTATATTATATTCATGAGCAATGGGTGCGACGACAATTGGGACATTTATCATGTTGAAGTGGATACACAAGTTGTGACGCGCTTGACCAACGATCCAGGGTTTGATGCATTGCCGACGGTCAGTCCCGATGGTAAATTGGTCGCTTTTGTGAGTAATCGTGATGGTCGTTGGCGAATTTGGGCAGTACCTTTTGAAGGTGGCGCACCGCAACCTTTGATCTCAGTAATGGGCGATCTGTCCAGGTGGCTGGAGCATTCAATTCAGTGGATGAAGTAGAACATACTTCGTCTGTTGGTTCTTCCCCGGAAAACTCTTCGCAGGGCGAATCATTAGAAAACGGCTTGTTGAACAGCAAATCGTTTGAGCAACGGACATCTAATGATTTACCACATGTTACGCCTCATGTAACATCCGCTCGTAGTATACCAACCAGGGTAGATCAAGCAGACCTAACCGATCAGCAGATTGGTCGCTATTTGATTAAACGGCGTTTGGGTAGCGGTGGTGCAGCCACTGTTTACCAAGCATTTGATCAGGTTTCATTGCAATCAGTCGCGCTAAAAATACTTTCACAGACAGCGGATGAGAGTGCTCTCATGCGCTTTCGGCGGGAGGCGCTGATGTCAGGTGCCCTACGGCATCCTCACATCGTGCGGACGATCCAAGTGGGTGTGGCACCCCACGGCGACGTGGCTTATATGGCCATGGAATTGATCGAGGGCGATAGCCTACGAGATCTACTTGATCAAGTGAATTGGTTACATCCAGAAGAAAGCTGTGGTCTACTGGCACCAATTGCCTCTGCATTAGCTCACGCACATCAGTCGGGGATTGTACATCGTGATGTAAAACCCAGTAATATCCTTCTGCGTCCATCCCCACACGATCACGCTGATAATGTGTATCTCGAGACACTGCATCATCCAGTCATTCCGATGTTGTCTGATTTTGGCATTGCTCGGTCGTTAGATGCGCCAGATCTGACTGCATCTGGGCGTACAGTGGGAACGCCCGCCTATATGTCGCCAGAACAGTGTACGCGTTCACGCCATACTGATGGTCGTGCGGATATTTATTCACTAGGTGCAGTACTCTTTCACTGCATTGTAGGTCGTCGCCCATTTTCCGGTACAACCACGCAACTTCTTCATGCGCATGTCTACGAGCCTTTGACTATCGAAGACGATGTTCTCCATCGCTTGTCACCTCTCGTTGTAGAGATCCTACAACGCAGCATGGCAAAGTCTCCTGATGATCGTTATACGAATGCGGATGATATGGCTGATGCTCTCACTCTGGCAAGCGGAAAGACACTTCCCTTGTTTGCCGAAGTGAATGAAGGCGATAGTGATATCACAGGCACCATGACGATGTCATCCATGCCACTATCCCCAGTGGAAGTTCAGCCTCCCAGGACTGTCTTAATCCAGGGAAAATGGACACAAGATCCACGCTCGACACCCCGAACAGCCCCGGATCACATACCCCCTCCTGCACTTGTGGACGGGACTCTGAATCTTGAGCACGATATTCCTGCATCTCAGCAAAGTCTACTCGATCGTCTAGAACAGTTTGCCTGGGGACGTCTTGCGTTTGTGATCATTGCTGTGCTCCTCAGTGCAATTATTGGAGCAACCGTCTTTCGAAGTGCCTTTTTTCAATCGGAACCGAACCCTGCAGGAGTGGTTGATCCAATAGAGACGAAGATCGATTCGCAAGACGACGTTGTTCCATCAACGACAACGCTGGTCGTTATAGCGCACACGCCGACCAATAACGGAACAATCGGTATTAGAGAGGAACACGCTCCAATATCTACAAATACTCTTGTTGCAACAGTCCCAGGTGTGTTGATCCAGCTAACGGAGAGTGCTACACCCACTTTGCCACCCATGATGACACCAACTTCATTCCCGAGGGCAACGTTTATCGTACCGATACTGACATCAACAAGTCGACCTGCCCCTCCGACAATAGAATTTACTCCAACGTGGACCCCCTTGCCGAACATTGATCCCAACGCCCCGACGGTCAGCATAACCGAAACACCAACAATAACGGTAACAAGCTCAACTACGACAACCCCAACTACTGAATCTGCATCCCCTACAAGTACCACTCCAACTGCAACGCGTGTTGAACCAACCCCAACCTGGACGCCGATTGGACGTTAATATACTTAGCAACGCCATAGAATAACATTGGTTGTCTGAGGAATTGTGTGGTTGTCAGTTGGTTTGTTGGTTAGATGGTTGGTGAACAAACGAGCAAACCAACAAACTATCCAACATTTACCCCACAAAACCTCAAAGAATTATAACATTTTACCCGTGTAAATAATGTTCCGTTGATCGAAACGATAACGGTAGCAGTTCACCTTGCTGCACGGTACGAGGAGGTGACAGTCACTTTTCGCACAAAGTGAATTGTAATTGTTGCTTACCTGCCCATTTGAACGTGAAGTGACTGTCACCTGCGGGTACAACGTGAACAGTTACCGATAACGAATCATCACGTCACTTAAACATCGGACAATCGGAACGTTTTTTGTCAAGGGATGTTTATCCGATGTTTGAACGATGCGGCTATCAATTCAAACTTACGATAGAACGAACAGATTGACAGCCGATTTGATCTGGTATAGGATGTAGGAATACCCTTGTCCTGCTACTGTCAAGACATCTATCGTATAGATGAGCCCAACCTCAATTGATTACTGAAGGAGATTCTGGATTATGCTCAATCAAGTCAGGCGAGACTTATTGATGCCAAGTTCATCCTCGATACGGATTGGTTTATTATTTGTCATTGCATTGGTTGTTGCTGGGGGTTCTCTCCCTTTGCCAAGCATAGGTGATATTTTTCCCTACTTTGCACCACCAACGGCAACACCGACCCCAACGCCGTCTCCTACACCGACGCCGCCACCCACTCCTACACCGAGACCGGGCGAAACACCCTTACCTCCTACGCCAACCCCAGTTCCGACACCACAAGTATCGATTCCATCCGGTTATCATGTTGTGGTCGATAATCAGCGTGGCTATTCGGTTGGATTGCCTGGTGGTTGGACAGAGTTGGATTTGCGTGGTGCACAAATTACACAGTTGGCTGGGTTTGTGGGGCAAGGTGAGGCACTTGCCAATCTTCAGAATTTTCTAGATACGGAAACGGGTCAGGCGATTGGCATTGTGGCCATTACGGATATTGGTGCCGCTATGTTTGGCGGATTGCCAACGCTTCTCAATGTTGCGGTTGTGGATGCACCTGGCGCTACACCTGATTCTGTGTTGGAGTTTCTGGAGAAACAGTTTGAAGCCAACGCAACAAGGTTGGGGAATATTCAGATTCAGGACATGAATACATCGACAATCAACAATATGCCCGGTATTCGTGCGTCTGCCGTAGCCAATCTTAGCAACGTCGGCATCAATGCAAGCCTCTTTGCTAAGATAGCCGGCTTGATTGCGAACGACAAGATCTATATTTTGACTCTAGCCACGCAGGAATCGAACAGAGGAACCAAGGAACCAGAGTTCGATCAGATTATCGGTACGTTTCGCCCTGACTAAGAAACCATCCGAAAAGTGGTTGTGAGTCCGACCAATTTCTCGAGTGAGATCACACAGTCACAGAACTTTTCGGATAAGCACTAAATGGCATTTGAATGTCTGAAATCAATCTGGCACCTCATCATAAACAAGGCTTAATCGTTTCTTCCCCGATCTTATTGGCGGGCGGCAGCATTGGCTATGGCGAGGCACTCCATTCAGGTGTACAGCCACAGAAACTGGGAGCCGTTGTAGTTGGTCCCGTAATGCGTCATAGTCACGCTGGTGCTCCATCACCACGGCTTGCACAGATAAACAGCGGGTTTGTGCTCAATAATGGTTTGCAGAATCGCGGTGTTTCATCGATGCTGAAGCGCTTTAGCCGGATTTGGTCGAAATTGGAATGTCCAGTCGTGGTTCAAGTCGCAGACTCGCATGTCGACAGCCTGAGGAGAGTGTGCCGCAAAATTACCGACGCATATCTGGACGGGGCAGCGATCAGCGGGATTGAGCTTTTGCTCCCTCAATCTGCCGATGGAAATCAGATCTATGCATTGGTCGAAGCAGCTGTCTATGAAAGCGAACTGCCTATTTGGGCTAAACTTACTTTTGAAAATATACAAGAGAGGGCTTCCGCTGCTGTCGATGGTGGGGTAAATGCTCTCGTGGTTGGGCAACAACCCTTGGGGATGGCAATCTCGACAGCTCAGCACAATGAGCAAGAGGTAGACAATTCCAAATTAGTCAAAGATTCTCTCTTTGGGCCGTTAACATATGGACTGATGATGATGGCTCTAAATGAGGCAATAGCACTCAATTTACCTTGTGCAGTGATTGCCTGTGGAGGAATCCACACATTGGAGCAAGCACAGCAAGCGTTAGATGCTGGTGCGGATGCATTGCAAATGGACAGTGTTGTCTGGGTAGAACCAGGGTTGCCTGCTCTGATCGCAGAAAGTATCTCGCTCAAATCATCGATTTGATCAGCAGCTAATAAAACAGGCTCAACCGGATCTCAGGGGATAGACCCGCTTTGGTTTCGATACGGCTCCGCTACTCAACCGGCGCTAGCCATTTTCGAGTTTGTCAATTCCCTGAAGTCCTGAAGAGCCATAAAACAATGAGAGCTGTTGAGTGGGTTGCTTGCCATTGAGCAAGATATACCGTCCGGTCGTTGTTACATCACGCACGCCGATTTTTCGCAGATGTGCGAGTTCAGACAGAGTGCCTCTATGGCGGGCTTGAAGAATCAAATCTGCCATTTTCGGGCCGATACCGGGGATGCGCAATAGTTCTTGACGACTGGCACGATTGATCTCCACGGGCCGCTTTTTCAGATTTTCCTCTGCCCAAGCGATTTTTGGATCCACATCTAAGCGTAGGTTTGTATCCTGCTGAAACGGCAACTCTTCGACACTCCAACCATAGTATCAGTAGATCCAAATTTCAGGTTTTGAGAGAGAATTCTGGCTAAACAGTTGACATAAATACAAATTTGCCGGTCGATATCTAGTTTTTGCGTTAGATTTGGGCGATTTTCAGATATGAAATAGGTTGTTTTCTGTAACCGAAATCTGAATAAATGACTCCAAAATCCCTGCAATCTCGACTGAAAATAGCCAAAAACGCCAAATTTGGATCTACTGAGTCTCGTAGTAAGAAACTGGATTGATAGAGTCTGTGCTCTCGTTGGAATGGTGTGGGAGTCAAGTTTTCAAAGGGTGTCTGTTCAACAGGGCGGAAAGCAGAATAGTAGGTTCGTCTAAGTCCTATTTGTTGATAAAGATTTTCACTCAACGATAATATTTCAAGATCCGTATCGCCAACCGCACCCACGACAAATTGAGTCACCACACTGGCATGATAAGGATTTTCGTTGCGCAACTGACCGATCCATCGAATTCGTTCGATTAGTTCATTCCAGAAATTCTTCTTGGGTGCAAGCTTCTGTAGACGATTCTCCGTTGGACCTTCCAGATTGACCGAGATCCGATTGGCAAGTTGCATGGCTCGGCGCAGTTGTTCTCGTTCCGCGCCTGGCATCACTTTGAGATGAACATAGCCGCGATATTCATACTTGCGGCGTATGATTTCAACGGTGTCAATGATTTTGTCTTGGGTTGTTACGCTCCCCTTGATAATACCTGAAGAGAGGAAAAGCCCGTCTACAAGACCTTTTTGATGCATTTGGTTAAAAGTGGAAGCCATTTCATCAGGGGTAAAGGTAATGCGCCTCGTGCGGCTACGCCCGGCCCGAAAGGGGCAGTAGTAACAGTCTCGCTCACAGGCTGTCGTCAACATTGTTTTGAGGACTGGTTTTTGACCTGTCGGTGTGCTGACCATGGAAATACAGGGAAGCGGCTGTGAGCCAGCTGGTTCAAAGCGAGTTGCATCTTGAAGAAGTGAGAGTTTCTGGACTGCGTCTGGTTTGACTTGAATATTCATTTTTATAGTATAGGAACAAATGTTCTGTTTGTCAAGATACTAGCGAAGCTGCGCCTCAAACCGACAAGGAAGGTGGTGGAGTCCAAAGTCCAGAGTCCAAGGTCCAAAGTCGTTGCAGTCGTGCAGCTTCGTCTGACATCTTAAGACTGTTTGGCAAAACATATCTTGCTTCGTTTGCCACAGATTTGCTTTATGAAGATGTCTAGAGGTTTATATATTTTCTACCCATTTGATCCGTTGTATACTATACTAAACATTGACCAAAGCTTTGGTATCTATCCAAAAAGTGGGCGTGTGTCCCAACGTGTGTAAATGCAGCGGTTCTCTGACTGAGCAGTGTTCATTTACACATTTTGTGGTAGACACCCTACAAACAGAGTTTACAATATGCGAGCAGTCATACAAAGAGTCTCTCAAGCAAATGTGATAGTTGGTGGTGAAACGGTTGGCCAGATTGATATTGGCGTTCTGATTCTCTTGGGCATAACGCATGACGATTGTGAGAAAGAAGCACTCTATCTATCACGCAAGATCGCAGGTTTGCGCATTTTTGAAGATCATGAGGGGAAGATGAACTTGGCGCTCAATGATGTGCATGGTTCCGCTCTGGTCGTCAGCCAGTTCACACTCTATGGAAATGTACGGAAAGGACGTCGTCCCAGCTTTGTAGAAGCTGCTCGTCCCGAACAGGCACAAGGACTTTATGAGAGCTTTTGTGAGCTATTATCGGACGAAGGAGTGAAAGTTGAACGAGGTATCTTTCAAGCTGAAATGCAAGTGACGTTGACCAATGATGGTCCTGTGACGCTTGTATTAGATACGGCAGATTTGATGGCATAAGCAGAGCGCTGGTTGATCTCTTGCTCCATATCATGCCTGTGGTCTCTGTAAACCATGAATGCGTATCTCTTTTCGTCTGGCAAATCAGGACCCATTCATGGCCTTGACAACCTCGATTGGTATCATTGATAAGCACTTGCTGCTGATAGGAGGCGAAATGAGCAGACTCAGCTACGTGTTGGCTAGTGATCCGGCGATTGATTTAACGATTCTTGCTGCCATGGCGCGTGAGTTAGAAGACTACATTGTTGGCGATGAATTGTATCGTACATTGATTGTACGAACATCATCTGGCGATCAGAGGTTACAGATGACCGGTGGTGATATGCTATCTCGACTTTATAGAGTAGAGGGCGCTCAAGAGCAGCTTTCAGATACGCAAAGACAACAGTTTGTTACGGTTGCTTCGCAGATTGAAGAAACAATTCGTAGTTTGCAAACGCGTTTCCACGAGCGTCTTGTTCGGGAAATGAAGAATCGTCTCAATGGTCTTGCTTGGTTTCTAGATGATTGTGCAGACGACCCACAGCGTTGCCGCGTAGAGTTTCCTTTCGAGATGCGCAATCGGCAGCGGATCGAGGAGATTTTGAAGAGAGCAAAACACCTAGTAGATGATCAAATTATGGGCAAGCTACGTAGCGTGGATCAGCGAATTCGCCATATGACTCATGCCACTGACTTTATTTGGGATGAGCAGCTGGAGACACTCTTTCCGCGTGCACCTTATTGGTATCTGTATGTGTTGCCTTAGGTATTTTGCGTGATTATATACTCTATTTGATTGCAAAGATCGGTAGATAAATGGCTGTTGTCCATTCTGGTGTGTAGCGAGATACGTCGTTTTGTTCGAGTAAGAGTGCCCCATATGCATTGATTCGGCCATGCCCAAAAATGGGGTCCCACCCTGGTGCCCCCAAATCGACAGCGCTCTGCTGGATGAGTGTTATGACTTCACTTGGCGTACGTTTTGAGTTTTGGCTCAACAACAATCCTGCCAAACCTGCCACGTAGGGCGCCGCCATACTCGTCCCTGACATATAAGCATAGTTGTTTCCAGACGCACTATCTCCGTTGAAAGTACTATAGATCATATGACCAGGAGCTGCAACATCGATATAGCTGCCATAGTTGCTCATGGGCCAGGCGTTATCCTCTTTGGTTGATGCGCTGACACTGATTACACCATCATATGCTGCTGGATAAAAGGGCGTGCTACTCTTGGAATTTCCTACCGCAGCCACTACGAGCACATCATGCTCTTGTGCATAGCGAATGGCCGCCTCCACCGACTTCGATGGGGTTGCCCCACCTAAACTCAAGTTGATAATTTGAGCACCATTATCTACGGCAAAAATGATTCCCTTGATAATCGCAGACCATGTCCCTCTATTTGATCGATTCAAAACCTTGATGGGCAAAATACGACAACGTGGGCAAACGCCCACAGACCCATGCCCGTTATCCATTTCAGCTGCAACAACACCCGCTACATGAGTACCATGCCCGTGATCGTCGGACGGATCAGTATCTCCATTGGCAAAGTCATATCCCTGAACAATCCGATTGCCAAATTCGACGTGATGTATGTCGATCCCTGTGTCTAGAATTGCAACAAGCACGCGTTGGTGGCCTCGTTCAAGATCCCAAGCAGTTGGCATCTGAATGAGGTTGTAAGCATACGATTTATGTGTATCTTTTATCGCAGGATCATTGGGCAGATAGGTTCCTTCGACCCTTCCGTCAGGTTCAACAAAACTAAGCAGTGCAGAGCCAGCCTGAATGCTCTGTTCGCTTGTTCCCACATTTGCCGTCATCCTGTTGGTGATTTGGGGAGAAAGTGTAACGTGAGCCATGTGAAGCGGCTCGATCCATTCGATTAATTCCGCATTGAATGATCGTATGACCCTATATCGTTCCTCTATATTTGTATCTGGTTGAAATTGAATTAACAAACTTTCCTGTTCGATGATTCTATCTTTGTTCGTCTGAGCTGATACGTCTAGGTTGCCAAGCCAGTAGAATACTGAACCAATTATGAGTGCAGCGAATAAATGTTTACATATAAAATTGAACATACCGATAATTTCTTTACTTTCTTGGAATCAAAATAAATTGACGGTGTGTCCCAAAGTGTGTAAATAGAGATCACTTAGCCAGAGAGTCTGTTCCATTTACACACTTTGTGGTACACACTCAATAGATGTTGGCTAGCTGCGAGTGAATGATTTGACAACTTTTAACTGCAGCGGAGTAAGGTGTAATGGAGATGACAACGACCGATATACAAAGCAATGCTCTGAATGTGAAGAAACTCCGAGGGACTGCGGCTGAGGTTTACTTTAACAGAGATTTGGAGAGTTCTGAGGACGCGGTTAACATGGTCTGCATACAGCTTTACTACGAATAGACAAACATAGCAAGGGCGTAGTAGATGAATAGGAAAATAGTCTGTTTTCGAAACTTTTCTGGAATTTCCTTATGCCCGTTCTTCGGGATCGAAGAGGCGTTTATGCTCTTGAATGGCGTAACGATCTGTCATACCTGCCAGGTAGTCACATACGACGCGATGAAGGATGCCTTCTTCGCTGGCTTCTTGTACTGCCTCACGGAGTGGGTCAGGCAATTGGCCTGGCTCAGCCACATATGCATCGAACAGTTGTGTGAGCAAACGTTCGGCCTTTACTGCCATACGCACCACGCGATAGTGACGATAGAAGCATCTAAATAGATATTGCTTGAGTTCTTTGTTCAATGCCGCCATGTTCGCTGAATAACCAGCAATATTTTGTGGAAGACCCCGTATATCGTCAAGTGATACGATCCCGTGATTCTGAAGGTTCTGTGCCGTCGCGGTAATCGCATTGCTTACTTCTAAGCCGACCAAACGTCGAATAAATCGATAGCGCAACATATCTTCGGAGAGGTTTGCGTCGATTGGTTCACCCAAATCCTCTAACACCAACTGAGTTAATTCCAACTGGCAAACTTCCTCTGGTCTTAAGATACCGCTTCGCAAGCCATCATCTAAATCGCTGCTATTGTAGGCAATTTCATCTGCCAAATTACTCAATTGACATTCAAGTGTGCCTCGTTGGTCAGGCTCATAGGCACTGGCATCGACAATATCATAATCTGTATCATGTTTGACGACGCCTTCACGCACTTCGTAGGTTAGATTCAGACCGATATGATCAGGATAACGTCGTTCCAGCTCGGTAATGATACGATAGGTCTGTTTTTGATGATCATAGCCGCCATGATAGTGCATCAGCTTGTTTAGGGTGGTTTCACCTACATGACCAAAAGGGGGATGACCCAAATCATGGGCAAGACAGATCGCTTCGGTCAAATCCTCGTTGCAACCCAAGCTGCGGGCCAGGGTTCGACCGATTTGTGCAACTTCAATGCTATGCGTAAGCCGATTGCGATAATGATCGCCTTCGGAATAGACGAATACTTGGGTCTTATATTCCAACCGGCGGAAAGCCGTTGTATGGATGATGCGGTCCCGATCGCGCTGATAAGCTGTGCGGTATGGATGTTCAGTTTCGGGGTGGAGCCGCCCTTTACTTTGGCTGTTGCGGGCGGCATAGCTGGCTAGATATTGATCTTCTCGTTGTTCAAGTTCTTCCCGCGTAATCATCGATGCTCCTTTGTCCAACGATACTGCGCTTATGGGGTTTGTATCACAAAGTGTGCAGATGCAAACATGATTCTAGCTACAGTTTTATCAGATAAAGTAAAATCATGTTTTCATACAAAGATCAGTTTAAACGGCACTATTCCTTATAACACCATATCGTTCCCCTCCATCCACTGTCATGACATCACCCGTGACATAGTCCGCCTCAATCAGATATTTAACTGCTTTGGCAACGTCATCTGCCTCTCCCCAACGTTGTAACAACGTGCGTTGAGCCTGCTCTTGGAGACGGCTCTCCGGATAATTGGGCGACGGCATAACGGGACCGGGCGCTATTGCATTAACACGAATCGTTGGCGCTAATTCAGTTGCTAGATGCCGCGTCAACGCAAGCAGACCGGCCTTACCGACGGCGTGCGCCATAAAATTAGGCCACGGGTGCCAGACTGACAAATCGACAATATTGACAATAGCGCCCGTTTCATTTGTTTTCTGTGCCCGCTCCAACATTGAGGGGGCTAGATTGTTGCAAACAAAAAATGGTCCATCAATTGAGATCCGTGTCACGCGTTGCCATGTTTCAAGATCAGCTGCGTTATTCGTGGGAAAAGGGAATTGTCCAAACAGGCTTGCGCTGTTGACGATGATGTCAACACCTCCGAATCGCTCCAGAATTGCGTCTGTCATGGAACGAACCGCTGTACTGTTAGAGACATCCCCTTGAAGTGCAAGTGCTTCAACGCCTGCGCTCCTTGCTTCGCTAGCTGTCTGTTCAGCGTCGTCCGATGAAGCGTTGTAGTTAATGACCACATTGACACCACAACGGGCCAGCATGAGCGTGATCGCTTTGCCTACCCGCCGAGCTCCGCCTGTGACAAGTGCCACTTTGCCGTTAGGGTTCATTTGTCGAAATATTTTTCCACAATGTAGCTGAGATTCGCAATCACAGACGCTGGAACCTGGCTTTTATCTGTAATGATGGCGTCTTGGAGTGCATTTTCATAGGGCGATGGTCCGATCGAGGCCAACAGGTTAATTGCGTTGGCAACAGCCTGTTTGGCGACATCTGCATTCGTTAACAACGTACGAATGACGGCTTCTACTGTGACGGGCTCTTCACTTTCATGCCAAACATCGTAATCTGTGACGTGAGCCATACAGGCATAGCTCATTTCCGCTTCGCGCGCCAGAAACGCCTCAGGCGTGGTTGTCATACCAATAATATCCATCCCCCAACCGCGAAAGGCATGACTTTCTGCTTTGGTGCTGAAGCGCGGGCCTTCGATGGTCACAAATGCACCGCCCAAATGAGCGGTTGCTCCGGTTTCCGTTACGGCTTTGGGGGTGGTTCATTTTAGGCGGACAATTAGGTTTACATTTTTGCAAAGAGAAAAGATGTTTATATTTTCTACTTTGCAAAAATGTAAACCTAATTCTGAACCACCCCCGGCTTTGTGGCAAATATCACTAAGAACAGAACAGAAAGGATCGGCCACGCTCACATGTACAACCAATCCTCCTGTGCCCGCCCCCGGATCATCAAAGAACGAAGGCTCATATATGAAAGTAGGTGAAAAGTATGTAAAATAGGGAAAGAGGTCAATGAGAAAAAAGAAAAGAGAAAAAGAGCCATGAAAATGCGATATCCGATCCAAGAACTGATGAGCGAAGAAGGCTGTTATGAGAGATTGTTAGAGATCTTGCATCCAGAAGGGATGCAATGTCCAGATGGACATAGATTGCCAGAAGGGCAAGCGCCTCACAGTCGAGAGCGAGCCCGGGAATAAGTACAGATGCCGAGAATGCGGCAAAGTATACGATGCCTTTACGAATACAGTCTGGTCTGGAACGCATTACAATTGTGTGACGATAGTCTTAGTGATGCGAGGCATCATTCAAGGGACACCAACGCTGCATCTATCAGAGGAACTGTCTCTGAACTATAGTACGTTGTTGGAGCGTCGCCATCGGATCCAGAATACGGCGTTGCTCCAAGCCGCAGCCGCTTCCCCCTTTTTCGCGATTCTGTAGCTGAAGCCGATGAACTGTACCAGAATGCAGGAGAGAAAGGCGATTACCATCCCGATCCAGATGACCCGCCCAGACCTCGAGCCAACAAGCGCCGTGGACGAGGGACGATGGAGAACGACCGACCACCGATTCTGGGCGTTGTGGGACGAACCTCTGGCCAAGTCCAGTTCACGGTCTGTGACAACACACAACAAGCAACCATTGTTCCTTTAGTTGTTGCTTGCTCTCTCCCCTGGCACCACTCTCTATACCGACGAGTGCAACGCCTACAATCCCATTGCGGAGACTGGTCGCTCTCATGCCACTGTTTGTCACTCCCGGTACGAATGGGCTCGCGATGATGATGGCGACGGCATTCGGGAAGTTCACTGCAACACCATGGAAGGCATTTGGACTGGTCTACGCAATTTTCTGCGTCCCTTTCGGGGTGTTCATAAACGTTATCTTGCCCAATATGTTGCCATCTTTGAATGGACTCACAATCTCAAATTCGTCAATGACTCCTTTCTTCGCTCTCTCATTGACTCCCATTTCACCTATTTTCATTCATGAGCCAAGAACGAAAGTGCACGATTGCGCGTGCGATCTAGCAACTGATCTGGAATGACAATATGGCCAGGAGCATATTCTTCGCGTAGACTGCCACAGGCACTAACCGCAATGAGATATTCAACACCCAACATCTTGAACCCATAAATGTTTGCACGTTGATTCAGTTGTGTTGGGCTGATGCGATGACCACGTCCATGACGAGCCAAAAAGGCAACACGTTGTCCATGTAGGGTGCCCACAACAAAATGATCGGATGGTGCGCCAAAAGGAGTTTCGAGCGCAATCTCCTCGACATTCTCCAATGCTTCCATCTGGTAGACACCACTACCGCCGATAACACCAAAGCGGATCTTTCCTGTCACGTGAGTATCTCCTTTAAATATGGATTTTTCTGATCGCGTCCAGACAAAATCGGGTTATCGATTCCCCAATCGATGGCCAAATCGGGATCGTTCCACGCAACGCCAAATTCATCGTCACCATCATAATAGTTATCAACAATATACATCAATGTTGCGTCAGTGAGACCAAGAAACCCATGCGCAACGCCGATGGGAATAAAGACGCCCATCAAATTGTCATCGCCAACGTCAATGGTTTCAACTGCCTGATAGGTATTCGAATCTTTGCGCAGGTCAGCCAGCCCAACGCGGAGAGTGCCTCGAATGACGGTCCAATAATCTACTTGTTTATGATGATAGTGCAAGCCGCGTAGCACGCCTTTGGTACTATCGCTACGATTTGTCTGGATAATGTCCCAAGAGCGTTCGGGGAACCATTCTTTGCGAAAGGTTTCCATAAATCGACCCCGATCATCACCAAACGGCTGAAGTTTGACATATTTCACACCGATAATTTTAGAAGAATTTATGATTTCAGGCATAGTTTACTACTTTCTAGATTTTACTTAACTACATGAGGCTCCGATGAATTGAGAACCTTTTTGATTGTGTCAACAATGTATTGGACCGCGCTCGACTTCACTCGATAAGAAGCTTGATTAATAATTAAGATCGATTGTATATCCATAATTTTTCGCAATTCAACTAGGCCATTATCGCGGAGAGTGGCACCAGTTTCTACAATGTCGACAATTAGATCGGCTAATCCAACCAGTGGGCCTAATTCGACTGAACCATGTAACTGAATAATCTCAGCGCTGACGTCCCGATCGCGAAAGTACTCTAGCGCAAGATTTGGGAACTTTGTCGCGATACGGGGTTGGTTGTTATGTCGAAGCGGTGTATCAACACGATTTGCTAGTGCACAGACGCTCAGTCGACAGTGCCCAAAGGGAAGTTGCAATGGCTCATAGACATTGCGTCGACTTTCACGCAGAGTATCTAAACCACATACTCCCAGATCTGCTGCCCCATACTCGACAAAGGTTGGAACATCAGTCGGCTTAACCTGTACATATCGGAGTGATTGATCAGGGCTTTCGCTGATGAGTTTACGATCAATTCGGCTCTTAGGAGTTGAAAGCCCGGATTTCTGAAACAACTCTAGAGATTGGCGTTCGATTCGTCCCTTAGGCAAAGCAATGGTCAGTACTTGTTGATCATGAGTCATAGTTGTGAGAATCTCAGTTAGAGATGTCTAAGTCGTAGGTCACTTCTCTGTAGTGACGAGCATCAAGAACCCTGAATCTTTACTTGAAACCGGGCGTTCGCTTGCCCCGTGTCCCGCCGGAGACGGGACCTACGTTAAACTCTCATAATTTCGTTGACACTGTACTAGTGAAGTTGCGCCTCAAACCGACGAGTAGCCTGGTCATGGTGGATGGTTGATAGTGGATGGTGACATATGGAACTATCCACTATCAACCATCCACCAGCCACGAAACTTGACTCATTTGTACAGATTTTTCCATATGGCAGTACCGAGTCGAGAAATTGATTGTACGGTCAGCATTTATCTATTCGTGACGAGCTTGTCAATGATAGGTTGGATGAGTTGTCGACTTTCCTCTTGTTTGACAAACCAAGAAGAACTGTCTGGGTTGTTTAGGCTATCATAGACATAAAAACCATTGTCTTTCCATGAGAGTGCGCAAGGAATGCCGTAAGACTGAGCTGCTTGGCACAGAGCGTTTCCGTGTAGATTATTCAGATCAATAGCGACGCGGATTCCACTTTTGCGCCAGTCTTCAATTAACTGATGGCAGACCGGACTTCCATGGGTTGCAACGAGAAAGTGGGGGGCAATTTGAGTTGCCGACCCGCTCTGACCTGTCTGGGCGCGACGCGCAATCAGAATACGTTCCACACCAAGCGCCACACCGATAGCCGGTTTAGATGGCCCAAATGTGCCTATCAGATTGTCGTAACGACCACCTCCGGCAATCCCAAACCCAATACCGGGAGAAAATGCTTGAAAAGTGATTCCCGTATAATAGCCAATGTTTCGGATCTCTGTTAAATCTAAATCAACAAGATGGTCAACACCATGGGCATTCAGCAGATCATAAAGAGTTTGAACGTCTTCGACCGCCATCTCCATCTCTGCGTTAAGACAGTTTCGTTTGGCTAGCTGTAAGATCTGCTTATGATCTTTCCCGTTTAAACCCAAAAGATTTTCGAATACTGTCTTCACCTTTGGCGCTATGGATAGATCCTGGACAAATTCAAGGAGCGCTGGCTCACTTTTGCGCTGTAGCGTCAATGTCAGGGTCTTTTCTTCGGCAGCCGAAAGAGAAAGACTTTGGAGCAATCCATTGATGAAACGGGGTTGACCAAGAAGCAGCCGAAACTTTTGTAAGCCGGACGCTTGGAGTGCTCTCACTGTGAGGGCTAGCACTTCTGCATCTGCATCAGGTGCTTCACTCCCGATGAGTTCAATGCCGGCCTGATAGAATTCGCGTTGACGACCTGCCTGTGGTTCATCATGTCGAAAAACACTTCCTACATAACAGAAACGCTGTGGCGATATTACATCAAAAAGACGCATACCAACAAGTCGTGCGACCCCAATCGTCATATCCGGACGCAAGGCAAGCATACTGCCTTCGGGATCCTGAAAATGATAGACTTCTGAACGTCGACTATTGCTATAGTGCGAACGAATTGTCTCTGCATGTTCGAACATCGGCAGAATTACGTCATAATAGCCCCAACTACGAAATAGTTCTAATAACGTAACTTCAAGCTGACGCCGTTCATAAGCGTCATCCCAAAAATAATCAGAAACGCCGCGCGCAATGTGATACATTGGCTACTCCGATGTGGTCGTAACCGTATCGGTCGACGTAACTGTATCCGGTGCGAAGATCTGCTCTACTGTCGTAATAGGAGAGACGAATTGAGATGCTGGTTGTAGGTCGACCTTCATATCAATGGCATCAACCGGCCCAATAGTTAGATTGAGATTCAATTGGAGAGGAACCGTTACCGTTTGAACACCAGTTTCGGTACTCATTAATAACGTGACATCAATGGGGATCTGCTGATTCATACCACCCTGAAGCGCCGTAATCACTGCTGTCTGTGCGACATCTTGAGCAGATGCATTCTGCTGACGATAAAGCGAGACAATCATAAGCGAGACAAATATTAGGGCTAAAGCAAGACCGGTCCAAATTTTTTGCATAGTGAATCTCCAAATTGTTAAATTGTTCATACGGTATAATTGCAATACTGTCGATGTAAGCAGGCAATGCTCACAATAAGGTTGCCAGTTTACGCGCTAGAGTATATCATAATAATGAATCCTTCACTGAATGATAGGATGACTGGATCTGAATCCATTTAGAACCCGATAAGGAGACAATTATGTGTGGAAGATTCACGCTGCGAGCGCCCGCCAATGCCTTGGCATCACTCTTTGATTTGCCAGAGGAGCCGGAGCTTGCACCTCGTTACAATATTGCACCGACGCAGCCTGTTGCGATTGTGCGTATGAACAGCCAAACAGAACAACGGGAGTGGACCCACGTGCGCTGGGGACTCATTCCCTCTTGGGCAAAAGATCCTGCTATCGGATCTCGGATGATCAATGCCCGTTCAGAGACCGTGGCGGAAAAACCATCCTTCCGTGCCGCGTTTAAGCGTCGTCGCTGCCTGGTCCCAGCCGATGGATTTTATGAGTGGAAAAAAGAGGGCAAGATAAAACAACCCTATTACATTACCGTACAGAATGGACTCTCGCAAGATGAAAGCCTCTTTGCCATTGCAGGACTGTGGGAATATTGGGAAGGTGCAGATGGCTCTGCCTTGGAAACATGTACATTGTTGACAACTGAAGCAAACGAGTTCATGCAGCAACTACATCATCGAATGCCAGTTATCGTGGATCCCGTTGACTATGATCTTTGGCTGGGCCTGGATGAATCACCCGACTACCTCTCCAATTTGCACCATCTTTTGCGTCCATATTCATCAGAGAAGATGGCTACTCGGCCTGTGAGTACCTATGTGAATAATGCGCGGAATGAAGGCATAGAGTGTCTTGCTGCGTAACTCCACAATGGCTCAAAAATTCTATTGTATAGATGTTCAGATGGCGTGCGCTAACTCTGGATATTTCGAAGCGTCCCAGATAAATGTGCCGCTGCAGAGTTGGAAGAGATGAGGTTCTGTCTGCGCAAAGTTCACGTAAGCAAGCTAAGCACCCCTATTTTGACACTGTCAAGTTGACTACGTCAAGATGGTAAACGATTATCTTGACAGTGTCAAGTAAGATCCGTTACCATGTTAGCCGTTCTGCAACCAACATAAACGCCCGCGACGTAGTGTCGCAGGCGTTTACTGGCGGAAGATTTGCTTTCTGAGTACTATGGCCGCTCCCGTTTGGGTCTGGCCTAATCAGCTTCCGATCGAAGGCGAACCGGCTTACATGGTTGACGTCATGAATCATTACAACGAGTAGCTGTTGCAATCAGATACCCCGAAGCTGCACATTTATGTCTCCTCTGGTTTTATCAATTCTCTATCTGTCCATGATTGTCTTGCGGACCATATGAGCAATTATGAATTAGGTTATGTGGGGCGGTAGCTCCACAAAACTCCTTGGAGTTGAAGTCAGGTCGCAAAAACGCCAATTCTGTTGACATAACAGGTGGAAAACAGTCTGTTTTGAACCAATTCGGCGCTACTTTTGCTAAAAATCCGGTAGAGCTCGAGCATTATGTCTAATCCAAGTAGAACTGTGGAGCTACCTGTGGGGCAAGGGCTACATTTTATCTAGCATGATCATCCTGAAGCGAGTGGTCGAGCCATTGCAGACTGGTATCGACGAATCTAGCAAGCTACGCTTGTAGTAGAGTAAGCGTATGAAAGAAGGAGGGAGTCATGAAATGGGTCTATGACTTTGGTCATGGCTCCTCCCATGCTTGTTATAATACACCGAGGAGATTTCCGCTCCTCATGTCATTCGTGGTGCTGCTGTTGATTGCTTTGCGCACATTGAGCTTCGTGCGGGTCTGTTCGCAATCTCGTCGCAAATTGACGAGCCGTCTGCATCCGCTGCCCCAACGCGTTCCACAAACGGTTGACGAGTTCATGTATGTATCTACTTCTCGCCAGCCTGGCCGATTTTATATATTTGTTAATATCAGAGTCTTTCATTTTTTGGTTATCTCTTCTGTTCAATGTGATCTGAACAGACCAGTCTGTCTATAGAATGCAAAAAAATTAAGTCAGCAGCCGTTTTGCGGACGTTTGCGCAACATGAACAGGCCAAAGATCGCGATGAATTTGGCTCTCTACAACACACCCTTCATATAAGACATAGATCGCATCGGCACGGCTGGCAATATCGGCTTCATCCCACTCTGCGGGCGCGATCGCTTTCACTAAATCATGAATAAAGCTTCGAACAAACGATTTATGATTAGCAATCTGCTGCCGAATATCGCTCTCTGCATCGGGAAATTGGGCAACTAAATTGATCGAGCCACAGCCCTGGTAATCGGTTTCTACCAGCCACTCAGCCAAATAATCGAAGATGGCCGGTACGCGCTCGTGCGGATCGGTTCGTTCCTCAATGATAAAATGCTGCTGCCGCGCGCGCTGATTTTTTTGGTACTGCTTCAAGTATGCCAAGCCCAATGCTTCTTTGGAGCCAAAATGCTCATAAAAGCTGGCTTTGGCAACGTTGGCTTCTCTGATAATTTGGTTAATTCCCGTCGCCTGATACCCTTGCATATAAAAGAGGCGCGTGGCGACTTTCAGAATGCGTTCGGCTGGGCTGAGTTGCTGATCTGAGGCGCTCATACCATAAACCATAGCACAGACAGACTTGTCTGTCAATTGCCGAGATAGCAGCCTTTTACCGTGCTGGAGTCCCCTGTTATTGACTACACTTATACTGCTATGGGGGCTAATATAGGTTTGACTAGAGAGGAGTTCCAAAAATCTGTTGAAGAAAAAGTGCCACTGCGCAGACTTCCTTCCGCGTCAGAAACCGCAAAGGTTGCTGTACTCGCAGCTTCGGAGCTGGCAGATTATGTAACAGGTACGACACTAAATTATTCAGGCGGCCATGTCTTGGATTAAAGGAGAACTATGCGTACAACAATTACCCATCAAGTTCAGATCAATGCAAGCAAACGGCAGATATGGGAGATTCTAGCGGACTTTGGCGGTGCCCAAAAACTACATGCCGACCGTCAAGAAGTCCCGCACGACCTCAACCAACAACCGTGGCGAAGGAGCAGCCCGCCACTGCGACGTACTGCCCATGGGTTCGCTACAAGAACGCATTATCGAATGGCGCGAGGGCGAAGGCTATACCGTTCACGCCTACGACATGACTCCGAAGATGCCAATCAAAGATTTCCACGCCCGCTTAGACCTCAAGGAGAACGGCAATACCACAATTGCATCGATTGAGGCGACCTACGACACCAAGATGGGGGTGTTCGGCACAATCATGAATGCCTTCATGGTGCGTCCGCAGATGCGCAAGGGGATGCCCACGATTTTGATTGGGCTAAAGCATCGCGCCGAGACGGGCGAGTACGTAACCTTTCCAGCACTGAAAGCGGCTAGTGTAGCCGCCTAATCAAAATCCAAGCCAACTTAAATATAGCATCCGTTCGCAAGGACTAACCACTCCTCAAAATCCCCCAACCGCCTCGGACGCGATATCCGAGGCGGTTGGGGGATGCCAGGTTTAGATCATTCTGGAATTCTTTGAAGTTCCTCTTCGGAATAATTCATTGCAAATTCTTCTGAAGGTGGGATAATCTTAATCACATCGATTAAAATACCATTCGGATCGGACGTGATAAAGTGACGCTGGCCAAACGTCTCATTGCGCAATTCTAAATGAATGGGAAGATCTGCCTCTCGAAATGCCTCATAGATCGAATCAACTTCATCAACTTCAAAATTGAGTATCAGACCTGATTGGTAAGACAAACGGTAACCTTCCGGAATTGTTGGATGCCCAGCATTCAGCAGAGCGAGTTCGAATGCGGGCTCATCTTGCGTACGCAGACTTACATACCAGTCACTGTCAAAAGTTACGTTGAACGGAAAGTAAGTTGTATAAAACTCCTGAGATTCAAGCCGTTTGTGTGTGATGATCACCGGATAGAGACTGTTGATTTTCACGATTGGTCCTTTCTGTGCTAAACTAGGCAAACTCTATTTATACATACTGTATGTATAAATTTAACATACATACAGTAGGTTTGTCAAGGACTAAGGCCAATCCAAAAAATAAAATATACGCGAGAAGGTGTTAAACTAGCTCTCCAAAAGGAGCAAAAATGACAATCTCGCCAGAAATGGTTGAAGTCTTGAAAGAGACGAAGGCCATGTTAAGTGGATACGAAAGAAGGCACTTCATGGCCCAAACGGTCAAAACGATATGCGAAGGGAGTCCGACGAAAGCAGAACGAGAGTTGGGCTGGAATCGGGCGACGATAGCCAAAGCCCTGGAAGAACTAGAAGGCGGCTTCTGTTATGTCGACCAAAGCCACCGACGTGGTCGCAAAAAAGCCGAAGACCATATCCCCACTTTACTGGCCGATATGGTTGAAATCGCCGATCAATTCAGCCAGACCGATCCCACCTTTCGACCCCCCCAATTGTACACTCGACTAACCGCCGCCGAAATGCGTACCCAGCTCATCGAGCAGAAAGGATACACAGATGAGGAATTGCCTGGCGAAGAGGCCATCCGCTTGAAGCTCAATGAGTTAGGCTATGGCTCAAACCGGGTCAAAAAAAGTCAACCAGTGAAAAAGATCCCAGAGACCGATGCGATCTTTGATAGAATTCATCAGATCAATCAAGAAGCGGATGCAGACGAGACGGTTCTGCGCCTCTCTCTTGGGATGCCAAAGCGACGATTTTACTTGACCGTTTCTCGAGAGAAGGGATAAGTCGAGTGGTTGTCAAAGCGCTCGATCATGACTTTCAAGATAAGAAGACCGAGAAAGTCACTCCTTTTGGCATTTACCTCCCTTCAACCAAGGAACTCTTTCTTTACTTGACTCAGTCGAAAGTGACGAGTGACTGTATTGTCGACTGCCTGATTGATTTTTGGGAAAGCGTACGTGAACACTTTCCTCACGTCAAGACCCTCGTGATCAATCAGGACAATGGTCCCGAAAATCATACCCGTCGGACTCAGTTTATGTATCGTCTCACTCAGTTTGTTGAGCACTATCGTCTCTCTATTCAGCTCGCCTGCTACCCTCCTTATCACAGTAAATACAACCCCATCGAACGGGTTTGGGGCCATCTTGAAAAACACTGGAACGGTTCTCTTCTCGATTCTCTTGAGACCGTTCTCAATTTTGCCCGTTCTTTTCGCTTTAACCAACTACAACCCTTCGTTCACCTGAATTCCACTCTTTATGAGACCGGCGTCAAACTCACTCAGAAAGAGATGGACCGTTTGGAACAACGCTTCCAACGTTTACCTGGTTTAGAAAAATGGTTTGTCCTTATTCCCCCTCTCCATTCTCTCGTTCGCGTATAATTATTTTTTTGGTTTAGCCTAATTCAAAATTATGGCAAGAAAAACCGCGCAAGAAACACAAGAGACAATTAAAACGATAACAGACATAGCTTTACGCCATTTTGGACAATACGGATATGCTGAGACATCGTTGGAGGCAGTTGTCCAAGAAGCTGGAGTCACGCGCGGGCACTCTATCATCACTTTGCCGGAAAGCAAGGATTGTTTGAAGCAGTTGTGCGTGATCTCCATAAGGAATTGCCGAACGTACGGCTGTGGCAGCGCAGAAAGAGAATACGCTCTGGGATGGACTTGTGGCAGGTTGCCATACTTGGCTTGAGGCTGCCAGTGACCCGATGATACAAAAAATTTTGATTCTCGATGCGCCAGCCGTACTGGGATGGGAACGATGGCGAGAGATGGATGCCGAGAGTAGCGCCTCCCTGCTCCGAGCCAGTTTGAAGGAACTCGAGGCAGCAGAAATAATCGTTGGAGCGTCAACAGAGGCACTCTTTCATTTACTCAATGGTGCGATGAATCACGCTGCATTGTGGATTGTACAGGAGGATGATTCGGCACAGGCACTTCAACATGCAAAAAACACTCTCGAACAGCTTTTGAATGGGCTTATTCAGCAGGGCTAAGTTACTGAATTGTCTTCTTGACATCTTTCGTCATATTTGCAGGGTTTTCGTACAGCGGTATAATGAGGGCATGTTGCTTTCAACCAAGCTCCTGCCACGTCATTACCAATGCCGCAATTCACGAGTCCCTCAATTTTCTGCTACACCACATGCCATCATCCCTGTTCTTGATGATGACCAGTCGCCGAAAGCCGCCCTTGGCCTTATCTCGTTTGCGCGCGCAGGGCTTGCTCACGGACATTACGGCGCGCGATCTACAGTTCACAAGCAAAGAGACTATCGCACTTCTTCACGAGACGATGGGATTGACGCTGGCGTCTGATACCGCAATGACTCTGGCCAAGCAGACAGAGGGTTGGATTGAGGGACTACAGTTGGCAGCCCTGTCGCTACGCGCGGAACCCGATCCACAAGCGTTCGTGCGGCATATTGGGTCAGGGAATCGCCACATTTCCGACTATCTGCTGGAGGAAGTGCTACAACGGCAGTCAGCGACCATACGCGACTTTCTTATGCGTACCGCCATCTTTGAACGCTTTGATGCGGAACTATGCAGTGCGGTACTCAAGTTACCCCCTATGCGTGCAACGATTGAGCAAACGCTGGCACAATTGGAATACGACGATCTCTTCTTAATTCCACTTGAGCGAGCACACCATAATTACCGCTATCATCACCTCTTTGCGGAATTTTTGCGCACCCACCTACAGCGTACGGAGCCTGAGCTACATATGCAGCTTCACCTCTCCGCTAGCAACTGGTTTGCCACACACGATATGGCAATTGAGGCCGTTGACTTTGCCCTGCGCGTCGATGCCCATGAACGCGCCGCTGAGATGATTCAACTGGCAACGTATCAGCTTGTCTGGCAGCGGGGCGAAGTGGCAACTGTGTTGCACTGGCTTGGCGCCCTGTCCCACGCCATTCTCTTGGCGTATCCGGCACTGGGGTTGGCCTATTGTTGGGTACTCTTTGCCAACGGAGAGAATGCCAAACTTGTGCGCTTGCTCGACGAACTTGACGTAGTGCTGACCGACCCTTCCACTACGGAAGAGACCGCACAATATGGTCGGCTCACCGCGTTGCGTGCGCAGTATGCCTCGCAGCAGCAACACTTTGCAGAGGCTGAGCGCAATTTCAGTCGCGCACGCGAACTGATACCCACGATAGATATCACGCGGGAGGCAATGCTCTATGGGCAAGGTTATCTGAATCGCATGATTGGTGACGTTGATCGGGCCACTGAAGCGTTGCGTGGAAGCCACGGATTTGGCGTGGCCATGGGAGACAGTTCACTGCAACTCTTTGCCCTACATGATCTGGCCGAAGTCAAAATGATTCAGGGGCGCTTGCATCAAGCCGCGCGTCTGCACGATCAAATGTTTATTTTGATGGATAGTCAAAAGAATCAACGGCTGCAGGCGAACGGTCTTGCCTACCTCGGGTTGGGGCGCGTTCTGTACGAATGGAACCGTCTGGCGGAAGCGACCACGACGCTGGAAAACGCTTTGACGTTGAGTCAGCCCGATGGCATTCTGGGAGCCGACTGCCTGATTTATTGCGCACAGGCCCGCCTTGCCCAGGCTGAAGGACATTTCGATGAGGCATTACGATATAGAGCCAAACTTCTTGAACAGCTTGGATTTTTCGGATGAACGGAAGCTCACGTGGCAAGTACCATCCGTCCCTGTCGACTTGTTGATTGCTCTCTAGCCAATGCACGCATAGAAAGTAGATGGAAAAAGATACCTTGCGGCACACGATAGGCCGGAATCAATATCAGCGGGAACGCACCCTGCATACTATAGTCTAAATAGGCGAAATCGAGGGCCAGTCTTTGTGTAGGTCCTGGTGTGGTCAATGCACCCAAGGTAAGGGCCAAGATCAAATCGACCAGACCAAAAAGGTTCCAGCCCTACGCGATCCAGCGGTGCCCAGCGGCACGCCTAAAATAGAGATAGGCTACGAGGGGAGCCGTAAGCCCTGTAACCACATCGCCCAAACCGGCTGGCAACGCAAACTCGCCGGGCAGTATGGCCGAGATGTTCAACCGACTGCCAGAGATGATGCCAAAAGGGGCACTCGGTTCGATGATTACGTTTTATCATAATGATGGCTGGGAAGATCAGGATATTGATGCTGAAGTTGGCTTCCTGGTAAGCGATATCGTCGCGAGTGACGCCATCGAGATTTCCGACCCGGATGTTCAAATACGCACATTACCGGCCGTCGAAACAATGGTGACGGTTGTCCGTGTATGCCATGCAAGCAATGCTTTATTTACGAGCGAATGGCAACCTCAGGGCTGCTGAACAAGTCATCAACCAGGTAAAGCCCTTACTTCAGTCAGTCTCAGTAGATCCAAAATGTGACTCATATCCGCGGAGAGAGCATTCTCTAATGCGACTGAACTCGACTAGATCCGGCGTTCTCTATTACACGCAGTAGGATTTCTCAGAGGTAGAGCGTTCAAATGGCGAAAAAAGACGCAGTAGAGAATCTCGGACCATTTGGCCCGCTCGAGTCTGTTTTGACTGAGAAGTGCAGGATTATGTCTACTGCGTGTAATAGAGAACGCTTCCTCTAAGGGAAATTGGATCTACTGAGTCTCTTTTCCAGCAGCTACAGTGTGGCATTCAACGATTTTAGGCCTGAAGGGAAAACTCCACGAAACCGAGCATTATCTTACAAATGCTGTGGCAGTCGCATCTGCAACGGAGGAGAAGCGATGCATTCATGTATCATAACGCAATCTCTCACATCAACTGACATTCTGGTAAACAATATCATAATTTTGGGGGTTGACAAATCGATGAGTCAATGATAATATATGCGTACGCATGTAATTTGGATATGAAAACACCCCGTATGGAAAAACCAGACCTATTCGATTTATCATATTGCGCCTTCAGTAATCTACGTGCGACAACGCGGGCCGTTTCGCAATTGTATGACGAGTATATGAAGCCCACGGGGTTACGAACAACGCAGTGCATGGTGCTGGCGAACATTGGCGTGCGTGGCAAAAGCACGGTTACAGAGTTGGCAGAAGCCATGATGATGGATCAGACATCGATGACGCGCGCGCTGAATATTCTCAAAAAGGAAGGGATGATTAAGAGCGTAGCGGATGAGGAAGATCAACGGCGACGTTTGATTACTTTGACCGCTGAAGGAGAACGGACGCTGGCCATGGCACTGGACTTGCGTGCCCAAGCCCAGGCCAAAATGATTGACGGATTGGGGCCAGAGGGTGTCAGTGATGCGATAGAGATGTTGTCTAAAATGACAGCCGTTTCCCAAGCGTAGAGCATTTGGTTTTTTTTGGGTGATTACATGTGTACACATGTAAATTTCGCACGAGAAGTAGTCACGAAAAAGGAGCGACTCATGCAAGCATCAGGAAAAACAGTCTTAATTACGGGTGGTGGTTCAGGGATTGGTCTTCATTTAGCAAAAGAATTCTTGAAAAATGGCAGTAAAGTGATTATCTGTGGTCGCACGGTTGCCAAGTTGGAGCAGGCACAAAAAGAGAACCGAGGTCTGGAGATCGCGCAGTGCGATATCAGCGATAGCGAACAGATTCAGGCCCTACTCGACAAGTGCGACCGTGAATTTGGCGGGATTGATATCCTGGTGAACAACGCCGCCGTCTTCAATCTCTTTGACGTCACAGAAGGTAAGTTCACACTGGAACAACAGCTCAAAGAAATTGACATTGATTTCAGCGGTCCGGTGCGTATGGTTCACTATTTTCTGCCCGGTTTGTTGAACAGGCCAGAGGCGGCCATTGTCAACGTCTCTTCTGGGCTGGCCTTTGTTCCGCTTGCTGCCGCGCCTGTTTATGCCGCCACAAAAGCCGCCAGCCATTCATGGACGCAGTCATTACGCAAGCAGCTCTCTAACACCAATGTCGCTGTCTTTGAACTCATGCCTCCTGTGGTCGATACAGAGATGGCAGACGTGGAGGTGACAGAGGGGCTGCCGAAGATGGCACCCGCAAAACTTGCCCGTCAATTTATGAAGGGATTTTTACGGAATAAATTTGAAATGACGCCTGGCCTCCTTGGTACCCTAAAACCAATGAGCCGGATAGCACCAGGATTTACGTTTAAGATGCTAAACAGGTAGGGCGTTATAGCGAATTGGTCTGGAATTACGCACGACGCCGGTTGCGTAGGTTGCGTTTTGCCGGGTGCCGACAGGGCGCGAAACCAGAGGTGTGCGTCAGCCCTATTGGTTTAGAGCGCAACGGGCTTATCAGTTTGCAAGATCATCCAGCATATACCCCGCCCCATCGATTAGATGCAGTTCTGAGTTCGGAAAGAGTTCGTGAAATTCTTGCGCAAGCTCAGCTGTCAGCACTGTATCTTCTGCGCCAAAGATGATCGAGACTGGTTTGGGGAAGTTTCTGATTTGCTCCAGCTTGGATAACCGATCATTTGTTGCTTGATTGATATGTGCAGTCAACCCAAAGAAAGCCGGACGTATAGTTGGGGCGGCATGAACAAAAAGATTGAGATAGGTCTCTTGAGCTTGTTGGTTTTTGAAGAGCGTCTCTCCTTGCGAAGTGAGCCGGCCCTGCCATAACCGATCATTTTGACTGGCGACAAACTGAATGATATCGCGCTGGAGACTGGGCGTGGAAAAGAGTTTAACCGCGGCTGAGGGCTTGCGCGCCGAACTGGTGTGATAGACCGTGTTCAACAGAACCAGCCTTACGACACGATCTGGATTGCTCAAAGCCCAGTCGATAGCAGGTAGGCCCGAAACATCGTGCGCTACGACAGTCATGAAATCCAGGCTGAAATGTTCAATGACGGCTTCCAGGTCTGCTAAGAGGCTGTCTGGACCATAGTGGTGATCCGCAGGTTTGTCAGATTGTCCCCAACCCAGGAAGTCAAAGGTGATGACTCGATTGTCGGTAGCCAAAAGTGGAGCGAGCGGGTCGTAAAGATGTACATTATCGGGAAATCCGTGCATCATGACAATAGTGTTTTCAGCATCTCGGTCGCCGTATTCTCGGGCATAGAGCCTGTGCTCTCCGCGTATGATAGGAATGGCGATTAAATAAGTGAATGATTTACAAGGGTCTGGGAACAGGAGAATAATTCCATTGTGGTAAGAGTTCGTGAAAAACAATGGGCATATTCTGAACGAAGCTTGCAGTGGCTTTACGTTTGGTTTCATAAACACGGTTAATACTACTGTGCAGCAATATATTGTGAAACACAAAGGAAATTCGTTATATTTCTGGGCATATTGCTAACAAAACGCAAACAGAATGCAAAGGAAAAATGAGATAGACTGAAGAGCCAATAAAATGAAGCAGTCTTCGATGAAAGGAAATCAAGATGAAACTTGCTCAAGCAGTCAATCAATATGACTACAGCCAACTGGAAAGCCCGCCGCTGCTGGAACTGACAGAAGAGCAACTGGCGGCACTGGCCGACCAACTCCAGGAGTATCATGCCATATATAGTCCATACTTCAGCCATGTGGCTCAGAGAGCATGCGTACCACTACATGCGAGGCTTGTTAGACCCCGAAATCAAACGCAAATCGGCCGAGAACATCGCGCTGGCGACAGTAGGAGAATCGGGTGTACGCCCTGCAAAGCTTTGTGGGTCAGAGCCGCTGGAGCGGTGAAGCGATGCTGGCGGAACATACTCGACAGACAGGTGAGTTGTTGGGAGACGCAAATGGCGTCTTACTCCTGGATGGGAGCGACATTCCCAAGCAAGGAGAAGAGTCAGTGGGCGTCAAGCGGCAGCGGTGTGGCGAACTGGGCAAGATCGCCAACTGTCAAGCCGGAGTCTTCCTGGGATATAATAGCTCTCATGGCTATACCTTACTGAACTGTCGGTTGTATATCCCCCAAGAATGGTTTAGTGATGAGTATGCAGAGAAGCGGTACAAAACCGGTCTTCCCACTGACCTGACCTTCCAAACAAAATGAATTGGCTTGGTCCATGATTGAGCAGACGCACGCCCTGGGTGCGTTGCCCATCCGCTGGATCACTATGGATGAAGCCTTTGGCAAAGATACTCATCTGCTTGACTGCATTGATGGCCAAACCGCTTACAGCTACTTTGCTGAAGTGCCCAAAGAGACTCGTGTCTGGACCTCCAGCCCCAGACCTATCTGCCCGCATCATCTGGACGCGGGCGCAAAGCTCAAGCTCCGCGTCCGGCCTGGTGAACCTACGCCTCTCACCGTTGCTCAACTCGCTGACACCTTCCAGGAGCATGGTGGCAACAGCATGTTCTCAAAGAGGGCTCCAAGGGCTTCATCGTTGCTTCCATTGCTTGTCGCCGCATTGTCTCTGTCCGCAATGGGCTCCCCGGTTCTGCTCTCTGGCTCATCGTCCGCCGCAATCCCGATTGCTCTCTGCAATACTTTCTCTCAATGCACCTTGAGACTTCCTTGGATGACTTCGCCACTGTTTCTGCTTTGCGTTGGCCCATTGAAACCATTTTTGAACAAGCCAAGCAGTTTCTCGGACTCAACGAATATGAAACTCGCAGTTGGCTCGGTTGGCATCATCATATGACCTTAGTCATTTTGGCCTTTGGTTTCTTGGCTCGTTCTCAGTTTTTCCTCAAATATGATGCCCCCCGCTCTCACTTTGCCACAGGTTGTTGAACTTCTCCATGCCGTTCTGCCTAAACCTGTCTTGACACTCGCTGAGACTATCGAGCGCCTTCGCTACAAGCAACGTCGTCTTGCTTCCGCTAAACGCTCGCATTATCTTGTGCAAAAAATCGAACATTATCGAGCCTTTACTTGATGCACAGTAGTATTAAGAATATCAACGGTGACGGAAAGACCCTGTTGCGTTTTGGTATTTGCGATCAGTTGAGCGACGAACTCAACACTTTTGAAAATAACGCCCTGACACGCACGGGTGACGCGGGGAAACAGACGATGTTCAATCGGATTGTACTTGGAGCAATAGGGTGGAAAATGCGCAATCCGAATCTCGATGCCAATCTCATCAACCAACGCCTGTAGGTCCTGCTTAAAGATATGGTAACGGGAATTGTTGCTGCCACCGCCATCACACAGAATCAGAATTGAAGTCGCATCGGGATAATCGAATTGGCCTTGCTTATACCACCAATTGCGGATGCTATCACAGGCAAACTCAGTGGTATCGCGACTAGTGCCAATGTTAATAAAGGCCCGATTTAGTTTCAGATCATAGAGGGCATGGGGAATCACCACCCCGTCTGCAAAGCTCGCAAAATCGTGATCGAAGCAATGTATTTCACCATCCGTGTAAAGCCGACCATCCCGATAGAAATTGCCAATTTGCTCCTTTTTCTTGGTATCCATGCTCAGAATGGGATTATTGGTTGGCCCGTAGCTGGCCTTCAATTCAGCAATATGCTCAAACTGTTCGTTGCGATGATCCACTTCTTTCATCGTCGTTTTTTTTCAGTAGCAGCAAAAGTCGGGTACAAATTTTTCATGCAAACAGAGGGCTGCTCTAGGATTTCACCCCTTATGGTCATTTTTTGTACCCGACTTTTGCCGTAGCTGTTTTTTGGACTTTACGTCGGCTGAAGTTGTGTTTCTCAAGAAGTTGCTTAACCACAGTTTCGCTCACCTCGATCCCATGCTGTTCTCGCAAGCGCTTGGCAATTTCCTGCTGCGACAGGTTCGTCCAACGCACTTCGACTTGCATCGGGTCGCCAGCTGTGTTGTTTTCGACTACTGACAAAAAGGCTTCATCTATGCCTTCATTGTGCGCCATATATGACTTACGACCACCGCCTGGACGACGGACTCTTGACTCGTCACTAGGGTGGGCTGGCATCTTCTCGAGTTCCCTTATCCCTCGAGACACTGTGCTTTGCCCGCAGCCGAATAGGCCTGCTATATACTTGATTCCGCCATGACCTAATTTCATGGCTTCAAGGGCTGCATACCGTCTGCGGTCTTTTTCTGACAACGTTCGGTAGAACTTCAACATCTCATTTTCGACTGTATCTGGGTACGGTCTCATACCTTTCTCCTGCCGTCGCATTCGCATCTTTCTTTGGTGGACACTAAACCACCGCTTGCTTGATGGCAAATCTCGACACCCACTCTACCCAAATCCGTCAGTTATTTAATCGCTATTCCTTAGTACAGCGTCAACTAAGTTTTGAATGTTTTTTAGTCAGAGAAAATTATCGATTACTTAATTGGGGTGGTTCAGAATTAGGTTTACACTTTTGATACATAGATAAAATCTATATGAGGTCATTTTCTGCCTGAGCATGGCTCAAAGTAGAAAATATAAACATCTTTCTCTTTGCAAAAATGTAAACCTAATTGTCCGCCTAAAATGAACCACCCCACTTAATTTACACTGTACTTAGTATGTTCTTGAAAAGATATCTCTTGTCGGTAGGCGGCTTCATAATCGGCGACAAACCTATCCAAATCCATCGCACTGGTAAAAACAAATAGAAACAACCCGATACCCACTGCTGTGGTACCGACGACACTAATGATACCTATCAGAATTTTTTTCATCATGATGAAGTAGCCTCCTGTATTTGTGATGCTAAATCTTGTTGGCTCGTCTACCACAAAAGTACGCTGCGTAACTTCTGTCAGAGTGAATAGGTAGCTTTTGCACACTGCATGGCAGCCTTTTGAGAGATGAGCGAACTTGTTTACACACTGACTGTGGCTGGCTGTCCAACATGCAACCAGGCACCGATTCTGCGTGCAGCTGTAAAACTGGCCCACGCTGTGGCACCAATCAGTGTTTCATCGTCTGGCTGCTGCCAACGGAAAGCATTGATTACACCTTCATCCACCTGATAGGAAGCCAACGCAGTGAGCAAGGTCAAACGTCCGGCGGGCTTGTCTCCCTCTACCAGATCAGCAATGGCTTCTTCCACCCAGCGGCGACTCAGCCCAGGATCTTCGCCGCGCCAAGCCTGAATATGAGTCCACACCAACTGCCGCACAGCATCCGACAACGCAGACCGACCCACTCCCTCGATCACATGGGCCATTCCTGCCGCCGCTTTGGCAACTGTGGGACTACCCGCCGCCCAAGCCATGTCATCAGGCAGGGGTGCGTCGGGAACAAACTTCAATGACTCCCCTGGCGTTGGCGTTAGATTTGCCATGCGCCGCCCCGAAGCGATGCCGACCACGCGATTGGCTATGCCGCCCAACCCAGCGAAAGCCGATGGTAGCGGCACTAGAGAATCATCCAGGAAGATATTCACCATGCGGTTGGTGTAGTGGAAGGCAACTGCCGTGCCAATGATTTCAGGAGCTTCTTCGGCAGAGAATGGTGGCGACTGGATGATTGGCGCTTCGGGCGTCCGATTGGCGAGGGCCCACTCGACTAAGGCACGCATGTGGGCATCTTGAATGTGTGCGTTGTCATCATGTACCAGTGCTTTGACAACATCGTGATCCGCTGTGCCGTGCAGGAAGAGTGAGTGGGCATCGACGCAAAAGGAGCAGGTGTTAATCTTCGCGACGGCGGCGGATACGGCCTCTTTTTCCGCGCGGCGGACCGACCCGGCGACAAATGTTTCGCGGCCCATGCTCCAAACTGCACCCAATAACGGCAGGGATGGCGCGTGGAGGGCAATGGGAGGGACAAACTGAAGATCACGCTGCATCTGAACGTAGATTTCTCGGGTCAGCCCTTGCGATTCTTGATAGGGAATCGGCTTGACATAGTGAATCTGTTTAGGCGTCATGCCCTCAAATATCTTATTTTCTACTGCTTGAAAAAGCATCGCGTTCTTTCCTTTTTCGTATATATTGTCACTTAAAACATAAGGTGTATATGCACTCAAACTGCAAAAAAAATACACTCCATCTATCTCTTTTGCGCAATAGAAACGGTTTCATTTAACAATCTAATCAGCGTTTGCCACGAGTCTCTCCCTAATTCTTGAATCATCTTAGACTGGGCTTGTTCCACAGGGTAACGCTTCTTCCACAACGGCTTGACCTTTGCGGTAATCTGTATTAAACGAGTTCGTTGATCCTCACCCGACGCGATTTTCAACAAACCATCCCGTTCCAGCGGATTCAGGTTGCGCGTCAACGTCGTCCGGTCAGTGACCAGAATCTCAGCCAACGCCGATATCGGAATCGGTCCGCGGGCAGCAACGGCAACCAGCAACGTAACCTGGGTTGCACGCAACCCAACCGGCTGTACGGCTTCATCGAATACTTGCGTGACGGTACGCGCAGCTTTGCGCAAGTTGGCACACGTGCAAAGCATCACCGCGTCAATCGTTGATTGATCCAAGAGTTTACCTGTCAAAACAAAAGTGTATATGCACGCACTGTATCACGAATGTTGGGTACTTGTCAAGCCTCAAAATAATCGCGCCCTAGACCATATAGTTGTGTGCTACTCATAGGATTGCTGTTGGCTGCTTTGCGCGCATTTGAGTTCACGCTGGCCCCTTTGTAATCTCGCGGCAAACTGCTGAAGCGATTGCACCCGTTGTCTCAACGCATTTCACAAGCGATTGGCCAATTCATGAATATTGCCGCAAGCTCATCGAATTGGCTAATGATACGAATGCTGGCTGTGCGCAAGAGGCCAATGATGGCTACTAACACAGTGATTGTGTGGCAATGTCTACATACGTCGGCTATCGTAGGATTAGTAGCGGTATATGTCCCCCAGCATAACATTCTCTAGCGTAGAACAAAGGGCAAGAGGTGAAAGGTTTGAAAAACGTCAATCACGATATTGTTTAAGACATCGTAGTTCAGAATCATTTCAGAATTCGTCATGGGGCAATATCTGGCGGTAAAATAGTGCTACTGCAATGCACCACCACAACGACTGCAATGCAAAGTCACAAGTTACATAATTTGTGACTTTGCACTGCAATAAATGCCATTTTGCATTGAAGTCGCAACTTTGCATTGCAATCCTTGGTGGTATCCCAAATTGTGCGTGAATTTACTTTTTGGCTCTGATTGATCAAGTAGCTTTTACACAATTTGTGGTATGCTACCCAATCCTTAAGGGTTCCGCGAACGCCTGCTCCATCGCGGCAGATACTTGAACATAGACGGTCAATGGTCCGTCTGCATGGGCAAACTCTCGATAGCCAATCGATTCGGTGAGGCGATCATATGTGGTTGCTTTTTAGAAGCGAGGGGTGCTTGTCGAGAGTCTCATTCTTTTACAGGTTGCATCAGTATCTGCACTGCCTATAGCCTCTCCGAACATCTCGCTACTGTTGCGAATCAGCGCCAATCTCATGGTGGCGCGATTTGGCCTTGGACTGTAACGGCTTGTTGTAAAGGCTTGGAAAAGTGTGCGACGTATGTTCCGCATCCGCACGCTATGTCGGGTCAGGTCGAACGTCTAATGCGGAATTTATCCATCTCATGTCGAACAATATCTGTAAGTTTGTGAGACACAAATGAGAAATGCATGAGATGAGATGACGCTATTTGGGTATACTATATAGCTATAGATAGGCTACAGCCGAAATTGACAGGAATTTGTAAGCATTTGCCTTAATAAATCCTTATAAGATAGAACAAGACTTAACCACAAGTGTAAACTCACGAGTCAGCAGGTTGTCGTTACGTTGGATTGCGTTTACTTTGACGTACAGATTATTCCTCTAATCCCCTCTTACGTAAATAGCGATGTTGGCACCGTTGTACTACATTGCGTGCAGACCATCGTGTCAGTCGCACTGTTCACCTGCAATAGATAACAACAGAAAATAACATTATGCCGTGCCACGCCGTCCAGCCCCCCGAGTTGGGGCAGCTTGTCGATGTACGCCAGCGTCACTTTGTGGTGACCGACGTACTCGAAAGTACTCATGCAACCGCAACTCTCGACAAATCGCAGCAACCGCAGCATCATCTAGTCTCCCTCACATCTATTGAAGATGATGCGCTGGGGGAAGAGCTACAGGTCATCTGGGAGCTTGAACCGCGCACCCGTGTCTACAACAAAGCCGCCCTGCCCATACCCACGGGCTTTGATCCACCGGGCCACCTTGATGCATTCCTGAATGCCGTACGTTGGGGCGCATCGGTAACCGCCGATGGACGCACGCTGCAGGCACCATTCCGTAGCGGCATCGATATGGAGGACTATCAGCTCGATCCGGTGGCCCGCGCCGTTCAGATGCCGCGCGCCAATCTGCTCATCGCCGACGACGTTGGGTTGGGCAAGACCATCGAAGCAGGGCTGGTGATGCAAGAACTCATCATGCGCCAGCGGGTACGCTCGGTGCTCATCGTCTGTCCGGCTTCCCTACAGGTGCAGTGGCAGGAGCAAATGCGGGACAAGTTTGGCCTGGAGGTCCGCATTGTTAATGCCGACCTCATGCGCGACCTGCGTCGTCGGCGGGGCATTCACGTCAACCCGTGGACTCACTTCCCCCGCCTCATCACCTCTATCGACTACCTCAAGGGGGACCGGCCCATGCGGCTGCTCAAGGAGACGTTGCCTGGTCCCAATGATCCAGCTTATCCCCGCAAATATGATCTGCTCATTCTGGACGAAGCACACAACGTGGCTCCTCTGGCCGTGGACGCTACGCCATCGACTCGCTGCACCAAGGCCATCCGTACCCGCCCCATGTAGAACACAAGCTCTTCCTCACTGCCACCCCTCACAACGGCTATGCTGAAAGCTTCGCCCTGCTCGAACTGTTGGACAATCAGCGCTTTGCTCGCGGCATCCGGCCCGATCCAGATGTTGCAACGGGTCATGGTGCGCCGTCTCAAGACTGACCTGGTAGACAGCTTTGGTCAGCCCAAGTTCAAGCGACGTAATCTGGAGCCAATTGTGGTCAGCTATAGCCCAGAGGAACACGAATTGCACATGTTGCTCAAACGCTACACCGCCTTGCGCCGCCAGTACGCCGCCACGCCAGCCGAGCGTACCGCTGGTGAGTTTGTGCTCAAGCTGCTCAAAAAAGCGCCTCTTCTCCTCGCCCGCAGCCTTTGCCAAGACGCTGAGCCAGCATCAGGAGACGCTGCTGACGGGACGCAAAATCGCAAAGTCTTTAGCAGGTACGAGCGAGGGGCTGTTGCGGGCACGGCTGGAAGATGCCGAAGAGATGGTTGCTGATGATAGAGACTATGACGAGGCCGAAGGCGAGGTGCTGCACACGGCAGTGCGCCTCTTCTCACCGCTAACCGATGCGGAGCGTGCGTTGTTGGAACGGATGTTGGTGCTGGCAAAAGAGTTGCGCGCCCAGGCCGATAGTAAAGCCAAGCGCAGTTGCTGGCGTGGCTCCAGGCAACTGTTCGTCCCAACGGTCAATGGTCTGAGCAACGCGTCATCATCTTTACCCAGTATCGCGATACACAGAACTGGCTGCAGCAGTTGTTGGCATCGGCGGGATTGTCGTCCGCAGATCGTCTGCTCATCTTGCATGGCGGGCTAAATAGCGACGACCGCGAGCGTATCAAGGCGGCATTTCAGGCCAGCCCAGCGGAGAGTCCTGTGCGCATTCTGCTGGCCACCGACGCCGCGTCCGAGGGCATCGACCTGCAACGCCACTGCCACCGCCTCATCCACTACGAGATTCCGTGGAACCCCAATCGGCTGGAGTAGCGCAACGGCCGCATCGACCGCCACGGTCAGCGCCAGCAACCCCTCATCTATCATTTTGCCCCTGCCAGGTTTGAAAAGCACGCAACCGCAACGACGGCAGATCCCCTCCAAGCCTACGCGCAAGCCCAGATGCTGCCTGTTCATCAGGAAACAGCAGTAGACGCAGCGCGCAACGACCTATCGTGGGAGCTGGAATTCCTGATGTTGGCGGTGCGTAAGGTGGAACAGATTCGGGGACTTGGGCAAGGGGCCGGTGATTGCCGAGCAGGTCTCCGACGCCATGCTGGGACGGCGCACCGTGCTGGACACCGTTCTAGCCGAACATGAGGCAGCGCCGGCACGCCGACTGCTCAAGTTCGAGCAGAATCTGGAGGATTCGACGCCTGAGCGAACAACTGGCTGATGCCCAGCGTACTCTGCACCTCTCACCGGAAAATATCCACGCCGTGGTGGCGATCGCGCTGGCCTTGGCCGGGCAGCCACCACTGATTGAAGCAAGTCTGCCCGACGTCTGGCCCACTGAAACCGACACTCATCGCCGCTGTCCTGTCTTCCATCTGCCCGCGCTCCACGGACCAGGCTGGGCACAGTGTACCGAGGGGCTGGCTCATCCCGCACGGGAGAACGGCCCATTGTCTTCGACCAACAGATCGCCCATGGTCGCGATGACGTTGTGTTGGCGCATCTGAACCATCGGCTGGTGCGCATGTCTCTCCGTCTGTTGCGTGCAGAAGTGTGGCACGCGCGCCATGGGTTAACCAGGAATGGATCAAGAGCGCATGAACAGGCAGGTGATAGCCTGACGGACAACAACAGTAGCAGCAGCACAGGCAGCGAACATATAGACAGCGGACATCAGGGCCTCTATCGGGTGACGGCCCGCGTGGCCCCCGACCATCTGCTGGGTGAACTGGCCGTGGTCGCCCACGCCCGGCTGGTCATCACTGGTGGTGACAGTCAGCGGCTGCACGAAGAGATCATCACCGCTGGGGGTGAGATTCGGCGGGGCGTCTTCCGTCGCTTTGATTCGCTGACCAAGATGGATGCGGCACTGGCTGCGGCAACCAATGAGATGCCCGCCCGCGGTGCTGGACAAATTGCGTATCCTCTGGCCTAACATTGAACAGCCGCTGGAGCGATCACTAGACGTGCGCAGCCGCGAGCGTGCCCAGAGCCTGGCGCGGCAGCTCGTCCAGCGTCGCGATAAGGAGATGGCCGACATCCGCAGCGTGCTGGAGGAGTTGGCCCACACCATTCAAGCTGAGTTGAGCGAGGAGCCACAACAGCTTTCCCTCTTTGCTCCCAACGAACGCGAACAGTACCAGCGCAACACCGATTTTCTGCGCAGCCGTCTGGCGCAGATACCAACCGAAATTATCGATGAGCAAGCCCTCATTCAGCAACGCTACCTCAACCAGCAAGTGCACCTCTTCCCCGTCGCCGTTACGTGGCTGATACCAGAACGAATCGCCATATAGAACTTTTAAGATAAGGATTTTCCAACCTTACCCTGATGTCTATGGCGAATCCATAAAAATAAATCTACATATGAAGAATCACTTTCTCGACTGGTTCACGGAATACGCAACACGCAATACGAGTCGTCGCGTATCATTAATTTTCTGGAATGGCCTATAGAATTCATCTTGTCATCATACTATCTCATCATTAAATTATGAATCATCATCACGCCGAATGGCTCTCCCTACTCGAAATATCTGGCCCGTTTCTCTCACCATCCGTTCTCGGACGCGTCTTTCCGCAGGGTTTAGAGACAGTCGATGTGGACCTGCGCCGCGAATTGCGAGCGGTCTATGATGAATGGCTGGATAACCAGCAAGGTCTGCGCCCCGACCCAGCCATCCATCGCACCTGGATCGAGTGGGTGCTGGGCGACTTGCTAGGGCTGGATGACGAAGTCCTCTTTGCCAACCAGCGACTGACCGACGGCATCTCACCCAATCAATGGGTCGGTCCACCGCTGGTCTCCATGACCGACCAGAGCGTCACCTTGCGCAAACACGCCATCACCCTGCGCCCAGACTATATCGTGCGTGACGATATCGCGCAGGACGCAACCATCCCCCGCCTGCTCATCCAAGCCGTGCCGATGGACCAGGCTACAGCGCAACGCCCGCCGAGCGCATGGTCGAACTTCTGCGCCGCACGGGTGTGACGCTGGGTCTGGTGACCAACGGCGAACGGTGGATGCTGGTCAGCGCGCCCCGTGAAGAGAGCGGATCGGGTGCCAGTGGACCACAAGGAAATGGGACGGGGACAAAGCCAGCGGGCGCGGCCACTGCTGGCGTAGTGACATACGGCACGGTCAGCTACGTCTCGTGGTATGCTGAACTGTGGCTGGCCGAGCCGATGACCCTGCGGGCGTGGACCACGCTGCTGGGCGTGCGTCGCTTTTTTGGCGTGCCCGACAATGAGACCCTGCCGGCCCTGCTCCATGAGAGCAAAGAGAACCAGCACACGGTGACCGACCAGCTTGGCAAGCAGGTACGCCATGCCGTGGAACTGCTGGTGCAGGCCGTGGACCGCGCCGATCAGATGCAGCACGGCACGCTGCTGGCCGACGTCCCCCTGCCCGATCTCTACGAAGCCGCGGTGACGGTCATGATGCGGCTGGTCTTTTGCTCAGTGCCGAGGAGCGGGGACTGCTGCCCGCTGACGATGAGCTATACAGCCAGTTCTATGCCGCGGGCACGCTCCACGCGCAACTGCGGCGCGCGGCGGATCGGCACGGCGAAGAGGTGGTGGAGCGCCAGCGGGATGCGTGGCCCCGGCTGCTGGCCCTGTTCCGCGCCGTGCATGGTGGCATCCACCACGACCGGCTCATGCTGCCCGCCTACGGTGGCGGTCTCTTCGATCCGGCCCGCTTTGCCTTTTTGGAAGCATGCACCATCGACAACCGCACCGTGCTCCATCTGCTCGAATCTCTCCAGTATCTCCAAGTGTCGGTGGCCCAGCACAATGGCCCCAGCGAAACCCAAATGCAGCGCATCAGCTTCCGCTCGCTGGATGTTGAGCAGATCGGCCACGTCTATGAGGGGCTGCTCGACCACACGACGTTGTGGGCCGACGGCGTGGTGTTGGGACTGGCCGGAACGAGTAAAAAGGAACCGGAGGTGTTGCTGACGTGGCTGGAAGAGTTACGGAGCGATGGCGGTGACAAGGCGCGCAAGGCGTTGACAAAGATTCTCAAGGAGCAGACGGGCCGTTCGCCCAGTGCTATCAAAAAGGTGCTGGATGCTGACCAACCCAACATGCTGCGGGAGCGGGCTTTGCGCATTGCCTGCAACAACGACGACGCGCTCTACGACCGCCTCCTGCCCTGGTATGGCCTCATTCGGGATGACGACTATGGACGCCCCGTCGTCATCCTGCCCGGCAGTGCCTACGTCTCAGCGGGGATGGATCGGCGGGCCAGCGGTGCCCACTACACCCCCCGCAGCCTGACCGAGCCAATCGTCCAGCACACGCTGGAGCCGCTGGTCTACATCGGCCCAGCCGAAGGCAAGCCCCGGGACGAATGGGTGCTGCGCCCCGCCGACGAACTCCTCCAGCTCAAAATCTGTGACATGGCCATGGGCTCCGGTGCCTTCCTGGTCCAAACCTGCCACTACTTGAGTGAGCGTGTCGTCGAAGCTTGGGGCCAAGAAGTGCGACGCACCCTGACTTTACCCGCCGACCCCGAAGAACGTCTCGTTTATGCCCGCCGTCTGGTGGCCGACCGCTGCCTTTATGGGGTAGACAAGAATCCGCTGGCGGTGGAGATGGCCAAGCTCTCCCTCTGGCTGATCACCGTCGCCAAGGGCCAGCCCTTCACCTTCCTCGACCACGCGCTCAAGGTGGGCGATTCGCTGGTGGGCATCGACAGTTTAGCCCAGTTGCGCGCGTGGGACCTGCACGCCGATGACGACGAACACCCCAACGCACCCCAATTTGGCAACCTGCTCATGGACACAGCCATTCGCGTTATGGTGCAACTGCGACAGGAGATTGCCCAAATGCCCGTGCAGGACATCCGCGACCAGCAGGTTAAGGCCAGAAGCTGGCTGACGCCAACGACATCACCCACGATTTGATTCGTGCCGCCGACATGCTCATCGGCTCTTACTACAACACCCTGAACAAGCGCGACCAGCACGCCCTGCGCAGCACTCTGCTCTCCGTGGCGCGGGATGGGGCTAGTGTTGAGGAGCGTTGGCGCGCCGATGCTGACTTGGGTGATCTCACACCTTTGCATTGGCCGCTTGAGTTTCCTGAAGTCTTCACTCCCAACGGTATAGCGGATGAGCAGAATGAGCGGTATGGTTTTGATGCTTTCGTTGTAAATCCACCATTTGTCGGTGGACGGCGCATCCGCGACACTCTTGGAGTATGTTATCGACATTTAATCGATCACGCTTATATAGGTGCAAGGGGCAACGCCGATCTGAGTGCTTTCTTTTTCTTGCGTGGATTCCGGTTAGCACAACAACACGGCACGATGGGTCTGATTGCAACCAACACGATTGCCCAAGGGGATACGAGACAAACTGGACTAGCTGCTATTGAAGCCGATGGAGGTAGTATTTTTAGGGCAATCAACAACACAGTTACAGCAAAAGTCGGGTACAAATTTATTATGTTGAGTTAGAAGGGGAGTCAGAATCATGACGATTTGTATTTGAAAGAAGAGCAGACTCCCAAGCGATTTCAAGTTCAGAAACGACTGAATCAAGGTGATGGCAAAAGCGAAAATAATCTTTGCGTTCAGCCAGGATCGAATGTAAACGTTGCCGTTCAAATAAATAAGCGGACCGGTCAACGGATCGCAGCCGGAAGAGCAATTCGTCTTTGGTTTCAGTCGGATCGACGAAGGCAGCAAAAAGAGCCATAGCGAAGGACGAAGTTATTAACACTTTTGCGTCCAGTGATACGTCGTTGATTGGTTTTCAAGCGGCCAAAGAAGCCCTCCAGGGCATTGTTAGTGGAAGGAAGACCCGAGACATCGTAGCAGACAAAGAGCCCCCACCAACGGTTGCGAAATGTTGTGTTGATATGCTGAACAATCGAGCGATCTGCGTCATCGAGAGTCGTATCCTGTGTCAGTGCGACTAAATATTGATCAACAGCTGATGCAACGGAATGAGCAGTGACCTGTACCTGGTCGTCGGCTTGAGAGTCAGGCGACAAAAGCCGTTGGAGTGCCACCAACCACCCAAGTTGCCGTCGTAAGCGGTTGGCTTGAACAGTGCAAAAACGATGAAAACCAGCAATCTTGATTAAGCGGGTCAGTAACGGATGCCCCCCTTTTTCCTGAGCCCGTAATAATGATGCTTCAATCGTGATTAATTGTTGAACCATCTGTAAGCCACCTAATTCAAAAGGAGCCAATCCTCTTGTCAATAAAGTGAACCGCAGATAGCGAGTATATTGCAAAAGAACTGCTTTGTAGGGATCGGTTTCCGCCAATTCTCGAACCGTTTTGTAGACCCGATTCAAAAAGCCACGCAGCTTCTTTTTGAGTTGAGTTTTCATTGTACGGTCAAGCGCATAAGTGAGTCGCCCAGCTTCTTTAATGCAATGGAACTGACAAGTCTGATGGGGGCAATTCGGCCACACTTGAGCAACAGCAAGTTGGATGTTTTCCTGGGCGTCACTGATGATGCCCTTGATAGGATTTCCCATTCGTTTATCGGTTCCAACAGTGCTGAAACCAGAGTCTTGTGAGTCCCTGATTCCAACACTTCTGCCATCAAAGTGATGTCTAACTGGACTTCTCGAACCACATAGAGCGCTGGACTTCCTTTCTCTGGTTGCATCCCATCTATGGAGGGATTAGTCCGCCCAACCTTTTCCATTTTTCTGCTGGTTTACTACCTTCGCTGGCTGTCCAGCTCGCAACAAGGCTAAAAATGTACCGATTAAGTTCAGCACTTGTCTTTCAGATATCGTTATCCGCTCTTTTAGTCCTTTATGGATTTCGGCCACTCTTCGTTGATGCCAAAATCGTTGGTATCCTATTTCGACGATTACATCTAACCCATAACCGCATTCGGGTACACCCAACTCTTCTGCTTCTTGGGAACGATAGACCACTTCTTGCTGCAAGCAGTTCTCATTTTGACACCGATATCCATGACTTACCACATAATATCTGCCCTCCAGTGTTTCCAGATACTTATGCCATAATTTATAGCTTCTTTTCAGTTTGCTTTTGCAGTTCGGACAGCGCTTCTTTGTTGGTCGGTAGTATCGTTTCTCTACCTGCTTCTCCTTCTTTTTGCGCATTTTTCCGGACCTCCTTGGCCTCTCCTATTCTAGCCTTTTCTTCCGGAGGTCTTCAATTTATCTCTTTTTGGTCGCAATCATTTACTTGTCATAATATTTCTGTACCCGACTTTTGCTGTAACTGAACAACATGCCTTGGCCCGGCGATGCAGCCGTCGTAGTAAACGTAGTTCATGTGTGTCGTCGAGCCATGCAGCCACCGTTTTGCTTAGACGGTAATGTGGTAGAGTTTATCTCAAGCCAGCTTGATTCTCGTCAAGTGGTGGGAGACCCTTATCCGCTATTAGCAAACCAGAACCAGAGTTTTCAGGGCTCATTGTTGCGTGGTATGGGATTCGTACTCACGCAAGAAGAAGCCAAAGAACTTATCGGTAAAAATCCACAAAATCAAGACGTAGTACAACCATACCTAAATGGTCAAGACCTCAACAGTAGCCCTGACCAAGCTGCGACCCGTTGGGTGATCAACTTTCGTAACTGGCCGCTCGACAAAGCAAAGACATATCCCGTCCCTTTTCAAATCGTAGAAAAGCGCGTCTATCCGGAACGTATGGATACAGCGGCCAAACGTAAGACATATGAGAAGATATGGTGGCAATTTTGGCGACCCCGTGCCGAACTCTACGAAACGATTGCGCCGCTGCGGCGTGTGTTGGTACGACCCCGTGTTAGCAATACTCATGCCCCAACCTTCCTGCCGACCAATCTAATTTTTTCTGAGGCAACAGTTGTATTCGCGTTTGAACACAGCATTTACTTTGCTGTGATGCAGTCTACTATTCATGAGGAATGGGTAAGGCAATACGCATCTACGTTGAAAGGCGATGTTCGATATTCACCCACCGATGTATTCGACACTTTTCCATTCCCCCTCATTAACGAAACCGATGATTTAGACGGTTTTGGCCAAACCTACCACACCCACCGCGCCCAACTCATGCTCGACCGCCAAGAGGGCCTCACCGCCACCTACAACCGCTTCCACAACCCAGACGAATCCGCCACCGACATCGCTCGCCTGCGCAAACTGCATGTAGAGATGGATCACGCGGTGGCCGCGGCCTATGGCTGGTCCGATCTTGCGCTGGATCACAGCTTCCACGAAACGCAGCAGGGTCTGCGCTACACCATTAGCGAGGCGGCGCGACGTGAGGTGTTGGGGCGGCTGCTGGCATTGAATCATGAGCGGTATGCGGAAGAGGTGGCGGCGGGTCTGCATGAGAAGAGGGGGAAGAAAAAGGCGGCGCGTAAAGGAGCAAAGGTGCAAGGAAAAACACCACGGCGTGGGGCGCAGACTAAGTTGTTTGAGGATCTAGAGGCAACAGCGGATGTGAACAGGAACAAATTGTCGGTCGTACGGAGTGAGCGAATGAGTGGCGAGTTGTAAGCTGACAATGGGCGTTCTACGCTTCTGCAGGCGGATGCCACCCTGCCTCGATCCACAGGGCACGCGATTCAACCAGTGCAGCCCGGTTGAGACGCAGCGCATAGATCGTTGCTCGTCCAGTAGCTGTTTGGCCCATGATAAGCAGCCCGTCATCCAGCCACGTAAAATGGTCGGTCCACTTCTGGCGCACGGGATGGTAGAGACGTTCCAGCTGATTGGAGAAAGGATCGAGACCGACGATGCGGTCCCCTTTGACGATGTTGCAGCGCCAGCAGGCTGTACAGAGGTTGTGGGCTTCTGTAACACCGCCTAATGCCTCAGGCATGATGTGGTCAATAGTAAATTCACCGCCCGCAATGCGCTGGGCAGTTCGACAATAACAGCAAAGATAGCGGTCGCGCTCGATAACCAGCCGGCGCAAGGCAACAGGAATATAGGTGCTACTCATAAACGGTATGCCTTACGACGCGGTGGCGTTGGGGCCAAGGCTCGCAATGTTGTGTCCCCGCCGCTTTAGAAACACAGCCGCCTTGGCACGCACCAACATGATACGGTCGTAGCGGTCGGCCAGCGATTCGGCTTCGGCGCGTTCAACCGGCGTCAACCCGACTGCTTGCTGCTTGTCGAGCAGCGTCTGCATCCGAGCGTGGTCCGCGCGACGAAGCTGGGTACGGGCGGCCTGCCAGAGTTCATCATCCGTCAGAAAGGCCAACTGGTCTAGCTCGGTCTTCAACTCTGCCGGAAGCGAATCGCCTGTCGATGGCGTTGCCGTTGCGGGGCTGACACCCTTTGTGCCCTGCTTTGTTCCGTTCTGATCGCTCTTCCCACGGGCAGGCGCACTTGCTGCTTGCTGGTCGCTTTGCAGACGCAGGGCTGCCGCGATCACTTCTTCTGGCGTCACGTTCAAGATTGCCGCCTGTTGCTGAAGCAGATCATACGTTTTGGGCGATAACTCAATCATGTGGCTCATAACTCGGAATTATAACACACTATGCTAAAAATAAAACTTCAATCAAACACCAACCACACCAGCCTCATCAACACTCTGCATCATACCGGGGCGTTCACCGGCGACTGGGATGTCATGCAACTCGCCATTCCCAGCGGCACCTTCATCCAGCCCGGCGCGCTGGCATGGCTGTGTACCTGGGGACTTCAGCAGCGAGCCGCGGGGCGTGCCTTCATCGTCACAGGGGACCGGCGAGCGCTCAACTTTCCGGCGCGCCAACACCTCTTTCATCACTTGGCAATTGAATACGAAGCCAGCACGCGCGCCCGCGACGCCCGCCGTAACGCGGCGACCAGCTACATTCCCCTGCTGCTGGTGGACGATGGAGCGAGTATCAAGCAGGCGGTTGACGCCATCTGCGACCTGGTCCTGCGCAACCTGGACAATGCGGGGGACTTTCTGCCCGCGCTGGAGTGGGCCGTCAATGAGATGGTTGACAACATTGGCCTACATGCCGATGCCGACGTGCCGGGTGCTGTCTGTGCTCGCTACTATGCCAGCCGCGAGCAGTTAGAGATCGGCATCTGCGACGTGGGCCAGGGCATTCTCAACTCCCTCAGCCAGTCCCACGTCCTCGCCGACCATCAGGAAGCGCTGCGCAAAGCGCTGGAACGGGGCGTCACCCGCAGCACCGAGGCGGGCATGGGGAACGGGCTGGCAGGTGCGCAGACCATCAGCCGCACAAACATGGGCCGCTTCGAACTATGGAGCGGCGATGCCCTCTACAGCCTGCAAAGCAACCGCACCCGCCGCATCCCCTTTGTGCCAGGCACGGGCATCTTCTTCAGCCTCAACACCGACGTGCCCGTGCGCCTGGGCCAACTTTGGATTGGCGAACGGGAATATGGCTATCTACATGCAGAGAGCGAACGGTTGGCGAAATCTGGTGGCTTTGTGGTGGCCGACGAGTGCGTCAATGTGGGCACGCGTGAGCCAGCCAAGGAACTACGCCGCCGGATCCATGGCCTACTCAGCGTCCACGACGCGCAAGACGGACCGCTGGTGCTAGACTTTGCTGGGGTGAATCATCCATCCAGCAGTTTTCTGGATGAGCTGCTGGGACGCCTGGCCGAGGAATTGGGCGAAGCGGAGTTTGGTCACCAGATACGCGCGAACAACATGAGCCGTGACGAAGGTCATGATGTGCAGCAGATGGCCGACGTGGTCATTGCCCAGCGTTTGCACGGCGTCAACCCAGCCCAGATTCATGCTGAGTTGGAAAGTGGGGTGGTACGGGATCTATATGGTCCCTTTGATGGCCCCGAAGAGATTGTCGACGAACGAGGTGGCGTGCGCGCCCGCTATCTGGTGGGCATGTTGGCGCCCAAAGGCCAGAGCGCACTGCCCGAAGAGATGGACGATTTGGCAACCAGCGGCGTGGACGGACAGGACGGCATCACCGATGCACCTCCCTCCCGCGCCACGGCCAGTATGCTCCCCCGCTCGATGGGTCTAACCTTTGCTGTCAACGACGAAGCCGAGTCCATCGTGATTCAGGCCAACTGGGGCCACTACAAGCAGGTGACCATTGAGGATAAGGCATATCAAACCGAGAGCGGAGAATTTCGCCCCGTCTGGCAGCGCACCCAAATGGCAAGTACTTCGGAGTCAATTCCCTTAATGGAAGGTCGCATGGAAGAATGGTTCCCCGCCAAAGCGGAGCAGCCGTTGGTCTATGTGCAGGGGCTAATGCGTCGCGTCACGCTGCATGACATCACCCGCTGGCACGTTACCCTCTTTCTGGTCAACGGCCAAGAGGAGTCAAAGAAGAACGACGATGGAGCCGACAGCGTGTGGCTCTTCCAGCCCGAACTCGTGGTCCGCGCGCCCGATCAGGCGCCCATCTTCGAGAAGCGCTTGATGCACGCACCTGATGAGCATGAGGAGGCGCAGATGCTGGCCATGCTTTACCGTCGTCACATCGAGTTTGCCGTGGGGCACGGCGTGGCCGTCCATCCCGTGCTGGCCGACCAGCAACACGACCGTGCCATCCGCCTGGAGACGCGTGTGCTACCCATCTATGAAGTGCCTCAGACAACGGCTCCCACCGCGGACGAAGTGCCTGCCCTCTCTGCCCTCACTGTCGATATGAAAGCGTTGAGTCAGGTCGCAGACGGCCAGTTTCGGCACGCGCTCGGTGCCCTTAGCACGGCCTATGGTGACTGGATCGACCAGCTACGTCAGCGTCTTGATGTTGCTCAGGGTCTGAAGAGCGGGCAGCAGCACAACTCGTTACTTGAGGAGCCAGACCTGCCGCCGTCAGACCTGCTGGATCTCGACCTGCTGGAACATCTCTCCGCCGCGCGGCGCGCCATCGACCAGTGTCAACGTACTTTGGCGCGTATCGAGGCCGGTATCACCCTGCTCGACAGCAATGCCCAGGCTGCTCAAGCTTTCCGCTTTGCCAACGACGCCATGTATCGCCAGCGCATTCAGTCGATTTACGCCAGCAAAGTGCGCCAGGGCGAGGTACCCGACTGGGCCGAAATCGACGTGCCCCAGAATCATCAGTGGCGCACTTTCCAGCTCGCCTTCCTCCTGCTCAATCTGACGGCACTGGTTGATCCCACCCATTCCGAACGGATGGAGCTAGCCGATCTCATCTGGTTCCCCACGGGTGGTGGCAAGACCGAAGCCTATCTGGGCGTGGCCGCGTGTGCTCTGGCTCTACGTCGTCTGCAAGGTGTCGTCAAAGGCGCGGACGGCACTGACTATAGCGGTCATGCAGGGGTCGGCGTCCTCATGCGTTACACCTTACGCCTTCTCACGCTTCAGCAATTTCAGCGCGCGGCAGCCCTCATCTGTGCCTGTGAAAAGATTCGCCGCGACGATGTGGCGACGTGGCGCAGCGAACCCTTCCGCATTGGCCTGTGGGTGGGCCGTAACACGACGCCCAACAGAACCGAAGACGCCAGCGAGGCCATCGCCAGTGCCCGCAACAGTGGCGCGCCTGGTGGCAGCGGTTCGCCCCATCAGCTCACCAATTGTCCGTGGTGCGGCAGCGATCTCGACCCCGGACGGGACATCATCGTCGAGCCGGTCACCTCTGCGCGGGGACGCACGCTGGTCTATTGCAGCGATCCCAAAGGCCGCTGCCCCTTTAGCGAAAAGCAGGCCAAAGGGGAAGGCATTCCAGTGCTGACAGTTGATGAGGAGATCTATCGTCGGTTGCCAGCCCTGCTCATTGCCACGGTCGACAAGTTTGCCCAAATGCCGTGGAATGGCCGCACGGCCATGCTCTTCGGTCGCGTTGATGGCTACTGCGAACGTCATGGCTTCCGTTCACCAGAACTTGATGATAGTGATAGCCATCTGCCCAGCAAAAAGTTCGATCTGCCTGCGGCCAAGACAATTCCGGCTGGTCCTCTACGCCCGCCTGATCTCATCATTCAAGACGAGCTACACCTGATCAGCGGCCCGTTGGGTTCGTTGGTGGGTCTCTATGAAACGGCGGTCGATGAGCTCTGTACGTGGACAATGACGGACGCTACGGGAAACGCGCACGCAGTACGGCCCAAGGTCATCGCCTCCACGGCCACCGTGCGCCAGGCAGCAGAGCAGGTCCATGGTCTCTTCATGCGACAACTCAACATCTTCCCACCCCAAGGGCTGGACGTGGGCGACAACTTCTTCGCTCGCCAGCGTTCCACCAGCGACGAGCCAGACGCATTGCCCGGACGACGTTACTTGGGCATCAACGCACCCGGCATCCGGCACAAGACCGCGCTCATCCGCACCTATACCTCGCTGCTCTCCACTGCCCAGGCCTCTATGAAAAGTATGGCAAAGCCGCGGATCCGTGGATGACGCTGGTGGGCTACTTCAATTCCCTGCGCGAACTGGGCGGCATGAGGCGCGCGGTGGATGACAGCGTCAGTGCCCGCCTGCGTCGCATGAATGAGCGCGGACAGACCAATCGTCCGCTCAACCCCTACAGCGTGGAGGAACTGACTTCGCGCCTGAGTGCAACCGATATCCCCGCCAAGTTGGATCAATTGAGTCGCGTGTTCGACCCAGATGAGAAGAAAGGTCGCAGGCGTGGTAATAAGCGCAACGGGAGTCGGGCAAAGCCCCGGCAACAGCATCCCATCGACGTGCTGCTGGCGACCAACATGATCTCGGTGGGTGTAGACGTGAGTCGGCTGGGGCTAATGGTCTGTGCTGGTCAGCCAAAAAACACGTCCGAATATATTCAGGCCACCAGCCGCGTGGGGCGCGACAAGAGCGGGTCGGGCCTGGTCTGCATGGTCTATAACTGGACGCGCCCGCGCGACCTGAGCCACTATGAATCCTTTGCGCATTATCACGCTACCTTTTATCAACATGTAGAAGCCCTTTCCGTCACCCCCTTCTCGGCAGGGGCCATGAAGCGCGGATTGAGCGCGCTGCTCGTCGCTCAACTACGGCTGGGCAATCTGGATTTCAATCCCAACTTGGGGGCCGAACACTTTGCGCCCGATGATCCACGAGTTCAGGCTGCGTTAGCCAGTATCATCCAGCGGGCAGGATTGGTGGTCGATAGCGCGCATGAGGCACTGGTAACCGACGCATTAACGGCCCGCGTCGACGTGTGGGCGCAGCTTATTCGCCATAGCGTGGGTGCTCGCGTCGGCTACAGCCAGCAGGGGGCCGCGTCAGGTCTGTTGAGTGATGCTGAAGCGGGTCGTTGGGAGCTTTTCACCTGTCTCAACTCTCTGCGCAACGTGGAGCCAACGGTCAAGCTGATGCTCAATGATTACGGCATGGACCGCGGCGAAGAACGACCGTGGCCGACCCCACACCGCAACGACGAGGATGCGGGTGAGACGAATTCTTCGGCAACCGACAAGCAACCAGAACAAGCGTAGCGATACTGCGGTTGTGATGAAGACCGGAGTTTTCCGTTGCCCTACCAGAGAGACAAACTCCGGTTTTATACAGAGCAAAGTATAGAGGCCAAATCCAATGACTGCTAACTCACGAGACAAGAACTACAGCCACACGATCGGCGAACTGCGTCCGACCCAGATCATGTTCAGCTTTGGCGTAGGTGCGCTCATCGACCTGCCCCATCTCTCCGCCGTGGTGACGGGACTGGACGATTGGCCTGCGGATCCCGGCATCGCGCCAGAAATTGTGGAAGACCGGCTGCTGGCCACCGTGCGTCAACAGCTTGGTGAGCAGGTTAAAGCGCTCAAGCGACCACCTGCGCCACCGCCGACCAATACACTGCCCAACCCGTTCGATGCGGATCAGCGGATCGGCGTCCCGGTTGCCACCTTTCCGCGCTGGCTGCTCTGCCCGTCCTGCCAGCTACTCGCCCCTATCCGCGCCAACCTTTTCACGCTCAAGACCAACGAATATCATCCCGAGCGCGCCCGCTATGTCCATGAAGGATGTGATAGGGCCAAGAATCCAGCGGCTGTGCCAGCCCGCTTTTTAGTGGCCTGCCCCAATGGCCATGTTGATGACTTCCCGTGGATTGAGTTTGTCCACCGCGGGCCAACCAACTGCCGCGCGGTCCTACGCCTCATTGAGTTTGGCCCCAGCGGTGAAGCGCGCGATGTGATGGCGCGTTGCGATACGTGTGGTGATAGTCGTCGGCTGTCGGACGCCTTTGGCAATCGGGGAAAAGCTTTTATGCCCATGTGTCGCGGCCGTCGTCCTCATCTGCGCGACTTTGAAGACGAGCCGTGTACCTTCCAGAGCCGGACCATTCTGTTGGGCGCGTCTAATCTGTGGTTTCCCGATGTTTTAACGGCGTTGTCTGTGCCAATCGCGGCCGCAAGTCCACTGGAGGGCTTGGTAGACGATGTGTGGGCATTACTCAAAAATACGGAAAGTGCCCAAAATATCGGGTTGCTGCGGGACGTTATGCCAAATTTAGCGAGCTTGACAGGATATACAAATGAAGAAATCTGGTCCATCGTGGAGCAGCGTCAAAAGGGGCAAGGTGCTGCGCAGGCTGATGATACGCCGGTTGACCTCAAAACGCCGGAATGGACCGTCTTTAGCAATCCCTCTGCTGTACCTCAATCTGAAGACTTTCGCCTACGGGCTGTTGCCGTCCCCCGCGGCTTTGAAGCACTGATCGAACGCGTCGTGCTCGTGGAGCAACTGCGGGAGGTGCGTGCCCTCATCGGCTTCACTCGCATCGATGCACCGGGCGAATTGGGCGACGAGCAACAAGACACGCGCCGCATGAGGGTTTCGCGCAGAGCACCAGATTGGATTCCGGCCGCAGAGGTGCGAGGCGAGGGTATTTTTATCCAGCTAAACGAAGCCGCCATACAGGGATGGTTACGCGATCCGGCCGTCTTGATGCGTAGTCGGGCCTTCCACGAGTCTCACATCGCATGGCGCTCAGCGCGTCATATTGCCCCGGCTGGTGAGAACGATCCGGGGATGCGCTTTGTCCTGCTCAATACGCTGGCTCACGCGCTCATGCGACAGTTTACGCTGGCCTGTGGCTACACGGCAGCCAGCATCCGCGAACGTCTCTATGCCCGCAATCCTAACGAGTCAGATCATTTTCCCGAACCCATGGCTGGCCTCCTGATCTACACAGCCGCACCCGACAGCGAGGGAACTCTGGGTGGGCTTGTAAATCTGGGCCAGCCAGAGGCTCTGCATATGCATTTGACGGCTGCACTGACCGATGCACGCCTGTGTGCCTCTGATCCGCTTTGCGCAGAAAATCCGCCCAGCACTCAGGGGATGACGCTACATGCCGCAGCCTGCCACGCGTGTATGTTTGCACCTGAAACATCATGTGAGTGTGGCAATCGCTATCTGGATCGGTCGGTGCTCATGCCGACATTGCACAATGAAGATTTGGCTTTCTTCCGAGATGTCGTTTGGTTCTGGGAAAGGTTTTGTCCCATCTCAAACTGCTGAGATGGGATACGAAACTTTTCTTGGTACATGTGAAGTATGTAGGCGATTTGTGTTATTGCCATGCACCACCAGAACAACTACAATATAGAGTTGGCGGTTACAGATCGAGACAGGTGCTTTAACAGCTTACCGTTAAACAACAAGGAGACAACTATGCAACTCGCTGATTTCAAAGTCTTGACCTTCGACTGCTACGGCACGCTGATCGACTGGGAAAGTGGAATACTCAAAGGGCTTGAGCCGCTAACCGATAGGATTGAGATAGGGTTGAGCGAGGATGCTCTTCTTGAAGCCCACGCACGTCACGAATCTGCTCAACAGAGTCAGACTCCAGCCATGTACTATCATGATATTTTGGCAATCGTATACAAACGTCTGGCGGAAGAATGGGGGGTGGCAGTATCTTGGGACGATTGTGTTACCTATGGATTATCGGTTCAAAACTGGCCGGCCTTCCCCGACTCAGCTGACGCACTCAAATATCTTAAAGAACACTACAAGCTGGTCATCCTGTCAAATGTAGATAACCGAAGTTTCGCGGCTAGCCGCGAGAAGTTGGGCATTCAGTTTGACGCAATTTATACTGCGCAAGACATTGGCAACTACAAACCAGCAGATGTCAATTTTGAGTATATGCTGCGCAATCTCGCAACGTTGGGTGTCGACAAGATGGACATTCTGCATACAGCTGAGAGTCTGTTTCACGATCACAAACCGGCAAATCGCTATGGCCTCAGTTCGTGTTGGATATATCGGCGTCATGCCAAAGAAGGCTTCGGTGCAACCATGCATCCAGGTGAGATGCCCCAGGTTGCGTTCAGATTTAACAGCATGGCAAATATGGTTGCAGCTCATCAGGCACGATAGGAGACCATTTCGAGATCTTTCAAAATTTATCTTCCCTATCCAGGAAAAAACAGTCGATCATCTGCGATTCCTTCCTCACTTTACTATCACACAAACAAGCGCCAAAGCCGTGGTCCGAAGATAAAAAGCGCGACCCATAGACTACCCAATACACCAAAAATCATCGCCCCTGCTGCTGCATCCTTGGCGATTTTGGCTAATGGATGATAGCGGGGCGAGACCAAATCGATGGCTGCTTCGATTGCTGTATTGACAGCCTCCAAGGCTAAGATGACAAAGACAATTAATCCCAAAAGTGCCCACTCGATAGCCGAGATTTGAAACCACCATCCGGCGATGGATATGAGGAGAAAAGCAACCAATTCGATCCAGGCATTGGGTTGTGTTAATAGCGTATGCACGGCGCCGGATAGGGCCGCTCGAAAACTAAACCATCGACCGGCCAAAAAGCTCTTGTCACGACCGGTCAAGCGATCGAGATTGTCGCTGGCGGTAGAAATTGGTCTAGTTCCGTCGACTCGCTCTTGCGTCATCGTCAATTATCCTACTTGCTTCTATTGGGCGTGTACCACAAAGTGTGTAAATGAAGCGGGTTCTCTGACTAAGCCAACTCGATTTGCACACTTTGGGACACACTTTCCCTATTATTCGGATTTATTCGTTATAGTGAGGAGGGCTGCATCTTGGCGTCTCCACATCTCTTTTTCCTCATCTTCGGTTGCGTGATCATACCCAAGCAGATGCAGTGTTCCATGAATGGCTAAAAGTTGGAGTTCGCGTGTCAAGGTTTGTTGCCTTGAGATCGCTTGTTTCTTCGTATAGGGAAATGCGATCACGATATCGCCTAAATACATTGTATCATCTGCAACCAGTTCTGGTGGAATGTGGAAGGCTTGAGGTTCAAGAGAGGCTGTGTCCGTGACAGGTTCGTGATTTGCGAAGCTCAATACATCTGTGGGGACATCGATCTGACGATGAGTTAAATTCAGACGCTGTACCTCTTCATTGTTTGTAATGAGAAGTGTCAATGCCGCTTCAGCAATATTTTCTTGATGTAAGATTGTAGATACGGCATACAAGATTTTGTCTGTATCGACCTCTCGGCGATATGGTTCATCGACAAGAATCTCTATTGAATAATGAGAATCTGTTTGAAAGCGAGATTCCATAGGCTATGTTATCGCCATAGGTTCAATGTGCTTTTCGGCGCCAGTCATCGTTTCGTTCAAATGGCAGTGTCTACTGATTGGGAATGGTAAACTAACAAGCCAATTATTTTACGAGTTGACGAAACGATGACCAAAGACCACTTTTTGCTACGCAGGTTGCTCTACACCGCCAGGCAAGGGATTGGGTGCGGCAATGTCACTTGATGGCTCTCCCGCTTCTGTTCCTGGCGCAGTCGGGTCGAATACTGGTTGTTCGATTGGGTTGGTTGGTTGTTTTGGCTCCTGCAATGCTATTTGATTGGTCTCTGCTGCTTCATTTTGTGTCAGGGGTTTGGCCTTATCCGGATAGACAATACGTGGGTGATGGACTCCTTGAAGAACTTGAACAAAGATATCTTTCACGATTTGAAGTTCCTTGAATGTCAAGTTGCATTGATTTAGATCTCCAGAAGATACGCGATCATCGATCAGCTTGCTGATCAGATTGGCCATGTCTGTCCGGGTAGCTGGCTTTATGGCGCGTATGGCTGATTCACATGTATCGGCCAGAGCCAAGATAGCTGTCTCTTTGCTTTGAGGGCTGGGGCCTGGATAGCGGAATTGAGATTCATCAACAATTTCGCCTTCCTCTTGCGCAGCTTTCACGGCTTGGTCATAGAAATATTTGACATATGTTCTACCATGATGCTCGCGGATAAAATCTTGTAGGCGCGTAGGCAATCGATATTTTTGAGCCAAATCTAGACCGTCTGCGACATGGCTGATAATAATTTGAGCGCTGGTCAAGGGGTCTAATTTGTCGTGAGAATTTTCTGCTCCATCCGCCTTGTTCTCAATGAAGAAGTAAGGTCGAACACTTTTGCCAATATCGTGATAATAGGCACCGACGCGCGTCAGCAATGCATCTGCACCAATTGCGGCGGCAGCTCGTTCCGCCAGATTGCTAACGATAATGGTGTGGTTGTAGGTTCCAGGGGATTTTAGAACAAGCTGACGAAGCAATGGATGGGTTGGACGGCTTAGCTCAGTCAATTGCAGGCTTGTTGTGATCCCAAAAACATTTCCAAGGAAAAAGTAGCCAATCAGAGCAATGCTCGCCGATAAACCTCCATTGAGACTGATCACAAGAATCATTTGTGAAAGCTGTGATGTCGTTAATTCCTGGAATGGCGCCCGGAATGCGGCTAAAATGAATAGATTACTCAATGCGATGGTGAAGCCTGCCCATAAAAATGCAGCTAACCGTTCTGCTCGACCCAGAATGAGTGCTCCGAATAGACTGCCCAAGCCTAATATAGTCGCCAGGAAGGTATTAGGCGTGCCTAGATAGAGTACGATGAACGTAAATGCGATTGTATAAATGAGACCAACTCGAATATTGACCAGAACAGCAATTAGCATACCAAGAGTTGCAAGCGGATAGAGATAAGGAAGCCAATCATGGGCAATGATCATAAACTTTGCCAGCAAAAGCCAGACGATTGATGCTAAGGTGAGGAGGGCCATAATCTGGTTGCTTTCCAGCACTAAGGGAGATAGGCGTGAAAGAGCACCGATTACTGCCGTAACGAGAACAATCGTAAAGAAAAAGGCCCGACCAACAACCCACCAATTCCATTCGCCCTGTAAAATGCCGATCTGTTCTAATGCCTCGACACTTTCCTCAGTCACAATATCGCCTGCGCGCAGAATAATCTCACCTTGTTCAAAACGCACCAATTGTGCTGGTATGTTATCGTATGCTTCTGTTCGCAATTCTTCTGTTCGCTCTTCGTTTAGAAAACTATTTGGGCGAATGAGGTTGCGAACCAAGTCGACGACAATCCCCCCTGTAGCTTCACTCAAATTGCTGTCTGTTAAAGTTGGCACGCGTCGGCGGGAGAGGGCAACTGCGCTTTCGTTATCACGAATTTCTTCGCGTAGGACGCGCCCCAGTGCCAAAGGAACTTCTGTTACGACATCGGCCCATTGTTCATCGGATGCGTTCAGAATTCCAAGAATGATTTCTTGTCGGAGATTTAGATCTGGGATTGCTGATAAATAATCTGTCTGTAATTCAGATGTTGCATAGACATCGTTACGCACAATTGAGATAAATTCCAATATTTCCCGCGAACGATCCACTTGTTGTCGCCGGATGCGACCTTCGGGGATATCATATTGTAGTTCGACCGCTTGGGCCGCGCGCATTCGTGCCCTCTGCGTTTCAAGGGTACTTTCATAAACAATGGTACTGGGTGCGACTATGTTTGAGGGAGCAACTTGACCTGGCTCTAACTGAAATTGACTGGTACGTGGGAATGGCCACGATAGCAAGAAAATCATCATGATGCTGACAGATAAAAGAAAGATGATTTTTATTGCCCAGTCGAGCCAAGTTTCTGAATACTGTTTTAACTTAGTGTTCATGAGGGATATCATTCAACCACCAGCTTTGGAAAGAAGCTGGCGAACAATCTGATTGACTCGCTTGCCGTCTGCACTCCCTGAAACTTTGGTCATCACAGCAGACATGACCTGACCCATGTCACGCATAGATGAAGCACCAGTTTCAACTAGCACTCTCTGAACGATTTCTTCTATTTCATCGTCAGTCAATTGAGTAGGCAAATATCGTTCCAATACGGCCAATTCTGCCAATTCATCTCGAGCTCGCTCTGGCTGTCCTGCATTATCATAGGCAGAGGCTGCATCCCTCCGGTGTTTGGCCTCTTGTTGAATGATTTTTTGAACTGCTTGATCATCTAATGGAGTTCCTACGCTAGTTTTCGTGGATTCAACGGTTAAAGCTGTTTTGACAGCCCGAAGAGTCAATTTGGCCACATCATCTTTGTTTAACATTGCCACTTTGAGATCTGCATTGATTTGTTCTTGTAGTGTCACAAATTTGCTCCATCTATATCTTTACTGCGGTTGTGATGAAAACATGATTTTTTCGACAGTTCTACCAGATAAAGCCAAATCATGCTTCATACAGAGCTCAGTTTAAATTCTGTGTTATTTGAAAACCAAGGTTTGCTTCTTTGGTGAAACTGTTGCAAATTCTGGTTCTCAAGACCTCACAGTGTACTATACACTAATACTTTTCAATCGACGCTTGTTAGACGAAATTGTGAACATTGACGATTTTGCTCCTTCAAAGTGCCTAAATGGCAGAACTTTCTTGGATGAGTCGTCAACCAATTATTATTTAGATACAGACTATCATACTCCGTCTAGCCGTCTCTCTATTATACTAATCATATACGCTTATTATACTCTTCCTCGCCGCAGTGTCAATAGTTAGAACATGAGAGGATTCTAAAAGTCTACACAAGACGCCATTGACAATTGCCATGCGTGCTCAGAACCGTGGTTTCGTTGGAGTATGATTTTTCAGAAATGAATCTATCTGCCGTAGTATTTACTCTCAAAAGCACTATTGCGATAGAATAGCGTTATGTTTTTTGATCGTGCGAAGATTTATATTAAGGCTGGAGATGGAGGGAATGGTGCCGTTGCCTTCCGTCGTGAGAAATTCGTCTCTCATGGTGGTCCATCCGGTGGTAATGGTGGCCGCGGTGGAGATGTCATTTTTTTTGTCGATCCCAGCCTCAATACATTATCGAATTTTCGATATCACATTCACCATCGGGCAAAGCGCGGTGTACATGGAGGTGGTGCAAACAAGACTGGAGCCAACGGTGATCCCTTGCGTATCGCTGTACCGCCCGGCACAATTATTCGTCATGCTGAAACTGACGAAATACTTGCCGATCTGACGCGTCCTGGTGAAGAGGCGCTCGTGCTACAGGGTGGCCGTGGTGGGCGTGGAAACAACGCCTTTAAATCTGAACGTCAGACCGCACCTCGAATGTCGGAGAGAGGTGAACCGGGCCCCGAACTATGGGTAACAATGGAATTGAAGCTGGTTGCGGATATAGGAATTATCGGTGTACCAAATGCTGGAAAATCAACTCTTCTGAGCGTCGTGAGTGCTGCAAAACCAAAGATTGCAGATTATCCCTTTACAACGGTTGTACCAAATTTGGGAGTAGCTGAGCTAAATCACCGACAGATGGTCTTAGCCGATATCCCTGGTTTGATGGAAGGTGCCCACGAAGGTGTGGGATTAGGATTAGACTTTCTGCGCCATATTGAACGAACACGCGTTCTCATTCATCTATTAGATGGTAGCAGTCCTGATCCGTTGGGAGATTTTGAGGCAATTAATCAAGAACTGAGTCTTTTTAAACCCATGCTATTAGAAAAACCTCAGCTTGTTGTCCTCAACAAGATTGACCTTCCTGATGCACGAGAAATTTGGCCTGTGATCAAAGAGGCAATCCAAGAAGAGAATTTGCCTGTCATGAAGATAAGTGCCGTGACTGGCGAGAACGTCCAGCAGGTTCTCTATGAGCTTCAGAAATTGTTAGATGCGCTTCCATCACGAGCCATCGATGATCTTGCTAGTGAGTTACCTGAGATTACACCCCCTGTTGATGAGAAGAGCTTTCAGATTGAACAGCAGGATGAAGATGTTTGGATTGTGACCGGTATTGCTGTGGAACGAGCTGCTTTCATGACGAATTGGGATTATTATGAAGCAGCTTTGCGTTTTCAGAGAATTTTGCATGCGTTAGGCATCGTTGATGCACTCAATCGCGCTGGGGTTTCTGAAGGTGATACTGTTATCATTGCGAATGTTGAGTTGGTTTGGGGGTACGAAAATGCGTTTGGTGAATAGATGTGGTAAGCGATAAACGTGTTGGCATCTTTGGCGGTACATTTGACCCAATTCATGTGGGGCACCTAGTCCTTGCGGAAGAAGCAAGGTTTCAGCTACAGCTCGATCGAGTCTATTTTGTCCCAGTCGGTGACCCTCCTCATAAACAACAAAAGCAAGTTACTTCTGTTGAACATCGACTGACAATGGTACAGCTTGCCATCGAAGACAATGAGCATTTCTTTTGCAGCCGTCTTGATGCAGACCGGCCAGGACCACATTACACAGTGGATTTAGTGAGATTGCTGAAGGACAAGTGGAAACACCAAGGCAAGCTCTACTTTCTGATTGGGTTGGATAGTTTACGTGATCTCTCGACTTGGTACAAGCCAGAATGGCTTGTAACCAATTGTCACCTGGTTGCGTTTTCCCGTCCAGATGTCGTACTTGACTGGCCGACACTTGAAGCAGCAATACCGGGTCTTCGCCAACGAGTTACCCTTCTTCCAATGCCCCCTTTGGCTATAGCCAGCCACCTGATCCGCAGCCGAATCCAAGCTGGCTATCCTATTCGATATCAAGTTCCTCGTATGGTTGAAGAATACATCAAGAGACGCTCATTATATGTTCTAGATTCTGCGAACATTTAGAGGATAGGACTTACGCAGAGTTCTCTCCTAGGGGGATGATATATCATCTCCGTGCGAGGGAGAGCACACATATTGTGCATGAGTCCTGGAGTATATGATGAGCGGTGATTGCTCTGAGAGAACCGTCAAGTGTCAATGATTCCTAGAATGTTGCTGTAATTTGGCTGTTAATTTTAGATATAGTAATCCCATTGCAAACTGGCGGTCATCATGACGCTTTAGGGTTTCTGCATCTATTTCCTGCAAGAGGCGAGTGTCAACCATTTTGATGGAGGCTGGTAGTTTGACTGTAACGTTTGGGGTGATTCCTCTGTCCTTAATCAATTTCATGTTAGGCGTTAGCCAATTTCTGACCCCCAAACGTATTACAGATCCATCGCTTAGCGTATACGGACGTAAAACTGTGCCAGTGCCTAAGGTTGTTTCACCAATCAGCTTTGCGCGTCCATTTTCGCGTAGTGAACCCAAAAGAATTTCAGCGGCGCTTGCCGAGCCCTCATTGATGAGAACAACAATGGGATACGTACGCGCTAGACCTGGTCCGTTTGCCCGATAGGATGAAACATTACCTTGCGCATCTCGCTCATGTAGAATAATTGCTCCTTCTTCCAGGAAATGACTACCAACTAACAGTGCTTGTCTCAAGAATCCGCCTGGATTATTCCGTAAATCGAGCAAGATACCGTTGATAGGATTGCCGTTTTCTTCAACATTTTGAATTTTCTCTAGGGCTTTAATCAGCTCCTGATTTGTATCTGCTGCGAATTGTGTAATCTGCAGATAGATGTAATCAGTATTTGGAATAGGAGACCATAGAACACTCGGAATGTCAACCCGACTCCGTATAATTTCAATATCGGCTGGCTCGGTTTCGTCTGGATGGATCACTGTTAGAGTAACCGCTGTTCCAGCTGTCCCACGAATTTTTGAAATGACTTCCCATTGAGGTTGCCCAGCTATTTCTTCTCCATCTACCGCAATCACTAAGTCTCCTGCCTGAATACCTGCAGATTCTGCTGGCGAACCCAATATTGGGGCCACAATACGGAAAAAACCATTTTCTTGTGAAACATATGCACCGATCCCTTCAATGGAACCTTCCATGCTGCTATTCTGCTGCTCAGCTTCAGCCGCAGTAAAAAAGACAGTATGATTCTCGTCCCCCAAGGAGGTAAGCATCCCTCGAATTGCTCCATGCGTCATTGCTTGAAAGTCGATGCGGTTTCGCTCCACAAAATGTTCGTTGACAATTTCCCAAGCTTCCCAAAAAATCCCAAACTCTGCTGGTTCATCTGTGGCAAATACAACATTTGCTCTATGTCCAGTAATATGCCCGGCGATGAAGGCTCCAATGATTGAAATACTAACAATTATGTGATATCGATAATTCAATTGTCTTCTCATCATTTTGTTTCTATTTTGTAACAACTATCGTAATGTGCTCTTGTTATAATACCTTACGAAATCGCGTATAATATAGAAGAATATGATATAATACCTTACGAATTCCGTGAAAATCTAAGAAATCGATCTAATCTGAGTTTGAATGGCTGAATATTATGTTAGTTTAACTGATGCATCTGTGGAAACCTAATAATCTTTGCGTGTCTTAGTACAATGGAAATTGGTATTTATGTTGTTATGTCTACTCTTTATTTGATCTAAAGGAAACCATAAATAATGACTGAGCAACAAACTGTATATAACCCTGATGATACGAAGCGGATTCTCGTTGTAGATGATGCTGCGGATACTCGCTTAATGTTGAATCTGCGGTTGCAGCGAGAAGGGTATACGGTATTTACCGCCAATAATGGCACTGAGGCACTTGAAGTTGTTCAACATGAGGGTCTGCCTAATTTAGTCGTGCTTGATATCATGATGCCTGGGATGGACGGCTTTGCTGTGGCCAATGAGTTGCGCCGGATGGGTGATATTCCCATTATATTCCTGTCTGCTTTATCTGATACTGATACCAAAGTCGAAGGATTAAATCGATTCGCGGAGGATTATATAACCAAGCCGTTTGCATTTTCTGAATTGCTTGCTCGAATTCGACGGGTATTATTACGCGTTGCTTCTGACCAGCTAATTGATCCAGAGATGATTGTTGATGACTATTTAAAAATAAATTTTGCCCAGCAATATGCCGTAGCAGATTCGGAACAGATCACATTAACGCCAACTGAAAATCGTCTGCTACATATCCTTTATAGCAATCGTGGGCGTGTTTTGTCATCTGGATTTCTATTGGCGAAGGCTTGGGATCCCGTGCGACGTGGTACAGTAGAGTCTTTGTGGGTTCACGTACGATGATTACGCAGCAAAATTGAACCCGATCCCGAAAACCCTCAATATGTTGTAACTGTACGTGGGCAAGGATATTGCTTGCCTCAGCGTAACAGCATGGAAGCCTTAAACTAGCAGTTATTGATAAGAGCTATCCCCGATTAACGCTTCGAGCACCGCTAGCCGCATTCCAAGAACAGATCAGGAATTGTTTTGGCCGAGATTGTGCATTTGGCTGGTTCTCAGAGTGTTTTGTCTAGTTCATTTTTACGTCATTGACCACTTAGTAAGTTTTATGATACACTCATGATACTAGTGATTTTGAGATAGTACATTCACCTAGAAACGTTTGGTCTCATTTTTTCTCTGAAAGAGAATAGCATAAAACGTATCCCGAGATAGATAAGGGTTTGTGTATAGAAAAGAGGGCGTTTAAGTAAATCATATGACTGTGAAGTCTCCACAAAATGGTCAAATTGATACTGTTGACTTGGATAGTAGTAATTATAGTAGCATTCCCGATATTGTGGTTGGGCGGCTCCCTTTATATTTGCGTACATTAAATTTTTTAGCGAGCGAAGGCACAGAAGTTACTTCGAGCGGAGAGCTGGGTGAAAGATTAGGGATCAGCTCAGCTCAAATTCGTAAGGATTTGAGCCACTTTGGAGAATTTGGGAAGCAGGGGAGTGGCTATAGTGTTCCCTACCTGTGCCGCCAATTAGAAAAGATTCTAAAGGTAAATCGAGTATGGCCAGTTGTCTTAGTAGGCGCTGGATATCTGGGACACGCTCTTGCCAGTTATTCTGGATTTGAGAATCGTGGCTTTCGTATTGTCGCTGTATTTGATTGTGAGAGAGAAAAAATAGGCAAAAGGATTGGGGAACTGAACATTCAGCATATCGAAGAAATTTCTTCCGTCGTTGAGCAATATGGTTGCCGTATTGCCACAATTGCTGTACCAGTAAACGCTGCGCAAGAAGTGGCAAATTTATTGATCGATGCCGGAATTAATAGCATTCTTTGCTATGCACCGATCACCTTACATGTGCCAGAACATATTCGTGTTGAATATATTGATCCTGTTATTCATTTTCAACATATGACCTTTTATTTAGCCCAAGAGTGATCCTCTCGAAACAAATCTCAAACTATGTTGTGCTTGTAATGAAAACATGAGTGGTCTGCGGAGCTGTCAGAAAAATGGATCCAGTTTTCATTCAGAGATTCGTTTAAGTTAAAGGTTGTTTTCGTGCTAGTCCTTGCCCTCTTGGATATCGCTTTGGCGTATTTCGACATTTCCTAATCAGTAAAATATACCTTTCCTGATCAAGATATGGCACTTCAACAGGAGAGAACCGTTCTATTTTGCCGCCTAAAATTTCAATTCCGCGCTGTGCTTCAGCAAATTCCTGTGCTGCATTTCCTCCCTTGTACACTATCACAAGACCGTCTAAACAAGCCAATGGTAACAAATATTCGATCAGTGTTTTGAGTGGTGCAACAGCACGTGCTGTGACCAAATCATATTTTTCGCGGTAACCTGGCTGTTGACCTAATTCTTCCGCACGTCCCTGAATGATTGTTGTGCTATCAAGTGTTAATTGGACAACCAGATGATTTAGAAATTGAATTTTCTTTCCAGTACCGTCCATCAAAGTTAGATCCATCGTAGGATTCGTAATTTTGAGTGGTACTCCTGGAAACCCTGCGCCTGTTCCGACATCAATGAGCTTATATGGATGGCGGATTGGTGCAGAATCTTTTACCTGTTGAGCCAGGATGGGAAGACTTGCGATTGAGTCTAAAAAATGCTTAGTCTGTATCTCGTCATAATCTGTAATCGCTGTTAGGTTAAATTTCTGATTCCATTCGACTAATTTTTCATAATATAGCTCAAATTGCTGAATCTGTTGTTGGGTTATATTGATACCTAAGGCTTGGCATCCTTGGATAAGAAGTTTCATCTGGCAGTCCTGTCCATCTGTAGGGAGCGAAGCGTCGGCTACGTGTTCGACCAGAGATCCATGGTGTTCACATTATTTTTTGGAATCTCTTCGGTTCGAAGTTGAACAATTGGCAGTCTAATATATAATTAGGATATTTGTTGATTGACAGATATAGGTCAACATGCATATAATTCCTGATTCACCTTGGATTTATAAATGAATCCTGGAAAGTGTTTGTATTCAGATTGTTCAGATTTCCAGGATTTATCTGATTAGACTTAACCCATCTTTGCAATCTTATATATTTGGAAATAAGTAGAAATTAGGTCATGCAGACGTTTTGTGGAATTACAACCGATGGAATGTTGGACTATTTAGCCGCAATCTACAGACTAGGACAATCAACATACAGTGAAAAGCCTGAGCAGCAGATTCGGGTAACGACGTCGGTCTTGGCTGAGTACATGCATGTCTCATCTGCTGCTGCTAGTAGCATGCTTAAGCGGCTTGAAGAATCGCACTTTGTCACTCGTTCGACGGCAGGTGGTATTATGCTGACCAAACAAGGACGACTTGCCGCGCTTCAATTGATACGCCGTCATCGCTTATTAGAAGTTTTTTTGATGAAGGTGATGGGTTTTACGTGGGATCAAGTCGATGTAGAATCCCATCGATTGGAACATGCAATTAGTATGGCTTTTGAGGATAAGATGGATCAGTTGTGTGGATATCCAACGCATTGTCCTCATGGCGACCCAATTCCAGGCAAAGATGGCACAATGCCAGACGATGACCTGATTTCTATACTTGAATTGGATGTCGGAAAATCGGCTGTCTTGGTTCGTGTCGGCTTTTCGGATGCGCGGGTTTTACGCTATTTGAGCCAACTGCATTTGATCCCTGGTTGTCGAATACAGATTGTTGACAAGGCACCATTTAAGGGACCAGTGTCACTGAAACTGATTGCTCAATCATATAATCCCAATTTTGCTACAGAGTTAGAGAATGAGGGTTTAACTTCATCTCCAATCATCGGCAGCGAATTAGCTAGCAAACTGTTTATGTCAAAAGATACAATAAATGCATAGATCTGAATTTGATTCAAAATTCAGCATGTCTCGGCTAAAATAAAACGTGCAAGGAAACGCTATAGCGTAAATCTTACAATTTGCAAGTTTTATGTGTATATTTTGGGGTGGTTCAAAATTAGGTTTACACTTTTGATATATAGACAAAAATCTATATGAGACCGTTTTCTCTCTGAGAACCGGCGAAATCAGAGAATATAAACGTTCTTTCTGTTTCTAAAAGTGTAAACCTATCTATCCAGCTAAAATGAACCACCCCTATATTTTATATCTAATCTTTCAGTGGTTTAAGAGATGATTATTTTACTCGGAAAGTTATCCTACCACGGGTTAGGTCGTAAGGACTTACTTCAACCTTTACTTTATCGCCCAAGTAGACTCGAATATAAAATTTACGCATTTTACCAGACAAATACGCGAGGACTTCATGTCCATTTTCTAACTCGACACGAAACATTGTATTAGGTAAGGCCTCGACAACAGTGCCAACGTATTCTACAGTTTCTCCAGCCATATAACTCCATTGCTCTTTTCTAGTCCCGCGCGCGATTCGCCTTGATTAGAACCCATTTTGTATGGAAAATAAACTGACTCATCTATAATGAACATGCAAATCACTGTCTTTTGCAATTTCATCTGACGGACAAATTTATTTGCGGCTAATATTGCGACATGCGGCGGGCTTTGCGAATTGCTTTTTGTTTTTTAATTCGTCGGATTTCACTTTTAGATGTAAACCAGCGTTTTTGACGTACATTCGGTAAAATTCGCGACTCCGCAACAGATTTGCGGAAACGCTTAAGAATACTGTCCTGAGATTCACCCGGATGTAACTCTACGCTCATTTTGCTCACCCCCTTTCAACATGAATCTTGCAACACGAAATTGTCGCCAATTATACTTCATTTTGAATTAGAAGACTAATTTTTGAGATCTTGCAATTATGGCGGACCTTAAAAAGATGTGTGGCGGCAATCAACCATTAAATTTACATTGATAATTTTGTATCAACTTACGAACCTGTCGCATTCGCCACACATTGATTCAATGCGAGCTTAAGTGGACTCGTTTGCAAAGTCAGGATCTTCATCGTGAGGTGTACTTGTCGATTGCTCGTAACTTTCATCAAAACGTTCGCTATCCATTGCAACCATCCCCTCGGCTTGTCGTCTGCTAAGCCCGACACGTTGCCGTCGAGGATCAATGCGTAATATTTTGACGTCGATCTCATCACCTGGATGGACTGTTTTTAATGGTTCTGCAATCGAGATATTTGCCAATTCGCTGATATGAATTAACCCCTCTACACCAGGTTCTAATTGGGCAAATGCTCCAAAGTCGACGACACGCGTAATTTTTGCCGATACAATGTCATTGATCTGGTAACGCTCCTCAATACCATCCCAAGGATTGGGTAGGAGTCGTTTACGGCTTAGCGCAATCTGTTGCTTATCGGGATCAAGCCGAATTACTTGGACCTCTAACTTTTCGCCCTTTTTGAGAACATTTTGTGGGTGAGCAACTGGCGACCAACCAATTTCGCTTACATGAAGTAGACCATCTGCTCCGCCAAGATCGACAAATGCACCAAACGGTCTCATCCCTCGTACTTCGCCTTCTACTACATCACCGACACGTAAGGTACTGAATAATTCTTCTTTGCGCCTGGAACGAATCTTGCGTTCCGCCAACATTTGTGACATGACAAGCCGTCGTCGACGTCGCTCGACCTCGATCACTTCGAGATTCATCTCTTGACCAACACGGTTGCCCAATTCCTCGTTGCGTTGATCCTCAGTCATGTTTCGAGGCATATCAATCACATGCGATGCTGGGACGAAGCCTCGTAAACTGTTAAATTCAACGGTGAGCCCACCTTTGTTGAAGCCAATTACTTTGTGAGCCGTGCTTTCGCTTGTCTCCAAAAGCCGCTGCGCTTCGATCCAATCTTTCTGTTGCTGGGCTTCTGAAATACTAAGATTAAATGTGCCATCATCTGTGGTTCTGCTCACAACGACAGCAATTGTCTGACCGACTTCAAAACTTCTAACAAGCTCTTGGTCCAGCCGATTCAGGTCTGATTGTGGAACAACTCCGTCACGTTTAACCCCAATGTTGACAAGCAACTCATTCGATCTCACTTCAACGATAGTTCCCTCGCGTAGATCACCCTTTTGGGGAACATCAAAATCTCCCTCTGCTTCAAGGTACTGTTCAAATAGCTCCATATCCGAGGTCGTTTCGGATGAATCTATTTCTACCGCATCCGCTTTTGTTGTATCCATTTCTGCTGTATCCATCCCGCTGGCAGAAGTAGGTGAATCTGCTTCTTGTGAGTTCTCTTCACCTGTTGCACTGTTATCTGCGGTTGCATTGTTATCTGCGATTGTAGTGTCTGATGTGCCATTATCCATAGTCATATTATTCGTTGACTCAGTATTCGAAGATGTAGCTTCAGGCACCGTGACATCCTCTAACTCTCCACCATGTTTGGTATCAACCTGTTCTGAACCGCGTTCGCCTAATTCAACCATGCTTTCGATTACTCCAGTTAAGTTGGTCTGATGTGGATGTCGATCTGCCTGACAGTAAGGGGGAAGGCTCAAATAAAAATTACAATTTTCTTACGGTTGATCATGCTGGATACCTTCAAGTAGCAATACACTCTGGTCAGATTCAATGCATCCAAATAATAACAAAATTACAATAATGTTGTTTTGATTATAACAGGCCCTCGTCTGAGCGTCAAGGCTTAATTAAGGAATTCAAGTCATTGTGGTTATTAATTCAGGTCAAACAAAGATATTGGCTCATTGATGAAAAGTGTGCAAATATGCGATCAAATTGTCGAACGACCGGCGAATTGCACACTTTCGTCCGATGAGAGAAGAGAGCGGATAAATAAATAGACACATTATGAAGAATCTATTAGTCTTTTTTCTAACTACATACTCTACAAGCATTTTTTGGGATCCTACGTGATTTCTGGTACTATAGCTTCACCCATTCCTGACGTTGAGTTCAGGAGTCACCCAATCATGTATTATTTCTACGTAGAGAAATTACGTCGCATTTTGGCCCAATTGTGTTGTATTAAGCCAGATATGCCTCGAATTATATTGTGCAAATTGTCATTAAGACAAACCAGATTTTTGCTCTTTCCCTCCAATCTGCTATTTGCTATTTTTCTATTGGCAATGAGCAATGGAGATGTACCTTCAGGATCGAATTTAGCGTCGCCTGCCGAGGAAGTCTCTTCGGTGATTAACTTGGCACGCCAACATGCTGGATTACCCCCTCTAACGATCAATTCTCTCTTGAATTTGGCTGCTCAGAACCATGTTTACGATATGATTCAGCATAACCACTATAGTCATATTGGAACAGATGGCAGCAATGTAGATATGCGGATCGCACGAACCGGGTATCGAATTGGTGGTTGGGCAGGAGAAAATTGGGTTTCGGTACATGAACCTAGTCAGGCCATTCAATGGTGGATGCGAAGCTCTATACATCGCCAAAATATTCTCAACCCAAACTGGACGGAATTAGGCATTGGATATGGGGAACATGGCAGAAGCAGACAATCGATTTTTGTTGTTGTGTTTACAACAGGACATACCCACACCGATCACAGTGCATCATTTGATTCTGTTCAGTCAACTGCCAGTGCCCCTCTGCCAAAATCCTATGCTAACTCATCTTCCAGCAACTATGTGATTCAAGCAGGAGACACGCTGATGAGCATCGCTTTGAGGCACGGTATAGATTGGCAAATATTAGCAGCACATAATGGACTCCACGAGCATTCGATATTACAAATCGGTGCCGCTTTGAATCTCCCTACAACAAGCAACAGGAAGTAATAAGAACAATGTTCGCGTACACTCTTCGAAGCGTACACCTCTTCCATCGACAAATTCTCCGACAGTCATTTGGGGTGGTTCAGAATTAGGTTTACACTTTTGATACATAGATAAAAATCTATATGAGGTCATTTTCTGCCTGAGCATGGCTCAAAGTAGAAAATATAAACATCTTTTCTGGGGGTGGTTCAGAATTAGGTTTACACTTTTGATACATAGATAAAAATCTATATGAGGTCATTTTCTGCCTGAGCATGGCTCAAAGTAGAAAATATAAACATCTTTTCTCTTTGCAAAAATGTAAACCTAATTGTCCGCCTAAAATGAACCACCCCCTTTTCTCTTTGCAAAAATGTAAACCTAATTGTCCGCCTAAAATGAACCACCCCAGTCATTTTTTATTATTCCGTTCAGGCTGGCGATACGCTCAGCACAATTGCCGATCGGTTTGACCTTCACTGGAAAGAAATCGCAGCCATGAATGGTTTGTCCGAATTTGATATTCTTGATATCGGTCGAGAACTTCGCATTCCCCAGAACGTACCGAATGCGGAGAATTCAAACACAGTTCTTCAATTCGTAGAACTTCAGGCCTATACAGTTCAACCTGGTGATACGATTGTTTACATTGCGACGAAGTTTGATCTGAATTGGCAAACTCTTTTAGCACTCAATGAGCTGCATGAATCTTCTGTGTTGCACATTGGACAAAAAATTCGTTTGCGCTAGGTCAAGATTATTGCCAGGCATCGTTTAGAAGTCGAACCCAGTTGCCGTGCATAATTTGTTTGATATCTTCTACACCATATCCTCGATCTGATAACAATCCTGTTAGTTTTTGCAAATCGGCGATTGTATTGAGATCCGATGGGGACTGTTCGCGACCAAAGCCTCCATCCAAATCGGTCCCAATTGCCGCATGGTCACTATTTCCTGCTAATTGACAAACGTGATCAATATGATCGACTACGTTGGCAAGAGTTACATTCTCATTTGTGGTTTGGTCAACAATCCAACCTGGCTGTAACATCCAAGCATCAAAAGCTGCTCCTATCACCCCATTCCGTTTGATAATCTCCCGGATCTGATGATCATTAAACTGCCTTTGGTGCGGAACCAAACTACGGCAGTTATTATGACTAGCCAAAACAGAACCATCATAATGTTCAAGGGCCTGCCAAAATGATTTGTCTGACAAATGAGTCAGGTCAAGCAATATCCCAAGACGTGCCATTTCTTTCAAAAGCTGTGGACCAAGCTCTGTCAGCCCAGTTTCAACACCTGTCCCACCGGCATATCGACCTAAACCATAGTGTGTAGGGCCCAGAAGACGTAATCCTGCCTCCCACCATAATTCTAATTGCTCCGGTTCCAAGATGGGATCGGCTCCTTCCATGCTCAGCACAAATCCGAGAGGTGGTGTGTTTTGCGTTAGCTCGGGGTGAGTTTGGTCCCATTGTTCCCATTCTCCTATATGAGCGTTCAATGATGCACGATCTGCGATGATACGAATATGTTTCTGCCCTTCAAGCGCACGGTAATAAGCAAGTTGCCCGTGGGCTATACCATAAGCTTGGGCCGTTGAACCATAGTCAATGTGAGGCGTTGGTTGCCCTGTTGACCGCGCGATCAGGGTAACAATGCTAAGCGCCAATCGTCCTTCACGCATTTCGGGAAAGGCAACAGTCCCCTGACCTTTCCCTTTCCCTTTCATTCGCCCTTCCTGGGTACGGATTGTGTTGACCGATTGCAAAAGATCGCGGTTTCCTTGCAATGCATTCATTGAGAGATCCAGATGAGCATCAACGATTAGCATATAGCCTCCTTTATGGCGTTCTCATTAACTGAGCCTTACGGTGCCGCTGTAAATACTTCTCCAATGTTACGAAAAGTGATTGGTTGGTAGATTTGGGTTTGTGCACAAAGATAGCGGACGGGAATATTGTATGTGTTATAAGGGGCTGGTACAATTTTATTATCCGCAACGATAAATAGTGTAGCAGTCGAGGCAATCCGCTCTGCCCCCTGCAATGTTCGATTATCGATTGTCAAAGTAAGTGTATCATTGGTCCATCCTGAATCAGATTGCGCCGACAACCATGGAACACTTGAAAACCACGGAATCCTTGCCTGAGATTGACGCTGGGCCCGAATGCGCTCCATTTGTTTTTGATCAAGTGACAACTGTGCTGAATTGCCAAACCGATCGGACAATTGAAGCCATTGGTCCGCTTGAATTTGCGCTGCGTGAATCGGTCCTTCTAGTGGCTCCAGCGCTGCCGAGACAGTAGGTGGATCAAAGATAAAAGCTGTGTAACTAATCGCTGTTGTGCTGCGGATCTCTAGCTCAGTGGAACCTGTTGCTGGAGATGAGGGGCAGGGATAAACGATTAGTGATGCGTTGGCTGGCGTGATAGAAAGCCCTCTTGACAACACAGTTAGCTCGAGATTCATAATAATCGGCGTGTTACGAACATATGGATCTGTACTGTTTATCTCCAAATTTGTGCTATATGTCGCTGCTTGTAGACCTTTTGCATCCACTTTAACGGTAAGAGTCGCGGGCGTTTTTCCAGAAGATGGTTGCAGATCGATAAGCCAATTCGGTCGGCTTAGAACTCTCGCAGAGAATGGAACGGATGGGCCACTACTACCAAGCTCGATTTGCAATTCCCCTCGTTGACCTGCCAATAAGCCATTTTCCAAACCTGTCACGGTGGCTTGAATTTCTGATGCTTCACGATAGCCCTTGGCATCTAGATTTGCTGATTTAATCTGCTCTTTTCCCAGAGTCAGACCGGAAAATTCAATAAATGTCAGATTCACATCTGGTTCTGTATAAATGCGGATTTTGTCATCACGCGTAAGAATGAGCTCGTCTTTGATATCACCATCGATATCGCCCCCTGCTCCGTTATTCCACCCATTGTCTGGGTCGAGCGTTAGATCAAAGCGATCGATGTCGATGCCGTCTTGGTCATCGCCCCGCATGAAAAAACGAGGTTTGCTGCTATCATCTGGGACAGCGCGCAAAAATAAAGCCTCTTTGTCCTGGATGCTGTTGACGATACCGCTTACATCGGCCAAAAAGAGAGCATCGGCGCTTGGAGAGACGAACTCCCCCACATTATTCGAACGTGATTCAATGATACGATTTTGGGTTTCATCATATTGAAACTGGAATATATGGATGTTATCTCGCAATGGCTCGGAAGAGTCGTTGATTGCGATGATCTCTTTTTCCAGCGATACTAATCCATTAATCTCCCCAATTCGCGCCATCTGCCATGCAAAATTTGTGCTTGGAAATTCCAAAAAGTGTTCTTTGTTATCGAGTTCTGCATTGTCTACACGATAGGCGGCTAGTACGCTTGAATTTGCTTGACTTGTCGTTGTCTGGCGTTCACCAATCAGAACAATCTCATCTGAACCGCGATTGTCGACGTTGCCTATAGCAACGAAGGTCCATACCCAAGTAAACACCTCATTAACATGTATACCCCAACCAGTGCCATCTGGACGGGGCGAATCGGCCTTAAGGATAACGACCGATGATGTCGAATCGCTCGTTCTGGTGACATATAATATTTCATCTCCGGGAAGATTGTTATCTAGATTGCCCGCTTCCACGGTGATGAGAGGATGCTCGACTGAACGGGTTACCAATTCTCGCCATGGGATTCCTTCTTCCGTCCAATCGGACGGTGAAACATCATCCGAACTAACGACAGGATCATAAACGATCACTCTGCCTGATTCATTTTGCCCGGAGCCAACGTTCTTAATTCCTACAATTTCTGCATCACCATCCACATCAAAGTCACCGGTGGCAAAATCATGGAACCCATCAGTTGGACTGCACCAGATTGTTTTCCACGTGATATCTGAGCCGCCAATATTCTCTGGATCGATCGCACAGATCTTACCATCTTCATCGATGTAGAGAATTTCTTCATCAATATTGATCAGCGCTGGTTCCGCTTGAATAGTAGATACAATAGCTGAGGAAGGGAATGCTGTTTGACCGAGGATGGGTCGACTGGAGGCGAAGAGTACGAGGCAAACACCGCTAACGAGACAACAAGCAACAAACAAACGAATGCTCCGTGTAAGACCTTATTTTTGCGCAACGAGAGCGTGATTCTATTCGTTCATGCAACTAGAGGGGGTTTCTAATCGGCCTCTAGATAGGATTTCAAGCAAATCAGAAGGTCACGAGAATAAGGATGTGAACTTAGCAGGTCAATCCGTGAAAGTGAGCCGTTCTGAAAAGAGAGAAAACCAGGTATTTGTAATAGATCTCGAACAATTCGTTTCTGCCGGAAAGGTTCAAATCTAGTATCCACGAGAGCTTGCTGATGGAAATGGCCTATCAAATTATGCGCCAAATCAGCCAAAAGGATAAGAGATTTTGAGCTAGAAATAGGGTCTTGCGACGAGCTAAGTGTAACCCCATTTTATCATTACGGAATTGTTCGATTTCAGCCGCACCTCGATTGTCATAATATGAAATGAAGTGACGCTTGGATGGCAATTTGATGGTCGAAATGTAGTAACTGACACAAATTTGCTCGTTTTTCACTCTTTTTTTGAGAAAAATGCGTACAGGGCGATTAAACTTGATAGGGGATGGAATTTCAGCCAGAAAGACGTCACCGCAAGGATCCCATCGAGTCACCTGTTGCGCCCACAGATGGGCACGACGGTTGGAGTTGCCCTTCATCATAAATTGATAGTTGCGGTTGAGCAGCCACCGAATATTTTCTTCACTACCTGCACCGCCATCGGTGCGCCAGACGACTCGCTCGCGTTTTTTCTCGTCTAACTCTAATGAACTTTCCGTGGCAAGCACGGCTGGCTGAAACGATGGAGCTGTATGCTGACTCCCTGGATAGAGGTCTGACCAAACCGTTTCATGGTATTTAACCGAACTTACACGGACCAATTGGCGTCCCGTTGCGTTTTTTTGCCGCTAAAATAGCCTTTTTGACTTTTCTGTGCCTTTTTGCCGCATGGTAATCCGGATAGGTCAAAGTCTAACCACAAGAACCCTCGCCAATCGTGGTTGTGTATTTGGCTTAGAGGCTTGCAGATTTCGCTGACCACACTCTCTAAGGCCAATCCAAAAAATAAAATATACGCGAGAAGGTGTTAAACTAGCTCTCCAAAAGGAGCAAAAATGACAATCTCGCCAGAAATGGTTGAAGTCTTGAAAGAGACGAAGGCCATGTTAAGTGGATACGAAAGAAGGCACTTCATGGCCCAAACGGTCAAAACGATATGCGAAGGGAGTCCGACGAAAGCAGAACGAGAGTTGGGCTGGAATCGGGCGACGATAGCCAAAGCCCTGGAAGAACTAGAAGGCGGCTTCTGTTATGTCGACCAAAGCCACCGACGTGGTCGCAAAAAAGCCGAAGACCATATCCCCACTTTACTGGCCGATATGGTTGAAATCGCCGATCAATTCAGCCAGACCGATCCCACCTTTCGACCCCCCCCAATTGTACACTCGACTAACCGCCGCCGAAATGCGTACCCAGCTCATCGAGCAGAAAGGATACACAGATGAGGAATTGCCTGGCGAAGAGGCCATCCGCTTGAAGCTCAATGAGTTAGGCTATGGCTCAAACCGGGTCAAAAAAAGTCAACCAGTGAAAAAGATCCCAGAGACCGATGCGATCTTTGATAGAATTCATCAGATCAATCAAGAAGCGGATGCAGACGAGACGGTTCTGCGCCTCTCTTGGGATGCCAAAGCGACGATTTTACTTGACCGTTTCTCGAGAGAAGGGATAAGTCGAGTGGTTGTCAAAGCGCTCGATCATGACTTTCAAGATAAGAAGACCGAGAAAGTCACTCCTTTTGGCATTTACCTCCCTTCAACCAAGGAACTCTTTCTTTACTTGACTCAGTCGAAAGTGACGAGTGACTGTATTGTCGACTGCCTGATTGATTTTTGGGAAAGCGTACGTGAACACTTTCCTCACGTCAAGACCCTCGTGATCAATCAGGACAATGGTCCCGAAAATCATACCCGTCGGACTCAGTTTATGTATCGTCTCACTCAGTTTGTTGAGCACTATCGTCTCTCTATTCAGCTCGCCTGCTACCCTCCTTATCACAGTAAATACAACCCCATCGAACGGGTTTGGGGCCATCTTGAAAAACACTGGAACGGTTCTCTTCTCGATTCTCTTGAGACCGTTCTCAATTTTGCCCGTTCTTTTCGCTTTAACCAACTACAACCCTTCGTTCACCTGAATTCCACTCTTTATGAGACCGGCGTCAAACTCACTCAGAAAGAGATGGACCGTTTGGAACAACGCTTCCAACGTTTACCTGGTTTAGAAAAATGGTTTGTCCTTATTCCCCCTCTCCATTCTCTCGTTCGCGTATAATTATTTATTTTTTTGGTTTAGCCTAATTGACCGATATTCATTAGAGTTAGGGCGTCTAATGTACGAGACATATTTGATTGCTCACTAAGCTGCTCCATCCCATAAATTTTCGCAAGGAGTCTTTCTGGTCTGACCTTTGTATTGAACTCAGTCAGCGTTGCGCAACCACATAATATGCTAACCAGCACCTGTTCCAACTTACTTGCTGGTGTATATTCATACGTTTTGACCGGTATTTCGATCTTCTTCAACGCAGTTAGCACTTTCTCTTGATGGTAGTGTGCCAGCAACGCAGCTAATGGTGCATACTGAGTATTGCTGATCTCGTTCGTTAGTCCGAATTCTATTGCCATGAATGCCTCCTTGGATCGGGTATCTCTAATGAATTTCTTTGAGGCTATCTTTTTTTCGGCATTTTGACGAATTTGATCGAATAGAATCAGGCTCTTATTGCGTCAACGAATAGAATTCCCTTCCCGTTGCGCAAAAATAAGGTAAGAGTCACTGCATGTTTCATCTTGGATCTCCTTTGGGATCATATACAGCTCTGTTGGGTTATTAGAGTTGGGATCGGTGGTGTTGCGCGATGGTTTTCCCATGATTTGTACGGGGTGGTTCAGAATTAGGTTTACACTTTTGATACATAGATAAAAATCTATATGAGGTCATTTTCTGCCTGAGCATGGCTCAAAGTAGAAAATATAAACATCTTTTCTCTTTGCAAAAATGTAAACCTAATTGTCCGCCTAAAATGAACCACCCCATTTGTACTGTTCAAAACAGTACTTGACATATAGCTTATGCACAGATAGCCATTTAGTCAATATACGATAGGGGATGAGTTTACGTTACGCTTAAGAAAGACGGTGCGTCCCAAAGTGCGTAAACAGAAGTCATTGATATGGGACAAGAAAAGGCTCTGCGAAGGGCACGAAGACGAAAGCAAACCTTCGTACCCTTTGCAGAGCTCATTTTCGCTCTAACTTGACTGGGTTAGGCCCTTGCGGGATCAATATCGAATTTCTTTCTCTCTATCGAGCGACAAATGGTAAGAACAGATGATGGCTCCAGCGTTCCGGCTCTTCCTCAATCGGAATATGGGTTGCTGCTTGGAAGTTCGCAACGACTGCCAAACGGCATGGTGGGTCAATTTCACCTGTGAGATCGATGACGATACGCGAGACCGCCTGAGAGAATTTGCGCATACCCGTTACGGTCCATCCGATAAACGCTGCATTTTCAGCTGGAGTTGCATCAAGGGTCAATGAGCCAACTGGATCAAAATTCGTTTGATTCAGCGGTAATTGATCGATTGTCCCTGGTCCCTTAACGCTAACGTCTACACTGATACTCGTACAGAAATTTGGATCTGCTGTGGCAACCTTTGTTGGTGTCGGTGTAAATGTAGGCGTGTTGGTTGGCGTCGGTGTTTCAGTCGGTGTTTCGGTAGCAGTAGCTGTGAATGTGGGCGTATTGGTTGTCGTTGGCGATTCAGTCGGTGTCTCCGTAGCAGTGGCTGTAAATGTAGGCGTGTTAGTTGGTGTTGCTGTTTCTGGCGGCGTTTCAGACGGCGTTGGCGATTCAGTCGGTGTCTCTGTCGCAGTGGCTGTAAATGTAGGCGTGTTGGTTGGCGTGTCTGTGGCAGTAGGCGTGAATGTAGGCGTGTTGGTTGGTGTGTCTGTGGCAGTAGGCGTAAATGTAGGCGTGTTGGTTGGTGTGTCTGTGGCAGTAGGCGTAAATGTAGGCGTCTCTGGAATGATCTCAGGAACCCAAATCCCAACACTGTCTTCTGTGTAGAGGACGGCGTCGCAAGAGACAGGCATTGTCCTCTCATATTTGATTGTCATGATGTCAAAATCAGGGGCATTATCATCAATAATCGTACCAGGCAACGGCGTCAAAGGATCGTTACTACAGGCAATCCATGCACGCCGACCATCATGATTGAAATCGACAATCCATACTTTGATAGAGCTATCTGCTTCAATAAAGCCAAGATCGAATTGTTCATCAATTTTATATGGTGGAACCGTACAATTTCCACTTGCTGTCTTGACTTGCCAAAGTCGATCGTGATCGCGTGTGCTTACGTGAGGCGACGGAACTTCCTCAAATCCTGCACCACGTATTTTACGCACGAGACAGGTGAAATTATTCGAGTCTAGTTCGAAAGTGCCAGGCGTGAAACCAAGAAACTCTATATCAGTGGGTGACTCTGCATTTTGGGCCAACGCTACCGGGGGGTTGCGATCGAACAAAAAGGGGGCTACGACCAATGCTGCTACGATGAGAAAAATAGACAGCAGAGGCCCAGGATTGATTGACGTTGTTGTGTTCACTGAACTATTCTCCTGAGACTGTATCTAGTCCATTTTGAGTTTGATTGACTTGGTACTAGATATTTGAAAGGCGAAATGATAGGCGCAGGGCTTTGATGAAGGAAGCGATGTAGGCCAGAGGATGCAAAATCGATAATATCTATTTTCATAGACATTGACATAGATGACAATTCTATTTTCTAGAAAAGTCAATCTCGATTTAGACGATATAATACTGGCCGTTGCTGCGAACAAGAATCGTCAGACAGCTTTTGCTTATCCCCCAAAAGGCGTAATTCAAGTACTCTTTGCCCTCGAAAATTAGCTGTAGAATCGATATTTTGTAGCCACATCATTTAAACTTTGGACAACTGTCCCTCGACAGAAAACGACTCTATTGTCTGAAGTTTAATCGGCATCTCTATTGGGTCATGAGCGACAATCTATTGTTCAGTTGGACCTTCGTTTCATGTGGTGGTCACTTGTCGCCGTTGATGAACAAATATAGTATGATTTAGATGACGCAACAGATCATTGGAATCTTTCAGCATTGTCTTAAGTCGATATTGTCCTAAGTAAATCGTAAATGAATTTTTCCTAAATTTTGGGAAAGGTAATTTACAAAAATACTTAATTTGGGTTCCTAGACTGCGGGAAAATGTTTCGGTATTCACAGTATATAATATGATCGTTGAGAAATCGTCGATACAGTATTAACCAGTAAATATACGCTTCTACATCTCTCTTCGTTTGATTAATTCGTATTATATACACATTGCTAGATCATGGCAGTATTTGACTTCAAATTCCTATTGTGAACTATTGCACAAATCTGTTACGGGCGAAATTCCTCTTCTATTCCTGAATGTAACGCGCAATTCTAACTGATGTGTGCTATAATCTGTGCGATCAATTACCTATGACCGTAGATTAAGGTTGGCCCAATGATTAACTATCTACAGATGGATGAGATTGCCTAGATTTTTCCCTCCTGATCCTGTAAATCTTGTACATCTGTGAATCATTAATTTTTGGAATCGCCTCAGCCCAATCCCAGACAATTTCTGACATAGAATGTGGTCGTAATGAAATATGGGTTTTCGTCAAATCCCCCATGCTGCGCGTATCTTGTAAACCGCCGTTTTTCGTAGTCTCAGTAGATCCAAATTTCAGGTTTAGAGAGAGAATTCTGGCTAAACAGTTGACATAAATATAAATTTGTCGGTCGATATCTAGTTTTTGCGTTAGATTTGGGCGATTTTCAGATATGAAATAGGTTGTTTTCTGTAACCGAAATCTGAATAAATGACTCCAAAATCCCTGCAATCTCGACTGAAAATCGCCAAAAACGCCAAATTTGGATCTACTGAGTCTCAGTAGATCCAAATTTCAGGTTTAGAGAGAGAATTTAGGCTAATTAGTTGACATAAATACGTATTTGCCAGTCAATACCTAGCATTTACGTAAAATTTAAGCGATTTCTAGATATGAAATTGGCTGTTTTTGGCAACTGAGATCTGAAAAAATGGCCCCAAAATCCCTTCTCTCCCGACTGAAAATAGTCAAAAACGCCAAATTTGGATCTACTGAGTATAGGAAAGTATAAAATCAGCCAATAGATGGAACCAGATTCTGGCTGTGGATGCTACGCATCTGTAACCAAACACGAAGTGGTCGCTTCGACCTAGCTGACGGCTGATTAGCTGAAAGCTTTTTTTGCTATCCAAGGTAGAATTCCAAATTATGTATAAATGTGCTTTCCAACTGGGCAACCAAGTAGCTTTTACACAATGGCTCATCTAAGAAGATTGTGCAATTTTATGTATCTGCTAGAGACGCAATGAGCTATTTGCACAATTTCCTCTGATGAGCGTTACACAATTTGCGGTATACCATCCTATCCAACTGTGGGAGATGAACTTGTCCTAAACCATGTACGAATCAGAGTATCTATATGGCATTCATGAACCAGGTGGTGAGGAACTCATCTTGGCCGCTGGTCGTACTGGCTGGGTTGTCTTCACTGGTGCAGTTGGTCATAACCCAGCTGATCGTAGTGGCATCGATTTCCGCGAATATAGTGAGCGGGGATTAGGTGTGATCTGTCGTATCAATAACGGCTATGAACCTCACGGCACAATTCCCCACAGTAGCTTATATGAGGCCTTTGCAAGAAGAGTCGCCAATTTCGTGGGCACGAGTCAAGGCTGTAAAATTTGGGTTATTGCGAATGAAACCAATTATGCAGTTGAACGTCCTGGCATTCAGATTGACTGGTCACGACATCCGGATGGTCGAAGTCGGAATATAACGGAGTCTGATCCATTGCGCCATGGATTAGCCGTACGGTTTAATGTATTGCCCGACCACTCGGATGAAATTCGTACGACCAGAGCCGCGATTGTCAGTCAGGGAGAGATGATTACACCTGAACTTTATGCACGGTGTTATCGCCTTTGTCGCGATGCAATCCACCTTCAACCTGGTCATGAAGATGATGAAGTATTAATTGGTGCGGTTGCACCCTGGAACACACAGACAACCTATCCCGGAAATCCTAATGGAGATTGGGTTCAATATTTTCGTGAAATTCTTGAGATTCTTGGCCCTCAGAATTGTGATGGATTTACCCTCCATACCTATACACATGGTCCTGACCCCAACTTAATTGCAAGCGATACCAAACTGCCCTCCCCATTTCAGAACTATCATCAAGAGTTTCGTGCCTATATAGATTTTATGCTCGCTGTACCGCCCTCTATGCGTCATCTTCCCGTTTATATAACCGAGACAGATCAATCAGGTCCCTGGTCGGATGAAAATAGCGGTTGGGTACAAAAAGCATATGCAGAGATTGATCGATGGAATCAGCAAGAAAGTAATCAAGTGATTCGAGCGCTTTGCCTATATCGGTGGCCACGTCATGACTTATTTTATATTGCTGGGAAACAAGGAGTGATTCATGATTTTTCTGAGGCCCTACAAGCCGGATATCGTTGGGCTCCTGAACAGAATCAGATCAACCCGCTATCAGTAGACCAAGCAGCAGCGTTTTCTCCCTCTCTGCCACTTGCTAGACCCGAACCTGTCAAGTCAGATCCAATCGAAGGGACTGATCTCATAGAAGCGGGACAGTCATTGACAGAGTCATTTGATGCACCAAGCGCACGATCAAGTGATGCTGTGACGGCAACTGTAGGTAGCTTGTCTACACCTATAAGACAAACGAATACTGAAGAAAAAGAAAACCGATCCACCTCACCTCATTCTACAACACCTGAAGCAACCTTGGAGCAGCATCCGCAAGCCAACCAGATTGCGCAAATGGCCGAGCAAAGTCTGCGTCCATATCAGGTTGAATGGCTAGATGACGAGTTCCCTACGCAACTGATTGCTGGTTCTACAATTGAGGCAACACTATCAATAAGAAATATCGGCTCCCTCACCTGGAACTGGGGCGGCACACATCCCTACCGTCTGGGCTACCATTACTATCGAAATCGTCGACTCCTGCCTCTCAGCCGGGAACGAGATTTGCGTAGTGATATTCCACATGATGTCGCACCAGGCGAAAGCGTCACCTTACGCGCCCGGATTGCCCTTCCCGAAGAGGCCGGTAACTATACAATTGAATTAGATCTGATTCATGAAGGGGTCACCCGATTCAAGGAACAAAATTCACGTCCTCTGACTCGCTGGCTCACAGTTGAATCTCCTGATGTGTACGCAGATCTGGATGGAAATGGGATTCCTCCTGATGGTCAAACGATGCCTGTTCCATTGTTTACAGATGTTGTGACTCGCTTGCCGCGGGGAAGAGTTGCCTATGCACGTCGTAACCTAGACCAGATCCAATTCATTGTTGTTAGTCATACTGGTGCCACACCTCAGTTAGGAATTGACCTGATTGCACAGACCCATATCCAAAGTGGGTATCCAGGCATTGCGTATACATTTGTCATTGATCAGAGCGGACAGATCTTCAAGGTAAGTGCGCTCGAAGAGGTTGCACAACCCGATCAGGTTTGGTCAAGCGAAGGGGTAAACATATGCTTTGCTGGGGACTTCAACGTTGAACCGCCATCCATGCTTCAATTAGATGCTGCTGGACGCCTATGTGCATGGCTTACTCAAAACCTTGATCTGTCGATTGACTCCATTTTAGGGTTGGGTGAATTGACATCTGGAAGTAGTCCAGGGCTGACTTTCTATCATGGTCCGTGCTGGAAAGAAATTTTAACACGTCAAGTTCAACTCAACTTAGCAATATTAGCCGCAGGAACCGAATCCGATCGTTATCAGACTTTACGATCTGAAATGGATGAGCTGGATAGGCAAAAAAGTGAGCTAGAAAGTCAACTTCAGATCGTACAGAGTGAACGCGAAAAGTTGCGGCTCGTAAACGAGCAGTTGCAACAAGAGAATGCGCAACTGCGTCGAGATTTGGAAACGATACCTCAGGACATTGAAAGTGGGATTCGTATCCGCAATATCATTGAACAGTTACCCCGCGATGCTGAACTCTATGTGGAAAGACGTCTGTCAGATGTAGAATTTATCGTCATTAATCATACTGGTGTCGATCCTGATACATCATTAAAGAACATTGCACAGGCCCATCGCGCTGATTGGCCAGGACTTCTTTACGATTTCGTGATTGATGGTCAAGGCAACATATTTCAGTCACAACCACTCAATCAAGTTGTTTCAACCGAGCAACCCTATCTTTCGAATGCTGTGAATGTCGCGTTCGCTGGTGAATTTAGCCAGGTTGTCCCGACCGATGAACAGCTTTATTCCGGCGGACAGCTTCTCTCCTGGTTACTTGGACGTTTTCCAAATATCCCGCTCGAGAATATCAAAGGAATCGGCGAGTTTATCGACCATACATCGCCAGGTAGGCAATGGATAGAAGGACAAAAGTGGAAAGAGATGCTGCTGGCCTCTGTTCGACGCGCAACAGGCATTTACGATCCAAACGAAGTAGAGAAGGAGTTGCGGTCTCAGCTTGTGAACATAGAACATCAAGTTCAGATTTTGCAGCGTGATAATCAAGCAATTCGAGATCAATCAATGAATCTCGAGTCTCAGAATCAGCGACTGCAGTTGGAGCTAAACGAACGCGATGAAACCCCTACCGTCTTTCGAGTGCCAGAACCGTCCATGCGAAGCGTCGTCGAGCAGCTCCCTCGCCATCCATCGTTGCGCTATGAAGCGCGGGCCTTGAGCCAGATTAGCCATCTGGCGGTTCACCATACTGCTACACCACCGACCGTCACGCCACAACGGATTGCAGAACTCCACGTCAATGCTGATCCGAGTCGTGGAAAAGAAGCTTGGCCCGGAATCGGCTATCACTATTTTGTTTACCCCGATGGTTTAATCGAACAGGTAAATCCGTTGGAGATTGTGAGTTACCATGTTTATCGCCACAATCAACATTCAGTGGGGATTGTATTTGCTGGTAGCTTTATGAATGGCAAAGTCCCCACGCCTGCCCAAATACGCTCAGGCGCACACCTCTTAGCTTGGCTCATGCAGGAATTGAAGATCCCCTTAGCTAGAGTGTGGGGGCATCGAGAATTCCCTGATAACATGACCGTTTGTCCTGGAAACGAATGGTCTCAAGGCAACCGCTGGCGCGATCTGCTCTTTGAGCGGATTGAGCAAGTCCAAGATGGTATTGGCCTCAAGAGCATCCCGCATTATCTGCTCTTTTGGCAACGCCCCTATCCTGGACCGCTGGCGCGCCAGGATTTCGTCAATGCATTTAATTATATTGAACGATTCCGACCCATGATAGGATTTAGTGTGACCGATGCCAAGAATGCGGAGTATGTAACAATTGTGGGAAACGAATCGGGGATTAATGCATTTGAGGAGCGGACGCTGCGCAATGCAGGATGTCAGGTTGAACGAATTGCAGGGCGAGACGAAGAAGAAACTGCTCGTATATTAAGTGAACTCGCTCGCTTGAACCGTCGCTTTCGCGATTTCGATGTTGACTTTTAATCTACATACTATACTTTGCTCTGTATGAAAAGCGGAGTTATCTATAATTTTACCAGAGAAGCAAACTCCGGTTTTCATCACAACCGCAGGATAGAGCCAAGGATCGTTCTCCGCCAATTTTGCGCATTCCCTCTCTATACGGTATCTTGTCCCTTTTACGATTTCATGTAGATCTTTACTTTCTGGTAAAAGAAAAGAGATGAGGTGAGAAATGTGACAAAAAGCGGTTAGCAGTTCATCCTAAAGGTAGAGAACCCAAAAAGGAGGAAGGAATGCTAACCGCGCCAGAAATAACTATAGCAGTACTGATGAATGTATTGCAAGTAACGCCGATGGGAACAAACGTAAATGTAATGCGTCTGATGTGGGCAATGCTGAATGGGTCGTTTCTGAAAAGTCGAGGAGCAATCCATAGCGCATTGAAAGAAAGCGGGTTTGAAGATGAGGAGCTCCGGCGAAGCTGGTGGAGCTTTCGATATGGATCATGGGATATCACAAGTCTGCTGGGGTCGTGGCAAGAAGAAGTGGAAAGGGGAATGGGAGGCAAAAAAGTTAGAAGGGTACCGAGTGAAAAGCATAGATATCACAGGGTTCTGGCGACCGAAGCTGCAAGGGAAAGTGAACCGACTCTATAACTCAACGGCTCGTCGGGCATTGCCCGCTCATCTTTGGAGTGATGATAAGCTCGGGGGAGATAGGCGGGAAGCGAGTGCCACTGCTCAAGGCAATCATGAGATGCACGGTTGGAACAAAGGAAAGTGAGTTTCGGAAAAAGCTGCTGAAAGAGACGAAGAAATCACTGGAGTCAGACGAAGTGGCGGTGGTCGATGCCGGGTTTACAATCAGAGAAATGCTAGAAAGCGGCATAGACCGATTTGTCCTGCGGAAGCGATTAACTGCACAGTGCGCCGCAATGAGTTCCCCAAACGCAAAGAAAAGGCAGACCACCTGAATATGGTGATATTGTGCGACCGCTCTCGCAGCTATAAGGAAAGCGACTCGAGGCTACAACTCCGGACTCGTCTGGTCGCTTTCTCTATAGTGGTCGCCTGATTTGCTATCAAGCATGGCACAATCTCGTCCCCAGAACAACCAAGGTGGATACAGCCAACCGTACCTACTCGATTTACGTCATTCAGGATCCGGCCTACAACACACCTTTGGTTTTGGCGACCGTTATGACTTTGCAGCCTGAAACCATTTATCTTGTCTACCTGGAACGCTGGCCTGTTGAACATCCCCCCTTGGCTTCCAAGCAGATGATTGGCTTACATCGTCAATTTGTTCATGCCGATGAGGCTTGTTTCCGCTTACCTGAACTGGGGCTGCTGGCTGGCAATCTTCTTTCCCATTTAGCCGCTTCTCTTCCTCCCATACCGACTGGCTACTGGGATCGAGAGCCTCAATCCACTCCCGGCAGGCTGCGCCGTGTTCTCTCGAGTGCTCTTTTTCCAACTCCTGACCAACTCGACCCTGACTTTCGGAAAAAGGCCTCGGTTTCACACCATTTCCCTAAAGGCGTTCTCGCTCATCGCCGCCTCAATGCCGCTGCTTAAACTAGCCGAGCACTATTTTTACATTTTATCCCGTTTTTTCAGGGTGGATTCTTTTTTCCGCCCCTTTCGGTTTGCCCTTTGTCACTCAAGCCTTTACCAGAAAGTAAAGTAGATCAAACCGTCATCAATTGACGGTCTTTTCGTCATGATATTTGGCAGGGGCTCGATTGGTCAGTATCCTGTGGTTTTTATTTTAAATGCGACTCATTGATTACCTGCTCTCCACTGCCACTATTTTTTTATCATTTTTTGGGTTCTATGAAGTTTTGTGGGGTAGATGTCGGATAGTTTGTTGGTTTGTTCACCAACCATCTAACCAACTGAAAACCACATAATTCCTCAGACAACCATTTTTTGTAAGGTAGAACTTATGCAAACAACAGTAGATACAGGGAGTATAGAGACAAACTCTATACGATCAGAAAGTTCGAATAGCCGCTCCATTTTTGGTTATTTAATTGTGGTTCTCAAAGGCTTCTGTATGGGCGCAGCAGATGTAGTGCCGGGTGTTTCAGGCGGCACAATGGCCTTGATTATGGGAATCTATGAAGAGCTAATCAGCAGTATCCGTATGATTGGTCAGCCACAGCTTTGGCGAGCGCTTCTACGATTTCAGATTTTGAAAGTGATGAAGCTAATCAATGTCTATTTCCTGGCCGCTCTATTTGTCGGAATTGTGGTGGCAATCGTCACGCTCGCTCCCTATCTTGAATGGCTACTCGAAGAGAAGCCAGTTTTACTCTGGAGTTTCTTCTTTGGCTTGATCATTGCCTCCGTTTTGACGGTTGGTAGGCGTATAAAAGAATGGACACCTGTCTTATGGATGGCTCTCATTATTGGCACAATTCTTGCATTCGTCATTGTGGGACTGGTGCCAACCCAAACACCCGAATCGTGGTGGTTTCTGATCGTGAGCGGTGCTTTTGCAAGTTGCGCAATGATTCTGCCCGGAATTTCTGGTGCATTCATCCTTGTTCTCATTGGAAAGTATCAGTTTGCACTCAGTGCAGTCAATGACCGTGATATAATCAGTATTGGTCTAATCGGGCTCGGAGCTGCAGTGGGATTAGTGACGTTTGCCCAACTATTAGGTTGGCTCTTTAAGCGATTCCCAAATGTAACGCTGGCCCTACTGACTGGCCTCATGGCGGGCAGTTTGCGCAAAATTTGGCCCTGGAAAGAGACTCTTTCAACCATGCTAGATCGTCATGGCGAAGAGATCCCGATCGTACAGCGAAATATTCTTCCCGCTCTTACAACACCAAGTGGCTTCAATATGGAACTCATTTATGCCATTGGATTAACGATTCTCGGGTTTGTGGTCGTTATTGTCGTCGAACGTCTAGGCAACCGAGGTAGTGAAATTTGAGCACGCCAAGTAAGATTGTAGCCCCAGTAGGCGCCATCATAGCCGCTGCTGGTCGTAGTACGCGCATGGGACAAGCCAAGCAGCTTCTCCCTTGGAAGAATCATACTGTCATCGAGCAAGTCGTTGAAAACCTGATGATTGCCGGTGCATCTCCCATTTTCGTGATTGTTGGTCACGTGATCGATCCAATTCGAGAGCTTCTGCACCGGACATCTGCTCGCATTGTCGTTAATCAAAACTATCGTGTCGTTGAGATGTTGCATTCTTACCAACTTGGACTGGAGACAATGCTTGAAGATCGGTCTCCAGAAAAACCATCTGGCGCGCTGCTTGCATTGGGTGATCAACCTCACATCCCTCCAAAGGTGATTCGTCAGATAATTGACCAAGTACAAGAGACTCCGTCTAAACTAATCGTTCCAAGCTATAATATGCGTCGCGGGCATCCCCTTTATCTTCCACGGCAGCTGTGGACAGATGTTATCACGCTAGACACCAACGGCACATTGAGAGATGTAATTAATCGAAATGCAGACAATATTGTTTACATCAATACTGATACCGACGCGGTATTGCGCGACATGGATACACCAGCCGACTACGCCGCATTAAACCAATCTGATGGTTAAACAAGCCACAGATCAACGAGATCCCGAAACTCAATTATTCCGCAGGAGACAAATACTCATGAGCGTTACAACCCTACCAGAAAAATCATTGGAGAAATTGGATACGCAAAGCTTTCTTCATCCCTTTACACCACTAGCCGATCATGCTGAAAAAGGCCCCTTGGTGATGAGTGAGGGAAGCGGTGTCTTTATCAAGGACAATCACGGAAAAGAATATATTGATGCAATGGCTGGTCTCTGGTGCGTTAACATTGGATGGGGGCGTGGTGAAGTTGTCGAGGCTATCGCTGAACAGGCGAGCAAATTATCCTATTATCACAGCTTTGCATCCATGTCCAACGAGCCTGCAATTCGTCTTGCCAACCAGGTCACTGAACTAGCCCCGGGCAAAATGAATAAGATCTTCTTTGGAAATTCTGGATCTGATGCCAACGATACAAATGTCAAACTTGTTTGGTATTACAACAACCTGCTTGGACGACCACGGAAAAAGAAGATCATCTCGCGTAAGCGTTCTTATCACGGCGTAACTGTCGCAGCAGCCAGCCTGACGGGGCTAGACATTGTCCACACCGCCTTTGATTTACCTCTGCCCATGGTGATGCATACAGAGTGCCCTCACTTCTATTACAATGCAAAAGAAGGTATGAGTGAACGTGACTATTCTAAGCATCTAGCGGGTGAGCTAGAGAAGATGATTCTGCGCGAAGATCCTGATACAGTGGCAGCTTTCATCGCCGAGCCAATCATGGGTGCGGGTGGTGTCATTGTGCCGCCAGAGGGTTACTTTGAAGAGATACAGGCCGTCTTGTGCAAGTATGACGTCTTGATGATTGCCGATGAAGTGATCTGCGGCTTTGGTCGTTGCGGTGCTTGGTTTGGCTCAGATATTTTTGGTATTGAGCCGGACATGATGACCATCGCCAAGGGTCTAACGAGTGGCTATGTGCCTATGTCCGGCTCGCTGATATCAGACGATATGTGGCAAGTACTGCTCTCCGGCACACCAGAGGTGGGTGCCTTTGCCCACGGCTTTACCTATACGGCTCATCCCTTAGCCGCTGCGGCAGGATTAGCCAATCTCGACATTATGAAACGTGAAGATCTGCCTGCTCGTTCTGCCAAAGTTGGAACTTACTTCCAACGTCGGTTGCGCGAAGCATTTAGCGATCACCCACTCGTCGGTGAAGTACGTGGGATCGCCTTGGTTGCGGCCATTGAGTTCGTTGCCGATAAGACCACGAAACAGAAATTTGATGCAGAAGACAAAGTTGGCCCACGCATGAATCAACACTGTCTTGATCAAAATCTCGTCTGCCGAGCGCTCTCTCAATCCAGTGCGATATCCTTTTCACCCCCCCTCGTGATCACCGAGGAAGAGTGTGATGAAGTAATCGTGCGCTTTGGGCGAGCATTGGAGAACTTGACCGATGAACTGATGCGAGAAGGTATCTGGTCGGCATCATAGTTCGTGCGTATCCAAAAAGTTCTGAGACCAACCATGCGTGCTCGAGCAGATTGTTGGGCTCGCAACCACTTTTCGGAACGGTTCTTAGGCTCTATTTTCCACAAGCTCCACTTGTGGCGACAGCGCCTGCTCCAGATCCGCAATCAGATCATCTGGATGTTCCAGCCCTACCGAGACTCGTAGCAAGCCTGGTGGGGCTTTTGTATTGGATCCTTCAATCGTAAATCGATGCTCGATCAAGCTTTCCACCCCACCAAGACTGGTTGCTTGCGTAAAGAGTTTTGTTTTGCCGGCAATAGATTGGGCGATTTCTTGTTCCGAATGCAACCTGTCTGGGCAAACTTCAAACGAGAGCATCCCGCCAAAGTCCAACATCTGCTTTTTTGCTATCTGGTGACCGGGATGCTCTTCCAGTCCAGGATAGTGAACTTTGCAGATGCGCGGATGAGTTTGTAAATAGCGAGCCAGCTTCATGGCGTTCTCGCAGTGACCACGCATCCGATAGGGCAATGTGCGGATGCCACGTAAAGTCAACCAACAATCGAATGGTGAAGGAACTGCACCGACTGACTTCTGAATGCCCTGAATCCGGTCAAAGATTTCATCGTGTGTTTTGGCAATGACTGCACCGCCAAGGACGTCACTGTGTCCCCCCAAGTACTTGGTTGTCGCGTGAATCGCTAAATCAGCCCCCAGATCGAGCGTTTTCTGTAGAACGGGCGTTGGCCAGGTGCTATCGCACACGCAGATCGCGCCAGCATCGTGCGCCAACTGGGCAACCGCCTCAATGTCTGTGATCTTGAGAAGCGGATTCGAAGGCGACTCGACGAAGACCATGGCCGTTTCGGGCCTGATAGCTTGTGCAAGCTGCTCAAGGTCAGTCATGTCAACCTGCGTATAGGTCAATCCCCATGGAACAAACAACTCATCAACCATATGACCGGTTCCAAAATAGATATCATCAGGCATCAAGACATGATCTCCGGGGCGCAACGCTTGGAAGACGCTTGTAATGGCTGCCATTCCCGAACCAAACGTCGCAGCGCATGATCCACCCTCGAGGTGACATAGACAATTCTCCAAAGCCTGACGAGTTGGATTTCCCGAGCGAATGTACGTGTAGCCATAGGGATATTTACCGTCAGAGCCTCGTTCAAACGTTGTCGAGAGATGGATAGGAGGCATTACCGCAGAGGTTGTGGGATCAATCTCCTTTCCGGCATGAATCGCGATGGTTTCGATATTCATGAAATTGTTTCCTTGGGGACATTCCCATCTAAAATAGTGAGTCGTGGCAAATCATAATGTAGAAAACCTTGTTGGGTAGTTGCATAGGAGTATATCAAGAACGGATGAACCCTTCAAATGTCAATTCAGGCTGTCAGAATGGGTCAATATCCTTGAGCTTGACCCCGAGCTGTTGTATACTTGCATTCGTAACAATATAGGGTGAGGTAAATCATGCTTGATCCAGAAACAAAGGCTGCAATTGATGAACTCTAGGAACTGTTTCGAGAGACAGATGCCAGATTTAAAGAGACGGATGCTCAAATAAAAGAATCAGACACACGTATAAAGAAACTGTTTCGCGAAACGGATGCCAAGTTCAAAGAGACACAAGCGCTCTTCATCGGGCAATGGGGAAGAATGATGGAAGCGCTTGTTGAACCAGGCGCTCTGCAAGTATTCAAAGATCGTGGGTTCGATGTTCACCAGATATTTCCACGTGTTAAGGGGCGGCAGAATGGTTCGATTATGGAGATCGATTTGCTTCTGACAAATACAGATGAATTGGTATTTGTCGAAGTCAAAAGTACGTTGCGGGTTGCAGATGTAGATGAGGCGCTTGAGGATTTGGCTGAGTTTCCGCGCTTTTTCCCAACATATGCTGATTATCGCATCTATGGGGCAGTTGCGGGATTGACTATCGAGGAAAATGCAGACCGATATGCGTATAAGAATGGATTATTTGTGATTGCTGTCACAGGTGACAATATGGTCGAGATTCTCAACGATGCTAAGTAAGCGTGCAAAAACAAGTTGTAGGTTTGTAGAACAGGCACCCTTGCCTGTTACGGCGCAGACAGAGAGACGGCATTACAAATAAATCTTGCTGCGATTCGCCAACTTATTTTTGAACGATTACTAAGTTTAGACCACGCAATTTCGGTTCATCATAACATGGGGCATTTGTCCTCGTATAGGAAAGTATAAAAATCAGTCACAAAATTATGACCAGATTCTGGCTGTTCACGAAGTGGTCGCTTCGACCTAGCTGACGGCTGATTAGCTGAAAGCTTTTTTAACAAACAGAGAATTCTTGTTAACGAAGCCCGCGTCTTATGTGTACGCGGGCTTTTGATTTCCCTTCTGCATTCATACATCTCAAACGACTCTATTCAAAACGCAAATTCGGAATCTCTTCCCATGTACCGCTTTCCCACGACTTTGCCATAGCGGACTGAACATTCGCTAGAGCCAGAGCATCTGCAAAACTGGGAGCACGTTGTTTTCCGTCTGCAATCGACATGAGAAAATTATGTGCTTCAATCACCTTGAGATCTTCATACGCCATGCTGAGTCCATCACCTGGATTGAATCGACTGTAATCACCATAGCGAGGCGTGCCAAGCAATGTCATATACCCATCATAATCGTCTCCGGCTCCCGGCAAATACAGTTCCAACTCGTTCATGCGTTCGAAGTTCCACTTTAAGGCCCCCTTTGTCCCATTAATCTCAAAGGCCATCTCACATTTGGGACCAAAAATGGCGCGACAAGTTTCGAATGTACCTTGAATGCCACTCTCAAATTCGACTAGTGCGCTTGCATAGTCTTCATTCTCCACAGGACCCGTTGGATCCTCTGGTTTACCGACTGAGAAATGTGTGCCCTGACCTGGAATTGGTAAAGGACGTTCGGTGATGAATGTATGACGGTGGCTGACAAGACGCTTAATGGGGCCGACCAACATATGTGCCATGTCAGTTACGTGGGACATGATATCGCCTAGAACACCCATACCTGCCTTATCCTGCTGGAAACGCCAGGTGAGCATCCCCATCGGGTCGCTACCATACATGGTAAAGAAGCGACCCCGGTAGTGAGTGATTTTCCCCCAACTTCCCCTCAGCGATAAGCTTCTTGGCATGTTGCACCATCGGTGCCCAGCGGTAGTTGAAGCCGACAAAACTCATTACACCAGCTTGTCGTGCAGCATGTTCGATGGCCGCAGTCTCCTCTGGTGACCGGCCCACTGGTTTTTCGCAGAAGACATGCTTGCCTGCCGCCGCGACAGTAAGGGCCATCTCTTTGTGTAGAAAATTGGGGGATGCAATATTGACGACATCCACTTCAGGATCGTTGACGACTGCTTGCCAGTCAGTTGTCGACCGTGCGAACCCAAGCTGTTCGCGTGCCTGTTCAGCGCGATGCTCGACATCATCGGCGCAAACAACAAGCCGAGCACGCACACCAGAATCATGATAGCGGTCGTTGACTGATCGATATGAGCGGCTATGGGCTTGCCCCATCCACCCCATACCAATGACACCGATGCCGATTATTTTGGTCATAATTTCTTCCTTGTCGACGGCAAAATGGCAAGGGACATCTGCCCTTGCCATTTTATTCTTGAGTTGTTTGTTTTCCAGATGTGTGCGAGATTTTAGCGTGACAGAAAAACTTCTGGCTGGCGAAATTATTCTTTTACAAGTTCTAAAACTTGCGACTCCACTCGCGCGGCCAGCGCTCTACGACCACCTTTGTCTGCGTATAAAACTCAATCCCGTGACGACCTTGCGCGTGTAAATCACCAAAGAAACTTTCATTCCAGCCACTAAAGGGGAAATAAGCCATTGGCGCGGCAACCCCTATGTTGATGCCCACATTGCCTGCATCTGCCCCATAGCGAAATTGACGCGCCGTGTTTCCATCAGTGGTAAAGATGCAGGCCATATTGCCGAAGGCGCGATTGTTTACGATTGCAAGGGCATCTTCGGCTGTCTCAGCATGCATCATGCTGAGGACTGGTCCAAAGATCTCGGTTGAGGCGATTTCGTCGTTTGGGTTTACATTGTCCAGAATCGTAGGGAAAACAAAGTAGCCATCTTCATAACCGCTGACCTGTTTCCCACGACCATCAACAAGAACGTTTGCCCCTTCACTGGCACCTTTGGCAATTAACCCCTCAATCCTCTCTTTGCTATCACCTGTGATGACTGGGCCCATCTCCGTCCCATCATCTAAACCATAACCTACAGACCGACTGCTTGCCGCATCGGCCAAGAGTTCTGTCACCTGGCTTTTCGCTTCGCCTACTGTCACTGCGACCGAGAGCGCCAAACAACGCTGCCCCGCGCAACCCCATGCCGAATCGGCCACGATGCTGGTCACTGACTCCATATCTGCATCTGGCATAATGACGACCGGGTTTTTGGCACCGCCCTGGCATTGTGCGCGCTTGCCGTTGGCTGTGGCACGTCCATAGACATATTTGGCAACTGGTGTTGAGCCAACAAAGCTGATGGCCTTGATTGTGGGATGATCGAGCAGCGCATCGACCGTATCTTTCCCACCATTGACCAACTGTAATACCCCATCAGGAAAGCCAGCTTGATCAATCAATTCGAAAAGCTTCTGGCTGCTCATCGGTACCTTCTCGCTCGGCTTGAGGATAAAGCAATTGCCGGTTGCTACAGCATAGGGTAGGAACCAGAGGGGAATCATGCCTGGAAAGTTGAAGGGCGTGATGGCAGCAACCACGCCCAATGGCTGGCGAATCATATGTTCATCGATGCCGCGGGCAATATCTTCATTGTTGTAGCCTTGCATCAAGGACGGTGTGCCACAAGCAACCTCGACATTTTCGATGCCGCGCCGCATTTCGCCCACACTCTCCGCAAACGTTTTGCCACATTCCTCGGTGATCACGCGCCCGAGGTCGTTCAAGTTCTCCTCGAGCAGATTCTTGAGCTTGAAAAGAGACTGAATCCGATCACCCACTGGCGTGCGTCGCCATTCCTGATACGCTGTCGCTGCCTTCTGAACCGCCGCATCCACCTCCTCGCTCGGCGACATGGGGACAGTCGCCAGCGCTTGTGCCGTGGCTGGATTCATCACATCCAGATAGTCGCTTGCACTGGATCGAGTCCACTGACCGTTGACATAGTTGAGTAATTGTCCATTGTTCATGGTTTTGCTTCCCAAAGTTCTCCTATCTGACATTCATTATTCTGGCATCATCGAAAGATATCTTCAAGCTTCACTCTGATTCCCGTCGCGGGATCTGCCACCTCACCAGTTGTAATCACCTGACGCTCTTGATCCTGACGATACACAGCCACCAAACCGAAGGGCGGCTCAATAATCCAGGCCGTTTGCACCCCAGATTCTAACTTGGCATTGGTTTACCTCGTTCTTCTTCATAGGAAAGCTCTTTGTATCGAGGCTTTAAGGTCGTGTGATCGATAGATCTATCGATTTGAACACTTGCCATACAGCAAATCTCCTACAGGAAGAATCGCTCCTTCGTGCGCATCTCTTCCCACTCTTCGCGCGCCGCCTGAACTGTATCTAACTCACTCACTTCCGCCACCGGCACATCCCACCAGCTTTCATAGCCCGGCACTTCCAGATAGCGGTCATCTGGAACATGAATCACAGTTGTCTTGTTAATGTTCTTGACGTCCTGCAAAGCCTGGATCACATCGTCAACGCTTTGGCAGCGGATGACGTGGCAGCCCAGACTTTCGGCGTTCTTGGCTAAGTCTACTGGCAGGACATCTACTTCATAACCAGTCGTGTCCGTCGGCAAGCCATTATATTCTTGCCCGTTTCTATGCGCGGCAGGTACATTATCAGGGTAAATATAACGTGTACCAAACCCTCCCTGGCCCAGCGAACGACTCAATGCGCCGATGCTGCGGAAACCACTGTTATCGATCAAGACGACTGTCAGCTTGTAACCTTCTTGCACCACAGTGATCAAATCTGTACACATCATCAGGTAGCTACCATCCCCCACCATAACGTAGACTTCGCGGTCTGGTTCAGCCATCTTGATGCCTAAACCGCCAGCAATCTCATAGCCCATACAGCTATAGCCATATTCCAAATGGTACTGCTTGGGGTGGCGGGCACGCCACAGTTTGTGCATGTCGCCAGGCAGACTACCCGCGGCACAGACCATCACCGCATCTGGATCTCCCTGCTCATTAACAGCACCAATCAATCCGCCTTGATAAGGCAAACCACTCTCTGCCTCTTTGATGGCATAGAGGCGGTCCACCTCTGCTTCCCACGCATCATGTAGCTCTTTGGCTTGTGCTTGGTTTGCATTGTCATTCGTGTAGCCATTTAAATGTCCAAGCAACTCCTCCATCGTAACTTTTGCGTCGCCGGTCAATGGGATTGCATTGTGTTTATAGGCATCGAATTCAGCAACGTTTATGTTAATGAATTGAACATCGGGGTGTTCAAAGAGTGTCTTGCTTCCTGTTGTGAAATCGCTGTAGCGCGTCCCAATCCCGATAATCAGATCGGCTTCATGGGCCAGAATGTTGGCCGCTGAAGTGCCTGTTGCACCCACTGCACCCAGACAAAGTGGATTGTCATAACGAAGACTTCCTTTGCCCGCCATTGTTTCCCCAACCGGAATCCCTGTCTGTTCCACAAATTGTTTGAGGGTTTCGGTTGCTTCGCTATAGAGAACACCACCCCCTGCAATAATCATGGGCTTTTTCGCGGCCCGGATGGCTTCCGCCGCACGTTGTAGTTCACCCGCATCAGGTCGGTTACGTGGAATCCGCCAGACTCGCTTATCAAAGAGGGCACTCGGATAATCCCATGCCTCAGTCTGAACATCTTGCGGAATTGCCAACGTCACAGCGCCTGTATCAGCGGGACTGGTGAGGACGCGCATGGCCTCCATCAACGATGTGACCAATTGATCGGGACGGTTAATGCGGTCCCAGTAGCGGCTCACTGGTTTGAAGCAATCGTTGACCGAAATGTCCTGACTATGCTCCGATTCGAGCTGCTGCAAAACTGGTGCAACGTTGCGGCGTGCAAAGATATCGCCCGGCAGCAGAAGAACCGGCAGTCGGTTGATCGTTGCCGTTGCCGCACCTGTCACCATATTGCTAGCGCCGGGACCAATTGATGTGGTGCAGGCCAGGGTGCGTAGGCGATTGCTGTGTTTGGCAAAGGCCGCTGCCGTGTGAACCATTGCCTGTTCGTTGCGTGTCTGGTAGAAGCGAAAATCAGGATATTGTTGGAGCGCCTGCCCCATCCCCGCCACGTTGCCATGTCCAAAGATGCCAAAGCAGCCTCCGAAAAACCGCTGTTCGACTCCATCACGCTCGGTATATTGCTCTTGCATAAAGCGAACGATGGCTTGGGCCATTGTTAAACGAACTGTTCCATTTGTGCTCATTGGTTTCTCCTATTCCAAATCTGCGAAGAGTTCGGTGAGATCCTCATATTGATAAACATTTCAACCTAGAATTGTGAAGAAGCTGCATCGCTTGCTGACTTCCCGTACGGTTGGGCGAAATCTGTGGGAAGAGGTTAAGAGGGAAGACTTCAACAGCCCCTTCATCGCTTTCTTTAAGTGTACCACCGATCGCTCTCGTTTCGTAGACAAAGCTAATCATCGGTCCGGGATAGGCGAGTGGTCTGCCATAATACCAGCCAAGGTTGCGAATAACCTCAACCTCTAGTCCGGTCTCTTCGCGTGCCTCACGGATCGCGGCTTCTTCTGGCGACTCCCCATACTCAACGTGGCCTGATGGAAGGGCAGCTGGCGCTTCCTTTGGTGCGTCCGGCGGCAATAGCGCAACAATTCCCTCCATTGATGAATCAAGTTCTTTCCAGATAATCACGTTGACTCCTTGTGCCTGCGTTGGGTAGTGAATCCACCCACAGGACGAACAGACAACCCGCGCGATTCCATCGTCCGCCATCACTTTGCGGGATAAAGATTCGCAACACATGGGACAAAATTGGTATCGCAGCCGCGGTAAGATGATTTCTGGGTAATCGAGTTTGTTAGACAATGGGCAATGCTCTCATATTGCCATCCCAATCTTCCTTGATCCAGGCATAGGTTGGATCATCGTAGGGTGGCGTGGCGCGTGCTTCATCGATCAGCTCACCAGCCAGATAATTCAGAAAGTAGAGTGTACAGTTTGGCGCTGGTGCGGTCGAGTGAAAACCTTGTGTGACAAGAACGAGATCGCCACTCTGGGCCATGAAAGATTCGTCAAAGTCGGTGTCTACCCGGTAATTTCGGTGGAATGTAAAGCCGTAGTCAGGCGTTGTAAAAAAGTGATACGTCTCGTCCAGATGGGCCGAACCAGCATAGCCATCGTGACAGTGGGGCGGCCAGCCAGACCATGAACCACCTGACACGTAGACTTCATAGAGAATGAGACGCTCGGCTGGTAACGGATGGGCCAACGTGTGACAGACTTGCCGATAAGCTGAGCCACCACCCCGTAACTCGACCTTTATCTCGTCCGGTTTAAAGAGCCGCACAGGATACTTTCCTTCGGCAGGTGCACCTCCGATGGCGAACTCGAGATCGCTAGTGGCCTCAACCGACAGTTCGTGCTGCGGTGGTGCGTAGAGTACAGGTCCAAGCTCGTCGAAGACACCCTTACGCGCAACATCGTACTGTTGGTCGCCGATGCTGAGTTGACCCGAACCAGAGAGCAGGGTGAGAGCAATCTCATTCCCCGCCGTTTGATGGGTGTGTGTCTCGCCCGCTTTCAGCGAAACAACCTTGTAGCTCAAATAGTCCCACCCCGCTGATGCCGGCGTGACGTCAATTTGAACTGTCGAGCCTTTATTTGGTTTGATGAGATGATTGTTTGACATAATATTCTTTCTCATTTCCTCTTGGTTGAGCACCTTCTGCGGATTTTGCCAGTACTACAGCGGATTTTGATAGGAGCGAATTGCGTTCGTAATCCGTTGTAGTACTCCCACTATTAAAATCCCCCGCGTGCATCAACAAAATCCATGACTTCCTCTCGATATGGCATAGCTGTCCCGCATCCATGACGGGTCACCACAATGGCACCGCATGCATTTGCCATGCGCGCACACTTGTACCAATCCCATCCTTGTAAATAGCCGTAGATCAAGCCGCTGGCAAAGGCATCTCCGGCTCCGACCGTATTCAGAATCTCGACGGGAAAGCCAGCCGCCTCAACCGGGGCCTGTAACGCCTGATAGATGCTAACGCCCCGTGCGCCTCGTTTGAGTACCAATGTATTGGGCTTGTTAGGACTGGTTAGTAGGTTCGCTATACGTCCCTCCAACTCATCTCTCTCCGCTTTTGTCACAGATTTACCCTGCATCATCCTTTCCGGTTTGGCTGACAACGCACCATAAAATTCTTCTTCGGTGCCGATGACAACGTCGAGTTGAGATAAAATTGTGCGAATATTGAGTCCAAACGCTTGCGGATGGGACCATTGATCGGGACGCATATCGAGATCCATAAATGTGGTCACTTGCTGGCGTTGTGCTTCCCCCGCGGCAAAGAGAGTTGCGTCGCGACATGTCCCTCGGCTCAGTGCCGTGCCGGAAAGAAGCAACGCGCGCGTGTTCGCGATCGGCAAGGTTGCAACATCATCAATCGTCAGATAAATATCGGCAGGATCTTCTCGATAAAAGACGAGGGGAAACTTGTCCGGTGGCTGAACACCAACTACAGCCATGCCCGTGCGCGTTCCTGATTTGGTGGGAATATAGTCTGTGGCAACGCCAGAGTCCCGCAGATAACGCAACACGAATTTTCCAACCTCATCGTCGCCGACTGCTGTTAGCAGCGCCGTCTTCAAGCCCAATCGACTTGAGCCAATGGCAATGTTGCTGGGGCTTCCACCAACGCCTGTCTCAAATCCGGTTATTTCGTCAAAGGGCGCACCAATGTTTTCTGCGAAGAGATCCATTGAGACGCGGCCAATAGTGATCAGGTCGAATCGTATAGTTGACATAATGCTTTATTGCTGTTCGTATCTATTTTTTACATCGTAATCCAAGTGTTTACGAATTAGAGACGAGCAAATCGTAGGTCACTTCTCTGAAGTGACGGGCGTCAAGAACCCTGAATCTCCACTTGGAACCCGTCGTTCCCTTGCTACTTGTCCCGCCGGAGACGGGACCTACAATAATCTACCCTTCATCCTGCACTGCATCATTCTGCACAAACCCCGGATTCTCTTGACGACGATCCATCAAGTCGTCCCACGGCATTACATTGCAGCGTTCTGCCCAGTCATCATAGAGCGTCATCAGTTCATTCGCGATCTCTGGCTGCTCAGTCAGCAGATCATTCATCTCTGTCCGATCGGCCTCCATATCATACAACTCCCACCCGTCAGGATGCCTGGAAACCAACTTCCACTGACCGCGCCGAACCGCCTTGTTTCCTTCATGTTCCCAATAGAGTACATCCCGGTTGTGGGGTTGGTTCTGGAATGTTGGCCTCATACTAAACCCTTCGAGTGGCTTAATCTCTTTGCCCTGATGCCTCGTAGGATACTCGACTCCAGCCACATCTAAAAAGGTTGCCATCACGTCTGGCAATTGTGCTGGTTGATGTCGCCACTCGTTTTGCGTCTCAATGCCTGCAGGCCACTGGACGATAAAGGGGGTTGCAATCCCACCTTCATGCACCCAATGTTTGTAGAGCCGAAAAGGTGTATTTGATAGATTGGCCCACGGGATGCCATAGCTTTGGTAGGTTTCTTCTCCCCCAGGCATAACGGTTGGGTCGTTGCCATATTGAATATCACGTCCGTCTCGCGTCTTGGCTGTCCCAACAGGTTCCAGGTGAACAGCCCAATGCCCGATCCGTTCGTGCAGTTCTTCGGCACACCCTCCATTGTCGGCCAGGAAGACAATGAGCGTATTTTCCCACTGTCCTGTCTCCTTGAGAGCCTGGAAGATACGCCCAATTCCCTGATCCATGCGGTCGATCTGCGCAGCATAGACCTCCATGCGCCGCACATTCCACTCCTTGTCGGATGCTTCATTCCAGGCAGGAACATCTGGATCACGGTCGGTTAGTGCCCAATCTTCATGAATAATACTCATCTCGACCATACGCTTGCGCCTCTCCCCCCGCAAGGCATCCCAGCCTGCATCGAAGCGACCCCTATATTTGGCAATGTCCTCTGGATGGGCATGAAGCGGCCAATGGGGAGCTGTATAGGCAACATATTGGAAAAATGGCTGCCCGATTTTCCCTTCCGCATGCTCACGTATTTGGCGCACCGCCTCGTCTGAGATTGCGTCGGTAAAAAAGTAATCGTCGCCCTCTGGCTCAATCGGATCATTGTTCCGCCGAAGCGTGCGCGATTGATAGAAGTTGGCTGCCCCGATCAAGATCCCATAATAATCATCAAACCCCCGCTGACAGGGCCAATTATGAGTCGGTCCCTCTAGATGGCGCGTCACATGCCATTTGCCTGTCATATAGGTTGCATAGCCACCGCTTTTGAGTGCTTCGGCAATTGTGACGCTATTTGGATTCAAATCCCCCAAGTAGCCATCGAGCCCATCGTTGCCCAACATATGGCCCACATCTGCTTGATGGGGATATAGACCCGTCAGCAACGACGCCCGCGATGGGCAGCAGCGCGCCGTATTGTAAAATTGGGTATAGCGTAGACCATCTGCCGCCAGTGCATCTAGATTTGGGGTAGCGACCTCACCACCGTAGCAGCCGAGATCCGAGTAACCCATATCATCGTTCAAGATCAGAAGTATGTTTGGTTGATTTGTCATATTATGTTGTGAGCCAAGTGGAAAAAGTATGCTGTAGGTCCTCTATTTTATCATACAAATAGACTTTTGAAGAGATACCCGCCAGCGTCGTTGAAACATCCGAACCTATCTTGGCAATGGTGAACACACGTTTGCCTATCGCATGGGCATATCCCGCTTCGATCCCCAATCCGACACCTTTCTCCGACAATTCGATAATCGTCAAGTCGCAAGCTTGGATCACCTCAAATGTCTTCGCCATTAACGCTTGAGGTGTACCCAGATCCACGGCCCCCCACTGCTCAACGTCCCGGCGAATGCATTGACACTCCATGCCACAATTGGCGAGCGCTTGGGAAATGGCTTCAATTGTGGAGCGGTTTCGGTTGTCTGGATGGAACTTAATGCCGAGGTAAGCTTTCATTTTTGGTGATTGGTTGCTAGTGATTGGTTGTTGGTAATTAGTTGTTTGAGGCTGAACTTTTAATAGATTGGCGGGCGTTCGGGTATTGTGATGTTCTGGGGTAACCCGCTTTTTGCTGACTCAATGCAGGCATCGGCGATAATCATAGCGATATAACCGTCCCAAGCCGAGGGACCGGTTGGCACACCATCAATGATTGACTGCACCCATGCTCGCCCCTCAAGCTTGTAGGCCATGTCGAATCGTTGCAACCAATCCTCCGTGATCCACTGACTGCGTTGATTGCTCTTGTTGACAATCGAGCTTTGGAATGAATTTGTCTGCACTGAACCCGTCTCGCCCGTCATCTTGACCTCAACTTCGTATCCGTAGCCAGACTCGGAGTTGCATTCAATCTGACCAAGAGCGCCATTTCGATATTGAAGCTGGACCAGCACAAAACGTGCCGTGTCTGGCCTTTCTTGCGCACTAGGGATTGCGTTTGTATAGACACTCTCTACTTCATCGCCCATCATCCAGCGTGCCGAATGAATGTCGTGAATGACTGAATTGGTGATCACATCTTCAACGGTACGCAGCATATTTTGGGTCGGATTAATATGTACGCCTCGAAAGGCCAATGGCTTGCCTAAATCTCCGCTATCGATGATTCGTTTGACATCCACGTGGGCTGGATCATACTCGCGCATAAAGCCCAACTGCACCATGCGTTGTCCGCCTGCCACTTCGGCCTCAATGACTTTGTGTGCTTCTGCTGCACTGGTTGCTAGCGGTTTCTCGCAAAGAACTGGTTTACCTGCTTCGATGCAGCTAAGTGTCAGTGCTGCATGAAAACGATCTGGCGCGGCAATCAGTATTGCATCCACATCTGCATGATGAATCAGTTCGTCAGCATCTGAAAAGGTGTAGGAGGCTCCACTCTCTTGAGCAACCTGGTTCATCCGAACCTTGTCTACGTCCATCAGTGCAATCACTTGGGCTGTGGCCACCTCATGTGTCAGGTTTCGTACATGATGTCCGCCCATGCCTCCAGTACCAATTACGCCGATGTTGATCATATTCTTACTCATTTATTGACCCTAAGTGTTTGTAGAGATAAGTTCGATGCCAAAAATGCTTGAGTCTGTCTACCATTGGGACTGGGCGATTGTCTGAGGTTAGTCTAGTATAGCCACGAGAACCTGCAAGAGGGCGTCCAAGTCGGCTGGTACGCGGAATAGGTTTAGGTCTTGAATAATCTCTTTCCGAGTCCGTTTTAAGAGACCAAATTGCCACACATTGCCAATCGAAACCGCGCCATATAAAGTGGGATTATCGCTCTCGATCCATTGATCCAGGGCGATCAGTTCGGCTGTCAACTGGGTAAATCCATGTTGCAAGTTTTCATCTTTGGCCTCGACCACCAACAAAAAATTATCTTCATTCTGGATATAGTAATCTAGAGTGCCGCGCAACTGCTTCGTCACATCCAAATAATATTCAATGCGTATTTTGATTTTTAGATAACGTGCAACATTTAGCAAGACTGGTGCAATGAGCGCCGCGCAACCTCGCTCGTCAAATCCACATAGAGCAAAATCTCGTTAAGTTCTTGATGGAGTGGTGCAAAGTAATTTTCATCTGCAGCTTTATGGGGTAATTGATAACTTTGTACTTGATGATGGTAGCCAAAATATTTGGCGAGTTCGTCAACCGGTGGATTTAGTTTGAAGTAGTCGCTAAACGTATAAGATTTTTCTGGATCGATCACCGATCGTATGGGCACGCTCATCGTCAGACCCTCCTGATCAAACACCACTGGCCTATCGCTCTAATCTTTTCTTGAATTCACCACAATTGCTAATCCAGCGCGCCGACGGACCAATAAGGATCGTCCAATGGCGGTGGTTTGGGAACCGCACCTGCGCCAATGACCGACTGATCGAAATCGACCACCGCCCCTGTCATCATTCCCGATTCGTCTGAAGCCAAGAAAGCAATCGCGCGCGCGACCTCATCCATTTTCAATAAGCGACCAAAAGGCTGTTCAGCCTCAGCTTCCTCCAGCCAGTCTTTCCCGTCACTGTGGAACTTCCGTTGGATGACATCTTCGCCAGGCGTGTCCATCCAGCCAATGGCAAGCGCATTGGCGCGAATTTGATAGCGCATCAGTTGGAAGGCAACATTCTTGGTTAAAATATTGAGTGCACCTTTGGAGGCGGAATAAGGCATGAGAAACGCCTCACTGCCATAAGAAGCTACGCTGGAAACATTGACAATGGTGCCTGCAATGCCTTCTCTACGCATGATCTTGCATGAATCTTGGATCAGCAAATAAGGCGCTCGTGCATTGATCGCCATCATACGATCCCACAATTCGGGCGAAGTATCCCACAGCGTGCCGCGCACAGTGAGTGCCGCACAGTTAATGAGAACGTGAACCGCACCAAAATGTTCATCGGCAGCGGCAACAATACGGCGACACGCGTCCACGTCCGCCAGATCCGCTTGTACAAACTGGGAAGGACAACCATTTTCTGTCAAAGAATTGGCAACAGCGTTGCCGCGCCCTGCATTGCGTCCGGTTACGATAATGCCCGCTGCACCTCGTTCGACCAGAAGATGAGCCGTCGTTTCGCCCAACCCTTGTGTACTTCCGGTAATGATGGCGTATTTTCCCTCGAATGAGCTATGGTTTGTCATATGGGAATGTCCTGATTTAGTCGGAAATGTGGAGACTGCGTAGCGTACGCTCAAGCCTTGAGCTGTGTAGCCAAACGCATCCAGCAGTTAAAGCAAAAATGCTTTCTCTACTTTATAATTGGGATAGTAGAGTGTATAAAGTTGGCTTTCCTTCTCATGGTCCTTGATTGTCAAAATGATGAATCTGCCTGTACGATAACTTTCACCGCTTGGCCCCGTTGCGCCGCTTCAATACCGGCATGTATCTCAGGCAATGGAAGCGTCATGCTGTTCATAGCAGACGGTTTGATAACACCACTCTCTAGAATTTGGATGGCGCGGGGAAAGGTGTTTTCACCCACGAAAGCACCCGTAATGGTCAAATCGTTGCGCGTGATGGCGAACTGCTGAATTTCTGGTTTCGCATGTTCATTTAGACCGAAGAGTGAAATTGTGCCACCCTTCGCCGTACAGTCTAGAGCTGCGTCGAACTGGTTTCCTACAGCATCAACCACCACTTCTGCACCGAAACCGTTGGTGACGTCCATCACGACATCGGTTAGCTTTTCGACCCCAGCATTAACCGCGACATCCAAACCGGCTTTCTTGGCAACATCCAACCGAACTTGTGCCAGATCTGAAATAATGACTCTGGCACCTGCTGCCTTCAACATCATGCCATGTAAAGCCCCAATTGGTCCTGCCCCAATGACCACCGCCGTCTGACCGGGCTGGATCCGGTAGCGATCCGTGCCGTTGACCACACATGAGAGTGGTTCAATCCAGACTGCCTCTTCAAAGGGAAGATTCTTGGAGACTTGGTGCAGTGAGCTCTCTGGCGCTACCACATAACGAGCAAAGCCCCCATCGATGTTGATACCGATGGTGGTCCACTTTTCACAATGAATGGTCATTCCGGATAGACAATACTTGCATTTCCCACACGTCAAATTCGCGGCGACGGAGACGCGATCACCAATCTTTGTATCAGTGACATCATCGCCCGCATCGACGACATATCCGACAAACTCGTGGCCCAACACCGTATCTGGTGTGCCTGGATAACCTGGAGGCACCGATAAAATATGCAGATCTGTGCCACACACACCACACCCCTCCACCTCGATTCGTACCCAATCATCCGCCAGTAATGAAGGAATAGGCCTTTCTTTGATATCGAGTTGTCCTTCTCCGACGAATACACCAGCAAGCATTGTAGTCATAATGGATTCTATCGTTTCCTTCTAATCAGCCCATTCAATACCAATCTCTGCACACCACTCTTCAATTCCGCGTTCAATCGCATCAAGTGCAGCCTCAAGCGTTGCAAAATCTTCATTGGTTTCCCACACAACACCGCCTTCATCCATCACCCTTGCAGTAGAATCGGTGTAATCATCACATCGTCCGATTTCGATACATCCATCCGCCATCCAATTGGTGATATTACGATACTTTTGATCGAGGTTCATGAGCAATTTCTCCCAAATATTACTTACGTTACAGAAACTGCATTGCGAGAATTGTTCGGGGGAATTTAGTTTGCCGTGCTTGGGTCCGTTTAGATGTAGAGCAGTAGTATAGAATGATTCGTTGCTTAGAGCAAAAGACAATGGAAATGAACATCCAATCGCTTGCCAGTTTATAAATTCTTCAACTGCCCCCAACGCCATCAGCGCACCTTTCTGCGCCGCCGTAAGACCTGTCACGTTGCGAATATTCATCCCTGCATAGGGTAGATCGGCCTGCAATATCTTGCTTGGTGTCTGGGGACCATTTAGCAAACTATCTATCTTCCCGTATTTGATTTGGTCGTCCCAGCCACTGTTGATGAGCGTCTCGCCTTCTGGATGAAATCGTAGACAGGTAATGCTTAGTTGATGCGCATTTTCGACTACTGCCTCAAGCTCGCCCATTACCTCAAGTTCGCCCTCCCACAGTGACGTGATCGTCCAGAGACGGATGCTCCTGTCATAACAACCGCTTGCCAGACGATAGCACATTTGGGAAGGGGGGCTGTTGTCGCAAGGCTCTACTGGTTCCATGTTTGGGCTGAATTCAAGGCCGAATACGGGAACCGAATGTCCTCGAAGGACGGCAGAGGGCTGCCTGGGGCTGCTCTCCTGCGAACTCTCTGTGTGCATGTTCCACAGATAGATGGAGCCGTCGTGAAAACTAGCCGCCAAGACCGCTCCATCAGGGCTAGAACCTATCCGAAAAGTGGTTGTGAGTTCGACCGGTTTCTCGAGCGAGAATACAACGTCACAGAACTTTTCGGATAAGCACTAAGGGCAAGGTTACAGAAGGAACTGTCCTGTGCATGGACCACGCTCACAAGCTCACCACGCGCGATGTCCCACAGTCTCACTTCACCAAAATGCTCGCCGCTTGCCAAGTAACCCGTTTTGGGATGAAAAGCGAGGGCTTCAACCCCGCTGGAATGTCCGTGCAGAAGATAGTGGCAGCGCCCCGTGACCACATCCCAGATACGGATGTTGAAACCCATACCACTTCCGCTAGCCAATAGCTGACCATCTGGACTAAAGGCAACGACATTGACGATACTACTGTGCCCACTCAGTACATGGTGGAGCGTTCCCACACCCAACTGATCAATGTGCCACAGCCGAATCGTATGACTATCTGCTGTGCGCCACAAACGAATCTCGCCGGTAAAGGTGAGCGCAGAAAAGCTCAAACCATCGGGCGAAAAAGCCACCGTACTGACTATCCCCATCATGTCGCGAAAGAGCGAATCTGCCAAGTTCGCATGGGCAAAATTGACGGCTGGCAAATCAACCACGCGTAGGTCGGCCTGCCAGACCGCCAGGTGTGAGAAATCAGCGCCGCGCAGATCAACGTCTAGTGCCGTCATCAGATGGAGCAGATTGGCAGCAGCATAGCCGGGAGTCTGGGTTAGCTGGGATCGGTTCTCTGCTAAGACGCGCCGCAAGCGCTCAATGGCACCCGTCGTTCCTAGCTTGTCAACCAGCCGTTGCGCAATGGGCTGCAGGATAAGGCGTTTCTGACTCTCTTTGACGTATTCAAATGGTTGGGCCTTGAGGAGCACATGTCGGTTAAGCAGCGCAACGGCACCTGTTTCGAGTTCCTGACCCATGGCTTCAACCAGGCGGTTGGTCAAATACTCTGTCACGACATTTTGTAAGCGAAAACGAACGCCCCGCTGGTTGTTTTGATTTGGGCGGATCTGTTCATAAATGGCTTGGGTCTCTGAGGTGGGTGCAACGCCAAATTCCTCCAGCAAAATCTTACAACAGGACTCGTAATGAGCCAGCGCAGCACTTCGTTGACCGCTGACGGCCAGCAGCTTCATCTTGAGGCGGTGAGTCTCCTCATTCCAGGCATCTAGCTCTAATAAATGCGTACAAACTTGCAGCCCCTCAGTGTGGTCGGCGCGGCTTTGATAGTAGCTCACCAACATCCACAGAGTCGCTAACATCCGTTCCCGAAAGTGTTCCCGCTGTATGGTGGCCCATTCTTCAAAGGCGATCGCTTCGCGAACGTGAAACCCTTCTAAAAAGTCTCCTTGATAGAACTGGATCGCCTTCTGATAACGTACTGGGTCAAACTCAGAAACCTCAGAGCCAGGTGCTTTATCGCTCAATAGTTCCTCGGGAAAGCATTCTATATCCAGCCACTAGCGACTTGTGGAATCAAAAGCAATCTTCTGGCGGGTGACCGTCAAACAGTCGCCCAGAAGCTTACGCAGCTCTGAGTGCCGATTGCGTAGATATTTGCTGGCTTGGGCAGGGGATGCAGCTTCTGGCCACAAGAAATCTGCCAATACATCTCGTTGTGAGCACGTTTGGTCACGACCAAGAAGAAGAAGAGGGCTTGGGCCTTTGATTGGAGTTGACCGGCAATGGATTCTCCATGCAACACAATCTGTGGTCGACCGAGCAGCATGATCTGGAGGTCGCTCGTTGCGATGGGTTTTGTACGAGTAGCTGTATTAACGTTTGGATGCATGTTTGCTTGGATGGCCAAAGTTTTATTGGACGAGCATAGAACGTTATTTAGGCAAACTAAAGGTACTCAAATTATAATATACTGGCAGTCACGTAGATGAAGAAATTGAGTAGACTCCAGTTTGGGGACGAAATACAGAAATATTCTCTTTGGGACGTTAATAGGGTGATTCTAGGGCGATCGTGTCGTACACTGATGCTCATGGAGCTAGTGAATCCATCATCAAAAATTGTAAGTCTCCTGCCGCTTGTCGAAGGAGACCATGAGAACAGATAAGACTATTCCAATAAATTCGATACTCAACAAGAGAAAAGAATCGTGCAGCACAACGATATTCTGAACTGGTATCACGCAATACGCAATGGGCACATTCCATGAGTCATTGATTGTTTGGAACAGCCGAATGAATCAGGAGAATCAATTATGACCGGTACACAAATTCACGAGATTGAAGAATATGAATATTCGCACGTCACTCTTTTTGATTCTGTTTGTCAGCAGTGGAGTCTTCGGTAATTGGTGGCTGCTTACGCATAATAGCACTCCGGAGAACACCTTCGCTGCCGGGCCTCGACAGGGGGAAGCCTTCGCCATGGCGCTGGCGATTGCGAAGGTGACCCAACGCTATTATCCAGAAATTCAGATTGAGGTACTCGAAACCCGTGGCTCTGACCAAAACATGGAGTTGCTTGAAGCAAATCTTGTACAGATAGCGACTATTCAGGCAGATACGATTAGCTTGCCTTCAACGCGTTTGATTGCGCCACTCTATCCAGATGTTTTTCAGTTGGTGGTACGTGAGGATGCAGAGATTCAAAGCATCGCCGACTTGCCAGGATATAAAATTGCTCTGCCTCCCGAAGGCAGCGGGGAATATCGCTCCTTTACCTTTTTGGCGGAACATTATGGTTTGGCAAATGCAGAGTTTGAGGCCATTCCAATGTCACCAAACGCAGCGGATTGGGCCTTGATGGATGGAGCAGTTGACGCAGTCTTTTGCGTTCGTGCCCCTGGGCATCAGTCGATTCTTGAGGTGATTGCCAACAGTCCGACACGGTTAGTGACGATAGGGCAAGCATCGGCAATGCAATTGAAGCAACCTGCAATCGAGCCAGGGTTGATTGCGGCCGGTTCGTATCGAGGATTGCCGCCATTGCCAGAAATGGATTTGGAAACTGTGGCAGTGAATCGGCTGTTGGTGGTGCACGCGAGCTTAGATGACAGTTTGGTGAGAATGCTGACCAGCATTTTGTTTGAGCGCTGCCGCGATTTGAGCACATTGACCCCTTTGGCCGGGTTCATCTTGGCTCCTGACCAAGAGAGCGGGACATTCATGCCCGTTCATCCAGGCGCACAAAGTTTCTATGATCGAGAGAAGCCCTCTTTTTTGCAGTTGCGCTCCCGCCGCAAGCGCCAACGACTGGAACGGTATCATCGAGACGTGTTGCAACTGGGAGACGAAATCCAGCGAACAGAGAGTGAGACCGATCTCAACGTGAAAAAGGATCAATTGCTCGAGATGATCCACGATGTTTTGGAAGACGCTGCAGATGGCCGCCTCACCCAAGAAGGATTTGAGTTCTTCACCTTTGCTTGGGAAGTGGCGAACGAGATAACCAATGATCAGGAACGACTGTTGGAAGAGAGCAGCCACGAATATGACGACCAATATGCTTGATATTCAGCTCACCTTTGGAGAAGGAAATCAAGCGGTGAATAGTGCTTTCTTTTTATTCCAGGTGCAAGAAGGTCAAATGGCCCTTTTAGGGGCACTGCATCGAGCAGTACAGTAGGAGACCCTGTTGCAGACAACACAGCCTTCGATTCTCTTCCAGGAACTCTGTTTGGTACCAGGCGAGACGATCAACTGGTCCCCCTATCATCGAGGATACCACGAATGAAGATACGCCACTCAAAGTCGTGGCATCAGGTGTACTGAACAACAATACAGATGCTGACGATATGCGTCGCATGGTTAAGGAGTTGGTGGGATATTCGATGCACTATTTCATCCATGCGACGCGTTGTACCTATCTTGTTCAAGTAGGGGGCGGGATCTTGACAAATCTAAATCGCTGGAATAGGCTGTGATAGATTACCGTAAACTCATCAATTGAGATAAGGGGGATCGAGATGTTGACTGATCAGGACATTTTTGAAGGAACATGCCACTGTGAGGCGATTGGCTTTGCGTTTCATACATTGTTGCCATCAGAATCTTGGATGGTACGCGCCTGTCAGTGCAGTTTCTGTCGCGCGCATGGTGCTCGCACGACTTCCGATCCAAACGGTTCAGTTATCTTCCACATTTCCACTGCCTTACAACCCTATCGATATCAGTTTGGGACGAAGTCTGCCGATTTTTTGGTGTGCGATACTTGCGGTGTTTATTTGGCTGCCGTGTTGACCTCTGCAGCTGGTCGATTTGCCACACTCAATGTCAATACCATTTGCACATCCATTCAAATACCCGATGCCACTGCTGTCTCGTATGAAGGAGAATCACTTGAACAGAAGATTGCGCGTCGGGAAAAGCGTTGGACACCTGTCGTCATTCCTTGCTAATCAGCGGGGCTATCCTGCACTTGTGATGAAAACCGCCGTTTTCCGGAGTCCTTTAAGAGAGACCGTACTCCGGTTTTCATACAAAGCAAAGTATAAGTTGTGTCTACGAAAGGATGTACAGTGCACAGATCGAATGATAGACAATAAACTGTTTTAGTCTGTGGCTCCATCACCTTAGTGCTTATCCGAAAAGTTCTGTGACGATCTATTCTCACTCGAGAAGGTGGATGGACTCACAACCACTTTTCGGATAGGTTCTTAGTCATAGTGGCATAAGGATTGTTTTAGGTCATCACTCATTGCCAACCAAAGTTCGACTCCGACAGGATACAGTGAACGTGTGATGGGCATCGGGTCAGTAGATATGACACGCTTTGATACTTTTAAAACAGGCTCTTTGGCCATTCTAGAAAAATAATTCTCCATGAAGACAAGCGCTGTAGCCTGGAATGGCTTTGGCTTTCCATATCGAATTGAGTTTTATTTACTAGGAAAGCCTTAAAGCGGCTCGATCTGAACCTGTGCTAATTCAAGAAATTCCCGTTTCTGACTCTCCACCATTCCATGTCCAAATTTCCCTTGAGGGGTAACAATCATGTATTGATTGTCAATCCACGCAACAAATCCCAACGGACCGCTAATTGTGACTGGCTCAGTCAAGATTTCATTCCCATCAATTAAGAACCGCACGAGATGGACATGCCATTCGAGCGTATAGGTGTGCCACTTGGTCATCTCATGCGGTATAGATGCTTCGCGTACGGCAATCGCCCGCTGTCCGATCGGCCAAAGCCATCGATAGAACCAATCGATACGCATCAACGGCATGGCAATTGGGGCAGTCGGCAAAAGCAACCAGAATGGCAGTCGCCACGCATCAATGGTTGCAGCTTTCCAACCATATCCAGGGGATTTGAAACAAAGCTTCATGTTGGATGGTGGTGAAGCATGAAAGAACCAGATGGCGCGCGGCAACGTGGGCCAACGTACGTTTGTCATCAGAAAAGGATCGTTCCAAAAACCGAATCCCGCCGTGCCTGTTAATTGGTTTGAGATACAGGGGTAGCTTACTGACCTAAGGGTAGGCTTTGTTTGGGCAGCAGAATGAGAGAAGCGTGCATGGACAGTCAGCTGTAACGGTGGATGCCATCTAAATCGGTTGCGAGGCAACCCCTGGTAATCATCAATCTGGGCATTGGAGTAGGTATCCTGACTGGAGCACGCTTTTGATAGGCACAAAATACCATTTTGCGATGTCACTTTCCCCATTCCCACGATGTGCCGCTGCCAGCGATCAACGAAGTCTATTTTGTTATTTTGTACAACTGTTGTATCCATTTTTGGATTCTCATTCGAACCAAATTCTTGTGGAGAAGGCGTTCTCTATTACACGCAGTAGGCCAAAAAAGGGGTAAAATAGCCCTAGGAGGCCAAAATGAACCAAGAATTTAGCGCCGCAGTAACAGGATTCTGTGCCCATGTGAGAATGCTTTCTCCGCAAAGCGAAACTGTAAAACATTACGAAAGTGACCTAAATCAATTTGGCCAGGTGATAGAAAAAAGGCCAAGAGAGATAGGTCGCCAAGAGATAATGACGTTTGTAACGGCGCAACTCGAAGCGGGGATGAGCAGTGCGACGGTCAATCGCAGAGTGGCAACGTTGAGCCGATTTTCGACTACTTGGCGGATGAGGCAGAAGACGAAAGCTGGTCAAACCCGGTGGTGTGGCGTCTACACCGACTGGATACAGGTTGCCATCTTCCCAGAGATATAGCGGAACGCATCGTCCGCCAGTTATGGGGGAGCGTGAGTCAAGGTCAGATAAGAGACCAAGTGATGTTGGCCTTGATGCTCGACGTTGGCCTGCGGGTGGGCGAACTGTGGTCACTGCGCGTACGCGGCAAAGGGAACAAAGAGCGTCGAGTCTGGTTGACGCCAGAAACCACAGCGCTGTTGGTGAGCTATATGGATGAGCGTCCTGATGCAGTCGATAGCCATCTGTTTCTGACTCGTCGTCACAAAGGCATCAGTGTCCGCGGAATCCAGGAGCGCCTCGATTATTACCGTCAGCAAGCCGGACTCTCCGAGAACGAGGTCTCCTGTCATCGCCTGCGCCATACCTTCGCCAGACGAATGGCAGAGTCGCGTATGCCACTGCCTAGTCTCTCTCATTGGTTGGGCCACAGTCAATTGAAAACGACCCAGATTTACATCGATGGTGCCAATCCTGATATGCGAGCCGACTATGAAGCTGCTATGGAGCAGTTGTCTCGCCAAGCCGCATGCTCGGATATTGAAGGAACGACATCTGCAATAGAGACAGAGAATACTGTGCCTTCTGAACATCGCACAGTGGAGCCAGCTGTTGGCATCTGTTTGTCCGCTGATGAGATCCGTCAACGTCTCACCTCATTGCCGCTCTGGCTTCATCAACCCATCATCTCATTACTTCTCCACCAGCAATTACGCTGGAAAGCCCTCTATCGGCGGGAACGAGCCCTTCAGTGGCTTGGCGAACTCCAACGCGGTTGGCAATGGATGCTCGACCAGCGCATGCTCTCCAGCTTATCCGAACTAAGACGGCGCGATCTCCAAGACTCAGTAGATCCAAATTTGGCGTTTTTGGCGATTTTCAGTCGAGATTGCAGGGATTTTGGAGTCATTTATTCAGATTTCGGTTACAGAAAACAACCTATTTCATATCTGAAAATCGCCCAAATCTAACGCAAAAACTAGATATCGACCGGCAAATTTGTATTTATGTCAACTGTTTAGCCAGAATTCTCTCTCAAAACCTGAAATTTGGATCTACTGAGACTACATCACCCACCTATGTGACTTAGAGTATTCCGTCCATACCATCAATCATTTTATTTGTACCCTCAAGTGTTTTCTGCATTTTGCTGAAGAATGTGGCCAGTCGATCGCTCCGGCTTTATATCGCATTCAACGTCTCAAACGACCCACTACCTTACCTCGTCCGTTGCGCCAGCATGAATTTGCTCAACTTGAACAGTTCGTCTTAAACTCAACGGCTCAGAGCCTTTCTCCTTCCGACCTCCTTGACCGTGCTTGGTTTCTTATTCTGGTTGATGCTGGGCTACGTATGGGCGAAGTGCAAGCTCTGCTCGTTTCTGACTGGAATTCGGATACACAGACTCTGCTCGTTCGAGATGCCAAATCCCATCGTGACCGTCGGTTGCCTGTTACCCAACGCACTGCTCTTGCCATCGATGCCCATCTGCAACATCGCACCGATGACCTGGCTACTCATTCCCCGCTTTTACTACGCGATGGCTTACCTCTTCGAGCCAATTATGTGCGCAACCATCTTCATGCCTTTGCCACCCGTTTGCTCAACAGTGGCCTTATGCCCATCACTACCTTGCAGAAACTCATGGGGCACACTCATATCGATACCACCATGCTTTATGCACAGCTCTACGATGAAACCATTCAGCAGCATTATTTAGCCGCTATGGCTTCACATTCTGTTTACGCTATCCCTGAACCTGACCCCGCTATTTGGGGTCCCACTTTGGAGAATGCCTTTGAATCAACTTTTCAACAGCAACCACTTTAACTTTTATGTCTACTGCGTGTAATCTCTAACGCCGGTCACTATCGAGTAGAGCCGCATGAGAGAATGCTGCTCTACGCATGACGACTCTACGTTTATACGGGGTTTATCTGGCTTGTCTATTCGTTGCCACAATCACAGAGACGGAGACGGGGCCATCATCACGCATATGAAAGGTACTTGTCAATCCGGCTTCGTGAATTCGTTCCGCTATTTGTTCGATCTGCGCTTCGTTCGGTACGCCGTAAAAGGGTAAGCATAAGTGTCGAAGCCAAAGGGCCCTTGGTGCAACCCAAGCACCCACAATGATAAGGCGACCGGCGTCAACATCAGCTCCACTCTGATTTGTCCGAATTCTGTCAGAGGGCCGATACAGGACGCGCTCGCATTCAGCGAGCGTGTTCTGTTCGAAGATATAGCTAGCAGGAAATGTTGAAATAATTGTCGCAAACGAATTCGTCGCAAAAGGAAGCTCCTGGCTGCGAGCTACCACCCGTGGAACATCTAATCCAGCTTGATTGAGCTTTATCGTGGTTCTCTTTTGCATTGCAGTAGAATATTCGACTCCATAGACTGGCCCAAGCTTTTCTTGGAGGGGGGTACAAGCCAAATCAGCAAGCAGGGAGCCGGTGCCGAATCCAATCTCAAGAAGCGGTCCAGCAGGTGATTGCCGCTCCAATAAGGCGTACTCGAGGGCTAAACGGCGCCACGTAGACCAGCGTCCTAGGCTGACTAACCAGCTGATTGCGTCGTAACTCCATGCACATTCATCATACAAACGCTGGCAGGCCCACAGATAGGCGTGCGTCAGCCAATTTCGATCGGTCATTGTTAAAGGTATTGAATTCCGAATCAATAGTAGAACTGGTTAAAGAATACTTGCAAAGGGAGATGTGACCAAGTACACTGATACGAGCGATTGATCTTACAATATACTGAAATTAAGTATTTGTAAATTAATAACTTCGCGAACTTACTCGTCTGTAGTCGAGTAGAGCGCTGCGTTATGTCAATCAGATCGCGAAGTTGTTTTTTTACAAGTACTAAGTAAGCTCTGAAAGGTATGTCTCCAGAACGCTCAGATTTTCAAGATTTATCTGAGTGAATCTGTAGAATTTGAGTAAATCATATTTCTATACTGAAAAAAGTTTGAAACCTAAAGTTTCTTGAACCATGTTATGCCCGCACGATCTTAGTTTCATTCTGATCTCAGTATAATGACTTTCTTGGACTTACTTATTCATTTGAATAGTGATAGAGAATAGAATCTATGTCTGATGTAATTTCGACGATTGCTGTTTTTTCCTTTCTAGCTCTTCTGATTTGGCTTGCAAACGTGGCCGAACACAGTAGGGTGCGCGAACAGCCATATCGCACGATGGAGTTCTTGAGCTACGGCCTTGTGAGCGCTATGTATAGCATATTCCTGCTCATTGGACTCTATCTTCAGTTTGGGCAGTCTAGCACGGACTTATTTAATGAGCAATTACAGATCGATTCCTTGTTTTTGCTAGCGACTGGGATTTGGTTACCATCTCTCTTGGCTATTTTCCTTCTCTTCCCTTCGATACGCAGATTTCTTGCGCTTTTTCTACCAATTGATCCAGAAAGTCCAGTTCATGCAGTCGCGCTCTCGCTCTCAATGCTTATATTGATTTATATGCTCTTCACTTTAGGGATTGGCCTGGGAAACGTGAGCGACATACTGGCTGCACAGGAAGATGGTCAGGGCATTTCAATTGGAGGTCTGTGGGCACAACAGTTGGCAACCGCTCTCTTTGCATTAATCGGTGTTGGCTGGATGCTCCGCCAGGACTGGTCTCAGGCAATGGATCGACTGGGGATTACAATACCTTCTGGGTCAGAAATCTTGCTTGGTGTCAGTTTTGGAATCGGCATGGTTCCCATTGTCATAATTTTTCAATGGATCAGTAATTCGCTTCTTGGGATCGGCTTTGATCCAGATGTAGAAAGCCTATCTGAATTGCTTCTGGGACCACTCTTCCAATCTCCTTTTGGCGTTATTACACTCGGTTTAGCTGCGGCACTCGGGGAAGAAACGGTCTTTCGCGGTGCTCTTCAACCCCGCTTTGGATTGGTTTTGACCACGCTGCTCTTCGCAATTGTGCATAGCAACTATGGAATCACCTTTTCAACGTTTATCGTGTTTGTATTGGGGTTCGTTCTTGGGCTTGTGCGTCAGCGTACCAATACAACGACGGCAATGATTATGCATGCTGTTTATAATAGCTCATTGGGGCTGATTGCCTATCTAGGACTTAATTTTCTAGAGGGCTCATAGAGAAGCCTCTCAACTTCCACAGGATAGGTTAGTATGAATCATTTTGGCACGACAAAAAGCCCACCATTATCGGCAGGCTCTTTGTCACAAAAAGGAGAAAATGAAAAACAACCAAAATGTAAGGGGAATCCACACCCATTTTAGATTCCCCTTGTCAACACCCAAGAAAGCTTAAAGAAGAGGTAGTATCAGCTTTCCATTGTATTTATCGTACTATCTTCTGTAATCCTTCGTTTTTCGTTGAAAGTTCCATTGTTCTGGTGTTGCTTAGCCGTTCTCTCGTAAGATAATTGTGATTGTGTAAGGTTCATCTATCCCGACTCTGCCCACATAATCGTTTTTAGAAAGATAAGCATTGTTTACCGGTTGTTCAATCGGAAGCCGTGACCACGTACGGTCACAATATAGCGAAACTCGCGATCAATATCTGCAATGCGTTCGCGCAGCCGACGCACAAGAGCGTCAATCGCTTGCTCGCTAATGCCATCAATGCTATCTTCTGGCCACACAGCGTTGATGATCTCGTCACGGGTGACAACTCGTCCACCTGCATCCCACAATATTTCCAGCAGACGGTACTGTGGAAGGCTCAGGGGCGGATCAACTTGTACACCATCGATCCAGATCTGCCGCGTTTCCTTATCCAGCCGTAAACCAGTTACCTCACGGGAAAGATTTAATGGAGCTGTTGCTCCGGCATCGATAAATGCCAGCTTAAATCGTAGGCCAATTTGAAATTCATCACCGTCCTGTAAGGGTGTTGGTGCTTGTGCTGCCTGACCGTTGATATGGGTACCATTCTTGCTCCCCAAATCTTCGATTTGGTAGTGATCCTTTCGCCAACTGATCCGAGCATGAAAGCGACTTACTTGTCGATCTGCCAGGACTACATCACACTCTTCACTACGGCCAATGGTTATCGGTCTATTCCGATTCAGTGGCCAACGTTTGCTCGAGTCGGCCCCTTGTTGGAGAACCAACATCGCGGTTTCTCGCACATTCATCGCGAGAGAATCCGGTGAAATGGTTGTTGTTGCGTCATCAACTTCTATATTCATCATCATATCTACCTACCTCTTATCAATACGTTGCCGATTCATCATCGAACCGACCATGGGTGATCTTCATCTAGACAGTCTAATACAGCTTAACAATTGTTCCAGTGTCGTTTGGGTAGACGACCTCATCGCCAGTATCAGATTTGTCCAGTTCATAAATCAAACGAAAACCCCTTACCAAAAGTTGCACCATTGATCTCACCATATGAATTTTTTATTCATAACTTTTCATTGATTGCTATATTCATTGCCGATTTTTTTCATTGTCTACAATGGATGTGATAATGCACATCTCTGACCGGCAACTGGAAATTTATTTATATTTAGAAGATGAATAATACAATTTTCTTTGACGAGCAGAATACTCATCGTAGGATTGACGTAGTACTGCCATAGGCGAATCAGGGTGCAGCGCATATATTAAGCCGTCAACCTGACTCCTACACTATGATTTATCGTACTATAGAGGGAAATCCTTCGCGTTTGACACGGAAGTGACATCCAAATGTGAGAGGTGGATTCAGAGTCGCCAATAGGAAAAGCCCGGCTGGCAAGAGCCGGGCTTTTCACACCCATTCCTGCACCCAATAGAAGAAACTTGCCCCAAAAAGGAGGAGAAAGTCAATCGCTCATAAGCTTATCATGCGCTGGGGCGAATTGCACTAGTACGATGGTACTAATTCCTCCATGAGTTAGTTAAGACAGGGCGAGAAGATGACGAGGTAGAATAGCCTCATCAAGGAAAGGGGAAGATATCTCAGATTTTTGAGCAATCTTCATTATCAACAAAATTCTGAAGAGACGTAGAAATACGTTATTATTACATTTGCAGATCCAGTTTCTCGGCTAGTGCCATACAAGTATGTGGCTATAAAAACCTATCCGAAAAGTGGTTGTGAATCCGAGCATCTTCTCGGGAGAGAATGTATTGTCACAGAGCTTTTCGGATAAGCACATAAGGAGGAGATCGTGATACCCATTGTCGATACACACCAGCACCTATGGGATTTAGAGCAGTTCCAACTGCCCTGGGTTGATGATATGCCAGCTTTGAAGAAGAGTTTTGTCAGCAGTGATTATCAAATGGCGACCCAGAACGCCAATGTCACCAAATCAATCTATATGGAGGTCGACGTCAAGCCTGAACAACAAGTGGCTGAGGCGCACGCTATTATTGAACTCTGTCAACGAGATGACAATCCCACATGTGGCGCAGTCATATCCGGTCGACCAGCCAGTTTGGATTTCGCTGACTATATCACGCCACTTGCGAAAAATCCTTATATAAAAGGGGTGCGTCAAGTCTTACATGTTCCAGAAGCAGAGGCAGGTCTTTGTTTAACACCATCGTTTGTTCAGAGCGTAAAGTTGTTGGGAGAGCTTGGCTTGAGTTTCGACCTCTGCATGCGCCCATCTGAACTGCAAGATGGTGCAAAGTTGGCTGCACAATGCCCAGAAACGCGCTTTATTGTTGACCATTGTGGGAATGCCGATCCAAACGTTATAAGTGGCTCACTGGACCCAGGTACAACCAATCCCGGCGACCCATTCTGGCATGCCCGTCAGCAGTGGATGGATGATATAGCGACCCTCGGACAGTTGGAAAACGTAATATGCAAAATTTCTGGAATTGTTGTGCGCGCCACTCCCGGCGAGTGGACGCACGAAGATCTGGCACCAACCATCAACCACTGTCTCGATTCGTTCGGACCCGATCGCGTTGTCTTTGGTGGCGATTGGCCTGTCTGTACGCTTGTTGCATCGTATCAGGAATGGGCCGATGCACTCCGCGCTGTGATCGCAGCACGCAGCGAAGAGGAGCAACGCAAGTTATTGCACGATAATGCGCCGTGCAATTTTACCAATTAAACTAGAGGCTCATGCAGAAAAAACTAAACAAATCAGTTCGGTTTGGTTGATAGTTGCTGGTGGATTGTAGATAGTAACAGACCATCCACTAACAACTATCAACTATCTATGGTCTATTGAAAATAAAAGGAGGATCTATGAACCATACGAAAGCCAAAGTAAGCTTAGTTCATAACGGTGCTCGACGCACCAAAGTCTTTCACGCGCTTGAATTGGTGCGCGATGATGTTGAAAGCAAACTTGCCGATCAGGTGATGCTCAAGCCTAATTTTCTGACGAGCAAAAACCAGCTCGCATCCAGCCATGTGGATGCCATCCGCGGAGCAATCGATTTTTTGCTCACTGTTCGCAACCCGCCCGACGAGATCATTATTGCAGAGGGCGGCAATGAAGATACGTCGGGGGAAGCATTTCGCAATTTTGGTTACCATGACCTGCTTGAAGAGTATACAATCCCAATTCGACTGGTCGACTTGAATCAGGAGACAAACTGGCAAGAGACGCCGATTATTCTTGCAGATGATAGCGAGTATCAGGTTAAGATGCCACGGACTGTTCTTGATTGTCCGTGCAAAATCTCGGTCGCCATTGCCAAAACCCATGACACCTGCGTTGTCACACTGGCTCTCAAGAACATGATCATGGGTACAATCCGCAAGCAGGATCGAGTCTTTATGCATGGATTTCGCAGTCATGCTGAACGCAAATTGCCTGACGAAGCCCGCGCGCTCAATGTCAATCTGATCCGTTTGGCGCGTTATTTAACTCCGGACATTGCGATTGTTGATGGAACACGTGGTCTACAGGGTAATGGCCCTGGAGGAACCGATGCCATTGAATTTGGGGTTGTGGCGGCTGGTGTCGACGTTTTTGCTACGGATGCGGTTGTGGCAAAGACAATGGGATTTGACCCAATGACGTTAGCGCTTCCCTATTACGCACATCAGCTTGGACTGGGCACTGTTGAACTTGAGCAGATCGAGATTCTTGAGACAACAATTGAGGAAGTTGAAACACCCTTCAAACCCCATGATACAGTGGAGTTGCAAATGCAGTGGCAGCGCCCAGATGCAATTTCTTTGTTGCAGCCAGCTTAGAGCGTGTTTTAAAAGTGCCAAAGCGTGTCATTCTGAGTGGAGGAACGGAGCGAAGAATCTTCTTTTTGCATTTGGAATGTGGGATTCTTCGTCACAAAGCCTCCTCAGAATGACTTTTAAATCACGCTTTTAGACCTATCCAGGGCGCAGTCACTGTTTGTTCTATTTTATGAGATCGACACCTATCCTGTTCGGTTCGTTCGCTCCCCTCCATTTGGCCCGTGGCTTTCCTGGAGCAGCGTTCGCCGGTGTCGCGATGGAGCCGATTTCTAGAGGACCGATGTCATAGAAAAATACAAGCGACTGTCACCTGGAGCATTGCTTTGAAAACTCTTGTTTGTGCCTATTGTATGCGTGCCTTTGCTTGTCCGATCAAGTCATTGCGAACGACTTGCTCTGGTAACCAACCAATAATGTCTGCAATCTGCTCGGGTGTCATCTCAGCCAAGTCAGCAAAGGTACGAACGTTTGCAGCATACAGTCGCTGGCTCAATGTAGGGCCAATTGCCGGGATCTCTGTAAAGTCATCGACGCGAACGGTGCGTGAATCAGCTTCAAGAGAGTCTATATCTCTGGACATCTCATCGACTATCTCACTGGAGGCAGCAAGTGAGATAGCTTCGCTCTCATCCTGAGCCGGTTCTTTCGCATCGGATGCTGATTCACGCAGTATCGCCGTGTTGGACGTCCCTTCGATTATGGTATCGTCCTCTATATTCATTGACGACTCTACATCATCGATGGTTTCAGCGCTCGATGATTCAATCGTTTGTGTCTCAACCGAAGTTGATGAAGTTGAATCAGCAGAAGCGGTTGATGTTGTCGAAGATGTTTGAATCCCACTCGCAACGGAAGCCGGCAACCTCAACGAACCATCTCGTATTTGGCGACGTACCCAAGGCAAAATCACGCCACCCGCACCAATCGATGAGATAACTAAGAGGGCCGTTAGACCAATAAATCGGAAGAAACCACCAAAGGCCCAAAACAGAGCAATTGGTGTCATCCACAATATTGCACCAATCACCGCTGTGGTCACTGTCTCTCCGGATGTGTTGAACGATTGTAGCAAACGCCGCCCAACCACGCTAGAAAACCCTGCCCAACTGAGCACATTAATAATGACCAATCCAACAATGGGTACGATTCCCAGGAAGGCGAGGCAAAATGTGGCAACAAAGAGTCGGGCGACGAACAAGAGAACCAAGTTCAAGATGAGACCGGCACCGAAGGCCAAAAGCAGATTCTCTCGCGCCGTTTTCGTGAGCCGAGACACATAATTCGGTCGGTATGAGATGGCTCCCCCAACACCCACGACAGCCAACAATGTCAATAGAGAGGCACCTAAAACACGTAAAACGAAGAAAAAGAGAGAAGCAAAAAAGCCCCGTTCAGAGACAGTGTAATCTACAATGACTTCGGTATCAGTATCTGGGAAAAACTGAGGGATATTTGGAATCGGTGCGATGTTTAGATTCCAATCTGGTCCACTTACAATGTCACCGCTGACATGAGCTTTTTCATCGCGCTGAATATCACCAGACAAGACACTGACATCCCCTGCAACGCGTGCCGTCTCTTCTAAATCAATATCCCCACTGGCCGTTGCCAAATCACCATCAATCCGTCCACTGACATCGATATCTCCACTGAAGACCGTTACATCGCCCGAAACAGTTGCACCACGTTCGATCTCGACATCTCCACTGTAGACAACCAGACTCCCACGAATTGTGCCTTCTGTCTCAATTTTGACATCTCCATTGTAGACAACGATATCGCCACTAAGTGTCTCACCGCTGTCTATCACCAGATCTCCGTTCAGATATTGATCTGCCTGTATTGCGTACCGACCAATAAGATATGGTGCCGATGAGATTCCACGGAGCAATCTCTGGTGCTGATCGTTAACGTGTTGCCCATCGCCAACTGGAAGATGGACATGTGCCGTTGCGTGATGAGGCGATAGAATGAGGTTCAGTGCGAGGACAATTAGAACAATACTTGCTCCAATCCAGACCATAATCTTCATAGGGTTCTTATATCCATTGCGCATATTTGTGGTAGATGAGCCATAATCAGCAGATCGCAATCGTTAGATTCTTCACTTCGTTCGAGAATGACACGATGGCAGTCTGCCCTGAAAAAAAGGGCAGCAAGAGAAGAGAGAGAGGGGTTAAAGGCCGCGTTGAATAAGAAGCGGGTCCAAGTTGACCCGCCAGAGTGGGTGGCGTCGTTGCCTGTGCCCAACGCAAATCAGTTGTAGTGAGCACCGTACTTAGGCGGTCGGTGCCAAGAAAACCTTGAAGCCGAGGGACTCGAGGGTTTTGAGTGCGCCGGCTTGTGCATGCTCCTTGCGTCGTTTGAGAAAGAAGTCGCCGCCGAGTTCTTCAAAGACGGCATCGGGCTTGTCGATGAGATGATAGACGATGGTCAAGATGGAATGGGCCACGGCAATAGCTGCCCGCTTGGCTCCGCGTCGTGCCTTGAGACGGTGGAACTGTGCGGCGAGATAGGTGTCCTTGGTGCGAGAGGCGGCCCAAGCCGCTTCAACGAGGGCGGTGACTAACCATTTCTGGCCCTTTCGTCGGCGACCACTCTTGCGTTTGCCCGCCGATTCGTTGTTGCCAGGACAGACACAAGCCCAGGAGGCCAGTTTCTTAGCTGAGGGCCAGCTTTCGACCGAGGGACCGATCTCCGCCAGAATTATCTCGGCGACGACTCGCCCCACACCGGGAATGGCATCTAGGCGTGCGATGAGGTCAGCATGCGGAGCCATGAGGACCCCAATCTGTTGATTGAGGGCATCAATGCGTACATTCAGGTGATCGAGATGATGCAGAACTTCTTGCAGCATAAAACGATGATGAGGACGGACCAGTCCCGTCAACGCATCAACCAACTGGGGAATCTTGGCCCGCAGCCGCTTTTGTGCCAAGTCAGCCATGGCTTCTGGGTCCATCTCATCTGCAATCAGGGCCTCGATCATCTGGCGTGCCGATACACCTTGGATGCTCGTGACCACCGATCCCAACTTGACGTTGGCATCTTCCAACACCTTATGCAGGCGATTGACTGCCGCACTCTTCTCTTGCAAGAGACGCGTCCGATAGCGCGTCAGGTCTCGCAAGTCCCTTTGCTCCACATCTGGAATGAAACTGCGCTCCAGCAGTCCATAACTCATCAGTTTCGTGATCCAGGCCGCATCGCTCTCATCCGTCTTGCGACCAGGCACCTGTGCCAGATGGCGGGCATTCACAATCCAGACCTCAAAATGCTCATGCAACACATTGTAGATCGGTTTCCAATACACTCCCGTACTCTCCATCGCCACATGCGTGATCCCATACGACGACAGCCACGACCTCAACCCCTCCAACTCGACCGTCGTTGTCCCAAATCGCTTGCGCACCTGCTCCATCCTCCCTGATTCATCTACCACACGCCACTACCATCCGCTTGTGAACATCCAGGCCGCTGCACTTCGGAAACATCACTTCCATCTTCCTTTCCTTTCGCAGCCGCTTATGTGTACCCGATTGTGAGCACAGTCTGCCCTGCGTGTTTCGTCCCGAGGAACGTCCACATCCCGTGGTGCGTCGGTGTACACCAATCTAGCTACTGAGCGTTCTTTACTTGACCACGGACCTTTCCCGATTTCTGTTCGGCGGCTGCCACCACACTTTAACACATTTTTCATCCCCTGTTGTGTTGGCTCACCGCATGTTTATCTACTGAGAATATTATACCGATTCAACACCAACCATTTGCAGGCTGCGACGCAAAAATTGGGTCCACCCAACCAAAATAATTGTAAGGAGAGCAGTATAGCCAATCAGAACAATCCCCAATTGGGGCGTTCCGAGCAATGTCGTTCCTGTTGTCACCGCTGTTTCTATCCAGTTCAAAACCATTGCAGAGCCATAGGCTAGATTGTGTATCAAATTGCTCAACCAGATGCCTTGATTTTGTAACACGATTGATCCTAACATGATCAACCCAATAATGAGCGATCCCCACAAAACAACTGTCAATCCCGCAACAATTACACCGAAGCGAAAGCGACGTTGCCGATTCTGCGAAAGCAATTGCGACTCAATCTTCTGCACAAAATCAGAAGGAGGAGCGATCGAGGGTGCGTCATAAAGTTTCTGATCGATCTCTTGCCAAAGCTCCCAACGTTCAGCTAACAACGGATACTGTGCCAGCTCATCTGCAAATTCTTGATCTTGCGATTCGTCTAATAGGTCATCAAGTGCCAAGGACATCAACAGATCAAACTCAATCGGTTTCTGATCAAAATGCTCAGCATTTGAATTTTTCATTTCTGGATTCTCTTGACCGAACAAGCTTTCTTCATTCATGAGGCATCTGCTACTTTTATGAATGGTTCATCCGCCGAACTAAAAAATATTTCATGACAAAAATACTTATTTACGAACCACTTAGCGCCCAAACAGGCCGTAGACGGGGCAACCAACGGACGGTCTCGACTGAACGATAGACGTCCTGTTCGATATCTGTCTCCACAAAAATCTGCTCTTGCCGTTGACCAGGGGATGGTGGAGCCGCCGCGGCTTCTGCCTCGTGATAAATCGTCGCCATTTTTTGGCGTGCACGAAAGAGCCGACTCTTCACAGCTGAAACAGTTAAATTCATCGTTTGGGCAATTTCATCGTAGCTCATCTCTTCCCAATAGCGCAGAATCAAGGGGGTCCGATATTGCGGTTCGAGTTGATTGATGAGCACCTGCAACTCCGCCGCCTGCTCCTGTTTCATGGCGTTTCGGTCGGGGGCCACTGCATTTCCTTCTAGATTTTGTAGGACAGGGTTGTCATCAATTGAGACCGATGTCGTCCTGCGTTTCCGCAGCCGATCAATACAGTGATGATTCGCAATTGACAGAATCCATGTGCTAAATTTGTGCGCTGGGTTGTATTGCTTTAGCCGCGAATAGGCACGCAAAAAGGTTTCTTGGGCTGCATCCTCGGCTTCTTCTGGGTTGCCCAGCATTCGATATGTTAAATTGAAAACAGGACGTTGATACACCTCAACCAGTCGACAGAATGCCTGTTGATCCCCGTCTAACGCCTGACGTACCCAATTATTCTCCTGTTGGTTCATCTCTTGTTCTTTCACTAGTAGAGTTGATTGTAAATGCTCCGACAAATGACTATCCAACGATTTCTATCGGGATTTACGAGATTGATCATGATCAACACAAAAATTTACCCATTCAAGATACCATTACGGAACAATTCTAGAAAAGTTTCAAAATTACTAAATCAGATGAGTTTGTTTAAGAAAATTGCCCAAACCGCTATCTTTACCAAAGGACAAATCGTTTCTATCGCACAATTTCGCCTGATGTGCGAGCACCCGGAAGAATCCATAAAATTATAATTATTTGGTTCTGCGCGAAACTATCTGTATAATAAGATGAGACCTATTGTAACTTTACTTTCTGGTAAAAGAAAAGAGATGAGAAATGTGACAAAAAGCGGTTAGCAGTTCATCCTAAAGGTAGAGAACCCAAAAAGGAGGAAGGAATGCTAACCGCGCCAGAAATAACTATAGCAGTACTGATGAATGTATTGCAAGTAACGCCGATGGGAACAAACGTAAATGTAATGCGTCTGATGTGGGCAATGCTGAATGGGTCGTTTCTGAAAAGTCGAGGAGCAATCCATAGCGCATTGAAAGAAAGCGGGTTTGAAGATGAGGAGCTCCGGCGAAGCTGGTGGAGCTTTCGATATGGATCATGGGATATCACAAGTCTGCTGGGGTCGTGGCAAGAAGAAGTGGAAAGGGGAATGGGAGGCAAAAAAGTTAGAAGGGTACCGAGTGAAAAGCATAGATATCACAGGGTTCTGGCGACCGAAGCTGCAAGGGAAAGTGAACCGACTCTATAACTCAACGGCTCGTCGGGCATTGCCCGCGCTCATCTTTGGAGTGATGATAAGCTCGGGGGAGATAGGCGGGAAGCGAGTGCCACTGCTCAAGGCAATCATGAGATGCACGGTTGGAACAAAGGAAAGTGAGTTTCGGAAAAAGCTGCTGACAGAGACGAAGAAATCACTGGAGTCAGACGAAGTGGCGGTGGTCGATGCCGGGTTTACAATCAGAGAAATGCTAGAAAGCGGCATAGACCGATTTGTCCTGCGGGAAGCGATTAACTGCACAGTGCGCCGCAATGAGTTCCCCAAACGCAAAGAAAAAGGCAGACCACCTGAATATGGTGATATTGTGCGTCCGCTCTCTCGCAGCTATAAGGGAAAGCGACTCGAGGCTACAACTCCGGACTCGTCTGGTCGCTTTCTCTATAGTGGTCGCCTGATTTGCTATCAAGCATGGCACAATCTCGTCCCCAGAACAACCAAGGTGGATACAGCCAACCGTACCTACTCGATTTACGTCATTCAGGATCCGGCCTACAACACACCTTTGGTTTTGGCGACCGTTATGACTTTGCAGCCTGAAACCATTTATCTTGTCTACCTGGAACGCTGGCCTGTTGAACCTCCCCCCTTGGCTTCCAAGCAGATGATTGGCTTACATCGTCAATTTGTTCATGCCGATGAGGCTTGTTTCCGCTTACCTGAACTGGGGCTGCTGGCTGGCAATCTTCTTTCCCATTTAGCCGCTTCTCTTCCTCCCATACCGACTGGCTACTGGGATCGAGAGCCTCAAGCCACTCCCGGCAGGCTGCGCCGTGTTCTCTCGAGTGCTCTTTTTCCAACTCCTGACCAACTCGACCCTGACTTTCGGAAAAAGGCCTCGGTTTCACACCATTTACCTAAAGGCGTTCTCGCTCATCGCCGCCTCAATGCCGCTGCTTAAACTAGCCGAGCACTATTTTTACATTTTATCCCGTTTTTTCAGGGTGGATTCTTTTTTCCGCCCCTTTCGGTTTGCCCTTTGTCACTCAAGCCTTTACCAGAAAGTAAAGTTGTAAAAAAATTTCGGAAAGTCGAGATCGGGGACAAAGAAAAGATCGGAAGAGGTTGACCATCCCCGATTCCTTATCCCATGACCCTCTTCCTAACTAATCTATCGAAGGACCGAATTATTCATGCGATCCATCTATCCTTTCACCGCCATTGTTGGTCAAGAGCGTATGAAACGTGCGCTCGTCTTGAACGCGATTCAGCCACAAATTGGTGGCGTTTTGATTCGCGGTGAGCGTGGTACAGCAAAATCGACAGCTGCTCGCGCTCTTGCTGCTCTTTTGCCAGGAGACACGCCCTTTGTCGATCTTCCAGTCAGCGCTACCGAAGACCGCGTCGTCGGCACGCTCGATATTGAGAAGGCGATTCAAAAAGGCGAAAGGCATTTTGAACCAGGTATTCTCTTTGCAGCCAATGGCGGTGTTCTTTACGTAGATGAAGTCAATCTGCTTGATGATCATGTTGTTGATCTGCTTTTGGATAGCGCTGCGATGGGTGTCAACATTGTTGAGCGAGAGGGCATCAGCTATCAGCACGAAGCTCGATTTGTCCTTGTTGGTTCCATGAACCCAGAAGAAGGCGATCTACGTCCCCAATTGCTTGATCGCTTTGCTCATGCCGTTGATGTTGTCGGCATCGAAGATTCACGCCAGCGCGTCCAGATTCTCAGCCGGCGCGTTCAGTTTGAACAGGATGCTGATACATTTCAGGCAGACTGGGCAGAAGCAGAAGAGCAATTGAGCAACCGCATTATGTCAGCCCGTGACCTGTATGATGGCGTATCGTATAGCGAATCCGACATGTATACGATCGCAACTCTCACGGCTAGTTTTAAAGTTGATGGTCACCGAGCTGATATCGTGATTCTACGTACAGCTCGTGCGCACGCCGCTTACGAAGGCCGTTCATCCATCTCGGATCGAGACATATTGTTAGCGGCGGAACTGGCGCTTCCTCATCGCATGAAAAAACAACCCTTCCAAGAGACTGTTCTCAATGCCGATCAACTTCAAAGCAATATGCGCCAAGCACGTGCCGAAGCCGAAGAAGCAGGCAATGAAGAAGAGCAAGAAGTGATGGATGCAGATGGCGCTGCCTCGGCTGATGAAAAAAAAGTGCCGAGGGCGATGACTCAGAACTGAGTGATTCTGGTGAGGGTGGCGAAGGCGGACTTGCCCAACCCGATGCCTCACCTCAATCGAGTTCATCGCCCGGTGATGAAAAAGGAGCCCGAAAACCAGTTCAAATTGGCGACGTCTTCGAAGCAAAAAAGCTCGATACGCCGCTCGACAAGATGACGCGCGAAAGAGCAGGCAAGCGTTCTTATACACGGACAGAACGAAAGCGTGGTCGTTATATTAAGGCGCGTCCCGCGGGCGACAAGCCTCAGGATATTGCGTTCGATGCCACATTGCGCGCGGCCTCTCCCTATCAACAGAAACGAAAAGAACAGGGAGACAGCGACTTGGCGCTCCAGCTGCGCAAATCCGATCTGCAACGCAAAGTACGTGTGCGACGGACTGGCAACCTGATTCTCTTTGTCGTCGATGCGAGTTGGTCGATGGCGGCCAGCGAACGGATGGAGGCAACCAAGGGCGCAATTTTTAGCCTACTGGTTGATGCCTATCAACGGCGTGATCAAGTCGGCCTTGTCGTATTTCAACGTGACCGAGCACGATTGGTGTTACCACCCACGAATAGCGTCGAACTTGCCCAAAAGGCTTTACAAGATCTGCCCGTTGGTGGCAAAACGCCCCTCAGTGGTGGTTTGTTTCTCTCCTGGCAGGTGATTGAAAACGCCCGCCGGCGCGATACCGAACTGCGTCCCTTGATGATCTTACTGACAGATGGAGCAGGCAACGTCAGCATGACCGGCATGCCGGCCCAAGAGGAGTCTATGCGTATTGCAGAGATGTTTAACCATGCCGAACTACGCTCGATTGTCATCAATATGGAGCACGCAGCTTTTGACCGCGGACTTGCCCAGAAATTGGCCAACTCATTGGGTGGCGTCTGTCATAACCTGCCCGATTTGCGTGCCGACACACTTGTCTCTACAGTCAAACGAGAGATTGGTGGATAAACACAGAAACTATCATAGAGACGCCACTTTATCTTTGGACAATAGAATTGTCTTTTGTCGAGGGACAATTGTCCGAAGTTTAACCAATGTGGCTATAAGAAAAGAAATACCCAATGGCACCACCTAGAGTACAAGAAAGTCCCGCTGCTCCGATCAAGGGGAGTTGGGAAGAGATGATTCAACGCGCACATTCGCTCATGGCAACGCGGGATGAAGAGGCGCTTGAGATCTTCAATAAGCTGATCAAACGCTTAACCAAAATGTCGCAGAGTCAGTTGACTGACCAGAACAATCGTCTGCACAATATTCTCACGCAGTCAATCGGTGGAGCGCAATCGTTCTTGACGGTTCTCGAACGTTACGATGAAGCGGTCGACTTATTCGAACAAGTAAGAGAGACTGTTGAATCAGATGTTCGACGCTCCATCGATACGCAACGAGCGCGCATTCTCTTGATGGCGGACCGCTGGGAAGATGCGGCTGCTCAATTTCGTGCGCTTGCTGATGCGGACGATGGCAATCCAAACGATCTCAACGCTCTATTTCAGATCTATATTGAAAATGACAATTTTGATCAGGCCGAAGAAACAATTGAAGAGTTGATTCAACAACTCAATGAGTCGCAAGATGCCTTATCCGTTGCAACAGAGCCAACCGAAACGGAAGCGTATCGTCATTATCTTCGGGGCAGACTGGCTCTACAACGAGGGAAGATCCAGGAGACGCTCGAGCATTACCAAAAAAGTATGGAGTTGAGCAGTCGTTACGCAGAAGACACGTCGATTTTTTACATCGAACTGATTCACCGTGACTACAGCGCAGAGGCATTGACGCTCATCGAACACGATCGGCATAATCCACAGAGACGTCTCTTTTGGGAGGGATTGGCGCAATATCGCTTGGGAAATCCCTCTGCTGCCGAATCACTCTGGATCGAATGTACAGAACTGGAGCCTCCTGAAGGAGATCAAGGAAGTCCGGTTGAGCTAATCATGGCTTTTTACTACCTGGGAGACAAGGAACGACATGGGTTGGAATTGTTGCTGCGTACATTACGCGAATCGGAAGGATCACACTGGATGATTCACTATTTGTTGGGTATGGGATGGGCGCTTCATGGCAACCGAACCAACGCCACGGCCAATCTTGAAAGTGCGGTGAATCTGCGACGAGCATCAGCTGAGGGTCGCCTTTTGCCCCATTACATACGAACGTTCATGCCTGATCTAGTGACCGATGACATATTCGCCGAAGTAGAGCCATTCATTGAAAAAGCCCCAGCCAATTACATCTTCAATACAGCCAATTTAGCAGATAGCGCTGAAGAGTCAGACTCAGCCCAAAATGTGCCAGAGCCCAACAGCGAAGCAGAACAATGATCATGGAAGCACAGGAGCTGATCCCTTTTGCCAAACGTCTAGCGACAGAAAGTGGCTGCATCATTCGGCACTATTTTCAATCAGATTACACGGTTGAACTAAAAGAGGATGACTCCCCTGTAACAATTGCCGACCGCAAAGCCGAAGAAGTGATGCGTACCTTGATCGGGCAAGAATTTCCCGACCACGGCATCCTCGGTGAGGAATTTGGTCACGACAAACCTGACGCCGAATATCAGTGGGTGCTCGATCCAATCGACGGCACCAAAAGCTTTGTCAGCCATAGCTATCTCTTTGGCACCCTCATTGCACTCACCCATCATGATCGTCCAATATTGGGTGTCATCAATCATCCGATAACGGACGATTTTCTGGTTGGTACGGGTGATCGGACGTGGCTCAATGATCACCCTGTTCAAGTTCGCAACTGTTCACGTGTTGAGGAAGCCCAGCTCGTTTCCACCTATCACACTGAAGTTGGGAAGTATCGTGATGCAATTGCCTACGAGCAACTAGCGCGCCGCGTTGCACGCTACCGCACGTGGGGGGATTGTCACGGCTACTATTTGATCGCAGTCGGTGGTGCGGATATCATGACGGACCCGATCATGAACAAATGGGACATGATGGCTCTTGTCCCGATCATCCAAGGGGCAGGTGGCACCATCACTGACTGGTATGGCAACGATCTGCTGCTCAGTTTGGGCGCACAAGGAACCGTTGCCACTGGTGGATCGATTCATCAAGAGGTGATTGAGATATTGGGTGGTTCTTAATTTGTGACTCAGACAAAAAGGAGACCATTCCTCTCCCGCGGCACATCGGAAACAGGTTCATCTTCTAGTCATCAGAGATCTCGATAGATAAAATTTCACTTAACAGTCATCAAAGCAAGCCAAGTTCTATCACGCCCTCCATCACACCTATTTCCAACCATCCCCACACAAGAGCACACCGCTGAACTGCTCGATCTACCATTTAGTCCTTACCGCAAACACCTCCGATCAGGCATTGATTTTCTCGTCGAAACGTTGCACCAACTATCGCATCGTCCCCAGACGCCCCTCTCTCTAACACAACCCTGACGACAATCAGCAATAGACTAGCCGACAATGGATAAAATGTGACACGCGTGCCATGCGGTTGTCGTACGCTTGTCGCACTTTTGTTGTACGGTTGTCGCGGCAATCTGAGAAACTAGGCTCGACGAAGAACCGAACGAAGTGTCAATCGTGAATTGGCGACTTGCTGAATGTTGAATAACGAAGGGGTTTCGCAAAGATGCTGAGATGGAATGTATCGAGCAAGGATCGAGTTTTCTCACAGTGCCAACGCTCGCACCGAATTTCCCATGATAAATTAGTGCACGCATTTTTGAGCGTGACACTGGCCGCGCTCTTGCTGGTCCAGAATCTCGCGGCGGTCGCAGTCGTCCAGGCCAGAAAAGATGCGGAGATGAAAGCCAGAGGACTCAATGAGCTGTCTGCCGCAACGCAGATATCCGAGGCGGGTGAAGCGCAGACAAGAAGCAACGCGCAAGCAGGACGTGAGACAACGGCCAATCCCTCACCTGGCGATACGCTGACGCGCGGGCGCCTCGTGCGGCTGGAGCTGCGGAGCGACAGCCACACGCTGGCCTTGGATGAAGAAGCGACCCTCACGGTGCGCGTGCGGCGGGTGGGAGAGAAGAGCGTGGCGGGATTGCCCCTCGAGGTGCAGCTCCCACCGGCGCTGACCATCCGCGACCCAAGCCAACCATTGCGTTGGTTTCTGCCCAACTTGAAGAAGGGAGAGAGCTTTCGCCAGACGCTCGCGGTGGAGCGAGTGGCGGCACGCGGACGGACCAGACGGGGGGTGGCTCAAGTGGTGGCCACCATTGCAGTGGGGAATGGCCAGCGCACGCTGCGGGAACGGATTGCCATTGGTCTGGAGCCGCCCGCGAGGAGAGGAGTCGATGAGGACGCCCCGTTGGTCGAGACCAGTCAAGAAGCAGAGGGAGCCCTGCTGCTGGCTGCCCAAAAGCGCGTTGCCCTCTTGAGCCCGCGCGAGAGTGTCCCACGCGGCACCCTGCTGCGCTACACTCACCTGCGCCGCTGGGACCAAGAGGGCACATCCAGTTTCCGCGAGAAACAGGGAGCTTCAGCAGTGGCCACTGCCGCCGCGAGCAGCGAGGGTGAGGCTGAAGTAGGGTGGCTGGAGCAAGAGATTCGCTTCTACCACACCTGGCAACTGGATGCCTGGCAGCAGGGTGCCGGAGAGAAGGAAGTGAGCGAGTTTGCCGACTCGATGCGGCTGGTGGTGGATGCCTCCTGGCTGAGGCAGTATGGCATCGAGCCAGAAGAACTCCAGCTCTACACTAGAGAGAGCGAGAGAGACGAATGGCAGGTGGTGCCCAGCCGCTATGTGGCAGAGCGCCAACTGCTTGTGACCCAGGTCGACCACTTCAGCCTGTTTGGCTTGGGCGATGGCTTGACTACCAACGAGGTCTTGCCCAGCCTCAAGGGCGTTGCCACCGACCGCTTCACCGGCGGGGCCAGCATCAACGTGGGGATTGAGACACCGACTGGATTGGGAGGACTCTCACCCAACCTGAGCCTCAGCTACTCGAGCGTGGGCATCGACGACCTCACCTATCACGCCAATGGCCAACGCTACCTCTCTCAAGTTAGCTCGGTGGGCATGGGCTGGAACCTGGGAGGCGTCTCCTACATCACCACCATCAAGCGGGGGGTGACCTATGCCTTGGTGCTCAACGGCAGCAGCGTCACGATTCGCAACTATGGGGGCCAATGGCAAACAGACCCCGCGCTCTTTGCCAAGGTGGAGCGCTTTGGCTCGGCCAGCTCCAGCACTAACACGGGCAACGCCAACGACTACTTCACCTGGAAAGTGACGATGCCCGATGGCACAGCCTATGAGTTTGGGGATGCCAACAGCTTCAACCCCAACTACACCGAGTATGGCAGCAGCAGCCCCACCGCCACCCGCATGACGCATCGAGACAAGCGCTTTGCTGTGCAATGGTATCTGCGCAAGGTGAGCGACCCGCTGGGCAACGAGATGGTCTACAGCTATCGAGAGGAGCGCAACCGCATCCGCAACTGCATCAGCAGCGCATTCAAGAATGCCAATCGGGATTGGTATAGCCGCGCCACCTATCCCACCCAGGTTCAGTGGAGCCGCAATCCAGGGGCTGGGGCCAGCAGCTACACCCTGCGCGTGCTGCTCAACTATGCCACCAGCGACCGGGCAGACTATCAGATCTTCGAATGGCAGGATCACAACTGTCACCAAGCCATGTTTGGCAAGCGCAACCGCCTGACCGCCATCGTGGTCCAGGTGCTGGCTGGCACGTGGCAGACGCTGCGCACCGTCCAACTGAACCAGAGCTTTGTGGACTATGATGACGAGAACAACGTCAACCAAGAGCGACTGATTCTGAACAGCATCAGCCAGTTGGGCAAGAATGGAGGCACGCTCCAGACGCAGAGCTTCACCTACACGGGCAGCTCTGTGAACAGCGTGCGGCTGCGCACGGCCGAGAATGGGTGGGGGGGCAAGATCACCTTCACCTATGCGGCGGTGCGCACCAAGTGTACCCCCAACTCGCTCTGCAACGGACGGCGCGACCGCCATGTGGTGACGCGCACCGATGTGGAAGATGGGATGGGCAATAGCATCCGCACCGACTATAACTATGGTGGCTGGGAGCAATATGGTCGCATCGGCTTCGACGACACGGGCATGACCTTCCTGGGCTTCAGTCAGTCAGAAGCCACCTACTATGATCGGAACTCGACCACTGTGCTCAAGTGGGAATTGATGAAGTATCATCAAGGCGATTCAGACCGAGACGATGCCCGCGCCGGCAAGCTCTATCAGCAGGAGATTCGCAGCCAGAAGAATGGCAGCCGGCTCTTCCTCTTCAACCAGAGTTGGCAGGGCTATCGAGCCACGAGCAGTGGGGGCTGGAGCGCCACCAATCTGCCCTTCACCGAGAGCAATGGGAGCCAGATCTACTATCCCATGTGGGTGCGGAAGACGAGCGAGAACGCGACGGTGTCGGGTGCCTACAACGAGCAGCGCTACTTCTACGAGAGCAGCAGTCAGAATGGACAACAATTTGGCAATGTGACCCGAGTCGAGGAATGGGATGGGGGGAGCCAGCGGCGGCGTGTCACCCTCTACGAGTTCTATCCCAACACAAGCAAACACATCGTCAACCTGCCAGCCCGGGTGCGGGTCTTTGGTAGCGGGAACGACTGCCACAGCGAGAGCCGCATCCTCTATGGCACAGGCAATGTGAACAAGGGCTACAAGACCGCACCCCTCTCAACGCTGGTGGTCAAGAGCGAGGAGGCGCGCACGGCCTGTTCGAGCGCCAACAGCATCAGCACCTATGACAGCAACTGGCGCATCGTGCGCTACATCTATGACGCGGTTGGCAACCAGACAGAGGCCAACCATGCGGGCGCATCGAGCAGCCAGGACAAGGTGGTTAAGACCCAGTATGAGAGCCAGTATCGTCTCTTCCCCATCGCACACTGGAACAGTCATCACACCAATTTCAAAGAGACGGCGCGCTACCACGGTGTGAATGGTCCCTATGGTCTGAGCGACAGCCGCGCTTTTTGGAGGCAGATGGCTGAGTTCTGCCAGGTGAATGGGGTCTGCACGCGGCAAGCCTATGATGAGCATGGCCGCCCCACCCATCGCTGGGAGCGGCAGACCAGCGCGAGTTGGGCGAGCCCAGCCGCTGCTACGGTCAAATATAGCTACAAGCCCCGTGGCTCGCTGAGCGGTCAACAGACCTATATCGTGGTGGAAGCCCATGCCCCCCGCTGCCATGGCAACTTTGTGCGCCGCCACTACAATGGCTTGGGAGAGCTGGTGGTAGAGCAGCGTCCCTGGCAGGATTGGGAGCACAGCCAAGATGGCTGTGGCAGCCAGACCGGTGTGGGACATGAGGTGGACACCTACTACCAATATGATGCCTTGGGCAACCAGACCCAAGTCTCGGTGCCGCGTAAGGTCTCCCGTTCGGTCTCTTTCTGGACCCGCATCAGTTGGAGCGGTGACGGCACGCAGACGCGCTATGATGCCTTGGGGCGTATCACCCAAGTCACGGCACCCAATGGAGAGAAGCAGCTCTACAGCTACAGCGGACGTCAGACCAAAGTGGTGGACCAGGGCACCAACCGGGTCCTGCGCTGGACCGAAACCGACAGCCTGGGTACCCTCAAGCGGGTGCGCTCCTACACATCCGGTAGCCAGGGGGTCAACAACTACTACGCCCAAGTGAGCCTGACCCATGACATCCTGGGCAACCTGACCCGCGTTAGCCTGCCCAGCGGCGGCACAGCCACCATGAGCTACAACCTGCTGAGCGAGAAGCTGAGTATGGATGATCCGGATCTGGGTCACTGGACCTATGCCTACGACCGCCACGGCAACCTGACCCGTCAGACCGATGCCCGCAACAAGAGCATCTGTCTCTACTACCATGCCCGACTGGGTCGTCTGCTGGGCAAGCATTTCCGCACCAACACCGCCTGTCCCAGCAGCGTCAATCCCTATGATGTGCGCTATCTCTACGACACAAGCCACAGCAGCAGCAACCGCAGCCGGGGGCAACTGACCCAAGTCTTTTATCACAAGAGCAATGGCTACATCAAGGCGCTCTACTACAACGACAAGGGGTTGTTGGCCAGCGAACATGTGATCATCCCTGGCGCTCCCACCTACATCACTCGCCACACGTATGAGAGCGACTCCTTCCGGCTGCGCACAATGCGATACCCAGATGGCGAGGTCGTGACCACCACCTACAACAGCATGGGTTTGCCCAAGACGCTCAGCAGCTCCAGCAAAGGTCTGCTGGTCGATGGCTTGGTCAATGGAGGGGTTGCGTATCATGCCGAAGGTCGGGTGCACCAGATGCGCTTGCCCCACGGCACCGATCTCTTCCGCACCCAGATGGTCTATGGCTGGGGCTGCTGTGCGGGCAATGGCAACCATCGCCTCAGAGAGATTCGGGTGGGCACCAGCAGCAACACTAGCAGCAGTCTCTCCCACAACCGCTTGCGGCTGGCGTACACGAGCTACGACTCCATGGGCAACATCAAGCAGCTCAAGGAGCGTTACAACAACGGTGCGACCTCCACCCACAACTTCAGCTACGACCATCAGAACCGGCTCATCAGCGGCTATGGCAAGCGCTACGGCTATCGCACCGACGGCACCTTCGCCAGCTTCGAAGGCCAGACCTACACGTACGATGCCTGGACCGCGCATTCGGTCAACCGCATCAACGGCGTCGACCGCTACGACTACGACCAAAACGGCAACATGGTGCGTCGTAACAAGGGTTTGAGCACCCAGCAGACCCTCGTCTGGAACCATGAGAACCAGCTCAGTCAGGTCAAACAGACAGCCAACAATCGGGTCATTGAGCGCTATCTCTACGATGACACGGGCATCCGCATCAAGAAGTGGAACAGCACCAGCACCGTCTACACCCCCTTCCCCCACTACGAAGTTGCTGTTGGCGATGGCAGCATCATCGCCTCCAGCTTGACGAGTGGCGAGTCAACCTTGCTTGACGAATCCAGCCAAAGTGAGTATCCTGGGCTGGACCGACAGATCTTCCTCCCGCTCTTTCACAAATCAGGTGACCCTCCGACCGCGTTCGGGGGTGCCGATGAGGATGCCGTCTCTGCAGCCCTCGCCCCCACCGTCACCAAATACTATTTCTTCAACGGTCAGCGCATCGGCATGCAGAAGGGCAGTCGCTTCTACTACCTCCACAGCGACCATCTCGGCAGCACGCTCCTGGAAACCGCCACCAACAGCCAGATCTCTCGCAACCAGCGCTATTTCGCTTTCGGGAGTCGGCGCAGTGGCAGTACTAGCCCACTCCACACCGACAATTGCTTCACCGGCCAGAAGCTTGATACCACCGGCTTGATGTACTACAATGCCCGCTACTATGACCCGACTCTTGGCCACTTTGTTTCGCCGGATTCGATCGTGCCTGACCCGACCAACGTCCTCGATTACAATCGCTTCCTTTATGTGCGAGGCAATCCGCTAAAGTATAATGATCCGACAGGACATCGCCTGGACGGTCCGGTTTTCAACGGAGGTGGTTCATGTGCCATCGTGGGAAATTGTTATACACGACTCAGTCAGGCCGCGGCGGCGAAACAGGAAGCTGCTCTTTTCAGTTTTGGGTTGAAGCTTCTTGAAACAACTCCGTACGCCGATACTCCCAACGACGTTGCTGTCACTTTGACAGGTTGTGGTTACAACTGTCAAGCTGGGTATGAAGAGCCTGTTGGTTGGGGCTGGCGTACTGTTGCTGCTGCTGGCATTGTCGGTCCGTTTGGCTACAGACTTGCAAAAGGTGCTGTAGAAACCTTAACTCATGCATGACGAAAACTTGGTCAACTTATCAACATAAACCAACGACGTAAAGGTATTAAGGCAGATTTCTTATTCAACAACAAAAATGATGCAATGAACTGGGCTCGACAAGAGTTAGGTGATGACATTCAACGAACCTACGACGATACTGGTAAATGGAATGGGTGGGAAAACCCAGCAGGTGATAAAGTCTACTGGGGACATGGCGACTGGTATCAAGGGCAGGGAGCCTCAACCTATCCCCATCTAAACTATGACATAGACGGGATACAAGGGCACTTATTTTTAGAGGATAAAATACGCAATAACAATATGTGGGACGATTTTGTTGAAGAAATGGGAGTTGATTAAGTATGATAAATAACATGAATTTTAGAGAACTAGCAGAAAGAAGCGGGGATTCTAAACTCCAATCCTATGTCTATCGCAATGGATAGCTGGATATCCAACTCTATATAGATGAGTTAGATATTGATGCGTTGGTTAGGATCAAAACTGAATTTGTTCGAACGTATATGCCCATGTCTCAGCATGATATTTCGTTCATATGCCGAATTGAAATCACAGATTTACAACCCTTGTTGGAAAAATCTAATGGCTATTTTGTTCCACCATCTGATTTTAGGGAACTAATGAAAGCTGTCCGTAATGGGTATTCAATGGCCTATGGCAGAAAGCCTGAAGATAGTAGATGGATAATTGCATTGACTGGATATCATCAGCTAATAGTGTGTTTGGTAAAAGCACTTGACGATATTACTTGGGAAGCTATCTAAATCTAAACGTAAGAAGCGCGTATGCTCAAGGGAATGAGACTAGTTGATTCGCTTGGGGCATCTGGACAAGCGCCTAATGCGAGTACACGGATAACGATTTGTGCGGATAAAATAACGTTACATGACAATAATATCTATAATATCTGATGTATTCAGTCCTGCGTAAAAAATTGTCTCATCCCTTGACTGTGTGCATTACACCGAGGGCTTGTTGAACGCTCAAAAAATTAAGTCTTTGCAATAATACGCAAGAGCCCAACACCGTGAGGCATTTCTATTGATAGAAAATTGCTACTTTCAACTGTAGAAAGCGGCAATTTTTGGGTTCTCCCGCACTTTTTATGAAAACTGATCATTTTCGGGCATCACCACTCGAGGTAGCATCCATCTAGATCATAGAAAATGCGGGAGAACCAATTTTTGTTTGATAAATGTAGCCAACAACATGGCCGTGCGCAACAAGGGCTTGAGCACCCAGCAGACCCTCACCTGGAATCACGAGAACCGTCTCAGCATAGTGATCCAAGGTAGCGCCACCCTCGAGGAGTATCTCTACGACGACACCGGCATCCGCATCAAGAAGTGGAACAGTGCTGGCGCCGTCTACACCTCCTTTCGTCTAAAGAACTTTCTCGGAAAGTGTAGTCGGATGTCAGACCAGAGAGGTCGAGGCCGACCAATCGCGAGTTGTTAAGAATTTACCCCCAACCCCAAGCTGTTTCCGACGTAGTGATAAGTAGAAAGTGTGGGCTCATTGGAACGACCAAACGGAAACAGAAAGGGGGGTCGGATGTTAACCAGCATCTTCCGTCACAAGCAGTATGTGCGGTTTGTACGCCATCGAGCGGGTCGATATGGTGCGCTGCGCTGCGACCATCGCCATTATGCGGTATGGCGCAAGCTGTCAGCGACGAATCTCGATGGTGCGTACCCGTTTTTGGCACCGTTATACGTGCCAGACTGGGGACGACCCGTGCGCGACCCGGTGTCCATGTTGCGCTCGTGTCTGGCCATGATGCTCTGTGGTCAGACGAGCTTCGATGTGTGGGTGGGGCAGATGCGCGATGAGCCCTTCTACGCCCTCATCAGCGGCTTCGAGCCCAACGACGTGCCTGGCGTGGGCACGTTTTACGACTTTCAAGACCGTCTCCTGCAACGCGAGCGGCAAGCCCGCAGCCAGGCTCGTCGCCCCTATCAACGGCGAGATGAGCGGGATCAAGCCGCTGCCCACAAGGACAAGAACGATCTGCGCCCCCATGCGGGCATCGTCAATCGCCTGACCGCGCTCATTCTGGGGCGCCCTTTTGCGCCGCCAGCCGTCGCTGAACTACTGGCAGGTCAGACTGGTATGGCCGCCTTGCCTACTTGGGAGCAGGTGCTGCAACGGCTCTTCTACGGCTGCTTCGTGGCCCACTCAGTCGAGTTGGGCTTGCTCGACCTGGACCATCTCCATGTGGCTGGCGACGGCGCCAAACTGCCCACTTGGGCCAATCCCTACGGCCAGAAGCTGTGTAAGGCTAAACCAAAAAAATAATTATACGCGAACGAGAGAATGGAGAGGGGGAATAAGGACAAACCATTTTTCTAAACCAGGTAAACGTTGGAAGCGTTGTGCCAAACGGTCCATCTCTTTCTGAGTGAGTTTGACGCCGGTCTCATAAAGAGTGGAATTCAGGTGAACGAAGGGTTGTAGTTGGTTAAAGCGAAAAGAACGGGCAAAATTGAGAACGGTCTCAAGAGAATCGAGAAGAGAACCGTTCCAGTGTTTTTCAAGATGGCCCCAAACCCGTTCGATGGGGTTGTATTTACTGTGATAAGGAGGGTAGCAGGCGAGCTGAATAGAGAGACGATAGTGCTCAACAAACTGAGTGAGACGATACATAAACTGAGTCCGACGGGTATGATTTTCGGGACCATTGTCCTGATTGATCACGAGGGTCTTGACGTGAGGAAAGTGTTCACGTACGCTTTCCCAAAATCAATCAGGCAGTCGACAATACAGTCACTCGTCACTTTCGACTGAGTCAAGTAAAGAAAGAGTTCCTTGGTTGAAGGGAGGTAAATGCCAAAAGGAGTGACTTTCTCGGTCTTCTTATCTTGAAAGTCATGATCGAGCGCTTTGACAACCACTCGACTTATCCCTTCTCTCGAGAAACGGTCAAGTAAAATCGTCGCTTTGGCATCCCAAGAGGCGCAGAACCGTCTCGTCTGCATCCGCTTCTTGATTGATCTGATGAATTCTATCAAAGATCGCATCGGTCTCTGGGATCTTTTTCACTGGTTGACTTTTTTTGACCCGGTTTGAGCCATAGCCTAACTCATTGAGCTTCAAGCGGATGGCCTCTTCGCCAGGCAATTCCTCATCTGTGTATCCTTTCTGCTCGATGAGCTGGGTACGCATTTCGGCGGCGGTTAGTCGAGTGTACAATTGGGGGGGTCGAAAGGTGGGATCGGTCTGGCTGAATTGATCGGCGATTTCAACCATATCGGCCAGTAAAGTGGGGATATGGTCTTCGGCTTTTTTGCGACCACGTCGGTGGCTTTGGTCGACATAACAGAAGCCGCCTTCTAGTTCTTCCAGGGCTTTGGCTATCGTCGCCCGATTCCAGCCCAACTCTCGTTCTGCTTTCGTCGGACTCCCTTCGCATATCGTTTTGACCGTTTGGGCCATGAAGTGCCTTCTTTCGTATCCACTTAACATGGCCTTCGTCTCTTTCAAGACTTCAACCATTTCTGGCGAGATTGTCATTTTTGCTCCTTTTGGAGAGCTAGTTTAACACCTTCTCGCGTATATTTTATTTTTTGGATTGGCCTAAGTGCAATAATCGAGGTAAGAAACGCCACGAACGCTGCCGCTGCCATCGCGCCTACAGCGACCCCCACGCCCTCTGGGGCTGGGACAGCTACCGTCATTGCTGGGTCTATGGGCACACGGCCTATGAACTGACCGCCTATTCACTCCAGCATCGCTGCCAACTACCCTTGGTCATCACTATGGCCGATGGCAATCGTCATGACAGTCCCCTCGGGCTCGCGACGCTCTATCGGGGGGCGAGAAATCTTCGGCTTGCCCATCCAGACTGCCACTTTGGATGCCGCCCACGATGTCATCGGCTATTATCGCCTTGCCACCCTGCGTTGGGACATGGCGCTGGTCATGCCCCTTAACCAACGCAACCAGGACCACAGCCGCTTTGCTGGCTCCATACGCCTAGACGGCAGTATCCCTATCTGTCCCGCCGGGCGGCCCATGACACGCTGGGGCTTCTGTCCCGACCGCTTGCGCATCAAGTGGCGCTGTCCCTTGGCCGCCGCCACGAAGACGCCCCGACGTGACCACCTGTCCGCACTTTGGCCAGGATTGCTCTGGTTCAGCCTATGGGCGCGTCGTCTATACCTATCCCAAGGACAACTATCGCTTGCACACCCGCATCCCCAGGGACAGCGACCTTTGGCAACTTCATGCTAACGCTCGCTCCTGCGCTGAACGCTCAGTCAAGCGCAAGAAGTACGACTTTCATCTCCTCCAGACCCGCACTGCTGGCCGCGACCGATGGTTCTTCCGCTTCGCTCTCGCGGCCATGTGTCAGCACGTCGACGCCTGGCTACACCATGCCGCCCGACGACTCGCTTAACACTTGACCCCCTGGGCCACTCACACTTCTCCGCGCTCGGCCAGGACTACGGATGCCGACCCTTGCCTACTTTTCCCTGCCACTCACACTTTTTTGCCGCTATCCGACATTTTTCTTCCTACTCCCTCCCTTACGCACTTTTTCGACCCTCCTCGCACCATCGACCTCGGGGATGATGTGCACTTTCCGAGAGAGCTCCACTACGAAAGCCACGGGGCACAGAGCGCGCGCCTACACTTACATACGAGGCTTGCTAAACCCCAAACATGCTGGTCAGAGGGCGTCAAGCGGCAGTGGCATGGCGAACACAAAGGGCGTTACGGGTTAAACTTAACGCCCTCCGCCACCAAACAGAACTGATACTTGTCCAGTCTCTTCCTCTGCAAAGGGTCGCCCCACGACAAGATCGCTATAACCATCGCTATTTACATCACCGACCGCTATCGGCAGCAGTGGCAATTCACCCCCTATTGACGGACCTGTAATGTGTGCGCCCGGTGTGGAATTGATGCCATTTGGGTCCCCGTAGAAGACAAAATAGAGGACGGATTCAGATAGAGGGTGAATTCCACCAACGACCACGTCTGCGAAGCCATCGCCATTCATATCTCCCGCAGTCTGAACAACCACTCCAAAGAACAGTGCCACATTAGAGGGTAGGTCAACTTCCTGTGGGCTGCCAGCGCTCTTGACCAATGCTTCAAACTCCTCCTGGTTAAAAAAGGATAGTTCAATCGGCTCATCTTGAGGACCATCTGATCCCCCAAAATAGATTAACGCACGTCCCGGAGTTTCTTCACCTGGTACACCGATGATGATGTCGCTATAGCCATCATCATTCACATCACCCGCGGCGGCCATCCCAAAACCAAACACCTCGCGTTCATCTTCGCCCGCTATACGCCAGTCCGGCACCAATCCGAGCCCATCGGCGCTGCCGAAATAAAGAACAACGTCGCCAGTGGGAAGGTCTTCAGAAAAACCATCTGCTGCTGGCACAGCAACCAACAGATCGGCAAAGCCATCCCCATTTACATCCCCTGCGCCTGCAACATTAGGTGCCAAACTACCAAAGGTGGGACGTGCGCTCAATGTCCAGTCAGCGACAAAACCATCTTGATCCCCACTACCTTGGTTTCTACCGGCCAGGTGTTCAGCTTCTGCGACACTGAAATCAGAGCCTCCATAGTAAACGAGCACCGTGCTACTTTCTTCGCCGGTTGGCATACTAACCGCCATATCAGCAAATCCGTCTCCATTCAGGTCACCGACGCCAAATGCTGTGGGCCATACCTCTTCATCATTAGAGACTAAGTCACTCGAGTCAAGCTGATGCGACAGCTGATACTGAATGTTCCCATTTGAGTCTTGCATCCCGGGTAAGAGTTGCACTGACCATTGCTTTTGCTCAAAATCAGCCACTGTTGCCAAAAGATCAACGACATCATCGCCGTTGACATCAGCTGCGTTCGCCACGTATTGCCCTTGAAACAGATCTAACTCTGACGTAATCAACACCGACTGTAGAGCGGACAAAGGAGTCTCCCGATCTCCCAATGCCTGATAGGCACGTCCGGCGTGTGTTCGTTCAAGAAATGGGAACTCACCAATTAGCAGATCATCAATTCCATCAGTATTCAGATCGATAATGGTAAGTGAGCTACCAAAAAGACCCTGCCAAGGCCCACCAGACAACACGACTTCACCAGATTCTGAGCTCTCCAAGGCATCAGATTCATCAACTGAAACAGTAGTTGGGAGCGGTGTCTCAAAGGGTAATCCAGGATAGACTTGATAAAATAACGTGGCTTCATCTTCAGTTTCATCAATCGAAAGCAGCACAAAATCGCCCAAGCCGTCTCCATTCAGATCACCTGCTCCAGTTAAGTAGTTCCCTAATCGAGAATTCAGATCTGAGCCATCGATCACACCAACAGGATTCAAAGAGAGCCCTTGTATGCTCCCTAAATAAGCATACATGCGGCCGCTGTCACCCCGATATCCAGCGGCGCCGACCAATAGATCATCAAAACCGTCGCCATTGAGATCCATCGTCGCCATTGACGCCCCAAAGTGATCATCATAGTGTTCGCTGGAAGCTTGCCATGACGGCAGTGGATGAATCCCGACAGTGCCATCAGAGCGAACGCTACCTTCATAGACATAGAGCATGCCATGACGACTGCCGCGACCGGAACCCGAAACGGCTAAATCTGGATGGCCATCTCCATTAAAGTCACCGAGCGTCGGTTGAAGTCCCGGCAACCGTAGGCCAGGTGTCTCACGCAATCCATCTCGACTGCCAAAATAGATAATTGTCTCGCCATAAATCGTATTTGCAAATAACAGATCAGCGAAGCCATCACTATTCAGATCCTCTGACACAACACTTGTCATCCGTTTGACAAATCGTCCACCTAAATAGACACTGTCGATCGCAATCTGTTGGATTGCCTCCGGTGCGAGACCCGCTGAACCACCGGGGTGTATCTGAACAAAGACTCGATCGTCACCTCCCGATTCAAATAACCAGACAACGAGAAGATCGGCAAAACCATCGCCATTGACATCATTCGCCACCTGGTTCCCAGCGAAAAGTTGGCTTTCTGATGGGCGATTCAAGACAGATTCTTGAGTCAAGGTCAAGTCTGGATTTTCGCCTAATCCTGCCTCTGTCCCGTAAAAGACTGTCACTCGACTATCTGCATCTCTCGTTGGCAGACGGGCCAGCATAGCCAGATCATCATAGCCATCACCATTGAAGTCATGCAACACAAAGGGATGACTGCTTTCCGTTGCAGCAATGATACCATCATCCCCCAATTTGCCAGACGTTGTCCATTCGGGTCCAGCGGCAACACCATCGGCATCCCCGTAAAAAAGCTCAATCTGATCGGGCGTTGAAAGTGTGTCTGGTGCTGCAATGAAAAGATCCTGAAAACCATCACCATTCACATCACCGACAGCCATTCCTGCAAATCTAAATGGATCACCATCTGGACTAGGTAGCTCACGAGATACTGTCCACAGAGGATCCTCTAATTGAGATGCTTCTGACCATGGAGTTGCAGCAGTCGTTTGCCAATTCGGTGATTGCTCATCTTGAGCCGACGCATCTACTGTCAGTTCATCTAACACGGCAAAGAGATAAAAATGTTCCTCCTGATCTGTCACAGCAACTAAACGCGCGGCTGATTCGTCCAACTGGGCAGTTGCAACAACGGTTGCGCCAAATTGAGTCTCAGGAAGTCCGACACCACCCACAAAATCGGCATCCTCATCTGGACCAGTTGGGCCACCGAGGAAGAGGTAGATGCGTCCTTCGCCGCGATAGGCGCCTTTGGCACCCACCAATAGATCGGCATAAGAATCAGCGTTCAAGTCACCAGTTGCTGCCACAGCGACGCCAAAATCTTCACCATTAAACTGGGCAGACAGTCGAGTGCTTGGTTCAGTCAGCAGACCAGACGGTGTGCCATAGTGGATATGAGCCTCGCCGCCAAAGTCACTCTCATCGAACCCAATCAACAGATCGGCGTATCCGTCACCATCCACATCTCCCACACCTGCCACGGCATTGTGAATCCAGACACTTGATTTTTCGGTGGCTGCAATTTGTGTGACCAGTGAAAAGGACCCATTTTCAGCGCCATGAAAAACGTAGACCCAAGCACCTGTGTCATCGCCACCGACAATCCAAAAATCATCATGGCCATCCCCATTCACATCGCTCAATGGTCCAAACCGCTGACCAAAGGCGGCGTCTTCTGCCTCTCCTTCCCAAATCCACGCTGCATCTTGGCTCAGCCCATCAGGGGTACCAAGATAGAGAAAGACACGTCCTTGATCATCGAGAGTCAACCCATCCTCTTCGCCATCGTACCACTGTGCACCGACCAGCACATCGTCATATCCGTCCCCATTCACATCACCGATACCAGACACAAACTCTCCAAAACCGTCGTCGGGATCGTCACTTTGCATCTGCCAGATTGGCTCTGCGTTTAAGCCGTCAGATCCCCCCAAGTAGAGTGCCGCGGCATTGGGCGAATATTCCCCATCAACAGCCAGACTCATCACCACATCATCATAGCCATCGTTGTTGACATCACCTGCCGATGCGACGCTATCCCCAATCCGACCATCGACCATGCGCCCAGACAAAATCAAATCCGGTTCATCACCGATTGTAGGCAGCCCATCTCCATTCGTTTGTCCATGATAGACGAAGATATGGCCATTATCACCGAACCTAGTGACAAAGATCAGATCCGCTTCTCCATCTCCATTGATGTCTCCGGCTGGTACAACCGTGTCACCGACATGATTGGGGCGAACGGAGCCATCTGCCGTCCAAATTGGTGTTGTGGTGAGTCCTGCAAAACTTCCAGTAGGTGCAGCGTCTTCCAAGCGAGCCATATTGGAAGCCTGTCGTTCTAATCTAGCGACAATCTGACGGATCTCGTTGCTATCAGAATCATTGGGGCGCCAATTGAGATACTTTTGAAAATCCTCAACGGCTTCATCCGTCCGTCCCAGCGCCAAGTAGACGTAGCCTCGACTGCGATGAGCCTTGACAATATTGGGCGTAAGCTCTAATGCTCTGTTCAGATCCTCCAGAGCCTGTTCATATTCCTGGAGCCCAAGGTAGGTTGCTCCTCGCTCACTATAGCCAAATGCGTAATCTGGATAAAGTTCGATCACTTGATTGGCATCAGTCAAGGCATTCTCAAATTCATCCATTTCTTGATAGGTGGCGCTGCGCGTGACGAGCGCAAAACGGTTGTCTGGGCTTAGCTCGAGCACACGTTTGAAGTCAGCCAATGAATTTTCATATTGTCCCAATTCTTGATAGATCTCACCGCGATAGCTGAGGGCAGAATGATTTTGAGGCTCTCGCTCAATCACCTCCAGAAAATCAGCCAATGCCAGCTTGAATTCTCTCAATCGTTTATAACTTTACTTTCTGGTAAAAGAAAAGAGATGAGGTGAGAAATGTGACAAAAAGCGGTTAGCAGTTCATCCTAAAGGTAGAGAACCCAAAAAGGAGGAAGGAATGCTAACCGCGCCAGAAATAACTATAGCAGTACTGATGAATGTATTGCAAGTAACGCCAATGGGAACAAACGTAAATGTAATGCGTCTGATGTGGGCAATGCTGAATGGGTCGTTTCTGAAAAGTCGAGGAGCAATCCATAGCGCATTGAAAGAAAGCGGGTTTGAAGATGAGGAGCTCCGGCGAAGCTGGTGGAGCTTTCGATATGGATCATGGGATATCACAAGTCTGCTGGGGTCGTGGCAAGAAGAAGTGGAAAGGGAATGGGAGGCAAAAAAAGAAGGGTACCGAGTGAAAAGCATAGATATCACAGGGTTCTGGCGACCGAAGCTGCAAGGGAAAGTGAACCGACTCTATAACTCAACGGCTCGTCGGGCATTGCCCGCTCATCTTTGGAGTGATGATAAGCTCGGGGAGATAGGCGGGAAGCAGTGCCACTGCTCAAGGCAATCATGAGATGCACGGTTGGAACAAAGGAAAGTGAGTTTCGGAAAAAGCTGCTGACAGAGACGAAGAAATCACTGGAGTCAGACGAAGTGGCGGTGGTCGATGCCGGGTTTACAATCAGAGAAATGCTAGAAAGCGGCATAGACCGATTTGTCCTGCGGGAAGCCATTAACTGCACAGTGCGCCGCAATGAGTTCCCCAAACGCAAAGAAAAGGCAGACCACCTGAATATGGTGATATTGTGCGTCCGCTCTCGCAGCTATAAGGAAAGCGACTCGAGGCTACAACTCCGGACTCGTCTGGTCGCTTTCTCTATAGTGGTCGCCTGATTTGCTATCAAGCATGGCACAATCTCGTCCCCAGAACAACCAAGGTGGATACAGCCAACCGTACCTACTCGATTTACGTCATTCAGGATCCGGCCTACAACACACCTTTGGTTTTGGCGACCGTTATGACTTTGCAGCCTGAAACCATTTATCTTGTCTACCTGGAACGCTGGCCTGTTGAACCTCCCCCCCTTGGCTTCCAAGCAGATGATTGGCTTACATCGTCAATTTGTTCATGCCGATGAGGCTTGTTTCCACTTACCTGAACTGGGGCTGCTGGCTGGCAATCTTCTTTCCCATTTAGCCGCTTCTCTTCCTCCCATACCGACTGGCTACTGGGATCGAGAGCCTCAAGCCACTCCCGGCAGGCTGCGCCGTGTTCTCTCGAGTGCTCTTTTTCCAACTCCTGACCAACTCGACCCTGACTTTCGGAAAAAGGCCTCGGTTTCACACCATTTACCTAAAGGCGTTCTCGCTCATCGCCGCCTCAATGCCGCTGCTTAAACTAGCCGAGCACTATTTTTACATTTTATCCCGTTTTTTCAGGGTGGATTCTTTTTTCCGCCCCTTTCGGTTTGCCCTTTGTCACTCAAGCCTTTACCAGAAAGTAAAGTATAACTGAAACCGCGTTGGTAATAGGTATCTGTCAACTCTGTATCCAATCCGAGTGAAGCCGTGTAATCATCCACGGCCAACTCATCTTCACGCATATCGCGATAAACACGTCCACGATTGTAGTAAATACCTGCCCGTTCTGGATCAATTTCGATCGCCTTCGTCATGTCGGCAATCGCCGCCTCATACTCCTCTAATGCCCATTGCGAAAAACCCCGATAGTAATACCCAACTGCAATTTCAGGTTGGAGCTCAATGACCTTGGTATAGTCGGCAATCGCGTCTTGAGGCTGCTCCTGTCGTGCGTAAGCGATGCCGCGGTTGAAGTAGAGACGGGCATCATTGGGCGTCAGCTCAATTGCCTGATCGTAATTTAGCACTGCATCGGCATAGTTCTCCTCTTTGGCCAAGGCAAGCCCCTTCTGATACAACTCTTCCGCAGCGGCCTTGATCTGCTCCTCACTCATCTCGACGCTGCCGCCTGAAAAGATACGGATGCGTCCAGCAGCATTGCCAATGGGCACAGATGGTTCGCCCAAAAAGAGATCGGCAAAGCCATTACCATTGATGTCGCCCATTTGGGTCAATGCTGCTGGCGACAGGACAGAGCCCTCGGCTTCCAACGCCCAGCTCTCTTCATCCGTCGGACCATCGGCTCCGCCTGCGTAGAGCAGTAGCTGACTCAGACCGTCTTCACTTGGTACTGTCCCGACAATAAAATCGTCAAATCCATCTCCTGTCATATCGCCCACCGCAGCCAAACGCACGCCAAAGCGTAGGCCAGCGTCACTCCCCTCTTGACTCCAGATGGGAGCGCTTCCCAAACCATCGCCACTCCCCAGATAGAGAGCGACCAGCCCCGCACCCTCATTGTATCCTGGTGCGCTGATCAGAATGTCTGCAAATCCATCCCCGTTGACATCACCAGGTGCTGCGGCAGCGTCTCCAAATGTGGCACCAGCATCTTGATTTTCAGCCACAAAGTCTGGAGTCAGACTAAGGCCCTGCCAGCCTCCATGGTAAACCATGACACGACCATCGTCGTTTCCAACACTATTATTCACATCGTCGTTCAGACGAGATGGACTGATCAATAGATCGTCAAATCCATCCCCGTTGACATCATAAGCACGTGCAACATCATAGCCAGCGACAACTTCCTGCTCTAAAGTTTGACCCGGCGCGCGACTTGGACCACCTGGACCACCATAATAGATATAAACCGCACCTGACAGGGATGCATTTTGTGGATCTCCTCCACTGCCAACAGCAAAATCAGCGAACCCGTCTCCATCCGCGTCACCCAGCATGGCAAGCGAGGCTCCAAAACTCAATCCTGGCTCCAGACCCTTGGCAGTCCAAACAGGGCGAATTCCTTGTAGACCATCCGGTCCACCGTAATAGAGTGCAACCTGACCGGTCCGCTCTGCGAATTCTGGATCGCCGACCAACACATCCTCGTAGCCGTCGCCGTTGATATCAGTGCCTGAAGCAACTGTTCGACTCAAACCAGATTGGGCGGATTGGCTACGCAAATTGAAGGACGCATCTTGCGCCAATCCTCCTCCCGTCCCCAGGAAAATAAAGACTCGTTCACGCCCCGTGGCCACAATCAGATCCGGATTGCCGTCACCATTCAGATCGCCGGCCGCACCAGCAGCACCGAGTTCTGTGCCATTGCGCAGACCATCCACTTGCCAGATCAAACCACCCAATTCGGGGGCACCGGCAATCGTTGCACCTGTCGATCTGCTATGCGACCCGAAAAACAGAGAAGCTTTGCCCTCAAGCTCATCACCTTCCTCATAATCTGGGGCACCGACGATTAAATCAGCAAGACCATCGCCATTTACATCAGCGCCTCCAACTGATGCCCCAAAGAATTCGCCAACCTGATCTCCATCTAGAACAAATGATGGCGTCACACCGAAGCCATTTGGTCCCCCATAATATACGTAGACATGACCCGGATCCACATCGCTAAATTCGGGACTCGCTGTAAACGCCAAATCCGCAAATCCATCCCCATTCAAATCACCCACCCCATGCACAAAGGCTTTCAGAGACTCATCACCCTCCTTGATGCTGGCCGTGAAATCAGGTGTTTCATTGAGACCGTCTGCGCTTCCGTAAAAGACATATGCCTTGACTATGTCATCGATATTCGCTGCATTAACAACAATATCATCATAGCCATCGCCATTGGCATCACCAAGCGAATCAACCGCTGCACCCTGAATGAAATCGCCAGTGCGCTTAGCGATTGTGAGATGCGGCATGGGATCAGGGCCCTCAGGTCCACCCAGGTAGACATACGCTGTCTGAATGCGCGGCGCACCCACGAGAATATCGGCATAGCCATCTCCGTTGACATCGCCTGCGCCACTCAAAGCACGACCAAATTGACTTTCAGCAACGTCGTTTGTCAAACGAACATCTGGCTCGGCTGACAAACCGCTCGAGCTACCGAAGTAAATATAGACCGAACCAGCAATCGTTACATCAAAGCTACCCGGAACGCCCACAATCACATCATCATAGCCGTCCCCATTGATGTCGCCTGCGCCGTCGGTCGCCATCCCCAGCTCATCTTCGGCTTCAAAGCCTCCCACTTCCCACGCTGGCGTGCTCGAATACCCTTGAGCGCCACCGTAGTAGACGCGCGCTCGTCCCGCTTTCTCCCGTTCATCAACTGTGTCAAAGGGCGAGCCCGCAACCAGGTCGTCGAAACCGTCCCCATTGACATCACCGGCTGCGGCAACGTTCTTTGGGAAGAAAGAAGTACGCCCTCCCATGATGTCATTCTCAGTAAAGGCAGCTGTCTCATCGAGTCCCACGGCGCTGCCCAGGTAGACGGCAAAGTTGTCACGTATCCCAATCACAACATCCTCGAAGCCATCGCCGTTGAGATCTCCCGCGCCAGCCACTATCTGACCAAAATTGGAAATCTTGTCACCAAACACCGTCCAGTCTGCCTGAAGCGTTGGCTGATCTTGCTCGTTTGATTGTGCCTGGGTCTGGTTGGGAAGAAGGAGAGTTGCTATTGATGCATAAAATAATATGAATGCAAAAAAAGATCGAACGAGAATCATTCGCTTCATGAATCATTCCTTTCATGATAAAGTGTAGATGGCAAAGGAGCAGTACAGGATGTCGTTATAGAGTTGAATGACCATTGGCTTGGTCAGAGCAGTCTGCTCGAATTGCAAGTCACTAATGATGTAAGAGAGCAAAGATTCTCTGACCTCGGCATTGGGATAACCGAGTGTGTATATTCCGAAATTGTTTTTTCTCTTTAATGGTCAAATAACCCGTCTGGAACAGTCCTTGATGACAGAATAGAAGGTTTTGAGAATCTGTTGATTCGCCTTCGCGACTTCGATCTTATCCAGGTAATCAATGATGGGCTTGTCATATTCATCAATTCTCGGTTTATCCGTCATGGATTGAACAGATTATAACACACAATACTGACAGAGAGAGAGAGAATATAAAGGCCATCCCGATTGTCGTTACGCCGGAACAGATTCCCGTTCCTCCAGTTCGGCCATCTTTATTGCGTTTCTTCGCTCTTCGCGGAATTGACGGGTATAGAGGTTGTAATAGTGACCACGTGCCCGAATGAGTTCAGCATGTGTTCCCATTTCGGAAATACCTCCATTCTCGATCACCAGGATTCGATCCGCTCGCTTAATGGTCGACAAGCGATGGGCGATGATAAAGCTGGTTCGCCCTTTGAGCAGCGTCTCCATCCCCTGCTGAATGAGTGCCTCAGTCAGCGTGTCTACAGAGCTAGTGGCCTCGTCCATAATGAAAATATCTGGTTGGGCCAACATGGCGCGTGCCAAACTAATGAGTTGTTTCTGTCCCGTAGATAGAAGTGCACCGCCCTCGCCAACTTCGGTTTCATAGCCAAGTTCGAGCTCGACAATAAAACTATGTGCTCCAGCCAATTGCGTAGCTTGCTCAATTTCCTCATCCGTCGCATCCAAACGACCATAGCGCAAATTTTCGCGCACGGTGCCGGAGAAGAGATGAGGCGTTTGCAGAACCACTCCGATGCGTGATTGAATGGCATGGAGACTCATTTGTCGCAAGTCGTGCCCGGCGATGCGAATTGTGCCTCGATGGGGTTCGTAGAAGCGGCAAATCAGGTTCACAAGCGTCGATTTACCGGCCCCCGTTGGTCCAACAAGCGCGATTGTCTCTCCTTGTTCAATATGCAGATTTAAATTGGAAAAGACTGGTTTGCCTTCTTCATATTGAAAGTCTACATTCTCAAAGACAATATCTCCACGAATTGCGCCGGGGTCATGAACATCAGGCGCATCTTGGATCTCTGGAACGGAATCGATGAGGGAGAAGATCCGTTCACCCGATGCAATTGCTTGTTGCATTTCGGCATAGACACGCGCCATCTCTTGAATGGGCCAGAGCATGAAAGTGATGTATGAAATAAAGGCTTGAATGCCTCCAATCGTCATCGTACCCACAGTGACTTGAAATCCGCCATACCAAACAATCGCTGCTACACCAAATGCACTAATCAACTGGACTGCTGGCAAGAAGAGTGCGGAAAGCCAGGCCGCTCGAAAGGCTGCATTGTACATATTCCCTGTTAACCCACGAAATTCAGTCAGGTTGGATTCCTCTCGCCCCAGCGCTTTGACGACTCGTACACCCGTGATGCCTTCGTTGTAGGCACCTGTCACCTTTGAATTTAGCCGGCGAACTTCTCGATATTCCTTCAATATATGTCTTTTGAATTCACCCGCTACAATCACCAACGCAGGAATGATCGCCAGCATCACCAACGCCAGGCGCCAATTGATATAAGCCATAAATAGAACAGCCGCAATAATATTCGTAATGCCCCAAGTCACATCCAAAAAGCCCCACGAGACCAACTCACCCACCCGTTTTGCATCCGACGTCAGTCGCGACATCAACCAACCGATGGGTGTGCGATCAAAATAGGAGAGAGAGAGATTCTGGATCTGTGCAAACATCGCCTGCCGCAGATCGTACTGAACACGTTCCCCAATCCGTCCAGCACAAAAGATGACCGCAAAGACCATGGAGGCTTGAACAAGGAGCAGACTGCCATACTGGATAATTACCGTCAGCAGTACATCAAGATCGCCACCCAAAATGCCCTCATCGATAATGCGTTTGCTCAAATAGGTAAAGCTTTACTTTCTGGTAAAAGAAAAGAGATGAGGTGAGAAATGTGACAAAAAGCGGTTAGCAGTTCATCCTAAAGGTAGAGAACCCAAAAAGGAGGAAGGAATGCTAACCGCGCCAGAAATAACTATAGCAGTACTGATGAATGTGCAGTAACGCCGATGGGAACAAACGTAAATGTAATGCGTCTGATGTGGGCAATGCTGAATGGGTCGTTTCTGAAAAGTCGAGGAGCAATCCATAGCGCATTGAAAGAAAGCGGGTTTGAAGATGAGGAGCTCCGGCGAAGCTGGTGGAGCTGATATGGATCATGGGATATCACAAGTCTGCTGGGGTCGTGGCAAGAAGAAGTGGAAAGGGGAATGGGAGGCAAAAAAGTTAGAAGGGTACCGAGTGAAAAGCATAGATATCACAGGGTTCTGGCGACCGAAGCTGCAAGGGAAAGTGAACCGACTCTATAACTCAACGGCTCGTCGGGCATTGCCCGCGCTCATCTTTGGAGTGATGATAAGCTCGGGGGGAGATAGGCGGGAAGCGAGTGCCACTGCTCAAGGCAATCATGAGATGCACGGTTGGAACAAAGGAAAGTGAGTTTCGGAAAAAGCTGCTGAAAGAGACGAAGAAATCACTGGAGTCAGACGAAGTGGCGGTGGTCGATGCCGGGTTTACAATCAGAGAAATGCTAGAAAGCGGCATAGACCGATTTGTCCTGCGGGAAGCGATTAACTGCACAGTGCGCCGCAATGAGTTCCCCAAACGCAAAGAAAAAGGCAGACCACCTGAATATGGTGATATTGTGCGTCCGCTCTCTCGCAGCTATAAGGGAAAGCGACTCGAGGCTACAACTCCGGACTCGTCTGGTCGCTTTCTCTATAGTGGTCGCCTGATTTGCTATCAAGCATGGCACAATCTCGTCCCCAGAACAACCAAGGTGGATACAGCCAACCGTACCTACTCGATTTACGTCATTCAGGATCCGGCCTACAACACACCTTTGGTTTTGGCGACCGTTATGACTTTGCAGCCTGAAACCATTTATCTTGTCTACCTGGAACGCTGGCCTGTTGAACCTCCCCCCTTGGCTTCCAAGCAGATGATTGGCTTACATCGTCAATTTGTTCATGCCGATGAGGCTTGTTTCCACTTACCTGAACTGGGGCTGCTGGCTGGCAATCTTCTTTCCCATTTAGCCGCTTCTCTTCCTCCCATACCGACTGGCTACTGGGATCGAGAGCCTCAAGCCACTCCCGGCAGGCTGCGCCGTGTTCTCTCGAGTGCTCTTTTTCCAACTCCTGACCAACTCGACCCTGACTTTCGGAAAAAGGCCTCGGTTTCACACCATTTACCTAAAGGCGTTCTCGCTCATCGCCGCCTCAATGCCGCTGCTTAAACTAGCCGAGCACTATTTTTACATTTTATCCCGTTTTTTCAGGGTGGATTCTTTTTTCCGCCCCTTTCGGTTTGCCCTTTGTCACTCAAGCCTTTACCAGAAAGTAAAGTATAACTGAAACCGCGTTGGTAATAGGTATCTGTCAACTCTGTATCCAATCCGAGTGAAGCCGTGTAATCATCCACGGCCAACTCATCTTCACGCATATCGCGATAAACACGTCCACGATTGTAGTAAATACCTGCCCGTTCTGGATCAATTTCGATCGCCTTCGTCATGTCGGCAATCGCCGCCTCATACTCCTCTAATGCCCATTGCGAAAAACCCCGATAGTAATACCCAACTGCAATTTCAGGTTGGAGCTCAATGACCTTGGTATAGTCGGCAATCGCGTCTTGAGGCTGCTCCTGTCGTGCGTAAGCGATGCCGCGGTTGAAGTAGAGACGGGCATCATTGGGCGTCAGCTCAATTGCCTGATCGTAATTTAGCACTGCATCGGCATAGTTCTCCTCTTTGGCCAAGGCAAGCCCCTTCTGATACAACTCTTCCGCAGCGGCCTTGATCTGCTCCTCACTCATCTCGACGCTGCCGCCTGAAAAGATACGGATGCGTCCAGCAGCATTGCCAATGGGCACAGATGGTTCGCCCAAAAAGAGATCGGCAAAGCCATTACCATTGATGTCGCCCATTTGGGTCAATGCTGCTGGCGACAGGACAGAGCCCTCGGCTTCCAACGCCCAGCTCTCTTCATCCGTCGGACCATCGGCTCCGCCTGCGTAGAGCAGTAGCTGACTCAGACCGTCTTCACTTGGTACTGTCCCGACAATAAAATCGTCAAATCCATCTCCTGTCATATCGCCCACCGCAGCCAAACGCACGCCAAAGCGTAGGCCAGCGTCACTCCCCTCTTGACTCCAGATGGGAGCGCTTCCCAAACCATCGCCACTCCCCAGATAGAGAGCGACCAGCCCCGCACCCTCATTGTATCCTGGTGCGCTGATCAGAATGTCTGCAAATCCATCCCCGTTGACATCACCAGGTGCTGCGGCAGCGTCTCCAAATGTGGCACCAGCATCTTGATTTTCAGCCACAAAGTCTGGAGTCAGACTAAGGCCCTGCCAGCCTCCATGGTAAACCATGACACGACCATCGTCGTTTCCAACACTATTATTCACATCGTCGTTCAGACGAGATGGACTGATCAATAGATCGTCAAATCCATCCCCGTTGACATCATAAGCACGTGCAACATCATAGCCAGCGACAACTTCCTGCTCTAAAGTTTGACCCGGCGCGCGACTTGGACCACCTGGACCACCATAATAGATATAAACCGCACCTGACAGGGATGCATTTTGTGGATCTCCTCCACTGCCAACAGCAAAATCAGCGAACCCGTCTCCATCCGCGTCACCCAGCATGGCAAGCGAGGCTCCAAAACTCAATCCTGGCTCCAGACCCTTGGCAGTCCAAACAGGGCGAATTCCTTGTAGACCATCCGGTCCACCGTAATAGAGTGCAACCTGACCGGTCCGCTCTGCGAATTCTGGATCGCCGACCAACACATCCTCGTAGCCGTCGCCGTTGATATCAGTGCCTGAAGCAACTGTTCGACTCAAACCAGATTGGGCGGATTGGCTACGCAAATTGAAGGACGCATCTTGCGCCAATCCTCCTCCCGTCCCCAGGAAAATAAAGACTCGTTCACGCCCCGTGGCCACAATCAGATCCGGATTGCCGTCACCATTCAGATCGCCGGCCGCACCAGCAGCACCGAGTTCTGTGCCATTGCGCAGACCATCCACTTGCCAGATCAAACCACCCAATTCGGGGGCACCGGCAATCGTTGCACCTGTCGATCTGCTATGCGACCCGAAAAACAGAGAAGCTTTGCCCTCAAGCTCATCACCTTCCTCATAATCTGGGGCACCGACGATTAAATCAGCAAGACCATCGCCATTTACATCAGCGCCTCCAACTGATGCCCCAAAGAATTCGCCAACCTGATCTCCATCTAGAACAAATGATGGCGTCACACCGAAGCCATTTGGTCCCCCATAATATACGTAGACATGACCCGGATCCACATCGCTAAATTCGGGACTCGCTGTAAACGCCAAATCCGCAAATCCATCCCCATTCAAATCACCCACCCCATGCACAAAGGCTTTCAGAGACTCATCACCCTCCTTGATGCTGGCCGTGAAATCAGGTGTTTCATTGAGACCGTCTGCGCTTCCGTAAAAGACATATGCCTTGACTATGTCATCGATATTCGCTGCATTAACAACAATATCATCATAGCCATCGCCATTGGCATCACCAAGCGAATCAACCGCTGCACCCTGAATGAAATCGCCAGTGCGCTTAGCGATTGTGAGATGCGGCATGGGATCAGGGCCCTCAGGTCCACCCAGGTAGACATACGCTGTCTGAATGCGCGGCGCACCCACGAGAATATCGGCATAGCCATCTCCGTTGACATCGCCTGCGCCACTCAAAGCACGACCAAATTGACTTTCAGCAACGTCGTTTGTCAAACGAACATCTGGCTCGGCTGACAAACCGCTCGAGCTACCGAAGTAAATATAGACCGAACCAGCAATCGTTACATCAAAGCTACCCGGAACGCCCACAATCACATCATCATAGCCGTCCCCATTGATGTCGCCTGCGCCGTCGGTCGCCATCCCCAGCTCATCTTCGGCTTCAAAGCCTCCCACTTCCCACGCTGGCGTGCTCGAATACCCTTGAGCGCCACCGTAGTAGACGCGCGCTCGTCCCGCTTTCTCCCGTTCATCAACTGTGTCAAAGGGCGAGCCCGCAACCAGGTCGTCGAAACCGTCCCCATTGACATCACCGGCTGCGGCAACGTTCTTTGGGAAGAAAGAAGTACGCCCTCCCATGATGTCATTCTCAGTAAAGGCAGCTGTCTCATCGAGTCCCACGGCGCTGCCCAGGTAGACGGCAAAGTTGTCACGTATCCCAATCACAACATCCTCGAAGCCATCGCCGTTGAGATCTCCCGCGCCAGCCACTATCTGACCAAAATTGGAAATCTTGTCACCAAACACCGTCCAGTCTGCCTGAAGCGTTGGCTGATCTTGCTCGTTTGATTGTGCCTGGGTCTGGTTGGGAAGAAGGAGAGTTGCTATTGATGCATAAAATAATATGAATGCAAAAAAAGATCGAACGAGAATCATTCGCTTCATGAATCATTCCTTTCATGATAAAGTGTAGATGGCAAAGGAGCAGTACAGGATGTCGTTATAGAGTTGAATGACCATTGGCTTGGTCAGAGCAGTCTGCTCGAATTGCAAGTCACTAATGATGTAAGAGAGCAAAGATTCTCTGACCTCGGCATTGGGATAACCGAGTGTGTATATTCCGAAATTGTTTTTTCTCTTTAATGGTCAAATAACCCGTCTGGAACAGTCCTTGATGACAGAATAGAAGGTTTTGAGAATCTGTTGATTCGCCTTCGCGACTTCGATCTTATCCAGGTAATCAATGATGGGCTTGTCATATTCATCAATTCTCGGTTTATCCGTCATGGATTGAACAGATTATAACACACAATACTGACAGAGAGAGAGAGAATATAAAGGCCATCCCGATTGTCGTTACGCCGGAACAGATTCCCGTTCCTCCAGTTCGGCCATCTTTATTGCGTTTCTTCGCTCTTCGCGGAATTGACGGGTATAGAGGTTGTAATAGTGACCACGTGCCCGAATGAGTTCAGCATGTGTTCCCATTTCGGAAATACCTCCATTCTCGATCACCAGGATTCGATCCGCTCGCTTAATGGTCGACAAGCGATGGGCGATGATAAAGCTGGTTCGCCCTTTGAGCAGCGTCTCCATCCCCTGCTGAATGAGTGCCTCAGTCAGCGTGTCTACAGAGCTAGTGGCCTCGTCCATAATGAAAATATCTGGTTGGGCCAACATGGCGCGTGCCAAACTAATGAGTTGTTTCTGTCCCGTAGATAGAAGTGCACCGCCCTCGCCAACTTCGGTTTCATAGCCAAGTTCGAGCTCGACAATAAAACTATGTGCTCCAGCCAATTGCGTAGCTTGCTCAATTTCCTCATCCGTCGCATCCAAACGACCATAGCGCAAATTTTCGCGCACGGTGCCGGAGAAGAGATGAGGCGTTTGCAGAACCACTCCGATGCGTGATTGAATGGCATGGAGACTCATTTGTCGCAAGTCGTGCCCGGCGATGCGAATTGTGCCTCGATGGGGTTCGTAGAAGCGGCAAATCAGGTTCACAAGCGTCGATTTACCGGCCCCCGTTGGTCCAACAAGCGCGATTGTCTCTCCTTGTTCAATATGCAGATTTAAATTGGAAAAGACTGGTTTGCCTTCTTCATATTGAAAGTCTACATTCTCAAAGACAATATCTCCACGAATTGCGCCGGGGTCATGAACATCAGGCGCATCTTGGATCTCTGGAACGGAATCGATGAGGGAGAAGATCCGTTCACCCGATGCAATTGCTTGTTGCATTTCGGCATAGACACGCGCCATCTCTTGAATGGGCCAGAGCATGAAAGTGATGTATGAAATAAAGGCTTGAATGCCTCCAATCGTCATCGTACCCACAGTGACTTGAAATCCGCCATACCAAACAATCGCTGCTACACCAAATGCACTAATCAACTGGACTGCTGGCAAGAAGAGTGCGGAAAGCCAGGCCGCTCGAAAGGCTGCATTGTACATATTCCCTGTTAACCCACGAAATTCAGTCAGGTTGGATTCCTCTCGCCCCAGCGCTTTGACGACTCGTACACCCGTGATGCCTTCGTTGTAGGCACCTGTCACCTTTGAATTTAGCCGGCGAACTTCTCGATATTCCTTCAATATATGTCTTTTGAATTCACCCGCTACAATCACCAACGCAGGAATGATCGCCAGCATCACCAACGCCAGGCGCCAATTGATATAAGCCATAAATAGAACAGCCGCAATAATATTCGTAATGCCCCAAGTCACATCCAAAAAGCCCCACGAGACCAACTCACCCACCCGTTTTGCATCCGACGTCAGTCGCGACATCAACCAACCGATGGGTGTGCGATCAAAATAGGAGAGAGAGAGATTCTGGATCTGTGCAAACATCGCCTGCCGCAGATCGTACTGAACACGTTCCCCAATCCGTCCAGCACAAAAGATGACCGCAAAGACCATGGAGGCTTGAACAAGGAGCAGACTGCCATACTGGATAATTACCGTCAGCAGTACATCAAGATCGCCACCCAAAATGCCCTCATCGATAATGCGTTTGCTCAAATAGGTAAAGCTTTACTTTCTGGTAAAAGAAAAGAGATGAGGTGAGAAATGTGACAAAAAGCGGTTAGCAGTTCATCCTAAAGGTAGAGAACCCAAAAAGGAGGAAGGAATGCTAACCGCGCCAGAAATAACTATAGCAGTACTGATGAATGTATTGCAAGTAACGCCGATGGGAACAAACGTAAATGTAATGCGTCTGATGTGGGCAATGCTGAATGGGTCGTTTCTGAAAAGTCGAGGAGCAATCCATAGCGCATTGAAAGAAAGCGGGTTTGAAGATGAGGAGCTCCGGCGAAGCTGGTGGAGCTTTCGATATGGATCATGGGATATCACAAGTCTGCTGGGGTCGTGGCAAGAAGAAGTGGAAAGGGGAATGGGAGGCAAAAAAGTTAGAAGGGTACCGAGTGAAAAGCATAGATATCACAGGGTTCTGGCGACCGAAGCTGCAAGGGAAAGTGAACCGACTCTATAACTCAACGGCTCGTCGGGCATTGCCCGCGCTCATCTTTGGAGTGATGATAAGCTCGGGGGAGATAGGCGGGAAGCGAGTGCCACTGCTCAAGGCAATCATGAGATGCACGGTTGGAACAAAGGAAAGTGAGTTTCGGAAAAAGCTGCTGAAAGAGACGAAGAAATCACTGGAGTCAGACGAAGTGGCGGTGGTCGATGCCGGGTTTACAATCAGAGAAATGCTAGAAAGCGGCATAGACCGATTTGTCCTGCGGGAAGCGATTAACTGCACAGTGCGCCGCAATGAGTTCCCCAAACGCAAAGAAAAAGGCAGACCACCTGAATATGGTGATATTGTGCGACCGCTCTCTCGCAGCTATAAGGGAAAGCGACTCGAGGCTACAACTCCGGACTCGTCTGGTCGCTTTCTCTATAGTGGTCGCCTGATTTGCTATCAAGCATGGCACAATCTCGTCCCCAGAACAACCAAGGTGGATACAGCCAACCGTACCTACTCGATTTACGTCATTCAGGATCCGGCCTACAACACACCTTTGGTTTTGGCGACCGTTATGACTTTGCAGCCTGAAACCATTTATCTTGTCTACCTGGAACGCTGGCCTGTTGAACCTCCCCCCTTGGCTTCCAAGCAGATGATTGGCTTACATCGTCAATTTGTTCATGCCGATGAGGCTTGTTTCCACTTACCTGAACTGGGGCTGCTGGCTGGCAATCTTCTTTCCCATTTAGCCGCTTCTCTTCCTCCCATACCGACTGGCTACTGGGATCGAGAGCCTCAAGCCACTCCCGGCAGGCTGCGCCGTGTTCTCTCGAGTGCTCTTTTTCCAACTCCTGACCAACTCGACCCTGACTTTCGGAAAAAGGCCTCGGTTTCACACCATTTACCTAAAGGCGTTCTCGCTCATCGCCGCCTCAATGCCGCTGCTTAAACTAGCCGAGCACTATTTTTACATTTTATCCCGTTTTTTCAGGGTGGATTCTTTTTTCCGCCCCTTTCGGTTTGCCCTTTGTCACTCAAGCCTTTACCAGAAAGTAAAGTAAAGTAGGAATCAACAAACGCAACCGTGCTAATGCCACCCAGGAACACAGCTAGCAGAGGCCAATGCCGCATGCCCAGTTTCAATATCCGCCAGATCGTCTGTCCATTGAATTGAGTGGAGAATTCTTCTTCCTCAAAGTACAAGTTTTCTGCCATTTGACCTTCTCCTTCTAACCGACAATCTCAGCCAGTTCTTGTTGAAGTTCATCTTCGATAGACTCTTGTAGATGATAGATTTCCTGATAGATACCAGGTTGTGCAACCAGCTCTTGGTGGGTGCCATGCTGAATGATACGTCCTTGTTCCAGAATCAGAATCAGATCTGCGTGCAGAATCGACTGGATACGGTGGGCGATGATAAACGTCGTCCGATTGCGCATGAGTTCCTGTAATGCCGAACGAATCGCTGCATCGGTCTCTGTATCAACCGATGAGGTGGCATCATCCAGAATGAGAATTGCGGGATCTTTCAGAATGGTACGGGCGATGGTAATGCGCTGCTTCTGGCCGCCAGAGAGAGTGACTCCGCGCTCACCTACAACTGTCTTGTAACCATCAGGAAAGGTCAGAATCACCTCATGAATATTGGCAGCTCTGGTGGCGGCTTCTATTTCAGCCTCACTGACCTTTCGTCCCACACCATACGTAATGTTCTCCATGATGGTGCGTGAAAAAAGAAATGGCTCCTGTTGAACAATTCCAATCCGCTGACGCAAGTAGGCACGCGGATATTCCTTGATCTCAATTCCATCAATCTTGATGCTGCCGCTGGTATATTCATAAAAGCGAGGAAGTAGATTCATCAGGGTCGATTTCCCTGATCCTGCTGGACCCATTAGTGCAACGACTTGACCTTGTTCGACTGAAAAACTGACATTGTGTATCACCGGTGGTAACAAAGTGTCAGTGTCTGCCACCGAGATCACCGGATCTTCAGCATCCAACTGGCTCTGTTCATAGCCGAAGCCAACCCCATCGAACTGAATGGCACCCGTCATCTCTTGTCGTGGTCGAATCGAACCACTCGTCAGAGGCTCGCGTTCCTGTCGCAAAATTGCCGAAATCCGTTCAAAGGAGACGACACCTGTAGACATCTGGGCCACGAGACGACCCAACATGCGAATCGGCCAGATAATTTGAACGACTAGGCCGGCATAGGCAATATAGGTGCCAGGCGTGATTGCACCATCCATGGCCAGACGCGCCCCCAGATAGAAGCCCGCAACCATCTGCGTTCCACACAAGATATCGGTCACAGGCCAGAAGAGCGCAAGCATCATGATCAGCGAACGTCCACGTTTGAACATCTCGCCATTCTTTTCTTCGAAGCGGTCGCTCTCATATTCTTGACGGGCAAATGCCTTCACCACACGGATACCGCTCAAATGCTCTTGCAGCTAGCTGATTTGAGAGGATTGCCTCTTGCTGCTGATAGAGTTCATAACGCTTGCCAAGCTCACGATAAAAGAGGTAAGAGGCTACGATGACGATGGGTACAACAATCACAGAAAGGAGGGCTAACGTCACATGTAAATTGAGCAACGCAACAAAACTGATGAGAAACAATGTAATGATACGACCAACCCCAATCATCTGTTCAGAAAAGAGCCGCCGGATGGCGTCCACATCGGATGTTGTGCGCTGTATTAGCTCGCCCGTCTGCATCTTGTCGTGATAGCTAAACGTGAGTCGCTGGAGATGATCGTACAAGTAGTTCCGTAGCCGTAGCACAATTCCTTCGCCTGTTTGAGCAGCCAAGCGTCCGCCGGCAAAGGTGAAAATTCCCTGCAACAGCGCCAGCCCAATAAAGCCAAAAGCGATGAGTGGAACCAGCCTCATCAGTCCGTCCCGTAGCAAAACATCATCTACAAAGTAACTCAATAGATAGAAAGTTGCCGCGCGCGCCACAGCCGCGATGCTGAGACTCACGAGCGCGACAAGATAGAGCCAATGGTAGCCCGTCATCATGTGCCAGAGACCGACGATTTTGCTATCGACCTGTGTTTTCTTTAGATCGTAATCTTGTTGTCGCACCGTCTTTGGTTCTTTTGTTGTTGCTAGAGTCATTGTCCACCTCTTAAGTGTGATTCTCCTGCAAAAAGCCTATTTTCACCATCAAGACATTGAAAGTATAGATCGTCTCGAAGATTCTCTGACTAGAACTTCAATGCCTTCCGTATCTTCATGATGGTCT
>JAHBNG010000101.1 GCA_019217005.1 Chloroflexi bacterium TSY
CAACGTGCCATTTACGAAGGATTTGCCAAAATCGATGAACGGTGTCGGTTGTTGTTGACTTTGATCTTCCTAGATCCCGAAGAACCATCTTATGATGAGATCAGCGCTCGCCTGATGATACCCAAAGGCAGCATTGGTCCAACGCGTAACCGCTGTCTTCAAAAACTGCGCACTGCTTTAGAGTCCAGCGGATTTAGTCAGACAAATTAACACCTTTAGGCTCTGTAAAGACCATGAATGTGGCGTGTGTATCACAAAGTGCGTAAATGGACGTCGCTCAGTCAGAGAACCAGTTGCATTTACACACTTTGGTACACACTTCCTGAAAGTGTGTTTAACTTTACTTTCTGGTAAAGGCTTGAGTGACAAAGGGCAAACCGAAAGGGGCGGAAAAAAGAATCCACCCTGAAAAAACGGGATAAAATGTAAAAATAGTGCTCGGCTAGTTTAAGCAGCGGCATTGAGGCGGCGATGAGCGAGAACGCCTTTAGGGAAATGGTGTGAAACCGAGGCCTTTTTCCGAAAGTCAGGGTCGAGTTGGTCAGGAGTTGGAAAAAGAGCACTCGAGAGAACACGGCGCAGCCTGCCGGGAGTGGATTGAGGCTCTCGATCCCAGTAGCCAGTCGGTATGGGAGGAAGAGAAGCGGCTAAATGGGAAAGAAGATTGCCAGCAGCAGCCCCAGTTCAGGTAAGCGGAAACAAGCCTCATCGGCATGAACAAATTGACGATGTAAGCCAATCATCTGCTTGGAAGCCAAGGGGGGGAGGTTCAACAGGCCAGCGTTCCAGGTAGACAAGATAAATGGTTTCAGGCTGCAAAGTCATAACGGTCGCCAAAACCAAAGGTGTGTTGTAGGCCGGATCCTGAATGACGTAAATCGAGTAGGTACGGTTGGCTGTATCCACCTTGGTTGTTCTGGGGACGAGATTGTGCCATGCTTGATAGCAAATCAGGCGACCACTATAGAGAAAGCGACCAGACGAGTCCGGAGTTGTAGCCTCGAGTCGCTTTCCCTTATAGCTGCGAGAGAGCGGTCGCACAATATCACCATATTCAGGTGGTCTGCCTTTTTCTTTGCGTTTGGGGAACTCATTGCGGCGCACTGTGCAGTTAATCGCTTCCCGCAGGACAAATCGGTCTATGCCGCTTTCTAGCATTTCTCTGATTGTAAACCCGGCATCGACCACCGCCACTTCGTCTGACTCCAGTGATTTCTTCGTCTCTTTCAGCAGCTTTTTCCGAAACTCACTTTCCTTTGTTCCAACCGTGCATCTCATGATTGCCTTGAGCAGTGGCACTCGCTTCCCGCCTATCTCCCCCGAGCTTATCATCACTCCAAAGATGAGCGCGGGCAATGCCCGACGAGCCGTTGAGTTATAGAGTCGGTTCACTTTCCCTTGCAGCTTCGGTCGCCAGAACCCTGTGATATCTATGCTTTTCACTCGGTACCCTTCTAACTTTTTTGCCTCCCATTCCCCTTTCCACTTCTTCTTGCCACGACCCCAGCAGACTTGTGATATCCCATGATCCATATCGAAAGCTCCACCAGCTTCGCCGGAGCTCCTCATCTTCAAACCCGCTTTCTTTCAATGCGCTATGGATTGCTCCTCGACTTTTCAGAAACGACCCATTCAGCATTGCCCACATCAGACGCATTACATTTACGTTTGTTCCCATCGGCGTTACTTGCAATACATTCATCAGTACTGCTATAGTTATTTCTGGCGCGGTTAGCATTCCTTCCTCCTTTTGGGTTCTCTACCTTTAGGATGAACTGCTAACCGCTTTTTGTCACATTTCTCACCTCATCTCTTTTCTTTTACCAGAAAGTAAAGTTTTTTATAGTATCAGTAGATCCAAATTTCAGGTTTTGAGAGAGAATTCTGGCTAAACAGTTGACATAAATACAAATTTGCCGGTCGATATCTAGTTTTTGCGTTAGATTTGGGGCAGGTTCAGAACAAGGGATGAGTTAGGTTTACAAAATTGAAATGGGCACGTTAAAAAGAGAATAGGTTAAAGAGCCAGTTGCTGTTGAGGCTGAAGAATGGCATCAAGGGCGTCAGCCAAAGAAGGGACATAGGAATCGGTAGCCAGTTCTAAGGGTGAGTGACCGGAGCGTTTGCCACGTGAGAAGGTGCGATGATTCCAAAAGAGCTGTAAAAGAGCGGCCAACCAATCGGGCAAAGAGCGATGGATTGCAAGAAAGGGCCTGAGCCAAGCATGAAAGGATTCAGCTAGAGAAGAAGCCCGATGGAAGCGATCCAGTGCATGCCAGAAGGCAAGAGCCATAGGCTCAGTAGATCCAAATTTGGCGTTTTTGGCGATTTTCAGTCGAGATTGCAGGGATTTTGGAGTCATTTATTCAGATTTCGGTTACAGAAAACAACCTATTTCATATCTGAAAATCGCCCAAATCTAACGCAAAAACTAGATATCGACCGGCAAATTTGTATTTATGTCAACTGTTTAGCCAGAATTCTCTCTCAAAACCTGAAATTTGGATCTACTGAGGCTGCAATGAGGGAGGGAAAAGCTGTTCAATGGGAAGTTGATGGTCATGGCGATAAGTCCAGAGGTGTGTGATGAAGGCTTCGTACTCAGGTGAGAGGTTCTGGCGGAGGGGAGCCAGCAATGTAGGTAGATTCTGCTGCAGTTGGGTGGCAAAGTGTGCAATTTCATCGCGGTTCATCTCCATCATAAGTTGGGTGGCAGCCAGAATGGTTTGTTGCGCGGCATCTGTGTTGACAAGCTGCCCGGTCGGTGAAATCGGCTCCAGTGCCTGACGGACCGTTCGGAGAAGCCATGTCCAGTTCTCGTGCAAGTCAACTGCTGTCAGCACCGTTTGGTCGGCAACCTCGAGAGTCACTGTGCATTTGCGTGGTCGCCCAGGGCGACGTGCAGGAGCAGTCTGCTCGTCCAACACTTGCCAAGCTACGTCACGGTCGGTCATGGCCTGGTCCATTTCTCTCTCCAGACGTTGGGTGATTTTGGTGCCATTCTGCATTTGGTGAAAGAGGTCATAGGAGTGTGGCGCATTCATCCCCACTGCCTTGGCTCCTGCCTGAATGCCCAAAGCCCCATCGGTCACCAAGTCATCAAAGGTGATGCCTCGCTCGAGCAATTCGAGAAACTTCAACCCCCATGTTGTTTCATCTCGGGCATCGGCTGCTGAGATATTCAACAGCGCAAACGATGCTCCGTCCACCACCGTCAGGCACGGTTGGTCGCCACAGAAAATTTCATCCGCTTCCCCCCAACACCGGCAGCGTCGGCACCATGCTCTCATTGTACGCCGATGCCAGTTCTCCAACTTCCGCCAGCGTCCCTTGGATGAATCCCACCGACCGCTCCACACCTAGCAGCAACCCCAACCCCCTTTGGATATCTCGTACGCTTCCTCGCAGCATCGGCAACACCGTTATGGTTCGTCGGATGAACGTCTCATCCACTTCGATCACATGGCTTTTCGGCTGCGGTCCTGGACTCACTGGCGACAAGATCGCTTTCAGCGCCGCTTCACCGCTCTCTCAACTTATAGAGCCACGTTCGAGACACATTGTACGCCGTTGACAGTTCGCTCACTCTCCCCCACTCTCGATTCGGGTTGAGCATTTCCAACGCAAGATCGATTCGGGTTGACAATGATAGGGGGTCTGTTCGATACTCTGACATTTAGAGGCTCCTTTTTGGCTATTTTGGTCTGAACACCCTTATTTTGCCTGAACAGGAGCCTCTTTCTCTAACCTATTCTCTTGTTAACGTACTCTCTTCTTTGTCAACCTATTTCTGAACCAGCCCTAGATTTGGGCGATTTTCAGATATGAAATAGGTTGTTTTCTGTAACCGAAATGGGGTGGTTCAGAATTAGGTTTACACTTTTGATACATAGATAAAAATCTATATGAGGTCATTTTCTGCCTGAGCATGGCTCAAAGTAGAAAATATAAACATCTTTTCTCTTTGCAAAAATGTAAACCTAATTGTCCGCCTAAAATGAACCACCCCACCGAAATCTGAATAAATGACTCCAAAATCCCTGCAATCTCGACTGAAAATAGCCAAAAACGCCAAATTTGGATCTACTGAGTATAGGAAAGTATAAAAATCAGCAGCGAGACAAGGCCCGATTCCAGCTGTTCACGGAGTGGTCGTTTCGACCTGGCTGACGGCTGATAGCTGAAAGCTTTCTTGGTCAGAGAAGTTGGAACACATTCATAATCTTCACAACCGCAGTTGGTACAATTGCGAATGGATGTATTTTTTGTTGTGGCAGTTGCCACATATGTACTATACAATCAAACGGGTGAGGTACGAGTTGTTGTACCAAGGAATCAACAGTGTGTCCCAAAGTGTGTAAAGGAAGACCACTTAGAATCTATCCGAAAAGTGGTTGTGAGTCCATCCAACTTCTCGAGTGAGAATGGACCATCACAGAGCTTTTCGGATAAGCACTTAGTCAGAGAGATTGCTTTATTTACACACTTTGTGGTATACGCTCAGGAATTGGAATAAGATAACACGCCTTCGTTTCATCCTAGAATGACACGTTCAATTTATTTCATGTTCATTCCCAAAGAAGGTTCGGTATGAGTGAGTTAACTATTGATCGACTTTTTGAATACGTTTTTGATGACGTAGCGCTAACCGCAGATGAACAATCTCTGCTTGCTCGTGATCATGCCCTTCGAGGTGAGTTGGCACAGATTCGTGGCTTGGCCTCGGAATTGGCAATTGCGCGTGCTAGTCTTCCTCGCACTGAGATAATCGAGCGTTATACAGATCTGTTTCAGCATGTGACACATAGTGTCAAGGAGACAGAGCCCCCCGTTCACGAATCGATTGATCTTGTTGGACGCGTTCGTCGGGGAATGTCAAATCTATTATCAAGTTTGCAAGCCCAACTAACTTTAGATAGTCGACAAGGATTGGCTTTGGCTGGTGTTCGTAGTACAGCCGCCAGTAGTTACAGGCTGCTCTACACGACACCGGAAGCTGATATAGAACTCCTTGTTGATACCTCTGGAAACGGGAGACGACTGACTGGAGAGCTTTTACCTTTACAAGAGAATGCTATTTCTATCCTTCCCGCACTTCTTCATTTGTCATCCATAGATGATAGTGACAATGCAAGTTCCGATTCGCTTAATGACACACTCGTGACACAAACGACGACTGACGCAAATGGACGATTTCGTCTGACTGGGATCAAACCAGGTAACTATAGTCTTGTCCTAACTCCGCCAGAAGGAGATCTAATCGAAATCGAACCATTGGAGATTACATAACGATTGTCCCCGATATCTTAGCGTTTATCCGAAAAGTTCTGTGACGATGCAGTCTGACCCGCTTCGCGGGTCAGACTCACAACCACTTTTCGAATAGGTTTTAGGCTTTTCCAACAATTAATATCCCTAATTTGATCTGGAAAAGCTCAAGCCATTCCAGAGAAATCGACTTGACAAATTAAGGATTTATTTCTCTGGAATGGCCCAAGAGCGTGTTTTAAAAGTCATTCTGAGTGGAGGAACGGAGCAAAGAATCTTCTTTTTGCACTTGGAACGGTGGATTCTTCGTCCCAAACCCTCCTCAGAATGACTTTTAAAACACGCTCTTAGGCATAGAAACAGGATGAGGATGGAGTTGTGGGTGAACCACTCAGTCCAGAACAACTCGACCACATCAGTCAACTAAGCGTCACTGACGCCTTAGTACAGCTAACGAACATAGCAGATGTGGAGCCATTAACGATCGTGCGCTACCTGGCTGATTGCGCACTTGAACAAGCTGAAGCCGCTCCCGATCAGGCAGCACATTGGCTCAGGATAGGCAGTGCCTACCTTGAATCTAAACAACAATGTCCTGCCCATGAAGAGAGCAATGTTGCAAACGAAAAAACCTGTCAAGCAGTTGAAGCACAAATCCTCTACGCAACGGCACGCTTGTATGTTCAAGCAGGTGAACTTGGACGCGCTGAACTCACTCTGCGCAATGCACGCAAGATCTGGGAGGAGATTTCCGATCTGCCGTCTCTGACTCGTAGTACCCTTGGTCTCACGCAGATCCTTGCAATGCAGGGTCGCTACGCTGAAGCGGAAAAAGAGATACAAAGTGCTATTCAGACCTATCTCTCCTTTCCCCAAGAAACTGATACCCGCTTGGCACTTGCGGATGCTTATCACAATTTAGCGACACTCCTACGTTTTCAGGAGCGTCACGCGGAATCTCTGACCCTATATGCACAAGCACAGGAATTGTTCGAGCTGATTCTGAATGAGACAGATACCACAGAGACAGAGTTTTTGCGTGCCCTTCAAAATGATCTGGCTCATATTGGACTCAATAGTGCCCATGCGCATATGTATCTGGATAGCCCGCAACGGGCCGAAGACACTCTTGAAAAGGCAATGGAGTTGTTTACCCAGATTGGCGACAACCTGAACCGCGGTCGAGCATCGACAAATCTAGGCAGTCTTTATCTCCGTACAGGTCAATATGCTTTGGCCTTGAAACAATTCGATTCGGCAAGCGTAGACTTGATGCTTGATCATGATTCCAATGGCAATACCGACCTGGAAAGGTTACATCAGGCTGATATGCTGCTGCTTGATCAAGCAATTGGGTATATCGCACTGAATCTACTCACCGAAGCATCCGTCGCGTTGACGCGTTGCGAAGAATTGTTCCGGCAGGCCGATATGCCTTATGAGCTTGGACAGTGTTTGTATACAACGGGGCTTTTCTATATCCATAGTGGAGACCATGCCGCCTCCCATGCGGCATTATCTGAGGCCCAAGAGCTCTTTGCGCGGCTCGATAACCGATATTGGCTGAACCGCACGAGATTAGCACTTGCTGGTTGGGCCTACCGATACGGTGAATTGGAACAAGCAAAGAGTTGGACGCAACAGCTAATCGAAGATCTTAGCTCAGAGCAAGTAGAGTTGCCCATCTCCTCCGAACAATCCACAACTGAATCGACGGCTACTCTGAATAAGGCTGCCCCCCTCGTTGCAGATATAGGTATGCGAATCGAAATCTATTTACTTTGGATGCGTATTTGCTTAGGGGAAGATAAGATTGTCGCTGCCCGTGAAGCTGTTGCAACTGTTGCGTGTTTAATCCAGCCAACGGACTCCGATGGTTCTACCTCTTCTCTTCCACATCTCCAACTTCGGTTGGCATATGCGTTTGGTCAGATCGAATGTTTTGCTGGTAACTGGTCGGATGCGTTGAGTTATCTCTCCGATGCGGTTGATCTGATGGAGAATCAGCGTGCGACCTTCCCTCTTGAAGAAATTCGCGCAGCCTATTTGGATGACAAATCTTCAATCTATAGTGATTTCGTCTTTGCACTTCTTGCACAATCGGGTGGCGCTCCAAACACAGTGGCACAAATATTCGAAGTCATCGAGCGTAGTCGTTCACGCGCTTTACTCGAACGCCTCTCGACAACCATTGATGAGATTGAGACGCTAGATACCCCATTGCCCGAATCTGTTCCTGACCCATCGACTGAGACGCTTGACAACGCTCCAGAAGTGCTCTCAGACTCAACGCACCAAACAATATCCACACAGCGCGCAACTGCCCGCCAACAGTTACATTGGCTGTACGGTCGCCTCCTTGGTGAAAACGGGGGACAATTTCTAGATGCCAACTTGATGCAACAGATCCAACGACAAGAGATCAGCTGGGTCGTTTGGAGATGCAGTCTTCCCCTTTTCTCGATCAGGCACAACCCGTCACGCTTGCAACATTCCAAGAGACTTTACAAGAAGGCGAACAAGCATTGGTCTACTTTATCGCCGAATCTGATTTGTCGTGTTGGACCAATCCTGTTTCCCACACGTTGACGTCAGATTCATTGGTGTCAGATTTTCCAACGTCAGATATTGTGCTCGACAAGAAAACTTCCTTTGACGGTAGGGCGGGCGAAGTGATGGCGTTTCTGGTTGACCGACAAAACGTACAGCTATTTCGTGGATTATGTGGTGTAGTCGAACTCACACAGTTGCAAGAGGAATTGCGGTTTCAATTGGGACGAGCAGAGCTGGGCATCGACTATCTTGAACGTCATGAAACACGTCTGATTAAATCACTTCATCAAGTACTAAATCAACTGTATGGCCGATTGATCGCATCGCTGGAATCAGCATTGACCTGTGAGCGACTCCTCGTTGTCCCCGCAGGCATTCTGCACACCCTTCCGCTACATGCTTTGTGGAACGGTGAACAGTATTTAGTGGAGCAATATGAAATTGTCTATGCACCGAGTGCAAGTATCGCCATCCATTGTCGTCGTCAACAGAATGACACTGGTCGTGTCGAGAACGATGACTTAAACAAAAATAGGGATGCGCCGCAAAGACAGGTCAAGGAGGGTTCAATGCTCAGCCAACAAACATGGGCTGGTCTGGCTTTGGCCGACCCTGCAATTCCCCAAGCAATTCACGAAATCAAAACGAGCGCACGATTCTGGGAGAATTCTACTCTATATCTTGATCAACACGCCGACAAGCATGGGCTTCAACAGGCTGCACGTGCAGATATCCTCCACCTCGCGACCCATGGGTTGTTTCGGCCAGATAATCCCTTTTTCTCATCGCTGAAACTGGCTGACGGATGGATCGATGTGCGCGAGATCTATCGCTTGCCACTTGAGGCTTCGCTTGTCATCTTAAGCGCTTGTGAAAGTGGCGCTGGACGCGTTCGTGGTTGTGACGAGGTGATCGGGTTGGCCCGCGGCTTTCTGGGAGCCGGCGCACAAACTTTGCTAGCGAGTTTGTGGAATGTGCATGATGCCAGCGTTGCGATTCTAATGGAACGCTTTTATCAGTCGCTTACGACATCAGATACTTCATTGGCTGCACCCGCCGCAGCTTTGCGGACAGCGCAAATTACAGCAATTCGTGAAAAGCAGCATCCTTACTTTTGGGCCCCATTTTATGTGGTGGGTCGAAGTTAAGGACTATGATTGACTCATCTATTATTTGAGAGATTGGAATAATGATTATGGACCTGATCAAAAATCGATTCATTATACAGACTTTTATCGCTTCTCTTTTGATTGCATTGCTCATTCCGCTTGCTGGCGTGGTAAACAGTGTAGCTGCCAGTGAAAGCTACGCAATAAAGCAGAATAAAGAAGTCACCATAAAGAATGATCCTCCCAAAATCGCTGTGCGTTTGATCGGAACAGTTGCTTCAGTATCGAACGTTGGGAATCAGGTCAGTGAATGGATACTCCACATCACCAATGAGCACCGGGTCACGGTCATCATCAATGAAGATGTAAAGCTTCCCGATAACGTACCACAGCTTCGCCAACGTGTTCAGATCTCTGGAATCCTGCGTCCCGATCTTGCCATTCAGGCTCTAGAACTCAAATTATACACAGGCGACGATTCAAATAGTATCCTGGTTGAATTGAGTGGGACAGTAATCGCCCATCAACTCTCTGACAACGGCAGCGGCATTTGGATGATTCGCACCTTTCTTGGGGTTGAGATACCGATTTCGCTCACAATGATAACCACCTCAAATACTCGTTTCGGCGACGAACTTCCTAAAGTTGAGCAACAGATACTGATCTGGGGCGCATTGAAGGCGAGTGGTCAGATAGTGGCAAGCTCAGTGCGTCTGGTTGAAGATGAGAATGATTCTGACGTGGACATTACAGGGCAAGTTTTTAGTGCGCCTCGCGATCAGCAAGGGATTGGAGTTTGGATTGTTCGTGTTGGAGAGGAGCGGGTGTATGTGGTCGAAGCTGTTGAGCGGTCCGAATTCAAAGGCGGGATTCCTGTGCAAGGGCAGATCGTGCGGATCAAAGGAAAGCGCCGTGCAACAGGCTCAATTTTGGCCAGTTCGTTTGAGGTCGACGAAGCCGAATTGATTGAGTTGACAGCACTTAGGCCAATCCAAAAAATAAAATATACGCGAGAAGGTGTTAAACTAGCTCTCCAAAAGGAGCAAAAATGACAATCTCGCCAGAAATGGTTGAAGTCTCAGTAGATCCAAATTTGGCGTTTTTGGCGATTTTCAGTCGAGATTGCAGGGATTTTGGAGTCATTTATTCAGATTTCGGTTACAGAAAACAACCTATTTCATATCTGAAAATCGCCCAAATCTAACGCAAAAACTAGATATCGACCGGCAAATTTGTATTTATGTCAACTGTTTAGCCAGAATTCTCTCTCAAAACCTGAAATTTGGATCTACTGAGTCTTGAAAGAGACGAAGGCCATGTTAAGTGGATACGAAAGAAGGCACTTCATGGCCCAAACGGTCAAAACGATATGCGAAGGGAGTCCGACGAAAGCAGAACGAGAGTTGGGCTGGAATCGGGCGGCGATAGCCAAAGCCCTGGAAGAACTAGAAGGCGGCTTCTGTTATGTCGACCAAAGCCACCGACGTGGTCGCAAAAAAGCCGAAGACCATATCCCCACTTTACTGGCCGATATGGTTGAAATCGCCGATCAATTCAGCCAGACCGATCCCACCTTTCGAACCCCCAATTGTACACTCGACTAACCGCCGCCGAAATGCGTACCCAGCTCATCGAGCAGAAAGGATACACAGATGAGGAATTGCCTGGCGAAGAGGCCATCCGCTTGAAGCTCAATGAGTTAGGCTATGGCTCAAACCGGGTCAAAAAAAGTCAACCAGTGAAAAAGATCCCAGAGACCGATGCGATCTTTGATAGAATTCATCAGATCAATCAAGAAGCGGATGCAGACGAGACGGTTCTGCGCCTCTCTTGGGATGCCAAAGCGACGATTTTACTTGACCGTTTCTCGAGAGAAGGGATAAGTCGAGTGGTTGTCAAAGCGCTCGATCATGACTTTCAAGATAAGAAGACCGAGAAAGTCACTCCTTTTGGCATTTACCTCCCTTCAACCAAGGAACTCTTTCTTTACTTGACTCAGTCGAAAGTGACGAGTGACTTTATTGTCGACTGCCTGATTGATTTTTGGGAAAGCGTACGTGAACACTTTCCTCACGTCAAGACCCTCGTGATCAATCAGGACAATGGTCCCGAAAATCATACCCGTCGGACTCAGTTTATGTATCGTCTCACTCAGTTTGTTGAGCACTATCGTCTCTCTATTCAGCTCGCCTGCTACCCTCCTTATCACAGTAAATACAACCCCATCGAACGGGTTTGGGGCCATCTTGAAAAACTGGAACGGTTCTCTTCTCGATTCTCTTGAGACCGTTCTCAATTTTGCCCGTTCTTTTCGCTTTAACCAACTACAACCCTTCGTTCACCTGAATTCCACTCTTTATGAGACCGGCGTCAAACTCACTCAGAAAGAGATGGACCGTTTGGCACAACGCTTCCAACGTTTACCTGGTTTAGAAAAATGGTTTGTCCTTATTCCCCCTCTCCATTCTCTCGTTCGCGTATAATTATTTTTTTGGTTTAGCCTTACCGTACGAAGCCCCGAGAATCATTCAGGTATTGGAACTTGGATCTTCTTGCTTCGCGAAGGCGAAGCAATCCTTGTTAATGCAAATGATGCAACAACTTTCAAAGGGGTTCCCAAGCCTGGCCAGCAGGCCAAAATCAAAGGCATTCGGATATTAGAGGGTATTGTGCTTGCTAAGCAAATTCAGGCCGAAGAAAGTGGCGATACTCTCTCATTCGAAGCGTTGATTCTCACGACTCCCGAAAACGCTTCGACTGAAGGTGAGTGGGAGGCGCGCGTCAATCGCAACTTCAAACGCGTTCTGATAACGAACGAGTCGACACGCTTCGTCAAAGGGATACCGCGACGCGGGGAGTGGGTCGAGGTTGAAGGCTTCTTGTTGTCTGATGGGCAAATTCAAGTGACGCGGATTCGGCGTGATACATTTGAAACGGGTGAATTTATTGCGCGGCTGGAGACCGGTGTGCTTTCGACTACAATCGCCAGTCGCTACGAGGTGATTCCACAAGAGAGCGTCTTGGAGTCGGGCAATATCTATCGCTTTGTGATCCCAAAATTGACCGACGATGTTGAGCAGATTGCTGAGATGCTCGATCAGGATCCCGATATCGTCTGGGCGGAACCAAACTACAAAAGCGGATTTCCTGAAGCGAATCCCTATAGCACTTGGAAATGGGGTGGCGCTGAGACGAGCGGATATGTCAATCAATATGCGTTTGAGCAGATTGGCCTCGCACCAGCACTGGATTCCTATCAGGGTGTGAATAAGACCGTCGCTGTACTCGATACGGGTGTCGATCTAAATCATCCAACGTTGGTTGCTCGCTTGATCCCAGGGCGAGATTTGGTGGACGATGATCTCGTTCCCCAAGATGAGGGAGACGGAATTGCGTGGGGACATGGAACACATATTGCAGGCATTGTTGCACAATTAGCCCCACAAAGTCAGATTATGCCAGTACGCGTACTCGATCCTGACGGTCGCGGCAATACCCTGGTGCTCGCATATGCCATTGAATGGGCGACAAGCCAGGGGGCAGATGTGATCAACTTAAGCTTGGGGGCCGAGGCAAATTCACAATTAGTTCGTGAGACCATCGAAGAAGCAATTGCTGAGGGTGTTGTCGTTGTTGCCGCGGCAGGCAATAACGACTCGAATGTTCCCCAATATCCAGCCCAATATCCTGGTGTCATAAGTGTGTCAGCCGTGGACGAATCAAATCAGAAAGCAGATTTTGCCAATTATGGGCAGACATGGGTGGATGTAGCCACACCGGGTGTTGGGATCATGTCTACCTTCATTGGACCCGAAGGGAGCGGCTTTGCGAGTTGGAGCGGTACCTCGATGTCGACCTCATTTGTTAGCGGAGCTGCTGCGTTGGCCCTGGAGAAGACACCAACAGCCACATCTGCAGAACTTGAATCCTTGTTTCATTCAACGGCAGCAGATCTCTCCACGAGCGATCCAATTTATGGTTCCGAAATTGGTGGCTTACTGGATGTTGCAGCGGCACTTGTCCCTGATCAGAAAGAGGAGCCAGTGCAATTAGAGATTTATCTCCCGTTGGTGATTCAGTAGTGCCGGTTTTGCGGTTGAGAGATGAGTCCGCTCATCTCTCAACCAAGGATCCGATCAATCTCGGCTAATTCCTCCGCGGTCAAATCTGGTGCATCTAGAGCAGCAACATTGTTCTCCAACTGTTCTACCCTGCTTGCGCCAATCACCAAACTAGTCGCTTCAAGGATTGATGTAGGCTGGTAACAAGATACTTTTTGGACCCAAAGTTTCCGTAGGGCCCGGGCCACATGTCATATCCTGCCTTATGTTCACCCCATCTACTTTGCGTACGACGATTTGTTTCAACAAGCTAAATGGAATGTATCTCACAGGACTGATTATACCATAACCAAAATTTCATCAAGATGGAATCATTGCCAACTCCTCCGCCTTCGGAAACGGCGGAGGCGGTTCTGTCTGCTCCAATGGATAGACCTCTGGTGGAAACGCGTTGCAAACTCCCCCCTCTTTCATCACCCAATAATAGTCACCAGCAAAGTGACGTGTCGTGGTAATCTGCGGCGTTGTATAGACGCCAGCGCACGCAATCCGCCCCTGATCGCTGGTATTGGGCGGGCTGTAGTGCATCGTGCTGCTGTGCCAGACAACAACGTCACCTGGTTCCAACTCAACGTGATGAATGCCATGACGCTCTTGCATATCAGCAACAATTTCACGCGGAATCTCACCATGAATGCTGTCTTCATAAAGCACGTGAGGCTGAATGTCTTCCTTGTGGCTGCCTGGGATCATCTGTAGGCAGCCATTGGCCTTCGTCGCTGGATCGAGGGCCATCCAGAAGTTAAATGGCTCCGTTTCGCCATCACGCCAGAGGCCGTTGTCCTGATGCCAAGGAGTCGCACTGCCAGTGCGGGCTGGTTTGAGGAAACAGCTGTCGAACTTGATCATGATGTCATCACCCAGAAAGTGTTGCGCCACGCGCAGCATCGGTTCGCCACCATGCACATGAAGCCAGATTAGGGGAGAACGGGAGCAGAAACGACTGAGCTTGCGAAAGCGCGCCGCGCGGGCTGCAGGTGTGTCACCCATTGGATCCATCGGATCTGCATCCGCGGTGCTATCCGGCTCTGAGGTGAGAATGGTATTCTTGATCACGCCAAGCAGCTGTAGAGCTACATCACGTGGAACAACGTTGCGCAGGGTGAAGTAGCCTTGCTCGTGCCATTGAGTTGTTTGGTCTAGGGTTGGTGTCCACTGATTCATGAGATAGCCTCCTTGTTGCCCTACGCTGTTTTCCACTCAGGATTTCGCTTCTTCGGAAACTCACCCTTCTCCCCTTCCAAAAGAATTGGTGGCAACTGATCCTTATTGGTGGCAACAGCATCCGTGTCGCGTAGGGTGACAATGGCGATGCCTAGTCGATTCTTGTCGCTGAGATTGGGTGGGCTGTAGTGCCAGAGATGGGCATGCCAGACGATTGCTTCACCCGGTTCGAGTTCGATGTGATGGACGCCGTGAAGATCGATCATCGCTTGGACTTGTTCACGTGGAAGTTCGACATGGACACCTCTCTGATATTGAACGTGGTCAATGACTTCAGATTTGTGGCTCCCGGGAATCACCTGGAGACAGCCATTTTCCTGGTTGGCTCGGTCAATCGCCATCCAGATAGTCAGTGCGTCTTTATAGCGCAATTTATTCTTTTTCTGAGCAGGATTTTGCGTCCAAAGGCCAATATCCTGATGCCAAGGCGTTGCTTCTCCAATTTTGGCTGGCTTGGTAAAGATAGAGTCGAACCAGAGCCGCACATTGCCACCTAAAAACTGCTGGTTGATGCTGCACACATTGTCGCTACAATAGAAGAGATCCCAGATTTCTGAATCATTGCGACCCAGGCGCGCCAATTTGCGGAACATAGCTGCTCCCATCGGATTTTCGCCATCGGTGCGTTTGGCGTCAAAGTTGAGATCTTCGCCAGTTCCCCTATTTAACGCGGTGGTAATCTTGGCGTGAAGCCGCGTGACCGCATCCTCACTGACCACGTCCTTGGCAATAAAGTATCCATTTTGTTCATACTGTGCCCACTGCTCGGACGTAATTGAATAATCCATTTTTTGGGTCCTAAGTTGTAATGAGATTGAGGATTGGAGAATTAAGATTGGGGACAAGCGATCGTTGCTGCAAGCCCAATCTCTATTCTACAATCTCTATTCCCCACACGACTCACGCACAATGAGGCGCGCAGGGACCATGATTCTTTCTGCTGCCTTGTCTGGCTTTTCGATTTGTTTTAGCAATAGACGTGCGGCTACTTGACCGATCTGATACGGTTCAATTGAAACAGTCGTGATAGCAGGCTGCCACAATGCGGCTTCGGGCAACTCATCAATACCAATCACCGCAAAATCCCTGCCAGGCGTCAGACCCGATGACTGTAACCCGAGCATGACACCATAGGCAATCGAAGTCTGAAAGCAGAGCGCCGCGGTCGGAGGCTTGGGCAGCTGCAACAGGCCAAGAATCGCTTTGTGACCAGCGTCACCCGTCGTGGGGCAGTGGACGATGAGTTCGGGATCGACATTTAAATTGTGTTGGTCTAATTGCTGCCGATATCCCTGAAAGCGCTTGGACCAAATGGGGCTGTCGGGAAAGCTGCCAATAAACGTTATCCGTTGGTGGCCCTTTGAAATTAGATGCGCAATTGCCAACTCTGCACTGCCGATATTGTCAATATCGACACAATCAACTTGTAGATCAGGTTGGTTGCGGATTAAAAGAACCGTTGCCGTTTGGCGCTGTAATTTTTCAATCTCTGCCCTCGGTGTATCGAGCGTGGGGCAAAACAGGACGCCATCAATCTGATGCTCTTGGATCGCGGCAATCATCTGTTCCTGGCGACTGTATTGACCGGATGTATTTGCCAACATCGAAACATAAGCTGAATCTGCCAATTGATCTTCGGCGCCCATTGCAATTTCCGCAAAGAACGGGTTGCGAATGTCCGGTACTATGAGTCCCACCAAATGAGATCGCTGGCTACGGATACTGGCTGCGCCTCGATTGTAGACGTATCCCAACTTGTCAATCGAGGTTAGCACGCGCATCCGGGTAGCATCCGCCACGAGCGGGCTGTTGCGCAAGACAAGCGAAACCGTCGATTTGGAGACGTTGGCATCAGCAGCAACGTCTCTCAAAGTCACTGTCGACATTTAACTCAATACAACCCCAATGTTTACCAGGATTCTCATAAGCCGCTCGACATCGTTTTTCTCATCATCATGAAAAATTGTCTTAAAGCCAAGAGCCGTAGGAACAGCGAGGTTCGAACGATTGTTATCGATAAATACAGATTCTTCGGCTTTGGTATTCGCCAAGGTTAACGCGAGTTCAAAATTTGCAGCGCTGTCTTTCCGAGATCCAATATGCGCCGATACAATGAAGTAATCAAATATGGTGGCAAGATTCATTTCGTCTTTGACGACTTCAAATCTGTCTTTGCTATTGTCGGTAATGATACCGAGGCGATAGTTTGCTTTTAGGCTGCCACAAAGACAAATGATGTTAACCTTTACTTTCTGGTAAAGGCTTGAGTGACAAAGGGCAAACCGAAAGGGGCGGAAAAAAGAATCCACCCTGAAAAAACGGGATAAAATGTAAAAATAGTGCTCGGCTAGTTTAAGCAGCGGCATTGAGGCGGCGATGAGCGAGAACGCCTTTAGGGAAATGGTGTGAAACCGAGGCCTTTTTCCGAAAGTCAGGGTCGAGTTGGAAAAAGAGCACTCGAGAGAACGCGGCGCAGCCTGCCGGGAGTGGCTTGAGGCTCTCGATCCCAGTAGCCAGTCGGTATGGGAGGAAGAGAAGCGGCTAAATGGGAAAGAAGATTGCCAGCCAGCAGCCCCAGTTCAGGTAAGCGGAAACAAGCCTCATCGGCATGAACAAATTGACGATGTAAGCCAATCATCTGCTTGGAAGCCAAGGGGGGATGTTCAACAGGCCAGCGTTCCAGGTAGACAAGATAAATGGTTTCAGGCTGCAAAGTCATAACGGTCGCCAAAACCAAAGGTGTGTTGTAGGCCGGATCCTGAATGACGTAAATCGAGTAGGTACGGTTGGCTGTATCCACCTTGGTTGTTCTGGGGACGAGATTGTGCCATGCTTGATAGCAAATCAGGCGACCACTATAGAGAAAGCGACCAGACGAGTCCGGAGTTGTAGCCTCGAGTCGCTTTCCCTTATAGCTGCGAGAGAGCGGTCGCACAATATCACCATATTCAGGTGGTCTGCCTTTTTTTCTTTGCGTTTGGGGAACTCATTGCGGCGCACTGTGCAGTTAATCGCTTCCCGCAGGACAAATCGGTCTATGCCGCTTTCTAGCATTTCTCTGATTGTAAACCCGGCATCGACCACCGCCACTTCGTCTGACTCCAGTGATTTCTTCGTCTCTTTCAGCAGCTTTTTCCGAAACTCACTTTCCTTTGTTCCAACCGTGCATCTCATGATTGCCTTGAGCAGTGGCACTCGCTTCCCGCCTATCTCCCCCGAGCTTATCATCACTCCAAAGATGAGCGCGGGCAATGCCCGACGAGCCGTTGAGTTATAGAGTCGGTTCACTTTCCCTTGCAGCTTCGGTCGCCAGAACCCTGTGATATCTATGCTTTTCACTCGGTACCCTTCTAACTTTTTTGCCTCCCATTCCCCCTTTCCACTTCTTCTTGCCACGACCCCAGCAGACTTGTGATATCCCATGATCCATATCGAAAGCTCCACCAGCTTCGCCGGAGCTCCTCATCTTCAAACCCGCTTTCTTTCAATGCGCTATGGATTGCTCCTCGACTTTTCAGAAACGACCCATTCAGCATTGCCCACATCAGACGCATTACATTTACGTTTGTTCCCATCGGCGTTACTTGCAATACATTCATCAGTACTGCTATAGTTATTTCTGGCGCGGTTAGCATTCCTTCCTCCTTTTTTGGGTTCTCTACCTTTAGGATGAAACGCTAACCGCTTTTTTGTCACATTTCTCACCTCATCTCTTTTCTTTTACCAGAAAGTAAAGTTAACGTTCATCGGTGTGTTTCGAAAGGCTCGTTCTAGAACATCTATCTCAATATTCCTACCTACGCAATCACAAAACTCGTTCCAGATATCTTTATGATTAATTTGACCAAGGAGTAATTCAAGATGATGTTGCCGGTAACATCTCAGGAATTGTTCAAAGGAAATTTCTGGCAGTACTTTCTGGATGTTTTTGCAGGTCGTGTGTGAACCCGATCTATCTGTGGTCAGTACACCGTCAAAATCAAAAAAGATAGCTTTGATCATGTGGAGCTAGGCAGTCTACAAGGTCCCAAACCCAATCAATTTGACAAACGACATCGATTCTGATACTCTGGATTTGGGAACGGTCCAAAACGTATCCCCAGTATACGCAACCCAGTTTTTCCATGCAAATTTGGTGTATTATGTGTTCTGCATCGTTACTATACTGAAATGAAGCGATCCCTGCGTGAAATGTACCGAGTGCTAAAGCCAGGAAAAGCAGCCATATTGATTGTCGCTTCATCTACAATCGGGGTATTGATACGAAAACGCATACATGTTTGTCGGAAATCGGTCGAGAACTAGGTTTTATTGTTCCTCGGTTTGGAGTTCGACACATAGAGCGAAACCGACGCATGTTGCCAGCGGGAATGAAGGTAAACAGTTCCTCACAAATTCAACTTTACTTTCTGGTAAAGGCTTGAGTGACAAAGGGCAAACCGAAAGGGGCGGAAAAAAGAATCCACCCTGAAAAAACGGGATAAAATGTAAAAATAGTGCTCGGCTAGTTTAAGCAGCGGCATTGAGGCGGCGATGAGCGAGAACGCCTTTAGGGAAATGGTGTGAAACCGAGGCCTTTTTCCGAAAGTCAGGGTCGAGTTGGAAAAAGAGCACTCGAGAGAACGCGGCGCAGCCTGCCGGGAGTGGCTTGAGGCTCTCGATCCCAGTAGCCAGTCGGTATGGGAGGAAGAGAAGCGGCTAAATGGGAAAGAAGATTGCCAGCCAGCAGCCCCAGTTCAGGTAAGCGGAAGCAAGCCTCATCGGCATGAACAAATTGACGATGTAAGCCAATCATCTGCTTGGAAGCCAAGGGGGGATGTTCAACAGGCCAGCGCTCCAGATAGAAAAGATAAATGGTTTCAGCTTGTAAAGCCATGACGGTCGCCAGAACCAAAGGTGTGTGATAAGCAGGATCCTGAAAGACGTAAATCGAATAGGTGCGGTTGGCTGTATCCACCTTGGTTGTCCTGGGGACGAGATTGTGCCATGCTTGATAGCGAATCAGGCGACCACTATAGACAAATTGACCAAACGAGTCTGGAGTTGTGGCCTCGAGTCGCTTTCCCCTATAGCATCGAGAGAGCGGACGCACAATATCACCATATTCGGGTGGTCTGCCTTTTTCCTTACGTTCGGGTAACTCATTGCGGCGCGCTGTGCAGTTAATCGCTTCCCGAAGGACAAATCGGTCGACGTCGCTTTCTAGCATTTCTCTGATTGTAAACCCGGCATCGACCACCGCCACTTCGTCTGACTCCAGTGATTTCTTCGTCTCTTTCAGCAGCTTTTTCCGAAACTCACTTTCCTTTGTTCCAACCGTGCATCTCATGATTGCCTTGAGCAGTGGCACTCGCTTCCCGCCTATCTCCCCCGAGCTTATCATCACTCCAAAGATGAGCGCGGGCAATGCCCGACGAGCCGTTGAGTTATAGAGTCGGTTCACTTTCCCTTGCAGCTTCGGTCGCCAGAACCCTGTGATATCTATGCTTTTCACTCGGTACCCTTCTAACTTTTTTGCCTCCCATTCCCCTTTCCACTTCTTCTTGCCACGACCCCAGCAGACTTGTGATATCCCATGATCCATATCGAAAGCTCCACCAGCTTCGCCGGAGCTCCTCATCTTCAAACCCGCTTTCACTCAATCCACTATGGATTGCTCCTCGACTTTTCAGAAACGACCCATTCATCATCGCCCACATCAGACGCATTACATTTACGTTTGTTCCCACCGGCGTTACTTGCAATACATTCATCAGTACTGCTATAGTTATTTCTGGCGCGGTTAGCATTCCTTCCTCCTTTTTGGGTTCTCTACCTTTAGGATGAAACGCTAACCGCTTTTTGTCACATTTCTCACCTCATCTCTTTTCTTTTACCAGAAAGTAAAGTTAACGTTCATCGGTGTGTTTCGAAAGGCTCGTTCTAGAACATCTATCTCAATATTCCTACCTACGCAATCACAAAACTCGTTCCAGATATCTTTATGATTAATTTGACCAAGGAGTAATTCAAGATGATGTTGCCGGTAACATCTCAGGAATTGTTCAAAGGAAATTTCTGGCAGTACTTTCTGGATGTTTTTGCAGGTCGTGTGTGAACCCGATCTATCTGTGGTCAGTACACCGTCAAAATCAAAAAAGATAGCTTTGATCATGTGGAGCTAGGCAGTCTACAAGGTCCCAAACCCAATCAATTTGACAAACGACATCGATTCTGATACTCTGGATTTGGAACGGTCCAAAACGTATCCCCAGTATACGCAACCCAGTTTTTCCATGCAAATTTGGTGTATTATGTGTTCTGCATCGTTACTATACTGAAATGAAGCGATCCCTGCGTGAAATGTACCGAGTGCTAAAGCCAGGAAAAGCAGCCATATTGATTGTCGCTTCATCTACAATCGGGGTATTGATACGAAAACGCATACATGTTTGTCGGAAATCGGTCGAGAACTAGGTTTTATTGTTCCTCGGTTTGGAGTTCGACACATAGAGCGAAACCGACGCATGTTGCCAGCGGGAATGAAGGTAAACAGTTCCTCACAAATTCAACTTTACTTTCTGGTAAAGGCTTGAGTGACAAAGGGCAAACCGAAAGGGGCGGAAAAAAGAATCCACCCTGAAAAAACGGGATAAAATGTAAAAATAGTGCTCGGCTAGTTTAAGCAGCGGCATTGAGGCGGCGATGAGCGAGAACGCCTTTAGGGAAATGGTGTGAAACCGAGGCCTTTTTTTCCGAAAGTCAGGGTCGAGTTGGAAAAAGAGCACTCGAGAGAACGCGGCGCAGCCTGCCGGGAGTGGCTTGAGGCTCTCGATCCCAGTAGCCAGTCGGTATGGGAGGAAGAGAAGCGGCTAAATGGGAAAGAAGATTGCCAGCCAGCAGCCCCAGTTCAGGTAAGCGGAAACAAGCCTCATCGGCATGAACAAATTGACGATGTAAGCCAATCATCTGCTTGGAAGCCAAGGGGGGATGTTCAACAGGCCAGCGTTCCAGGTAGACAAGATAAATGGTTTCAGGCTGCAAAGTCATAACGGTCGCCAAAACCAAAGGTGTGTTGTAGGCCGGATCCTGAATGACGTAAATCGAGTAGGTACGGTTGGCTGTATCCACCTTGGTTGTTCTGGGGACGAGATTGTGCCATGCTTGATAGCAAATCAGGCGACCACTATAGAGAAAGCGACCAGACGAGTCCGGAGTTGTAGCCTCGAGTCGCTTTCCCTTATAGCTGCGAGAGAGCGGTCGCACAATATCACCATATTCAGGTGGTCTGCCTTTTTCTTTGCGTTTGGGGAACTCATTGCGGCGCACTGTGCAGTTAATCGCTTCCCGCAGGACAAATCGGTCTATGCCGCTTTCTAGCATTTCTCTGATTGTAAACCCGGCATCGACCACCGCCACTTCGTCTGACTCCAGTGATTTCTTCGTCTCTTTCAGCAGCTTTTTCCGAAACTCACTTTCCTTTGTTCCAACCGTGCATCTCATGATTGCCTTGAGCAGTGGCACTCGCTTCCCGCCTATCTCCCCCGAGCTTATCATCACTCCAAAGATGAGCGCGGGCAATGCCCGACGAGCCGTTGAGTTATAGAGTCGGTTCACTTTCCCTTGCAGCTTCGGTCGCCAGAACCCTGTGATATCTATGCTTTTCACTCGGTACCCTTCTAACTTTTTTGCCTCCCATTCCCCTTTCCACTTCTTCTTGCCACGACCCCAGCAGACTTGTGATATCCCATGATCCATATCGAAAGCTCCACCAGCTTCGCCGGAGCTCCTCATCTTCAAACCCGCTTTCACTCAATCCACTATGGATTGCTCCTCGACTTTTCAGAAACGACCCATTCATCATCGCCCACATCAGACGCATTACATTTACGTTTGTTCCCACCGGCGTTACTTGCAATACATTCATCAGTACTGCTATAGTTATTTCTGGCGCGGTTAGCATTCCTTCCTCCTTTTTGGGTTCTCTACCTTTAGGATGAACTGCTAACCGCTTTTTGTCACATTTCTCACCTCATCTCTTTTCTTTTACCAGAAAGTAAAGTTAACGTTCATCGGTGTGTTTCGAAAGGCTCGTTCTAGAACATCTATCTCAATATTCCTACCTACGCAATCACAAAACTCGTTCCAGATATCTTTATGATTAATTTGACCAAGGAGTAATTCAAGATGATGTTGCCGGTAACATCTCAGGAATTGTTCAAAGGAAATTTCTGGCAGTACTTTCTGGATGTTTTTGCAGGTCGTGTGTGAACCCGATCTATCTGTGGTCAGTACACCGTCAAAATCAAAAAAGATAGCTTTGATCATGTGGAGCTAGGCAGTCTACAAGGTCCCAAACCCAATCAATTTGACAAACGACATCGATTCTGATACTCTGGATTTGGAACGGTCCAAAACGTATCCCCAGTATACGCAACCCAGTTTTTCCATGCAAATTTGGTGTATTATGTGTTCTGCATCGTTACTATACTGAAATGAAGCGATCCCTGCGTGAAATGTACCGAGTGCTAAAGCCAGGAAAAGCAGCCATATTGATTGTCGCTTCATCTACAATCGGGGTATTGATACGAAAACGCATACATGTTTGTCGGAAATCGGTCGAGAACTAGGTTTTATTGTTCCTCGGTTTGGAGTTCGACACATAGAGCGAAACCGACGCATGTTGCCAGCGGGAATGAAGGTAAACAGTTCCTCACAAATTCAACTTTACTTTCTGGTAAAGGCTTGAGTGACAAAGGGCAAACCGAAAGGGGCGGAAAAAAGAATCCACCCTGAAAAAACGGGATAAAATGTAAAAATAGTGCTCGGCTAGTTTAAGCAGCGGCATTGAGGCGGCGATGAGCGAGAACGCCTTTAGGGAAATGGTGTGAAACCGAGGCCTTTTTCCGAAAGTCAGGGTCGAGTTGGAAAAAGAGCACTCGAGAGAACGCGGCGCAGCCTGCCGGGAGTGGCTTGAGGCTCTCGATCCCAGTAGCCAGTCGGTATGGGAGGAAGAGAAGCGGCTAAATGGGAAAGAAGATTGCCAGCCAGCAGCCCCAGTTCAGGTAAGCGGAAACAAGCCTCATCGGCATGAACAAATTGACGATGTAAGCCAATCATCTGCTTGGAAGCCAAGGGGGGGATGTTCAACAGGCCAGCGCTCCAGATAGAAAAGATAAATGGTTTCAGCTTGTAAAGCCATGACGGTCGCCAGAACCAAAGGTGTGTGATAAGCAGGATCCTGAAAGACGTAAATCGAATAGGTGCGGTTGGCTGTATCCACCTTGGTTGTCCTGGGGACGAGATTGTGCCATGCTTGATAGCGAATCAGGCGACCACTATAGACAAATTGACCAAACGAGTCTGGAGTTGTGGCCTCGAGTCGCTTTCCCCTATAGCATCGAGAGAGCGGACGCACAATATCACCATATTCGGGTGGTCTGCCTTTTTCCTTACGTTCGGGTAACTCATTGCGGCGCGCTGTGCAGTTAATCGCTTCCCGAAGGACAAATCGGTCGACGTCGCTTTCTAGCATTTCTCTGATTGTAAACCCGGCATCGACCACCGCCACTTCGTCTGACTCCAGTGATTTCTTCGTCTCTTTCAGCAGCTTTTTCCGAAACTCACTTTCCTTTGTTCCAACCGTGCATCTCATGATTGCCTTGAGCAGTGGCACTCGCTTCCCGCCTATCTCCCCCGAGCTTATCATCACTCCAAAGATGAGCGCGGGCAATGCCCGACGAGCCGTTGAGTTATAGAGTCGGTTCACTTTCCCTTGCAGCTTCGGTCGCCAGAACCCTGTGATATCTATGCTTTTCACTCGGTACCCTTCTAACTTTTTTGCCTCCCATTCCCCTTTCCACTTCTTCTTGCCACGACCCCAGCAGACTTGTGATATCCCATGATCCATATCGAAAGCTCCACCAGCTTCGCCGGAGCTCCTCATCTTCAAACCCGCTTTCACTCAATCCACTATGGATTGCTCCTCGACTTTTCAGAAACGACCCATTCATCATCGCCCACATCAGACGCATTACATTTACGTTTGTTCCCACCGGCGTTACTTGCAATACATTCATCAGTACTGCTATAGTTATTTCTGGCGCGGTTAGCATTCCTTCCTCCTTTTTGGGTTCTCTACCTTTAGGATGAACTGCTAACCGCTTTTTGTCACATTTCTCACCTCATCTCTTTTCTTTTACCAGAAAGTAAAGTTAACGTTCATCGGTGTGTTTCGAAAGGCTCGTTCTAGAACATCTATCTCAATATTCCTACCTACGCAATCACAAAACTCGTTCCAGATATCTTTATGATTAATTTGACCAAGGAGTAATTCAAGATGATGTTGCCGGTAACATCTCAGGAATTGTTCAAAGGAAATTTCTGGCAGTACTTTCTGGATGTTTTTGCAGGTCGTGTGTGAACCCGATCTATCTGTGGTCAGTACACCGTCAAAATCAAAAAAGATAGCTTTGATCATGTGGAGCTAGGCAGTCTACAAGGTCCCAAACCCAATCAATTTGACAAACGACATCGATTCTGATACTCTGGATTTGGAACGGTCCAAAACGTATCCCCAGTATACGCAACCCAGTTTTTCCATGCAAATTTGGTGTATTATGTGTTCTGCATCGTTACTATACTGAAATGAAGCGATCCCTGCGTGAAATGTACCGAGTGCTAAAGCCAGGAAAAGCAGCCATATTGATTGTCGCTTCATCTACAATCGGGGTATTGATACGAAAACGCATACATGTTTGTCGGAAATCGGTCGAGAACTAGGTTTTATTGTTCCTCGGTTTGGAGTTCGACACATAGAGCGAAACCGACGCATGTTGCCAGCGGGAATGAAGGTAAACAGTTCCTCACAAATTCAACTTTACTTTCTGGTAAAGGCTTGAGTGACAAAGGGCAAACCGAAAGGGGCGGAAAAAAGAATCCACCCTGAAAAAACGGGATAAAATGTAAAAATAGTGCTCGGCTAGTTTAAGCAGCGGCATTGAGGCGGCGATGAGCGAGAACGCCTTTAGGTAAATGGTGTGAAACCGAGGCCTTTTTCCGAAAGTCAGGGTCGAGTTGGAAAAAGAGCACTCGAGAGAACGCGGCGCAGCCTGCCGGGAGTGGCTTGAGGCTCTCGATCCCAGTAGCCAGTCGGTATGGGAGGAAGAGAAGCGGCTAAATGGGAAAGAAGATTGCCAGCCAGCAGCCCCAGTTCAGGTAAGCGGAAGCAAGCCTCATCGGCATGAACAAATTGACGATGTAAGCCAATCATCTGCTTGGAAGCCAAGGGGGGATGTTCAACAGGCCAGCGTTCCAGGTAGACAAGATAAATGGTTTCAGGCTGCAAAGTCATAACGGTCGCCAAAACCAAAGGTGTGTTGTAGGCCGGATCCTGAATGACGTAAATCGAGTAGGTACGGTTGGCTGTATCCACCTTGGTTGTTCTGGGGACGAGATTGTGCCATGCTTGATAGCAAATCAGGCGACCACTATAGAGAAAGCGACCAGACGAGTCCGGAGTTGTAGCCTCGAGTCGCTTTCCCTTATAGCTGCGAGAGAGCGGTCGCACAATATCACCATATTCAGGTGGTCTGCCTTTTTCTTTGCGTTTGGGGAACTCATTGCGGCGCACTGTGCAGTTAATCGCTTCCCGCAGGACAAATCGGTCTATGCCGCTTTCTAGCATTTCTCTGATTGTAAACCCGGCATCGACCACCGCCACTTCGTCTGACTCCAGTGATTTCTTCGTCTCTTTCAGCAGCTTTTTCCGAAACTCACTTTCCTTTGTGCCTACCTCGCATCTCATGATTGCCTTGAGCAGTGGCACTCGTTTCCCGCCTATCTCCCCCGAGCTTATCATCACTCCAAAGATGAGCGGGCAATGCCCGACGAGCCGTTGAGTTATAGAGTCGGTTCACTTTCCCTTGCAGCTTCGGTCGCCAGAACCCTGTGATATCTATGCTTTTCACTCGGTATCCTTCTAACTTTTTTGCCTCCCATTCCCTTTCCACTCCACTTCTTCTTGCCACGATGAGAGCAGGCTTGCAATATCCCATGATCCATATCGAAAGCTCCACCAGCTTCGCCGGAGCTCCTCATCTTCAAACCCGCTTTCACTCAATCCACTATGGATTGCTCCTCGACTTTTCAGAAACGACCCATTCATCATCGCCCACATCAGACGCATTACATTTACGTTTGTTCCCACCGGCGTTACTTGCAATACATTCATCAGTACTGCTATAGTTATTTCTGGCGCGGTTAGCATTCCTTCCTCCTTTTTGGGTTCTCTACCTTTAGGATGAAACGCTAACCGCTTTTTGTCACATTTCTCACCTCATCTCTTTTCTTTTACCAGAAAGTAAAGAACACAGGATGCGCGAAGAATTGTTCCTCGGATTCTACAAACCTGAATGACATTTTATATTTGTCTATTTATGGAACCAAGCAATAAGGAGAAACCAATGGACGATCGGAATCAAAATGCCAGCCAACCGTCAAGCGGGATGAGTCGGCGACAATTGCTAAAAGGTATGAGTCTCAGCGTAATTGGACTTGCCCTTGCCGCATGTGCTGCACCAACGGCTGCGCCAACAGCTGGCGATAGTACTGACGGATCCTCAGCAGAAGCTTCAACTGTCGAAATCTGGACCGGCTTCGGTCAGGGGCGCATGGCCGATGCCATGACGGGCGCCATCGAAAAATTTGACGAAGAGAATGAAGGCTTCACTGGCGAACACGTGATCATTCCCTGGGGTGAGATACACGATAAAGTCATCCAGAACACGGCATCGGGCAATCCCCCAGACACCTATCGCGGTTGGGCTTGGATCGTGGCCGAGGATGCGCCCATCGGTGCACTGACCGATCTGAGTGATCACGTGGAAGGAGCGGATGTTCCAGGAGACGACTACTGGCCCGCCACCTGGGAACAAATGCAGTATCAGGGCAAGTTCTATGCCATGAGTATCTCAACCATCGTCAATCTCTTCTACTACAACAAAGATCGGCTGCGCGATGGTGGTTTTGATCCAGACAACGTTCCCGATACTCTAGAAGGTTGGGAAGAGATCGGCGAGGCATTAACAGAGGTTGACGACTCTGGCGAGATTGGCCGCGTTGGTTTTATGCCACAGATTCCGAGTACCGATCCCCATAACTGGTTGGCTGCGTTTGGTGCAGACGTCTGGGACCCAGACACAAATACCGTGACCGCTGATAATGAGAAGGTGTTGGCCTTACTGAATTGGTATGGAAAATACAATGAGAAGTATGGCGTTGAAAACATTGGTGCCTTCCGTACTGCCTATGGCGGAAATAACTTCGGACGCAACTCACCTGAGGGACTCTACTACACGGGACAGATTGCGATATGGACGCTTGGTTCTTGGAGCTTTAATGATATGGGCGAGTATGGTCCAGATGTTGACTTTGATGTCACCGCTGTTCCGTCACCAGAAGGGGTCGATGGGAATCCTGGCAAGTTGGTCGCCAATATGTACTTTGTACCAAGCGGGGCCAAAAACGTTGACGGTGGCTTTGCATTTGCCAATTTCATGAGTAGCTCACCTTTCGTTGCGCTGAATAAAGCTGTACCCGACTCTGTGACACCATCACGAATCAGTCTGGCCAACGATCCAGAGGTCGAAGCTGCCTCCGCACGCTGGTTACCCTTTGCCCGTGATGAAATCTTGCCCAAGGCTTGGGCTGTGCCCAATATGCCGGGCATTCGCTTCTTGGCCCAGCAGATCAATGAAGCCATTGAGACCATCGCGTTCGACGGTGCCGACCCACAGGCGGAATTAACCGCCCTGGTTGGTCGCGTGCAGGAAGAGGTTGACAATAAGCTAGCGCAGAGTGGATAGAGTAGTTGGTTGCTGGTTATTGGTTGCTGGTTACCGGTTATTAGTGACCCGACGACTAGCTACCAATAACCAGTGACTAGCTACCAATGACCGGTCTCCAATCACAGGATTTTCTATGAGTACAATGGTCAGACGGCGGCTTGGATGGGGAATCTTCTTTATATCTCCTTGGATTATCGGGTTTGTGGCCTTTACGGTTTATCCGATTGTCGCATCGTTTTACTACAGTTTTACCAACTACAATATTATCAATTTCACGCCAACCTGGGTGGGGTTTGATAACTACAACGATCTCTTCTTTAAGGACAATGTCTTTTGGGGTTCGCTGCGCGTAACGCTCTATTACGTTGTGATGTTGGTGGCGCTGGCGACGGTTTTTGACATACTGATTGCTATGCTGCTCAACATGAACGTGCGGGGCCTCTCTGTGTACCGAACGGTTTTCTACCTGCCGGTGATGGTCCCTGTGGTTGCCGCAACTCTGACTTGGGGCTGGATTCTCAATCCACGCCACGGTCTGATCAATGGCCTTTTGGACCGGATTGGCATTGATGGACCACTCTGGTTGGCGTCTCCGCGGACGGCCCTACTATCACTTGTGTTGGTTGCGGTTTGGGGGAGTGGACGCGCCGTGCTGATCTATTTAGCCGGGTTAAAGGACATCCCGCAGCATCTCTATGAAGCAGCCGAAATCGATGGGGCGAGCGCCTGGCACAAGATGCGCCACGTGACGCTGCCACTTCTGACGCCACAAATGCTTTTCAACATCATCACGATGACCATTTTCTCTATGCAGTCGATTGCGGCGCCACTTATCATGACGGGCGGCGGTCCGAATAAATCGACGTTGATGTATGGTCTGCATCTTTATCGGCTGGCTTTTGAGCGGTTGCGGATGGGCTATGCGTCGGCCATGGCCTGGATTTTGTTTGTGGTGATTCTCGTGTTGACGCTCGTGATGTTTCGGAGTTCGCAGCGGTATGTGCATTATGAACGATGACAAAGTGAATGGATGGCAGGGTGAGTGGGTGAAAGCATGACGGATGTAGCTTCAACTGTTGGTGTTTCTCGAGCGAAAATAGATCGGATGGAAGTGTTGCGCTACCAGGCGGGTTGGCTATTGCAGCGGCTGTCGGCTCATGCTGTGCTGATCGTCTTTGGTATTATTTTTATGTTGCCCTTTCTGTGGATGATTTCGAGCGCTCTAAAACCCACCGCAGACATTTTTCAGATCCCGGTTCGTCTGATTCCAGAACGGGTGATCTTCTCCAACTTTCCCGAATCGATCCAAGCGATTAACTTCTTTGGATATTTGGGCAATACTTTTATCTATGCCATCGGCATTATGATTGGTGCTGTCCTTTCGAATGTATTCATCGCGTATGGTTTTGCTCGGATTCAGTGGCCGGGTCGTGATATCGTCTTTATCATCGTCATCGCGACGATGATGTTGCCCTCTCAGGTACGCTTTATTCCACTCTTTATCACCTACAGCCGGTGGGGTTGGTTGGATACGTTTCTCCCGCTCATTGTGCCGGCCTTCTTTGGTAATGCCTTTTTTGTCTTCATGATTCGCCAGTTTATGCTAACTTTCCCCGTCGAACTCGATGATGCCGCACGCATTGATGGTGCAAATGAGTTACGCATCTTCTGGCATATTGTGGTGCCTCTCTCTAAGGCAGCTATCATCACTGTGGCGATCTTTGATTTCATGCACGGCTGGCATGATTTCATCAATCCCCTCGTCTTCCTTCGCAATCCCGATATGTACACTCTCTCAGTCGGTCTGCGTCTCTACTTTACACAGCATGGCGCCGAGTGGGGGCTGCTCATGGCTGCGGCAACTCTATTTACATTGCCGATGGTGATCGTCTTCTTCTTTGCACAGCGCACCTTTATTGAGGGGATCGCGTTGACGGGGATTAAGGGGTAGAGACGCTTTATCCGCTTCTGTAAATTTTCTTTCCTAACAACTCACAAATTGGTTCAAAATGTCTCAAGTTAGAGGTATAAATCGCCGTATCCTTCGGTGCTTCTAGTGCGATCACCAAGTCACCTAAATACCACGTACAGTTGCGTCCCCGCGCGACATCTGGATCTTCAAGTATAAGAGTGCAGAGTTTGCTTATGCGCACTAATGAACGATCTGAATGATTTTTAAGACCGTCAGCCAAAAGCTGAATTTTTGGCTTGTATTTTTGGAGTAGTGCGACGAGTTCACATTCCTTGACACAGCGTGTACATTGTGTTCGCAACTGATAAGTCTCTTCACCAAGCATGGGCCGTTCTTTTGCCAGGCCACAGCATGTTGTGTCAAGGAATTCATCAATGCCAAGCATGAAGCGGTTGACCAGACCATACTCAATATCATTGTCTAATTTCTTCCGCATCATGCTATGATCATAAATTCCCGACCGATGGTACATGGTCCATAAGAGGAGGCAGCGTCTGGCAGAGCGCTTGTTCATTAGATTGGCAATCTGGGTTTCAACGTCATACGTAGACTCTGTAGCATTAATTAGTTCAAACAGCTGTACCGCGTCATTGACCAAGGTTCGCAAATACTCACCCAAGACATAGGATGACGTTACAATGTGTTTCCCATTGAGGACTTTGGCAATTGCCATTTGCCGCGTACGAGTTGCAGTAAGACGCTCAATTTGAATGGTTGTATCTAAGAAGATCTTGGATTGCATAGTCTATTGCGGGGGTGGTTCAGAATTAGGTTTACACTTTTGATACATAGACAAAAATCTATATGAGGTCATTTTCTGCCTGAGCATGGCTCAAATTAGAAAATATAAACATCTTTTCTCTTTGCAAAAATGTAAACCTAATTGTCCGCCTAAAATGAACCACCCCCTATTGCGATTCATTTTCTTCCCGGTAATCGTCTTCATCTTCATCAGTTTCGTACAACGCATTTAAATCAGAATCTATATACGCTGGGTATCTGGCATCAATGTCGTGTTGTAGCAAATATCGATCCATCTCTGCTGCATTTTCCATCGTAAGTTTATCTTGCTTTAGCCATGTGAGTACCTCGGAGACAGACTGTAGTTGTTCAAGTTTCAACATTGTATCGCCTGTTATACAACGCTCGGACAATTCAAATAGTTGAAACGCTATCGACGCATGGGGCCTCGAGGTTACTTCATAGAGTTCCCATGCCTCACGCATCAGTCGTCCCATCTCGGTCCAAAACGAGTAGAGGATCGGCTCTCCATCGCCACGACATCCTTCCAACGTTTGTTCTAGCAAGTTCTGCACCTTCTCCATCAATTCAGGCAGCCGATATCGAGCACCTTTTGTTAAACGCTCCTGTTGCTGTCGAAAGGCGTCATATCCCATAATGATGGCTTTGGGTTCATTGCGCGTGGAGATGATAATCTGATTGTTTTTTTCAGAGACTTCTTTGACCAGTGTGGGGAGTTGATTGCGAGCCTCGGTTACGTTTAGTCTTCGTTCCATGATCTGGGTAATCCCATCAGAGCTATTGGCCAAAAAACAGAATAAAAGCGTACAAGTAGTTGTACGCTTTTATTCTATCTTTGCTTTTGTCTTCTGTCAAGCTGCTAAAATTATCTTATCTAGTACGGTGTAGTCGAAATTACTATAAAGACAAGCGCTTCATCCTGGAATGGCTTTGGCTTTCCCATCGAATTGGGTATTTTAATTTAGGAATGAGTCGTAATCTTTGGAATGGCTCTGCTGTTTTGCCAAATAAATCTTTATAGTCCGAATCAAACTAGGTTTCTGTCAGACACCTGGTTTGTAACCCATCAAAACACTACTGTTTGTCTTCCCTCAGAAATGCCGCACGACCAATATGACGTAGCCTTTGACGACTATGTTCATACGTGCTTTCATTGTTGAATAGCCAGAGGATACGCGTGCGACGATTGGCGGGTTTTGGGGGAATAGGTGCAAAACCATCCGTGAAGACGATGAGACCATCGTAAGTCCGGCGTTCATCGATATAGTCCATCACTGGACCGAAATTGGTGCCTCCCCGCCCCAATGCCTCAATCTGATAGCGCGCCTGCTTCAGCGTTGTGGGGTTTCCTCGAATTTCGGTATCAAACTGAATCACGTCGATTGACTGGATACCATACTTGAAGAAGCGGTTGATCACCGAAAATCCTCGCTGCAGATCGTCGCTGCCGATGGAACCGCTCACATCGACGGCGAAGAGCAGGCTCGTGGTAAAGTCATAACGGCTCCCCATGTAAAGAAAGCCATAGCGACGGCTGGGCTTCATGCGCGTCAGCACACGATTGGTGGCAAGAATGCTGGCCCGAAATTGGCGTAAGATCGCTCGATAGTCTACTTTTAGCCGTAGCGTCGCTAGAATCTTTTCACGTAGATTTCCAGCTACCGTCCCCCACCGATTTGTCTCTTGAGCCGTGCGGATCACGTCGTTGATGCGATCGTTTAGCAAATCGTCCCGATCCCAATCTTCTGTATTTTCTCGCCCGCTCGAGTCGGCATCGGTATATTGCGCTAGTGGCGATGGCTCGCTTGGTGCAGATTCTTCATCCGTCTCCTCCCCAGCCATAGGCCCAGTTGACTCGGCGTCCTGCGGTGAAGCGTCACCTGGGAAAGTTTCCGGTTGAGCTGAGGAAGAAAATGAGGCATCGTACGCACGACCGGTGCTCGAGCCATCCCCCATATTGAATGCTGCGGTCGCCCTCTGATCCGCTAATGTTTGCAGCTTGTGGTAATAAAATTCTAAATATTGACGATCATACTCATTGGTTCCAAAGATATCGCGGGCATGAGGAAACGGTAAGTTTGTCTGGAGATATTCTTGCAAGGTGATGTTGCTGGCGAGATAGGCCAGGTGGGCACTTTCTTTGCGACGTTGATAGGGGTGCTTAAGTAGAATACGCACCGCTTCACAACGCAGGACCTCTTCCAGTTGCCGTCGATCCAACGACTCGATAAACGACGGGTTATATTCGACACGTGCACGACGTATGCGGATTGTACCAATTCTCGGCTCGGCCACAAGATCGTGAGTCGTCCAGGCCGAAAAGAGCAACGGCTCGGTCAAAAACCACCGCTCGACGATTTGGCGAATACGTTCGCGTGTCGAGTTCACTATATCTCGATTCCTTGGACATAGTCTGTCAAAAAGTTGATCAGTTCGAGCGATTGAGCCAAGACACCCGTGGCTTGCTCATAGCGAGGATTTTCGATCAACGAGGCAAGATGGGCCACCGCTTCATTCTGCTTTAGCTGTTGTAACTCCTTCAGATAAGCAAAGAGGTTTCCGCGAATCTTCTCTTCGTTCTTCTCCTGATACTTTTGTCCGTTGATCCAGAGCATTAGCTGTTCGTTGAGCAGAATTAACTCTTGGATGGACATCTCTTTCAGCTTCGCCTTATGACGGGAAAAGCGGAGTAGAATCTGTTCTGGCGTAACTTTGGCGGCCTCAGCAAGGCTCTGTTGAAATGCAATCGCAGCTTGCGAACCGACGATACCCGCGATGCTCTTGACGTGAATATCTTCAAGACGTTCCAGAGGGGTGACAAAATAGGAGACCTTGACCCAAGCTCGACGATCTGGCACTTTGATCAGCCCTGCTGCCACGAGTGATTCTTCGATCTGTACACCCTCGCCATCGAGATGGTGAGGACTTTTTTGAATGAAGGTGATAATGCGAGGATCCACATCGTGGTTGCCAGCCCACAAGAGCCAGTCCTCAACAGTGGGTGCAAATTCATAGAGATTGAAGCGTGAGACGAGGGCGGGATCCAGATCGGTGAGCTGATATTCTTCGCCTTCGTTGACGGCAGAGATAACGATGCTGCCTGTGGGCAAGCGTTTGCCTGCCAGCGTTTTATTGAGTGTCAGATCCATGACTGCTTGCAGAATCTCTGGCCGTGCCCGATTTAATTCATCCAAAAATAGGACAATCGGTTCATCTTCTTTGGGCCACCAATAGGGCGGCAAAAAGACAGAGCGTCCACTCGATTCGTCTTTGTTCATCAGGCCGATCAGATCGCCCGGATCGCTCATCTGTCCTAGAAAGAAGGCAACAACGCGCATCTTCTGTTGGCGATAGAACTCTGTAATGATTTCAGATTTGCCGATACCATGCTTACCAATGAGCATGATGTTTTGCTCTGGAGGTGTCAGACGAAGGATTTCTCTAAATTCTTGTGCGTCGATTCGGATTGCCATTTTCAATTGCTCATTCAAGCCATTTTCAAGATTTATTATCCACAGATGGACAGGCTTACCTAGATTAGAAGAGAAAAGATCCAGTCAATCCTGTCTCTTTGTGGGTCGCATGAGGCCTGGATTCGCCTAGGAGTCGTTGACATTTGACAGCTCCCCTCAGAGAAATCAATGCCTAGAGTGACCAACGCTCTGAGAGCGCACTCTAAATGTCAACAGAACCTAAAGAGATTCATGTGATACCCACTGAGTCCGCCAACCAATTTTGGTCGTAGAGCGAGGTTTGAAGCGAATCCCCTTTTCATACAGCTCACGCAGAGAAAGGATGGCAGAGCGCAAATGGGGCAGCATCTCTTCAAAGTGCTTAAACGGTATGTGCAACTCAATACATTCATTCTGTGAGAGTCTAACATAGAGCTTTAGTTTCTGGGTGTCTGTATCAGTTGCAAAATCGAATTTTTCTTCTTTGGCCAATTTCTTGACGCGTGCAATAATGGCTTGTGCTTTCAGATCGCGCACCTTTTGGCGACGTGTCTTCAACGCAAGCTGGCGATTCAACCGTTCCTGACAAGCTGCGATAAATGAGAATAGCTCTTCAATGTTTGAAATTAGTATAGATTCATATGAATTCGTGATCTGTAATTCGTCCTGTTCATTCGTGACCAACCGAAACGTTTCGCCTGACCGATAGTAGTAGCGATCCGCCGTCGGGTCTTCAATGGTAAAGGCAGTAATGAAGCGGCCTTTTTCCAGGTTGGAAATATAGTAGTTGGACGTTACTTCGACCTGATTTAGACTGTCGATGCGCGGGTTTATGTGCGTGGCGAACGCTTTTTGCTCTTCGGCTGTCACACAGAGCGGTGTTCCATCCGTAAAGTGCTCGCGCATAAGTTTTTTGACCGTCGCATTTTGTAGAGGCATCTGTTGGAAAATCGAACTGGGTAACTATTTGAACCTAGCAAGATGTGTTGAGGACTTCGGGAGGCGAGAATCGATTTGCATACCGTTAAAGATCTGAGACAAGATTTGACCAGCCCAATCTTGATTCCTTACACGACGCGCAACGCGACGTATCTGCTGAACAAGAGCATCAGAAATGACAACGCTGCTATTGGGTGAATTGATGCCACCAAAGCCAGTCCGATCTAAAATAGCTGCTTCTGGACTATGTTCCAATGCTGCACCAAAAATAAATACATTACGTATAATACCTATTATACCTAGATTGACGATATGAACAAAGAGACCACTTATACGAATTTGGGCCACGTCTCTCAGATCACATATGGGACAAAACTTTTCTGGGTGAGAATAACCATTGTTCTCGCAGACATGTTATGGAGAGAGTTGTCACCAGAAGATCGTTTATCTCTTGCATTTGGCAGCATAGGCTTGCGGTGTCATACCGGTCAATTGCCGAAAGGCATGGCTAAACGAACTAGGGCTGTTGTACCCAACGGTGTACGCAACGTCCAAAATAGAGGTTGACGGTGTTGTCAGAAGTTCAACCGCCTTCACAATGCGGGCAATGCGCAGCCAAGTACCAAACGTCGTGCCCAGTCGATTGCGAAAGAGTCGCATTAATGTACGGCCAGAGATTCCATGCGCTTGCGCAACTGTTTCAATATCCAGTGAATTTTCAAGATTCTCCAAGATGTATCGAGTAATCTCACCGAGGAGACCATCTTCGCTATAAGACAATATAAGGGGAAGTGGTCGTTCGCACCACTCAGCGATTAAGAGCCAAATCGTTTCATAAAAACTCTGTGCGAGTGCATTTGAACCCTCGTTACCTTTTCCCTCGTCTGACCAACGTTCCGTGTGCAGGATCATTTCGCGCGCCAGCGGCGAAACACCGAATATACGCACGTTCTGCAAGACAGCGACTTCTACTTCTCTCGGCTGAAAATAGAGCAACCACAACTTTGTTTCTTCAGAAGGCGATTCCAACTTGTGGGCACAGCGAGCCGGGACCCATGCACCGTGATAAGCAGGTAGCAAGAACTGAGATTCGTCCGTCAGCACGTAGAGTACCCCATTCTCTGCGTAAATCAATTGATGCTCTGCATGCTGATGCCAGCCTGTATCAAGAATGCCCGAATAGAGATAGGTGGATGCCTCTATGGGCTTTACATGAATCTGTTCTTGTAAGGTCGCTTCAGAAAATAGATTACTCATAGAACGTACGTATTACGTGTTGTGTGATACCAGTTTGAGTATCTGATTGAACTGCAAGAGTCTATTGCCCCGATCGGATGATTATTTTGTGGAGTGGCTTAATCGATCTTGTGGCTGCACCTCTGGATTGTCGCTTTGAGACAAATAATTGTCAACCTATCGAAAGAAAGACGCTGAAAATTTGATTATACTTCTATGAAATCTATACCTTGAAATTTAGTTCATCCTTGAAACACCATCTCTATATAGGAGTCTGAAAGATGTCAGCAAAAGTCACTTCTGCGCAATACACAATCCCCAACAAAACTCTTCTCGGTACCCTATCTCTCGGACATCTAGTCAATGATTTCTATGGTCTTGTTCTACCATTCCTACTGCCAACATTGATCGTTGTCTTCCAGATGGACTTCTTTGCTGCAGGTTTGGTTGCGCTTGTAACCAATTTATTTGGTGGCCTCCTTCAGCCAATCGTGGGTTATCTGGCGGACCGCTACGGAATCCGAAAACGTTCGATGATCGCTGGCTTCCTTCTCTTTGCTCTGGGACTTCTGCTCGTCGGACTCTCAACTTCCTATATCATGATCCTGCTTGCCTGGTTTATCTATGGTTTGGGAATTGCGACCTTTCATGCCCAATCAACCAACTATATTACCGGTGCGTTTCCGGAAACAAAGGGACGAGCGATGGGGATTCATGGGATTGGTGGAGCAATTGGGAACTTCAGCGTGCCGCTGGTGGTGACCTTTCTCATCACATCGGTGGACTGGCGTAACACAGCGCTTTTGCTGGCAATCCCTGGCCTGTTGGTTGCCGTGATGCTCGGCAAAATCTTGACCGAAGCACCAAAGGCGCAAACAGGGACAATGAGTCTTCAAGTTCCAAAAGCGTTGTGGATTTTGGCCTTGGTTGCCGGTCTGACTGGTATGCTCTATTCCGGCTTTCTGACCTTTCTACCAACCTATCTTGTGGAGCAGGGAATGAGCCTCAGCCAAGTGGGAATTCTTTCTACCATGATGTTATTTGTGGGTTTCTTTGCACAGCCGGGGGGTGGCATCGTTTACGACCGGATTGGGGGGCGCTGGCTCTATGCTTTGAGTGCATTCCTAACGGCAATCGGTCTGTTTCTTTTTACAAGCGACTTCGGGCTACCGCCCCTAGTGCCCGTTGTGCTGATCGGCGCAGCCGTGATGGCAACTTTCCCGCCAACATTGGCAATGGCCAGCGACATCGCCAAAAGCGGCAATGTGGGGATGAGCGTTGGAATCGTCTTTGGCGCTTCCAGGGCTTTGGCGGCTCTCACCCCGGCGTTAACTGGCTATATGGCCGATCAATTTGGGTTGCGGCTCTCGTTGCAGTGGTTGATTGTGTTTGCGGTTGCGGCATTTTTTCTGGCTTTTCTGCTGCCCAGCAAAAGTCAGTGCAGTGGCTCGTAAGTTTCAACTTGTAACGTCTTCAGTATCTTCATTTTCTTTGATGAATAAGCTGTACGTTTCCGGTGATTATAGCGTGCTCATTATTGACACCTTCCGTAGATATAGGTAACCAACTCCTTTCTTCTTCCCTTAAGTGTCAATACTAATGAATCCTTCTGCTCAATACTCCCATGCATTTTGACCAGAACAACCTTCCCTGCATCCCCAAAAGCAACATCTTCGTTGTGAACGATTTTGAGCAGGGGGCGTCCCTCTTGGCGGAAAGCTTCTTCGATGAGCGAATCGATTCGCGTCGTGACGACATAATTGAACGGCAAATTGACAATAAAGGGTCATTCATTTTTTAGATATCCATGTCGTCTGAAATCATTTTGATAAAAGTGTGTCAAATTGACAAAGCCATCGATATGTTCTATGCTTGAATTCTCCCTCAGCCCAACTGTTAACACTTTACTAAATATTGGCTCATCCAAGAAAATCGTGCCACTCTTTGATTTGCAAACAGAACTTTTCGGACAAACACTAAACATATTGTCCCGCATTCTGCAACTTTTTTGAATGCCTGCCGCCATCAACTCTATCACGTCCAACTCTATCACATCCGGATAGAACCATCTTGCGTGAGTTTCCAGACAGGCATACACATCATTATATTACGTTTCCACAGAACCAATCCATAAGGAGGATACAAAGTGTTAAAGCGTTATCTGTTCCCATTATCGATCATTCTGATCTTGCTGCTGGCAGCGTGCGGTCAGCCAGCAGCCGAAGAAGCCGCTGCGCCCGCAGAAGAACCATCGGAATCCCAACAAGAATCATCCGACGCAGAGGTTGCTGCAGACGGCGCGATGGAAGCCCCCATGTTGGCCGAAAGAGTCGCTGCTGGTGAACTGCCAGCATTAGAAGAACGTCTACCCAAAGAACCTTTTGTGGTCGGTCCAGGCGTGATTGTCTCTGATGAAAACTTGCCCGACTGGCAGCCAGGTCGCTATGGTGGCACGCTACGGATGGCTCACCCTGGTGCAGGTTGGAATCCGGATATCTTCATCATGCTGAATGAGCACGTGCTGATGGCCCCAGGAATTAGCGTGGATGGGATCCGGCCCAACGTTTTCAAGGATTTGGAGGTCAACGAGGACAATACGGTTTTCACCTTTCATCTGCGGGAAGGGCTGAAGTGGTCCGACGGAATGCCTGTCACCACGGAAGATGTGCGCTTCATGTTTGAAGATGTCTATGCCAATGAGCAAATCACACCCAACTTCCCGGCCAAATTCCGTTCCGGCGGCAGCCCCAGTGGCGACATTGTTGATGTCGAGATCATTGATGACTTCACCTTCCGCATGAGTTTTACCGAACCTTATGGCGGTCTGCTGCGGGAGCTGACCATCAAAGGCTGGCAGGGCTACACCGACGTCTTACAACCGGCCCATCACCTCAAGCAGTTTCATATCGATTATACCACTCTGGAAGAACTCAAGCCCCATCTGGAAGAGCAAAACCTGACTGACGAATGGTGGCGAGTCTTTACGGCCAAAAATTGCCGCAATTGGAATCTGACTCGACCTCAGTGCATCGGATTCCCTGCTCTTTATCCGTGGATTCGGGCAGAAACGGATCAGCCTGGCGTGATGAAATTTGAGCGCAATCCCTACTACTTCAAAGTTGACACGGAAGGCAGACAGCTCCCCTATATTGACGAGGTGCTCTCCGTCCTGGTTGAGGACTCGGATATGGTCAATCTCAATGTATTGACCGGTGACGTAGACCTTCTGCGAGAAGACACGGCCTTGATCAAACTACCCCTTTACAAGGAAAACGAGGAGAAAAGTGGCTTTAATGTCGCCCTCTTGGACAACCATGTAGATCCCACTGCTCTCTTCCTGAATTACACATATGACGACCCCGTTTGGCGAGAGGTAACCGGTGACTTACGTTTCCGACAAGCGTTGAATATGGCCATCAACCGCCAAGAGATCATCGACAGCATCTACTTCGGTCTGGCATCATTCCCTGAATTGGTGCCGGGCGACTTTGATCTGGATGAAGCCAATCGGCTGCTGGATGAGATGGGGATGGATGAACGAGACGATGATGGCTTCCGGATTGGACCGGATGGCAACACCTTTACGCTTCCCATCGAAACAGCCGACCATGCGCCGGATATCATTCCAGTTGCCGAGCTTCTGGTTGAGCATTTCAAAGAGGTCGGCATCAACGCGACGCTCAACGTGATCGACTCGACGCTTTTGGGTGAGCGCGCCAATGCCAATGAGCTACAGGCCAGCGTTATCTGGTCGGTCCAACCTATGTGGGCGAATGGTACCTGGACAGACTATCTACCAACAAACCGCTGGGGACGCCAGTGGAATATCTGGTACACATCGAGTGGCGCTGACGGCGAGGAACCTCCTGCAGAAGTCCAGCGGCTTTATGAATTGCAGGAAGGCCGGATCAAGGCAGTACCAGGCACGGATGAAGATAAGGATCTCTACGCTGAAATTTTCCAGATCCACCACGACAACATCTACGTCTTCAACATCGCAGAGAAGGTACGCTACGCATTGGTCACCAACGCCAAGCTGGGCAACGTTCCGAGTGGCGGCCAGGCGATCGGTGCCAACAATAGCGGCGAACAGTTCTTCTACACGGAATAGCAATTTTCGCTGCGTCCTGATTCATATCGTCTGCTACTAGCCCAGGACTAGCAGACGATATTTTATACGTATCGTGGTATCAGAATAATGGCGAGACTTTCCTGGAAGGCGCTATAAGTCGCAGAGTATTCAAGGCAATTACTGATGCCTTCCTGGAAGGTTGGCTCTGTCCAACTCCTAAAATTAAGGATCTGACTTGACAAATAGATACTCGCAACGCAACCAGCTTCTAAACTGGTACTATGCAACACGCAACACGCAACACGCCCTTTTCTCTGACCAGGAGATCTTTGGATGGTAGCTTTTATCGCGCGTCGCACCATTATGTTGGTGCCCATCCTCTTTCTGATTTCCGTCGTCTCCTTTGCGATTATCGAATTGCCACCGGGCGACTGGGTTACCTATCAGATCGAAAGTTTGCGTGCGTCAGGGGTGGAATTGAATGAGGAAGAAGCAGAACGGCTGATAGCCATGTATGGATTCGATCAGCCAGCCTACATGCGCTATTTGCGTTGGATGGAGGGCATCCTGGTTGACTTCAACTTTGGCTGGTCCTTTCAATGGAACCGAACGGTCAATGAATTGATCGGGGAACGATTGCCATTGACGCTTTGGATTTCGATTCTTGCGTTGATCATCTCCTGGGTCATTGCCATTCCCATCGGTATCTATTCCGCCACCAATCAATATTCTGTGTTGGACTATCTCTTCACCTTCATCGGATTTATCGGTCTGGCTACGCCAGGCTTTTTATTGGCGATGGTCTTGGCTTGGATGCTCTTTCGCTTCTTTGATTTCTCCCCTCTGGGTCTCTACGATATTGATTATGTCGATGAACCCATGAGTTGGGCCAAATTCAAGAGCATGCTGCAACATCTGATCTTACCAGTGTTGATCATCGGACTTTCTGGCACTGGGGCCACGATTCGCGTCATGCGGGGCAACTTGTTAGATGAGCTACAGAAACAGTATGTGGTGACGGCCCGTTCCAAAGGCGTTTCGGAAATGCGCCTGCTGTTCAGATATCCGGTGCGCATGGCCATGAACCCCGTCTTGAGCACCATCGGTTGGATTTTGCCCGCCCTCTTTTCGGGAGAGGTCTTGGTTTCGCTGATTTTGGGGTTGCAGACAACCGGTCCTCTTTTGCTGCGGGCAGTTCTGGCCCAAGATATGTTCCTGGCTGGCAGCATCGTTATGATCCTCAGTACATTAACTGTAGTCGGTACCTTGCTCTCTGACATTCTATTGGCGTGGATGGATCCGCGCATTCGTTTCGAGGGAACCAGCAAATGAAGTTAGACGACACTCTGGAAATACAAGCGGATCGGGTGAATCCAGAGCTAGATGAAGAGACTGTTCTGGTCGGTGGCGAAATTGCGGACGAGAGTTTTTACTACGCCAGCCAATGGACATTGATTTGGCATCGATTCCGGCGTCATCGTCTGGCAATGGTCTCTGTTGGTTTGCTGATTGTCTTGTATATTCTGGCTATTTTTCCCGGTTTTTTTAGCCCTTATACAGCCAGTCGTCGTTTTGATCAATATCAGCAAGCGCCGCCAGTGCGGGTTCACCTGTTTAGCGAAGACGGTTTTCAAGGTCCTTTTTATTATGGTTTTGAACGGACCCTCGATCAAGAGACCTTTAAGTATGAGTTTGCTGAAGTGACAGATGTGATGTATCCCATTGAATTCTTTGTGCCGGGAGAAACGTACAAACTCCTGGGGTTGTTCGAGACGAATATCCATTTTTTTGGTACACGTTCTGAAGAAGCTCCTCCGCTTCTGCTCTTCGGAGCAGATCGTCTGGGGCGAGATATTTTTTCTCGCACCTTGGTTGGGGCACGCATTTCCCTCTCGATTGGACTCATTGGTGTATTCCTCAGCTTCATTCTGGGCGTTGTTCTGGGTGGCATTTCTGGTTATTTCGGCGGGATTGTCGATGAAGCCATTCAACGCCTCATCGACTTTCTGATCTCCATTCCTCAGCTTCCTCTGTGGATGGCCCTGTCTGCGGCTCTGCCGCGCGATTGGCCTGTCCTTCAAACTTACTTCGCCATCACCATCATCTTATCAGTGATTGGCTGGACTGGATTGGCCCGCGTCGTGCGAGGCAAACTGCTGGCCCTGCGCGAGGAAGACTATGCCCTGGCGGCCAAAGCTGCGGGTGCGAGCGAGCGACGCATTATCTTCAAGCATCTGCTGCCCGGTTTTACGAGCCATCTGATCGTTTCGCTTACGTTGTCGGTGCCAGGGATGATCTTGGCCGAAATTGCTCTCAGCTTTATTGGCCTGGGCATTCAGCCACCGGCGGTGAGTTGGGGCACGCTACTTCAGGACGCCCAGGATCTCGTTGCCATTGCCCAACAGCCTTGGCAACTCATACCCGCCCTCTTCGTGATTGCGACGGTGTTGCTCTTCAATTTCGCTGGCGACGGTTTACGAGATGCAGCCGATCCATATGCACAGTCCTAGTGGTTGATCTGTGTTTATCAAGAAATGATCCACAGATGAACAGGATGAACAAGATTAGAGAATGAGAAAATCCGGCTCAATAGGATCTCAGGTGGTTGACAAAAGAAGATGGCAAGTCGTCGGTCAATTCTCGGAAGTGACGGAGCCGCTTCAATGGCTACCAAGTGATCATCAGGACTGTCACCTCATGGATTCCCATTGAACCGAAAATCCTATCAATCCTGTCTATCTGTGGATCTATATGCCTAGAAATCTCCTATGCAAACTGAGAACAATATACTCGTCGAAGTTAAAAACTTACAGGTCCATTTCCATCTTTTTGAAGGAATTGTTCGAGCGGTGGACGGAGTCAATCTCGTGATCAAGCCAGGCAAAACCCTCGGCGTGATTGGCGAGAGCGGTTCGGGCAAGTCAGTCACAGCTCAATCTCTGTTGGGTATTGTTCCTTCACCGCCAGCCAAGATTGTAGATGGCGAAATTCTTTTGCACCTGGCAAATCAAGAAACGGGGCAGATTGAGATCACCGATCTGGTGCAACTCCCACGTACTGGCCCAGAATTTCGAGCGATCCGAGGGGGAGAGATCAGCATGATCTTTCAGGAACCCATGACCTCTTTTAGTCCCTTGCACAGCATCGGATTTCAAATAATGGAAGCAATTCTGCTTCATATCCCCGATATTGACAAGCAAGAAGCGAGACAAAGAGCGATCGAGCTATTGCGCATGGTGGGTATTCCCAGAGCAGAACGCAACGTGGATGCATATCCTCATCAGTTCAGCGGTGGCATGCGGCAGCGGGCCATGATCGCAATGGCTCTCTCTTGCAACCCGCGCTTGCTCATCGCCGACGAACCAACCACCGCTCTGGACGTAACCATCGAATCCCAGATTCTCAAGTTGCTGGAGGAGCTGCAGGCGGAGTTTGGCATGGCGATCATGTACATCAGCCACGATTTAGCGGTAGTCGGCGGTCTGGCTGATGAAGTGATGGTAATGTATATGGGCATGGTGATGGAGTTTGCCAGCGCTGACGATATTTTTGACAATCCCATGCATCCCTACACTCGGGCATTGTGGCGGTCAATTCCCAAGATCGATGGACCTCTTGAGGAATTGACCCCTATCACTGGCTCGGTGCCTAGCCCCTTTACCCAACATCGTGGCTGCCCCTTCTATTCCCGCTGCCCCGAACGGATCAACAATGTCTGCGATCAGAGCAGACCGCCAGAAGTGGAGGTAACGACGGGGCATCGTGTGCGCTGTTTTCTATATGCAGATGAGCAGATCGGTGCAGCTGTCGGCGTTGAAGATCAAGGTGTCGTTGTCAATTAATAGGAAAGTTGGGAGTGTGTCCCAAAGTGTCTAAATGCAACCGATTCTCTGACTGAGCGGTGTTCACTTACACACTTTGTGGTGCACACTCGAAAAGTTTGGAGAATCAAAATTGGCTGATGCACAACAACCCCTTCTGGATGTTAAAGGGTTGAAAAAATATTTTCCGGTGCAGCAGGGATTTCTGCGGCGCACGATTGGGCATGTCAAAGCAGTGGACGATGTCAGTTTGACTGTCGCTTCGGGCGAAACGTTGGGTGTTGTGGGGGAGAGCGGCTGTGGTAAAACCACTTTGGGCCGCTGTCTGCTACGCTTGTACGAGCCGACTGATGGCAAAATTCGGCTCAACTTGGAAGAGACGTCGCTAGAAGTGACGGAACTGACCAGCAATGAGATGAAGCTCTTCCGCCGTCGCGCACAAATCATCTTCCAGGATCCCTTCTCTTCTCTCAACCCGCGCATGAACATTTTGGAGACTGTGGGTGAACCCTTGCTCGTCAACAATGTAGCCAAAGGCCGGGAATTGGAAGAACGGGTCAAACAGGCAATTGTTCAGGTGGGACTGCGCGTGGAACACCTGCGTCGCTTTCCACACAGCTTCAGCGGCGGTCAACGTCAGCGCATCGGAATTGCGCGGGCGCTGGTTGTCAACCCCAAGCTCGTCGTCGCCGATGAACCAGTCTCGGCCCTGGATGTCTCGATTCAGGCTCAGATTCTGAATCTGCTACAACAGCTCCAGGCTGAATACAAGCTCACCTATATATTTGTCTCCCATGATATGAGCGTGATTCGCTACATCAGTGATCGAATTGCTGTAATGTACGCAGGAAAACTCGTCGAAATCGGACCCAAGGACAAACTCCTTGCGAACCCGAAACACCCCTATTCCGAGCTACTTTTGGCGGCGGTTCCCCGTACCGCCCAAGGTGCCCGAGGGCAGCGCACCGTGACACCCGGCGAACCACCAGATCTCGCCAATTTGCCATCTGGATGCGTCTTTCGGGAACGCTGTCAATACGCCCAGGATGTTTGCGCTGATCAGGAGCCGACGCTACAATTGGTTGAATCCAAACACTATGCCAGTTGTCATTTTGCAGACGAGCTAAATTTGGTGGGGATCAAGGTGTCTTCTCATTCTTAAGAAGCTGTCTGAAAAGTCATTCTGAGGAGGCTTTGGGACGAAGAATCCCACGCTGTGGCACTTTTAAAACACGCTCTAAGGCGTGATGGAGGAAAATCTTGACGAATGATACAGAATCTCAAGGAGGCTCAACGAATCACACTGGCGATCAAGTCGTAGGTCAGCAAGTTGAAACGATCAGGAATGAAAAGGAGACTTTTTTTGACAGCATCACTCAGCTGAATGCGGATTTGATAGCATTAGAGCTTGCGAAACCAAAAGGGAAAATCCCCAGATGGCTATGGGGGACTATTGCTCTCCTCCTCATTGGCGTCATCATCTATGTCACCTGGCGATTCGGAAGTCAAATTCTAGGATTTGCGAACGAAACTCTTCAATCTGCCCGGGGGCAGCCGAAGTGGTGGATCCGGATATCAATTTTTGTAGCAATTGTTGGTATCTACCCACTGGCTTATCTTGCTTATGCGAGCTTTGGGGCTGAAACAAAACGGGAGCGTCTGCGCGAAGAGTTTGAGCTGTTCGGTCTGGTCAGTGAGCAAAGATTAGAAGAGACCGTGAACAAACTATACGCGACGGCATATGGGTGGCAACAGTTCGCTGCTTATATTTTGTTGATTGTTGCAGTTAGTTTCTTTGTGTATCTCCTCTATTTTCAACAACCTGACCTACCCTCACCCACCAAAGAAGTGGCGCTTGTGGTGATCTACGGATTTCTTGGCGTGTATGTGTTTTCGGTTCAGGAATTGGTGAGGCGATATAATACATTTGACTTGCAGCCTCAAGTTTATAGTTCAATTCTTGTTCGTTTCTTGATTGCATTGCCCATTGTATTTATTCTCGCGACCGTCTTCTTTTCAGCAAACCCACCCTCGGTGGACGGTCAGATCAACGTCGCACTCGATCCCGATATTGAAACATCTGGCCTGGTTGAAGTGCCATTGCCTGATGATGCGACACTCGTGCTTTCAAACGCAGATGCGCCAATCGCCGGGTGGATCGTGATCGTTGCATTCGCCGTGGGTGTTTTTCCAAGCACTGGTTTAAGATGGTTGGTCATGCAGGCAAACAGGATTCTGAATCCGCCTACACGCCAAGCAGACGAGTTGTCGCTTCGAAATATCTTGGGCATCAGCACATGGCATGAAAATCGGCTGTCCGTTATGGGAATCGACGATGCGCAAAATTTAGCGACTGCCGATATGCTCAAGTTGCTATTGACGACTCAATTTGATACGCAGCAAGTTGCAAACTGGATTGATCAGGCAATCTTATACGTTAAAGTAGGCGACAAGATCAGCCGCTTCCGAGAAGCAAAGATTACGACGTTTCATGAATATCTTGAAACACTCGAGAAAATGGGGATTCAGTCGGAGCGCAATCGCATACTAAATGAAATTGCTGAGGGTAGAAATGAAGCTCCGCAGAATACGGTCGAACAACCGGATGATCCGTTGCAAAGGGCCAAATTGGCCACTGTGCTTGGGCTGGCTGATGCAGACGAATTGCTCCGCCTCAGTGATCATTCGAATTACCCAAACTTTACCCACATTTCGCTCTACTATGAGGGAGCGGCTCGGGTCGGTAGCCAACGTGCAGAATCATCCCTCCAACGCTTGATTCGTGTAGGCGTCATTGATCGTACTTGGGTATCGCGGCTGATCAATCCTGCCCACCAAAAGGAATTGCTCAACGAACTTCGACGGCTTCTACAGCAACCTCGCAGTCGCTTTAACGATCCTGAATATTGTACGAAACTTGGCATTATCTATTATAAGCTACAAAGGCTCTCGAAGGCAGAGATTATTTTTACAAGGTCGATTCGGCTAGATGAAAACTTTGCTGATGCTTATTTTGGGAGAAGTCACGTCTATCTGGATCAGGAGAAATTCGAACAAGCCATTTGGGATATTACCAAGGCCATCGAGCTAAAACCCCATGATGCAGAGATCTATAATCATCGCGGCACAATTTATCTGCAAATGAAGCGATATGATAGAGCCGTCGCAGATCTGGACACTGCCCTTGAGCTAGACCACCAAATGGCGATCGCATATTACAACCGTGCTGGCGCTCATAACGCCAGGGGTGATCATCGTTCCGCGCTTCTCGATTTGGAAAATGCTAAGTTGCTGGGGTATGACGCGTATGGACTATGGCATCTATGGGGTTTGGTATTGGTAACCACGAATAAATATACTGGGGCTGTTGAAAAGTTTTCCCATGCTATTACGCGTAATCAATATTCGACCGACGAACTGATTGAGCTGGATGATATGGTTATCAAGTCTTTAGTTGCTGAGGCGTACGCCAATCGTGGTGGCGCTTATTTCGGTCTTGGCGTAAAATATATAGATGAAGCGGAACAGGATCTGAATACGGCTGTTAGATTGAATCAGGAACTGTACCAATCATTCAATTTACTAGGGCAAATTTCTGAGAGACGTGGAGACTACAATGGGGCCGTTGAACATTATAAAAGAGCACTGAGCATCAACCAGGATCACTTTGCCATAAGTTATAATCTTGTAGATCTTCTATATAAGATGCAGGCGCTCGATGAAGCGCGTATAGAGTTCCGCAAATTATGGCAGAGATCAGAGTCAAATCAATTGCTACACGCAGATCAAAGCAGAATAGAAAATCTAGCGGCACGATTTCAGGCATCATCGTCACATCTACGCCGGTGCAAAGAGAATCTCGAATCATACAGTGAACTTAACGATGCTCAAGGAAAAGCTCGTGCACTGCGCCAAATCGGTGATTTATATAGGGATAGAGGAAATACTCAGTTGGCTATCGAGAACTACAACAGAGCAAAGAAATTGTATATAGATTTTAAAGACGATGAGCAGCAAAAGGCAGTCCAGGCGGAGATCGATAAGTTCACAGCATCGTAGTCCATCTACCGGGGAATCGTGTTCAAACAGAATTTACAATCGTGATAGAATAGTCACTTTGAATTGCGTCCGTATCGAATTTATAGCGGGAGGAAATATGAGCACAAAGAAAGATCAGGCCTTGCGAAAACTCATCGCTAATCATAGAGAGGAATTAGCCGAATGGGAAACGCGAAAAGCAACGCTTGGATCCCCTACACCTGATTATATTGAAGAGAAAATTAGTGCACTGACAGTGCGTATTGATGAATTACGCTCTCAATTATCTGATGAGAATGAGATGGAACCTGACACGTTAGAAGCAGATAGCAACGTGATGGCCAAGAATATTTCTGGTAGCAATGTTACACAGACCGAAGCTCTGAGTACTCAGATTGGTGTTGACAAGATACGTGGCGATCAATATCAGGTTGGTAGTATCTCGGGTACAGATATTTTCGTTGGACAAAGTCAACAAGCCAGTATAAATATAGCTAGTGTCAGTAGTCAGACTGCACTGGAGCCGATGTTTGAGCCACTGATTGCTACACTTCAAGATCTTCCATCATCTCAGAAAGATGTCGCCACGCAGAAAGCGATGGCTTTGCGGGCCGAAGTGGCCAGAGGTGATGACGCAGACGATGAAGTGATAGCCGGCCTCCTTCAGGACCTGGTCTCTACTGCACCGGATATCATCAAAACCATCAGAACTGTATTTCATACACCTCCGGCTGGGATTCGAATAGGGCCAGCGACACGATATGTTTTGAAGCGAATGGGGATTTGAAGCTATCCATTTGAAAACGGGAGTTTTGAGATTAGAGATTGGAGATTGGCTGCCAGCGTGGAAAATCTCTAGACTCAGTAGATCCAAATTTCAGGTTTTGAGAGAGAATTCTGGCTAAACAGTTGACATAAATACAAATTTGCCGGTCGATATCTAGTTTTTGCGTTAGATTTGGGCGATTTTCAGATATGAAATAGGTTGTTTTCTGTAACCGAAATCTGAATAAATGACTCCAAAATCCCTGCAATCTCGACTGAAAATAGCCAAAAACGCCAAATTTGGATCTACTGAGTCTCCAATCCCAATGAAACTCGTTTTCATTCTGAACCGATCATAACGATAACCAATACGCTGCAACCCTGTCATGAACGATCGCTTCCACGCAACTGGCTCCATCATTGGCTGCTGCCACGATACCACTAAAGCCTGTTTTGGCATCACCGACTATGTAAAGACCCTCAATACTTGTTTTACCCGATTCATCCGCATCCAACATTTCCATTCCCCAGACAGATGCTGTTTTTAGCACACCCAGTTTTTCCGGTAGATACGTAGAGGGCTCTTGATATGTATTCATCAGGAAACCAGCTTCGCGCGCCACTTTCGCTCCGTTCTCCAATAATACAAACTGTAATCCCCCTTGATCGTCAGCCATTAGCTCCGCAATCGGCTCTTCTACGACGGAGATACCTCCATTCTGCAATAAGCGCTTGTTCTCCGCTGAAATTGCCTGTTTGCCGTTTGTGAAAATAATGAGATCATTTGACCAGTTGGCAATGATTTTGGCGAATTCCAGCGCTATCTCCGTATCGTCAAAGAGCGCCAATTTCTGTCCGCGATGTTCCCACCCATCACAAAACGGACAAGGATAGACGCTTTTCCCATAAACCTTCTCGATTCCAGGAAGGTTGCTTTTCCCAACGTCCTCTTTATATCCCGTCGCAAAAATAATATTATCTGTTGTAAAGGTCTTCCCGTCACCCGTCGTAACTTGGAACCCCTTTTCGAGTTTTTCAACGTCGGTCACGAAACCTTTCATGTAAGTAACCGTGTCGTACTTTTCTAACTGCTGCTTGGCGATCTCCATTAGCTCTAACGGATGAACGCCATCACGCGTCAAAAATCCGTGCGAGGCGGTGGTCACCATATTTCGCGGACTTTCAGCATTGACAACAAGGGTATTGAGCAGCGCCCGTCCAGCAACCAAAGCCGCACTCATTCCAGCCGGTCCACCACCCACGATCACGAGATCACAGTTTTCGTTTGTCATCTGTTGCATAGTCTGTTCTCCTTTTGACAAAAATGTTACTGTTATGTAACATAAGTGTAGTATATCATGATGTTTGATAAATGTCAATAATGATACAGAAACGTAACATTGTCCCGGGAATCAATCCAAAAGGTAGTTGCGAGCCCAGTTCAATCGGATCTTATGTGGCTGACATAGAGGAGCCATTTTACCACGGAGGAAATGAAGAGAACGCACTGAGGGCGCACGCTAAATGTCAACAGAGACTAAAGTGGAAAGACACGAATGAATAAGACTCAACAGAAAATCTTGAACGCGGCATTTGACGTTTTGGCGCAAGATTTTTCCGCGCCGCTCGACAAGATTGCCGAAGTTGCCGGCGTCACGCGCATGACGCTGCATCGTTATTTCAATAATCGAGATGTGCTGATCCAGGTAGCGGGGCTTGAGATGATTCGCTTGGGTATTTCTATTATCGACGAGGCCGTTACGCATCACGACCATCCACGCGAGCAGTTGAAAGAGATCGTCATGCATGCATCACAAATGGGTGAGCGCTTTCACTTCCTTACACATGCATCGGAAGTAATCGAGCACGAAGCGTTTGGCCCACTCTTTCAAGAACTGGAGAACAAAATGACAGAGATTATTGAGTCACTGCGCGAGGAGGGATTGATCGAAAAAGAAGTACCAAACGCATGGATTCTTCATTTATATGGCGGGGTTTTGACGGCAGCGTGGAGTTCAATGCGCGATGGGGCTGTTGCACCCAGAGATATTCCGTTGCTCGCGTGGCGCTCCTTTGCCCAAGGAATATTGACTGGTGAGTGATACCGTCTTCCGGGAATCGAGATTGCTTAATTCTCGATCTGTCATGTACAATGCACTTTAGAGATACTCAGATTTTCAGAGCCCGCCCTGAGTCCTCGAAGGGATTTATCTGAGTGAATCTGTGAAATCCGAGTACATTGATTTCTTAAATCTTTGTTTCCTTATCATTCAGCCCTTCATGACTTTTATAGAGGTTTCCGATGACGATTAAAGTAGGCATCCTGGGGTTTGCCCACGGACACGTTGGTTCGTACTGCCAGAAATGGACGCAGGACTCAGCATTTGGCATTGACCCGGTTGCTGGTTGGGATCACGATCAAGAGCGATTGACCAAGAATACTGATGCTTTTGAGATCCAAGCCTTTGATTCCTTGGATGAATGTCTAGCCCATCCAGAACTGCAAGCGGTGATGATCGGTGCCGAGACCTCCATGCACGCTGACCTTGTTGAGAAGGCTGCGGCTGCTGGCAAAACGATTGCGCTGCAAAAACCGATGGCCATTACCATGAATGAAGCCAATCGCATTGTAAATGCCGTCAATCAGTACGAGGTCCCTTTCACGATGGCCTGGCAAATGCGTGTCGATCCGCAAAACGCACAAATCAAGGAGTTGCTCGACAATGGCACTCTCGGCCAGATCTTCATGGTTCGTCGTCGACATGGCCTGCCAGCGCAACGCTGGGATGTGGCAAATATGTGGCACTTCGATGCCGCCCTGAATCGGGACATCTGGGCCGATGACGCTGCGCACCCCATCGACTTCATCTATTGGCTTCTGGGCGAACCCGAAAGCGTGATGGCCGAGATGTCATCCCTATCAGACCCCCAAGTTCCCAATGCGCATGGCGTGGCACTTTTTCGCTACCCCCATGGCATCTTGGCCGAGGTATCCTGCTCATTTGCTTGTCTAGCTGCCGAAAACACGACCGAGGTCATCGGCATGAACGGTTCCATCGTTCAGAACTATGGCGATGTCCCGAGCTGCAATGTGCCTCGCCCTCCAGATGTGCCAGGACTGAAATGGTATACGGAAGAGAACCAGGATTGGGCCGTCAGCGACATTTCCAGCCCATCCAGTCACGGCGACCGCATTGCCAATCTCTCGCAACCACTGGCCGATTTCTTCCACGGTCGTCGTCTCCCCATTGCCACCGCTGAAGAGGGGCAAATCGCGCTACGCATGGTACTTGCCTGCTATATATCTAGCCGTGAAGGGCGAAGAGTTCGGTTAGATGAGCCAGCGATTGAGCAGGTTTAGACCGATCATGTGATGTCCACAGGAATAGCTCAACGATCATATTTCACGTGCACCATCTGATCTGCAACCGCTTCACTAACAACTTGCTCTTTTCCATTGGGCCAAATAATGTGGAGGTCTGCCATTGTGGCCGCCCCCAAACCGAAATGGAGCGCAGTATCATTTCCCGCCCCAAGACTGGAACCGCATCGTACATCTCGCATTTGTACCAAACCATCAGAAGTGGTCAGGTAAACTTTGGTGCCAATTGCATCACGGTTGACGGGCCCATCACCCACAAGGCGGATGGTCAGCCAATGATTGTCTGTTTGCGTAGCCCCTAGATTGCGGTAAAGCAGATAACTCTGGTTCCAGTTGCCTAGTATAAAATCGACCCAGCCATCTTTGTCGTAGTCGGCAGTTGCGATTCCCATACTGGGCAGTGACTCGGAGACCAACGCGCTGCGGCTTACATTGTCGAACCGACCATTCTTCAAGTTCCGAAACAGGTAGTTGGGTGCGCTCAGATGCATACTGCCTTCGTATAATTGAAATTCAGTGGTCGTCAAAAACAGATCCAGCCAGCCGTCGTTGTCGTAGTCAAAGAAATCTGTGCCCCATCCCACCAAGTCACCAGGCCCCACACCGACCCGTGCCCGAAGCGCTTCATCGCCAAATGTACCATTGCCTGAGTTACGCAGCAGCGCCATCGGTCGCACCATATTCGACAGATAGAGGTCAAGGTCCAAATCATTATCATAATCGCCGACAGCAATACCCATACCATTCATCACCAGATTGGCACCGCTTGGCTCCGAAATATCGGTCCAGCACCAGTGACCACAACCTCTGCCATCGTTGCGCCACAGCACATTGCCAATCGGGTTTTGCAACATATCATTGACTACGTAGAGGTCCAGATCGCCATCATTCTCTACATCAACAAAGCTGACAGCAAAGCCTGCACCCAACAGCTTGTCAACGTTCAAAGCTGATGAGACATCCTCGAACGTGCCGTCACCTCGATTGTGATAGAGCCGGTCCTGAGCCAACGTATGGTCGACCGGATCGCATTTGGGAAAGCAGGACCAGTTGGTCACGTAGAGATCCAACCAACCGTCATTATCATAGTCAGCCCAAGCAGCAGATGTCCCTTTGCCCGTATCGCCAATTCCGCTCTCAATGGTGACGTTGCGGAAACCGTTCCCTTGTTCATTGTGAAATAGTTGATTTGCACCGTAGGCCAACACAAACAGATCGCGCCACCCATCGTTGTCATAATCGGCCCAGATCGCGCCACCCGTCATCAGCTCCGGCAAGCGAACGCTCTCGGCAAAATCGGACGGGCTAAATGTCCCATCACCGTTGTTGTGCAGGAGTGTGTTGGCGTCTAAATTACCGGTCATATAGAGATCGAGCCACCCATCATTGTCGTAATCTCCCCAAGCCTGACCGATGGCCATATATCCATCGGTAAAAGGTTTCGTCTGGCTGTATTCATTCCAGGTGGCGCGATGAGTGGCCGTTACGCCAGCTTGCCTGCTGACATCTCGAAAAATAGGGAGATTTGATTCCGGTGATGCGGCTGACATTGGCGATGCGGCTGGCAAAGCAGATTCAGTTTCAATTGGCCGAACTAGCAGTGGTCGAAACTGGCACGCCAAGAGCAGGGTAGAGGTGAGTATGACGATATAGAGAAGGACGAAAGACTTTAACATGCGAATTGACGCTTCTTTTGTGAGAATTTTAGTGATATCCCTGATTTTGATGGTATGATGTGAGAACCCCAGCACGGTGTAGAATAAACTTATTGATAACCAAGCTGTTACACAATTTGTGGTATATCACTAAAGTAGCAGGTAAGAACCTATTCGAAAAGTGGTTGTGAGTGCCGACCAGCTTCCTAGGTAAGAATGCATTGTTACAGAACTTTTCGGATAAGCACTAAGTACACTGTCAACCAAGTTTTCGATGTTTTCCCTGCATCTTTGCGCGAAAGTGGGCAAGACCTTCCCGGACACGCTTAGTCAGTAAGAGAGATACCAAATAGGCGCGTTGAAAAGAGTCGGAAAAAATCAACAATTCCGACTTTATGTAAACTTGGGTATTGAGCTGGTAGCAAGTAGACATAAGAGAGAAATCAAAGGCAATCAAGAAAAAAAACAGTAGCAGCAAAAGTCGGGGTACAAATTTTTCATGCAAACAGAGGGCTGCTCTAGGATTTCACCCCTTATGGTCATTTTTTGTACCCGACTTTTGCCGTAGCTGAAAAAAAAGAAAGCAGAAAAACTAAGCTTGTGGTCGACGACGGATAGTTCGTTGACGAATGTGGAAAGATTCGTCATAGGTGGTTCGGTCTTGCCACATTTTCCAAAGAATGGCCAGCCAGCGGTTGGCTAAAGCCCGATGAGAGCGACTGACCGAGTGGCCCTTTTGACGAGCTTGTGTAAAGTAAGCCGAAGCCCAGCGAGATTGCTGGCGCGAAGAACGAGCCAGTTGCTGAGAAAAGTAACGAAACTCTTTATCACAAGAGCGGCGAAAGTGGACCAAGTGGACTTTGCCACTTTGGTTGGTAACGGGAGCCGTGCCAGCTAAAGTCTGGACCATGCTGGAATGGGGGGAAGCGGCGGCGATCTTCGCCAAATTTGACCAGCAAAGAGGGAGCCAAGAGCTCTCCTGCGCCCGGCAGGAAGCAAAATGGGGTGATCCTCGTGTTGCAGAAAAAGAGAGTTCAACTGTTGGAGTGTTGCTTGCTTGGAGTTGAGGGTATGGAGCAAGAGTCGGGCAAGTTGCTGGGCTTGAACTTGACAAGCTTGGGCAACACCGGAGCTGAACGGGGATGTTGTGTGGTCAAGGCATCAAAACAGGTGAGCCATTTGGAGGGCTGATTATGTTTATGTTGCTTGAGAAAGACCTGAAATTCATCATAGGTTGCTTTTTCTGCTGCTTGCGGCGACGGATAAGCCAGAATCAGATGAGCTGCAATGGGCGATGGCCAACTAAAGACATTGAGCAAAGCGGGATGGTATCTGAGCAAACAACTACGCAAGCGATTGGAGACAGCAACCGTTTCTTTGCGCCAAAACTCGGTCATGCTCACCACGATGCGCATTTGCTGGAGTAATTCACTCCCTGGATGCCAAGGATAGAATCGGTGAACATCTGTTCTGACCAGTTCAGCTATCGTATATGCATCACTTTCATCAGTGCGAGCACCGCTCTGATTGTACCTCGCCCGACTTGCTTTGACCACGTTCGGTGGGAGGACATATAGATTTGTATACCCAGCATCCCATAAGTAGTCAATTATCAGATTATGTGCTGTCTCTAATCCGATTCGACATTTTTCATGGCCGATATCCATCGTTTCTCGCCACTTTTCTAGTTGCTTAAAGCCATCCACACTATGTTCTATTGTCATGTAGTTAATTCGACGACCGTTTTCATCCGTTATCATTACATCATGTTTTGTTTCACTCAGTCTATTCCTATGAA